>DASPVC010000055.1:0-115179 GCA_035622585.1 Candidatus Acidiferrum sp.
GAGGAGGCCCCACTCGGCGCTCGGCTATAGGCCGCCGGCGCCGGCGGCCTATAGCACTCTTCCACCCCACACGAGTTCACAGCCCGAGGCTGTGATGTAAACTCTCTCATTCACCGTGGTACAAAAGGTCGGTCCGGTCATGGGTCAGGTTCGTTCCTGCTCGGTGCGTATGAGTACTTACTGAACTGGCACCGAGATTGGTATCTGGCCGATGGCACTATCAAGAATAAGAAAGTGCTCTTTCAGACGCAGGGCGGAGATTGGCGCCTCACGACCGCTGAAAAGAAACGCATCCTCCTGAACAGCATTTACGGCGTCGATATCGACTCTCAAGCTGTAGAGGTTACTAAGCTCTCGCTTCTGCTTAAGGTTCTTGAGGGAGAGAACGAGCAAACGCTTGGGCTAAATCTTCGCCTCTTTCACGAACGAGCCCTCCCCGACCTTGGAAATAACATTAAGTGCGGTAACTCGCTTGTTGGCAAAGATTTCTTTGAGAATCAGCAGCTTCTGTTACTTGACGACGAAGAAAGGTTCCGAATCAATGTCTTTGACTGGACCGGCAAAGATGGGTTCTCTGAGATCATGCGCTCGGGCGGCTTCGACGCGGTGCTAGGAAACCCGCCCTATGCGTATCGGAATTCTACCGAGGAGAAATTGCGACCGTATTACTTGGCCAAATACAAGGGCGCGGAAGGAAATTACGAACTCTACAAGTTTTTTGTCGAGCGCAACCTTGAACTCTGCCGTCCAAAAGGCTTAATTGGAATGATTGTGTCAGCGACATTCCTGGTACAACCCACCTTTGGGAAGTTGCGCCAGATTCTTCTCGGAAACGAACTAGTTCTGCTTGCACCACTTGGCCCGAATGTCTTCAGGAAAGCAACAGTGGATACGACCATTCTGGTCGCAGAAAAGTGCGAGGCTGCTGATACGCATGAGGTGAAGGTAGTCGTGCCGTCCTCACCCCTGAATCTTCCCCGAACCACAGCGTACGATATACAGCAAAAGAGATTCAGGAATAATCCAGGGCTGGTTTTCGACTACAAGCTCTCTGACGATGCTGCAAAAATCGTCGATACGTTGTTTAGGAAGTTTCCGAACATTGAAGTGGGCTACGAGTTCGGTGTTGGAATAAATACGGGGTACATTCGGGATGAGCTTGTTGCAGACAGAAGAATTGACTCGCGGTACCACAGGATGGTTCCTGGGTCTGGTATTTCGAGATACGGTAAGGTCGAGACGAATGGCTGGATTATGTACGACGCAGACTATGTAAGGCGCAGAGGGGCGCGAGGCCGAACTCTCCCGGCAGAGCACCTGCTCAGCTCTGAAAAAATTCTCGTCGTGAGGACTCGCAATCTAGCACTGACGCGCCGAATTATAGCGACGATTGACGCTTCTGGCGCATACAACTTGAACCGTCTTTCAAACATTGTCGCCAGAGACGGATACAGCCTAAAAGGATTACTCGGCATCCTCAATTCGGAACTATTCCAGTGGCTATTCTCAACGCGTTTTTTCGATTACGAGATCAAGCCTATATATCTCCGCGGCGCCCCGCTTGCCAATAGCAACGATCCCCAATTGGGGTCGTTAGTTGCGGAGATGCTCTCCTTGAAGCAAAAGTTGGCTAGCGCCAAGACTGAGCACGAGAGGGCAGTTTTTGAGCGGCAGATACGTACGACTGACCGCGAGATCGACCACCGAGTCTACCAGCTCTACGGATTAAACAGCGAAGACGTAGCAATTGCGGAAAGCGCCAAAGCATCGGAATCCGAGTAAAAATGGCTGCTTTCCGCGCGTGGGAGATTTCGCCGGAGACGGTTGGCGAAACACCCTTCGGACTCGAAAAACAGTTGTAACGGGGACTCAGCGTCGAATACTGACTCCATGAGGAACAACGCCGACCAAATCAGGAACATTGCGAAAGACGTATACCGCGTACTCGGTTCCGGTTTTTCCGAGGAGGTCTATGACCGCGCCATGCAAGTCGGCTTACGCCTCGCAAAACTCAAATACGAAAACCAAAAAGTCATCGAGCTTACGTACAAAGACCACTACGTTGGCGAGGGCTATCCCGATCTCGTTGTGCGCTTGGGCCGCGACAAAATCGTTGTGGAGCTAAAAGCGGTCAGCGGGGAGTTGGGCGCATCGGAGGAACAGCAGCTCAGGAACTATCTGAGGATTCTGAAAATCAAGCGTGGGTTGCTCATCAACTTCCAACAGCCGGGGAAAAACCCGAAGAAGACTCGACTTGAGATTAAGGAAATGGAGATTGATTAGCTATTAGGGTCTGCTTCTTAGGTTCGTAGGGCCCTAGCGGCTAGCGGATGTTACAGTTTTCCAGATGGAGGCTGCTATTTCGCGGTGCTCTGCTGTGGATGGATGAAAGTGTATTTCGGTTTGGCCCTCGGGCCACTGACCAGAGAGGCGGGCCAAGAAGACCACTTCGGCTTCGACCGTTTCGATATCACGTTCTGGATTTTCAATTGATGGATCTTCGTGACACCATACGTCGAGCACAGCTTTTCTGAAATTGTGTCGCCATCGATAGCCGTGATAGCCGTTCTCACCTGTCGCGTTAAATCCCATTCGGAAGCGTGTACGCATCGACTGCCGTGTTACGCCAACGTAGATCGGTTTGGCATCGACAGAGACGATGTAGAGTTTGGGAAGTTTGGCGGTTGCAAGTCCAGAGAACCTCGCAGTGCCCTTAGAGCAGGACACTGTGAATGTCTCAGCGTCAAAGGAAAGTGTATATCGCTCAGGGCCAACGATTCGCATCTCATCGCATTGTCTCGTAGAAGCCGTTCGCAAGAAAGGGGACTTGTGCAACGTGTTCAACCGTTCAACGATCCGGGTTTCAGCGAAGAAATCGATTTGTAGCCCAACTAGCCCAACTGAGGGGCAGAGCGTCGAACTTTGTGCACCCGTAAGCAACGGACGATAAGGCATTTGGATTTCCGACCACTCCGTCTTCTAAGCAGAGGGTCGGGGGTTCGACTCCCTCCGGGCGCGCCACTCATCCGCGTAGTCTTTCTATGGCGAGTCAACCGCCGTCTTTTGTTCACTTCGTTTGTTGCACCAGATTCGAGCCTGAGCCCATCAGATCGCACGGTTACATATTCTTGATTTCACGAAGGAGGCCGGTCGTGACGTCATAGACGAACCCGCGAACAGGGAGACTCTTTGGAATCCACGGGTGGCTACGCAGCTTTTGGATTTGGCGACGGACGTTTTCTTCGAGATCTTGAAACGTATAGAAGAAGGCGGGAGCGACCGCGGCAGTGCCGGCGCGATTCTGGATCTTGGTGCGCAAATCCTCTTCGCTGGTTTGCATCAACCCGCAATCCGTGTGATTGATGACCATGAACTCCTCGGTGCCCAGCAAATAGTGAGACACGAGCAGCGAGCGCAGGCTGTCGTCCGTAACGATGCCGCCGGCGTTGCGAATGATGTGAGCATCTCCCGTTTTCAAACCCAGCGTGCGAATCGAAAGGCGGGTATCCATGCAGGTGAGCACGGCGAGCTTTCGCTGGGGGCGCGGCGTCAATTTGCGCAATTCGTGCGTGCGCGAGTAGATCTCGTTTGCTGTGAGGACTTCGTCGATGACGCTCATGGTCCATGACAGTCTACTGCAAGGCCCGCTCGATCTTGCAATTCGAATCGCAGTTGCGCTAATGCTTGTTGAGCGGACTCTGAACTTAGGTGGTCCTGTGGCCAGCATTCTCGGGAGTGCTTCGACAACTGTAGAATCGGCGAAAGAGGATCCGCTAATAGCTAATAGGAGGATCGCGATGAAATCACACGTTTGGTTCGTGGCGAGCTTGTTAGCAACAGTTTCGATCGCTCTGCCGTCCCGAGCGCAGGAAGTTACCAAAGAAACCGTCGAAGGCATCACCAATTTCAGCCGCATCGAGACGACGGTCGCCTGTGCCGGTGCGATCAAGGCCGACGTGGTTCCCAAAATCAAGGAAATGGGCTTTGTCTCGATTATCAACCTGCGGCAGTCCGCCGAGCCCGGCGCGGATGTCGAAGCCGAGGAGGCCGCGGCGAAAGCGGCCGGCCTTCGTTATTACCACATTCCCTTCGACGCTCACGCGCCCGATCCCGCAGCGGCCGACAAGTTCCTCGATGCCATCACAACAAAGGGTACGGAGCCTGCGTTCATTCACTGTGCGGGCGGCGGCCGAGCCGCCACGATGTGGTTTATCAAGCGACTCGTGGTCGATCATTGGGATGCTGACCGCGCCGCCAAAGAGGCGTCCGCGCTCGGCATGATGAATCCAGCGCTCAAGCAGTTCGCCATCGATTACGCTTCGACGCACAAGCGATAGATCGTGCCCGGCAGAGAGCTTGTAAAGGGAGACGCCGATGTGCTACCTACTATCGGCGTTGACATTTTGGGTTAGGGAGCCCCGATGAAAAAGAAATCGAAGCAATCGAAAAAGGCAGTCGGCGGCGTGGCGGTAGATCGCCGCACCTTCATGGGCACGATAGCGGCGGCAGCGGGCTCCACTGCAGTGGCGGGTGCGCTTTCTCCGTTCGCGCCTTCGGCAAGCGCCGAAACGGTTCATTTCGGCGGTCAGTCCGGTTTCGGAGGCGGCAGTCCGTTCCGTTGCGAATCTGATATCCGCGATTGCGACATCGAAGGCGAAATTCCCCTGAATATCGACGGCGCGTTCTATCGCGTGGGTCCTGACTGGCAGTATCCTGCGCCTCGCGGCATCCCTTTTGATGGCGAGGGCCACGTCAGCATGTTCCGCATCCAGAACGGACACGTGGACTTCCGTTCCAGATATGCGCGCACGCAGCGATACAAGGCGCAAGACGCGGCACGAAGGCGGCTCTTCAACGTTTACCGCAATCCGTTCGACGACGATCCGAGCGTAAAGGGCGTCAGCCGCGGCACGGCCAACACGCACGTGGTCTATCACCATGGCTTGCTCTTCGCGCTCAAGGAAGATAGCCCACCAGTGGCGATGAACCCGCTGACGCTCGAAACCGTGGATGATTACTACACCTTCGGCGGAGGTTTCCACAGCCTCACGCACACGGCTCATCCGAAATTCGATAAAGGCACGGGCGAGATGATCTCCTACGGCTACGAAGCCAAAGGTCTCGCAACAGACGATGTGTACGTCTTCTCGGCGAACGCGAAAGGCAAGATCACCTGGGAGTGCTGGATCAAGGTTCCCTACGTCGGCATGATTCACGATTTCGCCGTCACGCAGAAATATGTTGCGTTCCTGATTCTTCCGATGGCCACGAACGTCGAGCGCATGAAGCAGGGCGAGGTCCATTTCGCGTGGGATTCCACGCTGCCGACCTGGTTCGGCGTGCTCGAGCGCGGAGGCGACGGCAAGGACCTTCGCTGGTTCAAAGGGCCGGAGCGCTGCGCCACGCACGTGATGGGCGCTTTCAATGACGGCAACAAGATCTACGTCGACATGGACATGGCTTTGAAGAATCAGTTCCCGTTCTTCCCGAATCTCCACGGCGAGCCGTTCGATCCGAAAGCGGCGGCGGGGACGGTGCATCGTCTCTCAGTCGATCTCTCGGACAAGACTCCGCGCGACTATGGCATGGAAGAGCTCTACCCGCAGTCCGGCGCTCTCCCGCGCCAGGATGATCGCTATCAGACGATCCCTTACAAGATCGGCTTCATGCCCACCACCGATCCGACCAAGCCGGTAAATCCCAAGCTCGGCAACGTCGCGTTCCGGCCGACAAACTCGTACACGATGTTCGACCACTCCACCCGCAAGACGCGCCAATTCTGGGTGGGCGATGATTCGAGCCTACAGGAGTGCTGCTTCGTCCCGCGCAACAAGAACGCTTCCGAAGGGGACGGCTATCTCGTCGGCGTCGCGAACCGGCTGCTGGAAGGCGGCCGCTCCGATTTGGTGATCGTGGATACGGCGCACCTCGAAGACGGGCCCGTAGCCAAAGTGAAGCTGCCCTTCCGCACCTACAGCCAGGTTCACGGCTGGTGGGTCCCCGGCGACGATTTGCCGAAAGTGTAGCGCCGGCTCGATAGATTGAAATTTGCCACGCACTGACACTCACAGGCGAGGCCCTCTGAACCTCCATGAGATGGCGGTTTTTGGGGGCATGAAAAACTGTCCCACTTCTTTTGGTGATCCCCCCTTTGTTTTCATGGCGTTAGCCCGGAAATTAAGTGCGACGGTGTCCCACTTAATTTCGCGTCCGCGCGGGATGCCGACTTCCGGCTGCCGGTGAGGCAGGCACAGGCATAGAAGGGTTGAAGAGAGATCCCTCGACTCCCGTTGGTCGCTCGGGATCGCGATCCTGGTCGGATCTCAACTTTTCAAAGAGCATCCGGCTCTCGTTGTGAGAGCGGCGGCACAGGACGACGTGCCGGTGGGGCAAAAAAACTCCGCGACTCACGCTAATTCAAATTCGGTTTGCTGTCTATTGTGGGAAGTACGGATACACAGAGTTGCGGACCCTCTGCGCTTGAGCACCGGTGAAAACCCCGCACGTTTCAGGGTAAGCGGAGGTCAGATGGGGCTCAAGTACGAGGTCGCGATCATCGCGCGCGGGGACGGGGATCGGAAAGGCGATTGCGGTTTCGCAGCCCCTTCTGGTATAGATGCGGCGCACCGATTCACCCGGAAATCGGAGCTGGGGGGGAATATGACTCGCACGCGGCTTTGCACAGGTGTCCTTTCGCTTGCAATCTTCGGTTTGATAACAGTCAGTACGTCTTACGCAGGACCTGCGCCGGCCAAGGCAAACGACTGCGACCGCGCGTGCCTCAATGGATTTGTTGACCAATACATGGCGGCGGTCGCCGCGCACGATCCGTCAAAGCTCACGACGGCGCCGAACGTTCGCTACACCGAAAACAACGTCGAAATGAAAATCGGCGAAGGCCTGTGGCAAACGTCCGACGGATGGGGCGATTACAAGGTTTACACGGACGATCCGCAAACCGGCCAAGTCGGGTTTCTCGGCGTTGCGAATGAGGACGGTCACCTCTCATGCTTCGCCGCGCGCCTGAAAGTCGTCGGTCACAAAGTGACCGAAATCGAGGTCATCGTCGCGCGCCCGGCTGGCCTCGGTCCGCAGAGCGCCGGTCCCGTCGCCGGCGGTCCCACTAACCTGAAGGATAAGCCTCTCTTCTCCGAGGACGAGCCTGCGAACGAGCGCGTCTCCCGCGAAAAGCTCATCGAACTTGCCGACGGCTACTTCTCCACGATTCAGCTGAACACCGGCAAGATCTTCACGACGTTCGATCCGGATTGCCAGCGCATGGAAAACGGCAGCGTCACCGCCAACAATCCGAACGCGACAAACCCGGTCGCCAAGATGGGTTGCCAGGCGCAGCTCGAAACCGGTCTGCTGAAAATTGTGACGCGCTGCCGCGACCGCCGCTATCTCGTGGACGAACAACGGCAGATGGTGTTTGCGGCCACATTCTTCGACCACAACGGAACGGTGCGCCAGAACAAGCTGGTCGACGGCTCCGTCCGCAGCATCGGTCCGCCATTCGATCGCCCGTACACCTTCTTGATCTTTGAGCTCTTCAAAATCAAGAACGGCAAGATTCGCCAGATCGAAGCCGTGCTCGATACCGTTCCGTACTATATGCCCAGCCCCTGGGTGAACTACGCGAAGAAGTAGTTAGAAGGAGAAAGCCATGAATGCTAGGTCCCGGGCGGCCTTTGCGCTCGCGACTTTGATTTTCGCCGCCTTCGGCTGCGGGGCGGCCTGCGCGCAGAGCACCAAGCCGCCCTTCGATTACGATCCCAATTTCAATTACGACTGCGACCGCGCCTGCCTAAACGGATTCGTTGACACATTCCTCGCGGCGCTGGTCGCGCACGACCATTCGCGCCTGCCGCTCGGCAGGGAAGCGAAGTACACGGAAAATGGTCAAGCGCTCCGCCTTGGCGACGGCTTTTGGGGCACCGCGACCGCGCTCCCGACTTACAAGATCTATGCCGATGATCCGCAGGCCGGGCAAGTCATGTTCATGGGCGTGCTGCAGGAGAATGGCGTGCCCGTCATCTTCTGCGCGCGGCTGAAAGTCGAGCTGCACTTGATCACGGAAATCGAGGTCATCATCTCGCGCAAAGAGCCGGGAAGCCTCGCGCGCCCGGAAAATCTCGTTCAGCCCAATCCGATTTTCAGCGAAGCACTTGCGCCCGCGCAGCGCCGCTCGCGCCAAAATATGATCGCTATCGCCAATAGCTACTTCAACGCGATCGAAAAGGGCCACGCGTCTTTCGTTCCCTTCGACGCGAATTGCAACCGCGTCGAGTCCGGCGTTCAGACCACGAACAATGCCGCGCTGGCCACAAGCCCCGATTCCGTGCTCGGCATGGGCTGCGCGGACCAGATCAAGACGCGCAATTTTCAGCCGGACACTCTGATTCGCGAACGCCGCTTCGCCGTTGTCGATGAGGAGCGCGGCCTCGTGTTCGTGCTCGGCTTCTTCGATCACGACGCGACCCTGCGTTCCTACACGCTCACCGACGGCCGCACCGTGAAGCAAACGCGCACCGCTCCTTGGACTTGGGAAATTGCGGAGATGTTCAAGATTCAGGACGGCAAGATCATGCGCGTCGAGGCGCTGGTGAATCCCGCACCGTACGGAATGAAGTCCGGCTGGTAGGTCAGTGCGCGCGCCGCATTTGCGCTCACCCTATTTCGTGAAGCCGGTCCATCGGCCAAACGCCACTACGCCGATCCATAATACGAGACCCGCTGCACCCGCAATCTTGGCGGACAGCGGAATGCGGGTCTCCCGGTCCCAATTCGCGGCGCCGCGATAGGTCCAGAGTTCGAAAATCCCAGCGTTGATGCCGGCCATCAGCAACATGCCGATCTTCATTCGGAAAGCAAAGTTGTGATAGTACTTCGTCGCGCTCGAGCTGAATAATAGCGAGCCCGCAATCGCCGCGCAGATGAAACTCACCCGCGCCCACGGCAGCACGTCTTCATGCACTTCGCGGATGCTGCGGTCGCGATACGCAATATTGAGCAGCCGCAGATCGAGCATCGTGATCGACCCGACGACGATGACTGTGGCAAGCACGTGCAGCGTTTCAATTGTTGGAAACAGCCAGGTGGATTGCCGGATTGCTGTTGCGAAAGATGTGTTTTCAAGCCACGCGCAGAATTGTTGAATTCCCATCAGGCCCCGATTTCCTTGTGGAGGACCGTTTCTTCCTCGCCTCTCGCATCAGTAATACGCAATCCATCTCCCGGCGCTAACGATTCCGACCCACAACAAGAGGGACGCGGCGCCCGTCAAAGCGGCGGCAACTCGTCGAGCTTCCCAGTACGTAGCGTCTTTCTTGCTCTGGCGCTGTACGACAAATGTGATCGCGGCGACCACCGCGAGCATCAGCATCTTCGCTCGAAAGTATGGATTCAGCAGCTCACGCGCCGGCTCTCCAATGATCAAGATGATTCCCGTGGCCAGCAATACGGGCAGCGCTCCCCAGACCCATGGGACGAACCGTCCTACCGTCCGCGAGACCGGTTGCTTGCGGCCCGCCACGCCAATCAGGCGGAGGTTCGTCATCGCCACGCACGACATCACGATGGATACACAAAGAATGTGAACGGTCTGCACCGCAGGGATAATCCACATGATTGTTTGGATTTTCAGGCTCAGCGGCGTATTCGCGAGCCAGTCGCAGAACGACTCGATCATCTTTCTGAATCCACCCCCAAAGTGTGCAGGGAATACTACCCTGTTACCTCGCCTCTGTCGAACGGAATGCTTGGCTCAGCCGTTGACGCCAGCGCGGAACATTCGTAAAGTGGCACCATTCAAAGCAGCCAAATCGAGGCGGCATCCTGGGGGTGGAAGAAATGAACCGTTCGAAACTGAGTCTTGCCGGTGCGCTCGCGCTTGCGGTGTGCTTTATGGGATTCGTGCCAGCAGCGCACGCGCAACAAACTTCGGAGAAGAAAGACATTCCGGCGATTCCCGAAGGTGCGCTTGCGCCCGATAATCTCGCGAAGCCTCGTCCGAAGGCGCCCTTCAACCTGACCGGCACATGGACCGTCGACCTAAGCGCCGGATTCAGCTCGTTCATGTTTGGGCCGCCGTATCCGAAGTTCAAATCCGAGGCGCAGGCCGCTTTCGACGATGCGAAAAAATACGCGGCCGAGCACAAGCCCTATCGCGACGACATCGGCCATTGCTACCCCGCAGGTCTGCCGATGCTGATGACGCGCGTCTGGCCCATCGCCATGATTCAGCTTCCGACGGCGATCTACATGGTCAGCGGATTCGAAAATGGACTCCGCATCATCTATCTCGATGGCCGGCCGCACACCGATCCGGACGTCGTTGTGCGCACGTTCAACGGCGACTCGATCGGACACTGGGAAGGCGACACGCTTGTGGTCGACACAAATTCGATGGTCAGCGGCCACCACTGGATCGACCAAGGCCTGCCGGTCAGTGAGGATTTTCACGTCGTCGAGCGGATGCGCCTGCAGAATAACGGGAAGACGCTCGAGATCAAGTACATCATGACCGACCCGAAGAATTGGGAAGGCGAGTGGACCAGCACGAAGCACTGGGTCCGCGTGGACGATACCGATATTACCGAGGTCGAATGCACGCCCGACCTCAACGAGCACCTGCTCAGCACGCACTAGCGCAAATACTCGTCATTCCGAGCGCAGTGGCCGGACTCTGCCCTGCGTGCCTGCTGCGGCACGTCCGGCCACGCAGCCGAGGAATCCCTCTTCACTTTGATTGGGAAAAGTATTTCGCGAAAGATTGTACGGTTCGGCCTAATATTTCGGCGCAGCGCGATAGGCCGGATCGGTCAGCACTTCGCCGCTCGGCAGCGTCACCGAAAGGAAACTCCCGCCCTTGTCACCGTTGCGCAACGGATGGATGACGATCGTCACTTTGTCGCCGGGCTTGAGGCTCGTCGATTTCCATCCCTGGCGCACGAGATTATTGGGGCTGTTGCACTCGACGCTCCAGCGGTCCGTCCCGCCGCTATCGTTCGGGACGTCGATCTGAATCCAACTGTGCGGATTGGTCCACTCAAACTGCACGATCGTGCCGGTCAGCGATACCTGTTTGTCGCGGTCAAACATCGCGGCGGAGTGGTGCGCGGCCGCTGTTCCAGCAGCCAGCAACGCAATCAAACTCAATCCCGCAATCACCGACATCTTTCTCATCTCACTCCTCCGTTCTCCACCCGGTTGAATTCTTCTTGCCGCAGAATTCCTATTCTATTGCTTGGGATGATGGCGGAACGCCGCTTCGTCAAGAGTCGAACCGTCCGGCAGCGTCAGCGATATGAAAAGTCCACCCTTCTCGCCGCTGCGCAGTGGCCAGATCACTACGGAAATTTTGTCGCCCGCCTTGATGCTGTCGGAATGCCATCCCTGCCGCGCGAGGTTATTCGGACTGTTCAGCTCGATGCTCCACTTATCGACGCCGCCGCTATCGTTCGGCACGTCGAGCTCGATCCAGCTGTGGGGATTAGTCCACTGAAATTCGTGCACGACGCCGACAAGTGTGGTCTCTTTCGAGCGGTCGAACATCGCGAACGAATGGTGCGCGAATGTCGAGACAGCGGTCATCAGCAGCAGCGCGCTCGCGCACGCAATCAGAACTCTCTTCATTGATTTCCACCCCAGAAGGCCTATTGGTGAAACGGTTGGTCCACCCCACCGCTAGCGCCGCAGGCATAAAGTACTATAATACGCCCAGAAATTCACAGTGTTGTTTGATGCGCCGCCTGGTCGGCGCTGCGCTCGCGCGCCGGGTCGCCGTACCCTTGGGGGTGGAGACAATATGAAATTCTCGGTTGTCAGTGTCTTGAGTGCTGCCGCATTCCTCGCGCTTGGCGCAATTGCGCAGGCCCAGACGAGTTCTACGGCGGGATCGCATGGCGTTGCATCGCCATACGCGCCAAACGGTCCCTACCCGGATTGGGCAGGTATTTGGACGCCCAATTTCGCGGTGCCAAATCCACCCCCGAAGGAAACGACTTCCTCGACTTCGCCAGCCAACGACACCGTTGTCGGCGTCGCGCAGTTTGGAGGCGGCGACAAGCCTTCGTTGACCCCTCAGGCCGCGGCGCAATTCAAGCTTATGCAGGAGGCTGACGCGCGCAACGAAGAGCCAGCCACCGACGCGGCGAATTGCCTGCCGCCCGGCATGCCCACGATCATGTTCATGCCATATGATCTGGAGTTTCTATTTACCCCGGGACGCGCGACGATCATTCAGGAAGCGTACATGCAGGTGCGCCGCGTGTTCATGGACGGGCGCGGCCATCCCGCGAAGGTCGATCCCACTTTCAACGGGCATTCGATCGGCCACTGGGAAGGCGACACGCTCGTCATCGACACAATCGGTCTCGGACACGACACCCCGATTGGCTACAGCCGTCTCCGTCACGGGCCGAATCTGCACGTCGTCGAGCGCATTCACCTTACAGATCCAAATACGATGGAAATCGATATGGAGCTCACCGATCCGGACGTGCTGACGAGGCCCTGGCACACCGTGCACACGTTCGCGCGCCACCGCGAGTGGGACCAGATGGAATACATTTGCGAAGAAAACAACCGCAATCAGATCGACAAGAACGGCCAGGTCAAGCCATTCTGAACGAACTGCGGGTAGCTCTTAGCACGTCACGCGCTGTTATCGCTGCGCGTGGTGATCGAGGTTCAGCATGCGCTTCGAGTCATCCTCGACGCACGCGGGCGATTCCAGCAGCGGCTCATCGGACGGCTTGATCAACCGAGGGGCTTGGGTCCACGGCTGCGTCAGCACATTTGGATCGTCGATGGTCACCTGATACGCGAGGTTGTCGCCGACTCTCCAGAAGCGCTCGATCACGTGCATGGTGGGGGTGTGAAAGTAGCCGTTCTCGCCAAACCAGGTGTCGTCCACAAAATTCGTCGCATCCACCACGAGCGTATCGCCCTCCCAATGGCCCACGGAGTCTCCATTGTAGGAAGGATCGGCATCGGCGCGATGCGGCCGCCCATCGGTTGGAACGATTCGATAGGTGTCGCCGGACATGTCTTCATACAGGAAAATCATTTCGTTCGGCTGCTGGATGATCTGGCGCGGAGGACCGAGGCGCGGCACACCCGGCCTGCCGCAGAAGAAGACTTTGTCGAGTTTCGCTTCGTTGTCGAAGAGGTATTTCACCTTCGCCTGAAACCCGGGCTTGTACGAAGGAGTCGGCGCAGATGGCAGCGCGTCCGGCACCGGGACTTTCGCGGGCATGCGGCCGCTCAAATCGATTTGCTTGACCGCAGCCGATCCGCCAGCCTCGGTCCTCTTGACGCCTCCCCCCGGCACGAGCACCGAATACTGCCAAATCCCGCTCAAATCAGGATGTCCGTTCAATGTGCGGACGGCGCTGGTCGCCGCCGTGGTTGCATTTTGCTGGGCGTGTGAGGGGATGACGAAAACTATTGCCGCTGCGATCGCACAACCTATTGGCAGTCTCATGTTCCGGCCTCCTTTCTCACCCGAAACTACCGAGAATCGGCCGCACCCGGCGCGACCATTTCAAGCGAAGTCCCATCCGCAAATGTGATTTTCGTCAGAAAGCCGTAAAGCGATCCGTCCTTGGCGCGAAACCCATAAGCCGAAACTGTCTGGCCCACCGCATTCTTGAACTGGCTGCTCGAGACGCCGACGCGCCGCAAGAATGCAGGTGGCGCGCTCTCCCATTTCCAGTTTTCGACGCCGCTGCCATCTGCTTTTTTCGCGTCGATATAGACGGCGATGTGCGGATTCACCCAATCGACCTGCGTCAGCGTGCCCGTCAGCGTGAACGGCTTCGACATGTCGAAAATCGACGACGGCGAGTGGTGCGCCCACGCGCTCCCCGCCGCCAGAAGCACCAAGAATGCCGCGAATCCACCCAAAACCCGGTATCGCAAGGAGGGTCTCCTTTCCCGACTTTGCCGGGAGTCTATCACAAAGGCTGGTTCCTAGGCGCTGGCGGTCAGCTCCAGAGACGCTGGGACGCAATCGCGGCGCCGGTGACGAGCGACTTCAGCTTTTTCCACGAGATGCCCGGATCGAGGCGTCCCATTCCGGCGAATGTGCCGAAGCCGCAGTCGGTGCCTGCGATGATCCGATCGCGTCCCACGATGTCCGCGTAACGGCAGATTCTCTGCGCGACCAATTCCGGATGCTCGACGTAGTTCGTCCCGGTGTCGATCACTCCCGGCACGAGAATCTTGTGCTCGGGTATTTCGATTTCGCGCCAGACGATCCATTCGTGTTCGTGGCGCGGATTCGCTGCTTCAAAAAGGAGTGCAGCGGGCTTGGCCTTCAGCACGATGCCGATGATCTTTTCGAGCGGGATGTCGTGGTCGTGCGGACCGTCGTAGTTTCCCCAGCAAACGTGCATGCGCATCTTGTCCGCGGGAATCTTCGCGACCGCGTGGTTGAGTACATCCACGTGCAGCGCCGCGCGCTTCAGAAATTCGGCCTCGGTCAGTTCCTGAAATCCCGTGTGGCGGCCCATCGCGAGGTCAGGGCAATCGAGCTGCAGAAGGAATCCCGCTTCGACGATCGCTTCGTACTCCTCTTTCATGGCCTCGGCAATCGCTTGGACGTACGCCTCGTGCGTCGGATAGAAGTGATTGGGCTGGAACGCCGTGACCAGTCCGGGCGAAGCGGAGTTCATGAAGGCTTCGGTCACGTGCGTCTTCTTGATCGCGTCACGAAGATTGGCGATGTCCTTGCGCATCGCCTCGCGGTCCTGCACAGCGACCGGCCCAAGGCAGCAGGTTCGCCGGAAGGCCTGCGTGCCGGCAACCGCCGCGATTTTCTTCCGAAAGTCCGGATATTCCTGCAGGTCGAGCGCGACTTTTCGGGGTTGGTCGCCTCCGAAACCGGTGAGGCGCTGGTGAATGTAGGTCGCGTAGCTGACCTTGCTGGCTTCTCCGTCGCTGACGATATCGATTCCCGTTGCGGATTGTCGCTCGACATTGTGCGCGACGGCCTCACGAACCACACGGTCAAAGTCGTGCGGATCGTACGGCTGCTCATGGTCCTTCTTGAGCAGCATTTCGGACAGCTCGTGCGATCGCGGCAGGCTGCCGACGTGCGTGGTCAAAATTCGGTTTGTGCTGAGTTTCATGGACGTTCCGGACTCGGAAGCAAAAGTGCCCTCGGTCGTCCCCATGTTATGGGACAAGAGTCGAATTGCAAGCGCGAAAGGCTGCGGACCCGTTGACAGCAACGAAACGCCAAACAATCCGGCCTCGGACCGGGAAACCCAAATCAAGCGCAATGCAATCTAAAAGAGTAGAATAGCGTCACAGCTGGGGCCGCTCCGGGCCTATCGTGTGTGGAGGTACCCAGATGCTGAAATCATTCCTTTCAAGAACATTCATTCTGCTGACTGCACTTGTGTTTGTAGCTTTTGTGCCGAACCTCGCATTCGCCCAGCGCGGCGGTCATGGCGGTGGCGGAGGGTTCCACGGTGGAGGCGGCGGCTTCCACGGTGGCGGAGGCTTCGGTGGCGCGCGTGGCTATGGCTACCGAGGAGGCGCGTACCGAGGCGGCATGTATGGCGGCGCGCGGTCGTTCGGCGGAGGCTCTCGCGCCTACGGTGGTGGAGGATTTCGCGGTGGCGCGTCAGGCGGTGCCCGCGGTTACGCTTCGCGCGGTTGGGCCTCACACGGCTTCGGCCAGGGCTTCAGCGCTGGGCGCGGTGCGACGGCTCGTCCCGGCATCGCCGACGGAAACTTTCACTCCTTCGGCGGCGGACGCGGCTCCACAGGCGGATTCCAGGGTTCTCGCGGCGGAATCGCCGATGGCAACTGGCATTCATTCGGAGCCTCCCGCGGCAGTGTCGGTGCGGGACTCGGCGCTCGCAACTTCGGCGGCTTTGATCGAGGCTTCGGCGGCCGTGGCTTCAGTTGGGGCGGACGCGGCTGGGGTTGGGGAGGTAGAGGCTGGGGCGGTTGGGGATGGGGTTGGGGGTTCGGTTGGGGTTGGCCTTGGGCCTTTGGTTGGTGGGGACCCGGTTGGGCTTGGGGTCCTTACTGGTGTGATCCGTGGTGGGGCGGTTGCCCGTACCACGGCTACTATCCATACGCTGGCTATTACGACTGCGGTCCTCCATACGCTCCGCCGCCGGAAACGGCTCCCGACTCCGATTACGGCGACTACTATTCCTACGGTCCACCGTATGCAGCGCCACCGGATCAAGGCGACTACTACGGGGATTCGACAGCTCCGGTTCAGGGCCCGTCAGACCAATACTCGTACGACCCAGGACCAAACACCGGCAACGTCGCCGAATCCATGCCGACGATCCTGCTGTATCTAACCGACGGGACTGTCTATCCAGCGACCGATTACTGGGTCTCCGGCAGCACGGTGCACTACGTGGTTGCCTACGGCGGTGAGGGTGTAGTGCCAATCGAGCAGGTTGACATGCGGCGCACGATCGACGAGAACGCCAAGCGCGGCGTGCGGTTTAATCTGCGGCCAAAAAGCTACGGCAACCCGACCGCGAGCGCGCCGTCGGCTGCCCCAGCGGCACAAGCCCAGCCGATCGCCTAATTGCCGCTGCAGCGCGCCGCCGAGAGGTTCGGCTTCGCAAAGTGCGGAGTGTTGTTACTTCTTCGACCGGTGCACGAGCAGCACTCGCGCGCTCGGATTTGGCTCGTATAATTCCTCGACGAGATCCGCTCGGCGATCGAGGATCACGCGCTGATTCAACGATCCCTTATCCGTGACTTCGCCGGCGTCGAGCGACGGCGGCTCCTCCAGCAGCATCGCCCGCTCCACGCGATTCGAATTGCCCGTCGCCTCCGCCGCGAACGATTCCAGTAGCGATCTAAATTTCGTCCGAACGGCCTCATTGCGCAAAATTTCGCTCCGCGAAGCGCTGCTCGGTAGTTTCATCAACAAACGGCAAGGCTCGAGATTAGGCACCAGCAGCACGGCCAAATAATTCCGATCGTGTCCGGCGATTACCACATCCGCCACATACGGCGCGAACCAGTGAATCAACTTGAGCCGCAGCGGGCCGACGTTCACAAACGTTCCGGATGAGAGCTTGAAATCCTCGGCCAAGCGTCCATCGAAAATCAGCCCCTTGTTGACGTCATCTGGATCGAGGAAACGCACCGCATCGCCGAAGCGGTAGTAGCCCTCTTCGTCGAATGCGCGGCGCGTCAGCTCCGGTTCCTTCCAGTAGCCCGGCGTGACATTCGGGCCTTTCACGCGGATCTCAAACTTCGATCCATGAGGCACCACCTTGGCCTCCACGCCGGGCATCGGGATTCCGATCACGCCGCTGTGCTCGGTGTCCCATGTGCACTGCAGCGCCATCGGAGAAGTTTCCGTCGCGCCGAGGCCCGTGGCCATCATGATTCGCTCGCCGCATGCATCTATCATGAGCTGCCGGTAGGCATCCCAGAGCGCCTGCGAAAGCGCAGCGCCTGCGTAAAACATGAACTTCACGCGGCTGAAGAAATTCCTGCGCAGTTGCGCATCGCTCCGGAAATAGCGCAGCAATTCGTCATAACCGCGCGGCATGTTGAAATAGATCGTCGGCGCGATCTCGCGCAGATTGCGCACCGTCATTTCGATTCCGGCGGCGGTGGGGCGGCCGTCGTCGATATAGAGGGTGCCGCCGTTGTAGAGCGTCATTCCCGTATTGTGATTGCCGCCCGCCGTGTGATTCCACGGCATCCAGTCGACGACCACCGGCGGCTCTTCGCCCATGAACGGAAACCCCTGCAGGATCATCTGTTGGTTGCTGCAGATCATGCGATGCGTGTTGACGACGGCTTTGGGCAGCCCGGTCGAACCCGAAGAGAACAAGAACTTCGCGATATCGTCCCGCTGAATCGCGGCATGAACGTCCTCGACTGCCGGCGTCGGACTCGTCGCCGCGAGATCGGCAAACGAAGTCGCCTTCCGCCCGGCAAGCGAGCCCTCTGTGAAAACAATCTCGATGTCCGGATCAACGATAGCTTCGATCGCGCGCCGGTAGGGCTCAGTATGGGAGACGAACACCATTCCCGGCGTCAAAATTCTCATCACATGCTGGAGCTTGGCGAAATCGGTGGAGATCAGCGAATAAGGCGGCGCAATCGAAGCCGTCGGCACGCCTACATGCTGTCCGGCGAACATCAGCAGCAGATGTTCGAGATCGTTCTCGGAAAGGATCGCAATGGGACGGTTCGCCGAAAGTCCGCGGTCGAGGAATGCCTGCCCGAGGCTGCGAACCTTCTGCAAAGCTTCGGCGTAGGTCAGATAGCGCCATTCGCCGTCCGCGCCGCGCTTCGCCGCCAGAGCGCGGTCCGGAGCCACGCGCGCCCAGTGAATCAGGCGTTCGGTGATTACGCGCGGGTATTCGCCGAGGGGTTCGTCCGCACGCAAGAGGATGGTGCCATCCGCGCGTCTCTCCATCGAGGCGCCGGACGTCCTCAGACGGACTGCGCGCACGCGCGTCTTGGGTGATGGTTGCTCGGTGACCTGTGTGCTCTTCATCGATTGGGGCTGGCGGATGACCGACGAATTGTATCGCGGGGCCCTTTCAGCGTGCTAGTGGTGGGGTGTGCGCTCGGCCCGGCACAGCTACTTCTTCTTTCGGGGCAGGAGCGTCGGGTACTGGGCGGTGTTGAAAGCCCATGCAGCCATGAGCTGTGCGGACTGAACAAGACCCTCCTCTGATGCTTTATCGAACGTATCGGATTGCGTGTGTTCCGTCTCCGCATATTCTGGCGCGTCGCCGATGCACGAGAATCCCGGAACGCCCGCCGCATTGAAGGACGCGTAGTCGCTTCCAAACGTGCGCGAAAGCTTTGGCTCTATGAGTTGGAGCTGCGAAGCGACGGGAGCAAGAATTCTATGCAGCGCTTCGATGTCGTCGTAGTTCTCATGGACGCCGATGGTGAGGACGGGTCCCGTTCCCGTGTCGTTCACGAGGATGGCCGAGATGTTCGGCAGCTCCTGCTTGTGCTGGGATACGTATGCCTTCGACCCGACTTCGCCTTGTTCTTCGCCCGAGAACAGCACGAAGCGAATTGTTCTCTTGGGCGCGAGATTGAGTTTGGCGAGAGCTCGTGCAGCCTCAAGGATTGTCACGACGCCGGTTCCGTCGTCCGTCGACCCGGACGCCAAATCCCACGAATCGATGTGCGCGCCTACCATCACGATCTCGTCGGGTTTCTCGCTCCCACGAATCTCGGCGATGGTATTCGAAGTTTCGACTGGGCCTGAGCTGAAAGAATTGTTCAAATTCACCCGCAGCCGCACGCCTCCCTGTTTCAGCAGTCGCCAGATTAGTGCGTAATCCTCGTGTGAAAGATATGCGCTTGGTATCAAGCCGGGCTCGTAATCACCAGCGGAACCGTTGGACATGCGCATCAGGTTGTACGGATTTGCTGAATCTCGCAGGATGACGCGAACGCCCTCGGTCTTGAAGAACTTCGTGCGGACTTCATAGAACGGGTTCGGCGCAGACGCCTGATTTGACAGGTCGTGATACGGAGGCCGGAGCGGAAACTGGACCGGCGGGTGGCCATTCTGATACGGAGGAGAAACAACGCGAGGTTCCTCCAAGATCACAATCGCGCCACTTAGTTTTGTCTTGTATCGGTCCAAGTCGGAAGCAGATTTCGCATCGACATAAACAACAGGCCCTTCGACTTCGCCATCCGTACCCGGCGACCAGCCCATAGAAGCAATGGCCAGACGGCGCGAGACTGGTGCGGTTATCCGGGCTTCTGCGGTTCCTCTTGTCCAGGAATGGGCAATTATCCATCTCTCTTGATGGACGTTGGCCAAGCCATAGCTTCGAAACTTCTGCTCCGCCCATTCGCTGGCCGTCTTTTGCTGCGTCGATCCTGTCAGTCTCGGGCCAACAAGGTCAGAGAGATATTCGAGATTTGCCATTAGCTCATTGTGTTGGCTAATCTCGGACAGAATTTGCGCGTCTGACGAGGAAAGGTCGCTTGCCTCCTGTGCGATTATCAGGCAGGGAATCGCAGCGATTACGATCGAGCAGCGCAACAGTGTGCTGGTTCGAATCATTCCACTAAAGGACCGCGCAAACCCGCAGCGGCACGCATCCTACATCAGGCCTGCCGCGTGCAGCCAGAAACTATCTGGCCGGATGCGCATAAGTAGGACGCGTGTAGAGCTGAAACCACGTGCCGGTGCCGCGGTGGCTCACCGTGCCGACGTCCTCGCGGAACACCATCAGCGGCTTCGAAACACTTCGCGGGACCAGAAACGCAACCCATCCTTCGACCGATTCGCCCGGTTTTACCGTGCCATTCAATCTCGGAGTGGGCTGCTCGACCAAACTCGGCGCGTCGAACTCTTCGCCGCTCGCAGACGTCGCAGTAAATTGCGTCTCGTTCAGATTGTAGTTGTAATGCGATGGGGATGTTCGCGCCGAAAACGCGAATTGAACCCGCGCCAGCAAGTATTCGAACCCCGCCTTGGGTGCCGGGTTGGACGCGCTCGCCTGTCTGACGATATTCCACGCTTTCTCGCCGCGCGCGATTTCGAGAACCGTCACCTTCGCATCGTAGAGCTCGTCGCCGCCTAGATATTGGTCGCCGAATTCCAGAATCATCGCGACCGGCGCGCCGAGCGGATGTGCGTCGATTGCGGCTGGCCGGGTTTGAGCGGCCATGGCGTTAGCGAAGGTGGTGAACTGAAAAGCAAGCAGGGCAGCGACGGGCCGCACACGGCTGCGGCGGGCCGCTACGCCCATTGATCGATCGAGACGCTGACCCGATAGCTCATGTTCGCGACCATGTGATACGGGTTCGTCTGGCCGCCGACGACGACGAAGTTGTAGGAATCCGGCCGCAGATAGTAGGGAATGCGCGCGTCGTCCGGCGTATTTGCATCGGGCACCCAGCGATTGGCGAAAAGAGTGGAACGGGCATCTTTCGCTGAAATCGTTTGGTTCTTCTGCAGCCAATCGGCGAGCTGCTCCTTCGTCTTGTAGCCTAACTCGACCAATCCTTGCGCGACCAGCGGGTCGAGTACGATCAGCGCACCGAAGAGCGGGCCGAATGGCGTGCAGTTGTATGCAATTGCTTGATGATATTGCGGCACGGGCTTCACGCCCAGGCCGATTCCGCCCTGCCCCTGCGAGATGCTAAAGCCGACGAAGAGGCTCACCACGTTTTCGGTCGGCTTGAATCCCTTTTGCACGCTCAACGGAGTCCACGGGCTGGCCTTCTCGTTTTCCGGGATGATCAGATTGTTGTAATTGACGCCGTTCCCGAGCGTGCCGAGATATGTTAGGCCGGGGACGCCCGAATTGCTCAGGTTGCGCGAAAGCATCGTCCAAGCGCGCCCGATCGCCGCATTCGGCTGCGAAAACGGGCCCATCGCGCCGATGCCGTAGTTCATGTTGAGCGTGTCGCGGATCGGGCCGTTGATCACGGCCGCGACGGCGAAAGAGTTCGTCGAACTCGAAAGAGCCGTAAGCCCGCTCGCCGCGATCGCAAGAATTGTCGGAAAGTATTCAGGCTTGGCGCCCGCCATCACCGCGTTGATCGCAACCTGCTTGACCGTGTACGACCACTCCGGATAGGACCCGCGCGCCGGCGCCATTTTGCCGACGACTTCATCCGGCTTGTGGCTCGTGCCTTTCAGCATCGCGTCCACTCGCTCTTGCGTCGGCAGGACGACCTCCATGAAATCGGTCATGCCGTTGTCGATGTAATACTGATGCAGGTTCTCCTCGGTGTCGGCAAAGGTCTCCGGCCCGACGGAAATGCTCACTTCACCGGTCTTCGATTCCTCCGCGGTCAGCGGATTCGTCAGCGCGCCGATCACTTCCTTCATCAGCGGCTTTCCGCTCACGGGATCGTTGCCTTCGAGGTACGCGTACATCTCTTCGTCCGTCTTGCCCCACACCGGATGCGGCGTGAAGCAGATGCGCTCGTGGGGCATGCCGCGCTGCGCGGCGTTGGAAAGCGCGAGATCCTTGAACGCAACCGTGACCATGGGCGCGGTCGGAAAACCCATCTGCTCGAATTTTATGCAGTGACCGACGGTCGCTGGGGTGCAGGTGCTTCAATGGCCGATGGCCATGATGATGGCGTTGCCGTTGGCCTTGATCTCCGCGTTCAGCTTGGGATCGTCATCGGCGAACGCGCCGGCTTTCAAGCGGTACACCGTCTTCACGCTCGGTTGATTCTTCTGGAACCAGTTCGCGACCTGCTCCAAAAAATGATCGGCGCCGGGAAAGCCGTCTGAGACGAGGTAGATGGTCTTTCCGTCGAGGGTGTCCAGCCGTTTCGCCATCGGAACGAGTTGGATCGGAGGAGGTGTGCCCTTGGGATTGAGTGCGACGATCTTGTTCGCGCCGGCTTTGGCCTCAGCCTTCTTCGGCTTCTGCGCCTCGAGGCGGCCGGCCGCCAGCACCGCTGGCGATACCCCGAGCAGCGACAACATCTTGCGTCGATTCATCTTCCACCCCCGCCATCCGGGAAAATGCCGCGCGTTCCCCTATGTGCTTTCAACGCTGGATGTTAGTGTCGGTACCCAGCCTTGTCAATCACGGTGCGCTGCAACGGACGCGGGTCCCTGCTATAGTAGAGTTGACAGGGCCTTGTTCTACCGCACCGACGACCTTCGCATTCAATCAACGCAAGTCGTGGTGGCTCCCGCTGTCCTTGAGCGGGAGCTGCCTGAGACGGATTCCGCCTCGTCGACCATCTATCGCGCACGCAAAGAAATCTGCGACATTCTCCAGGGCCGGGATCACCGCCTGCTTGTCGTCGTGGGGCCGTGCTCGATTCATGATACGAGGGCGGCGCTGGAGTATGCCGGGCTTCTCAAGGGCGCGATCGCCGAGCTTTCCAGCGACCTGCTCATCGTCATGCGTGTCTATTTTGAAAAGCCGCGCACGACCGTCGGCTGGAAAGGGCTGCTCAACGATCCGCATCTCGATCAATCATTCAAGATCAATGACGGCCTGCGTCTGGCGCGGCGCCTGCTTCTCGACCTGGCCGAGATGGGCGTTCCCGCAGGAACTGAATTCCTCGACACATTCACTCCTCAATACCTCGCGGGTTTAGTGAGCTGGGGCGCGATCGGCGCTCGCACGACCGAAAGTCAGGTCCACCGCCAGTTGGTTTCCGGCGTGTCGTGTCCTGTCGGGTTCAAGAATGGGACCTCAGGCAATGTGCAGATCGCGATTGAAGCGATTCTGTCCGCCGCGCAGCCGCACACCTTTCTCGGTCACACGAAAGAGGGACGATCGGCCATTTTTGTGACTACCGGCAACGCCGATTGCCACGTAATCCTGCGTGGCGGACGAAACACCGTGAACTACACGGCCGACGCCGTTACCGAAGTTTGCGGTCAACTGAAGAAAGCGGGCCTTCCCCAGCGCGTGATGATCGACTGCAGCCATGCCAACAGCAACAAGGATTACACGCGCCAGGCTATTGTCTGCCGCGATGTCGCGCGACAAATTGCGGACGGCGGCGGCCACATCCTCGGCGTCATGCTCGAAAGCAATCTCGTCGCCGGCGCGCAGAAGCTCATCGAAGGACAGCCCCTCGTGTACGGCCAAAGCATCACCGACGCCTGCATCGGATGGGACGAAACTCTGGTATTGCTCCGAGAGCTTGCCACCTCCGTTCGTTCTAGTCGGCCAGTTGCATCCGGTAGCTCCTAGCGCGAATCTGAACCAACGCGAGGGCTCACCCATTCGAGATGCAGACTGATGCTAAGCGCTGCTTCCTTCCAGCAGTAGGAGGTCGGGTGACACCTGATCCAGAATCGGCTCGAATCGCTGGATTGTTAATGGCCGGACGAAGCCGAGGATACGTGCTCTACGACGAGATTGACCGGATTCTAGCGCCCGGTCGCGAGGGTCTAACCGAGCTCGATGCCATTCTGTCGGAGCTCGCGAAGAACTCTATTGAGGTCGTTGATGAGCCACGCACGGAAGGTTCCATCCCGGATCCCGATTTCCTTGATCGGGAAGAGTTCCAAGGTCGTGACGATCTTGCGCCCGTAAGAATGTATCTTCGCGAGGTGTTAACCGTGCCCCGCCTCGTCCCTCACGATGAGAAGAATCTCGCACGCCAAGCCAAGCTCGGCGGCCATGACGGCGAGGAGGCTGCGAAGCGACTCATCGAAGCGAATCTATGGGTTGTGGTGGCGACGGCCAGACATTACCTCAATCGGGGGCTGAGTTTCATAGACCTGATTCAAGAGGGAAACATCGGATTGATGCGCGCCGTCAAAGAATACAATCACCTTAGGGAGTACACGTTCCTAACCTACGCAATCTGGTGGGTGCGCACGGCCATCCGTCGGTCTCTCGACGAAGGATCGTTGCAGCCGTGACGCACGTCCTCTTTCTTCCCGGGCTCGCGTGCGACGAAGAAGTTTGGAGCCACCAGGCGCGCCGCCTTTCAGAGATTGCCACCGTTCGAATCGCAAATTACGGCTCAAGCGATTCGCTGAAGAAAATGGCGGAAGTTGCATTGCGCCACGCGCCCGCCCGCTTTGCCCTCGCGGGCCATTCGATGGGCGGTCGCGTCGCGTTTGAAATTGTTCGCCGCGTGCCTGAGCGCGTGAGCGGACTTGCGCTGCTCGATACGGCCTACCGGCCGTTCGCAGGCGGCGATCATGGCGAGCGCGAAAGAGCCGAGCGCTTGAGACTGGTCGATATCGCCCGCTCGCAAGGCATGAGGGCGATGGCGCGCGACTGGGTTCAGAACATGGTCCATCCCTCGCGTCTGCGCGACAAAGTGTTGATCGACTCGATCATCGAGATGCTGGCCCGCATGTCTCCCGAAATCTACGCCGGGCAGATCAAGGCCTTGCTCGAGCGGCCGAACGCGACTCCCGTACTTTCCACGATCCGCTGCCCAACGCTCGTTTTGTGCGGGCGCGAAGATTCGTGGAGCACGCTTTTGACGCACAAAGAGATGGCCGCGCGAATTCCACAAAGCAAACTCGTCGTCATCGAAAACTGCGGACACATGGCGCCGATGGAGCGCCCGGAAAAAGTGACCTCCGCTCTCGTTTCCTGGCTCGAATTCCTGAGAACGCCAATCCCCTGATTAGCAAGATTCGTACGCGCCTTTGGCTCTGGTAGGGGCACGGCATGCCGTGCCCGGCGCAACTGCTTGGCGCCGCGTTCGCCTTCTGCTAGGCGCTCCCGATTCGCACCTTGCCCTTTGTTTCCTCAGTTGACGCCAGCCTTTCCGGCTGCCTAGAATCCCTCATCCAACAAATGAAAGGTGGAAGCTGTGGCAGATAAAGAGGCGGTGCACTCATGAGCAAGCCCGTCGTCGTTCGCCGCGTTGAATTGCCGCCGGCCGACGCCGTCGCCGCGCTCGAGCAGTATGGCGTCGCGACCGTGCATGAAGCGCAGGGCCGCATCGGCTTGCTCGCGTCGTATATGCGGCCGATCTATGCGGGCGCAGCAATCGCCGGCCAGGCCGTCACGGTTTCGCTGCCTCCCGGTGACAATCTGATGATTCATGTCGCTGTCGAGGTCTGCACGCCGGGAAGCATCCTAGTCGTTGCACCCACGTCGCCCTGCACCGACGGCTACTTCGGCGAGCTGCTCGCCACATCTCTTCGCGCGCACGGCGTGAAAGGCCTTGTGATCGAGGCTGGCGTTCGCGACGTGAAGCCGCTCACCGACATGAAATTTCCCGTCTGGAGCCGCGCCGTCAGTTCGCAAGGCACGGTAAAGGCCACGCTCGGCTCGGTCAACGTTCCGATCGTTTGCGCGGGCGCTTCGATCAATCCGGGCGACGTGGTTGTCGCCGATGACGATGGAGTCGTCGTGGTGAGGCGCACGGACGCCGCCAAAGTCGCCGCCGCATCCAAGCAGCGCGTCGACAAAGAAGAGGGCACTCGCGCGCGCCTCGCGAAGGGCGAGCTCGGCCTCGATATTTATGGCCTGCGCGCGAAGCTCAAAGAACTCGGCCTCGAGTATCAGTAGAGCAAATCCTTTAGGTGGAAGTGGAGGGCTTCAGCCCTGCCAAAAGAGATGGGCACGCAGCGGCGAACCGATGCGCAGGCTCACCCGTAGCAAGTAGTTGGTTCTCAACGTTTGTGAGCGTCTTGGCACCAATGGCGGCTTCAAAACCAATGCCAGAAATGTCGGAAACCGAGATCCGTAGCGCGGAATTAGCATGCCACGCACTCTGCGTGGACTATGCCGACATCGTCGATTCCCAGGATTACCCGCGGCTTCGCCAAATCTTTGCGGAAGACGCCATCTTCGCGCGGCCCACAGCGCCGCAGGATCCGATCCGCGGCGCCGAGAATATCGTCGCGAGTTTCGAAGCGCGCCCTCGCAATCGCGTGACCCAGCACTTCGTCACGAACATTTGCGTGCACGTCGAGTCCCCAACCACGGCGAGCGGCTCCTGCCGTATCCTCCTCTACATGAGCGATGCATCCGAGCCCGAAACGCCCGAGGGGCGGAAAGCGGCGCCGAAGCAATTGATCGGCACGTATCTCGACCGCTTCGTCCGCACGAAAGACGGCTGGCGATTTGCCGAGCGCCGCGGCAAGACTTTGTTTCATACTTAGGAAGCGATGGCCTCAACGCCCATTCAGCGACTCGCGCTTGTCGGCTTCGGCGAAGTGGGCGGCATTTTCGGGCGCGACTTTGCCAAGCAGGGCATCGACGTCTCCGTTTACGACATCCTCTTCCATTCGCCCGAGTCGCGCGAACCGATGCTTGCGAAGGCGCGCGATTGCGGTGTGCGAGCATCTGAAAGCCTGGCTGAGTGCGTGCACAACGCCGAACTGGTGATCTCAGCCGTCACGGCATCTTCATCGCTCGATGTGGCCAGAGATGCCTCGAAGACGCTGCGCGCTGGCCAAGTCCTCATGGACATCAACTCCGTCTCGCCCGGCACCAAACGGGCCGACGCCGCGCACGTCGAGCGCAGCGGCGCGCATTTTGTCGAATCCGCTGTCATGGCGCCCGTTCCTCCGCAGCGGCTGAAAGTTCAGATGTTGCTTGGCGGCAGGCACGCGGCGGAACTCGCGCCGCGCCTCAATGCGATCGGCATGAACGCTGTCGCGGTCAGCGAGCGCATCGGCGTCGCGTCCGCCGTGAAAATGTGCCGCAGCGTGATGATCAAGGGAATCGAAGCGCTCGCGGTGGAGTGCCTCTTTGCCGCGCGCCGCTATGGCGCAGAAGACGCGGTGCTGGCGTCTCTCGACGCAACGTATCCGCAGATGGGATGGCGGGAAAAACTGCCGGATTATCTCGTTAGTCGTGTCGCGGAGCACGGCCGCCGCCGCGCAGAAGAGATGCGCGAAGTCGCGCAGACCTTGCGCGATGTCGGCGTGGACCCGATGATGGCTGAGGCGACTGCCAACCGCCAGGATTCGCTCGTCGACGAGATGGCGGCGCAGAATCTGAAGTATCACGAACTGACTCCATTTTCGTGGATCGCGCTCGCAGAGACGCTCAGCAAGGCTGCATCGAACAAGAAACACTGAACAAACATCGCCTCAACGCCGCGATAGGGCGATATGCAATGACCTCCAATCGGTTCCGGCCGATAGAGTCTGCTGCACGGGGAGGCTCGCATGGAAGATGCGCTGACTGTCCACCGGCTTCATTTCGCCTTCACCGTAACGTTCCACTACATATTCCCCCAGCTCACAATGGGCTTGGCGCTGCTCATCCTGCTGATGAAAAGCGTCGCCTTACGTAGGGGCGATGAGACGTGGAATCGCGCGGCGCGCTTCTGGGCCAGGATCTTTGGAATCAGCTTCGCCATTGGTGTCGTCACCGGCATTCCGATGGAGTTTCAGTTCGGCACGAACTGGTCGGAATTCTCCAAGGCCGCCGGAGGCGTGATCGGCCAGACTCTCGCGATGGAGGGCGTTTTTTCCTTCTTCCTCGAATCGAGCTTTCTCAGCCTGTTTCTCTTTGGCGAAAAGCGGCTCGGGCCGCGCGGGCATTGGTTTTCGTCGCTGATGATGTTCGTGGGTTCGTGGCTTTCCGGCTATCTCATCATCGCGACAGACGCGTGGATGCAACATCCGGTTGGCTATGTGATCGAACCAAACGGGCAGTTCGGCCTCGCAAGCTTCTGGGGACTCGTGCTCAATCGTTGGGCGCTCTGGCAGTACGCCCACAACATGCTGGGCGCGGTGCAGACTGGATGCTTCACCATGGCCTCGGTCGGAGCGTTCTACCTGCTCGCGCGTCGTCATCAGGAGTACGGAAAGATCTTTCTACGCACGGCGGTCGCAGTGGGCGTGATCGCGTCCCTGCTGCAGCTCTGGCCGACGGGCGACCAGCAAGGAGCGATGATCGCGCAGTATCAACCTGTCACGCTCGCGGCGATGGAAGGTCTTTTCCAGTCGCAGCAAGGGGCGCCTGTGGCGATCCTGGGTCAGCCCGACGTCGGCAAGCGCTCGCTCGATAATCCGCTGGTTGTGCCGCGCGCTCTCAGTTTTCTCACATATCGATCGTGGGCAGCTGAGGTGAAGGGCCTCGATAGCTTCCCTGAATACGATTGGCCGGACAAGATTCCTCTGCTGTACTTCAGCTATCACATTATGGTCGGCCTCGGGACAATCTTCATCGCCATCTTGTTGCTCGCAGCATGGAAACTGGTTCGCGGCACGCTCTTCGCGTCGCGGGCGATGATGTGGATCCTCATGCTGGCGCTGCCGTTTCCCTTCATTGCGAACACAGCGGGATGGATGACGGCGGAGATCGGGAGGCAGCCGTGGCTCATCTACGGCCTCATGCGCACTCGCGCCGGAGTCTCGCCGGAAGTTTCCGCCGGCAGCGCGTGGTTTACGCTTCTCGGCTTTATGGGGATGTACGCGGTCTTGGCGATACTGTTTCTCTTTCTGATACGCGCAGAAATTGAGCGCGGACCTGTAGCAGAACCGCTGAACTCTTCCACAGCGGCCAAAGCCGCGGATTGAAAGGGGCGCGATGGGAACCCTCTGGTATTGCCTCGTTGCCGTGATGCTGGCCGTTTACGTGGTCCTGGACGGTTTCGATCTCGGCGCGGGCATCATTCATCTCTTCGTCGCGCGCACCGACGACGAGCGCCGCCTCGTGATCCAATCGATCGGCCCTGTCTGGGACGGCAACGAGGTGTGGCTCCTGGCAGGCGGAGGAACGCTCTACTTTGCATTTCCCTCGTTGTACGCGTCGAGTTTTAGCGGCTTTTATTTGCCGCTGATGATGGTGCTCTGGCTGCTCATTCTGCGCGGTACTTCCGTAGAATTTCGCAGTCACGTTTCAGATGAAATTTGGGCCTCCTTTTGGGATGCGGTCTTTGCACTATCAGGCATTCTGCTAGCCGTTTTCTACGGGGCCGCGCTGGGGAACGTAGTCCGAGGCGTGCCGCTCGACTCAAACGGCCGCTTCTTCGAGCCGCTTTGGACAAATTTTCTGCCTGGTGCCGACGCCGGCGTTCTCGACTGGTACACGATTGTCGTGGGCGTCACCGCGCTGGCCGTGCTGAGTTTGCACGGCGCAGTTTGGGTCGCCCTCAAGACGGAAGCAACGCTGAACGAGCGTGCGCGTGCTGCCGCGCGCCGCGCGTGGTGGGCCGTCGCCGTGTTGACGATCATAATCACGATTGCCAGCTTCCGCGTGCAGCCATCGCTTACCGCCAACTTCTCGGCGCATGTCTGGGGTTTTGCGTTTCCGATTCTTGCGATCGCGGGCTTTCTTGGAGTCGGTTGGTTTCTGCGTGCTCAGAACGAGCGCGCGGCGTTTCTCTCTTCATGCGGCTATCTGCTGGGCATGTTGACGAGCGTCGCCTTCAGCCTGTATCCGCGCCTGCTTCCGGCGAGCACCAATCCACTGTTCGCACTGACCATCGAAAACGCGAAGGCGCCGCAACACGGCCTGCATGTGGGGCTCGCCTGGTGGCTCGTCGGGATGTCGCTTGCGTCCGCCTATTCGGTTTACACCTACCGGAATTTTGCAGGGAAAATGAAGCCTGCCGCGTCCGAGCAACACTACTAATCCGCCCGGCACAGTTGCATCAGAAGAACCAGAAGCGCTTTCGCTTGCGTACGGATGCGCCGTTCATATCGGCGTCATCCGCAAGCTCTGGAACCCACGGGAGTGGCTGGCCCTCGAATGCCGCACGCGGGTTTTCCACCAGCAGCGCCCGCGCGACGTCCTCGCCGCGCGTCTGCGCCACCAGATCATACGTTTCCTTCAGGCGCAGCGGACGCGACGTAAGATTGTGTGCGTCGCTTGCCAGGAAATGCACCGCTCCCGCATCCAGCCACACTTCCGCCATCTCTTGGGCCGCCTCGCCGAATTTTCCAAGCAGCGATTGTGCCGTCACCTGCGTGTAGCAGCCCTGCCGCAGCCATTTGTACAAGCGCTCGGGTTGCGAACGGATCAGAGGATTGCGTTCGGGATGCGTGACGATCGGCCGGAGTCCCGCGAGCTGCAGTTCATGCAGAGCGTGGTCAAGCGACGGCGGAATCGAATAGTCCGCAAATTCCACCAGCAGATAATTCTTTTGGTTCAGCGTGAAGCGGGTCGCGTTGTGCCGAATGTCCTGGAGGTTTTCGAAACTGAGATGAAAGTCGCAGCCGGTCGCAAGCGTTAAGCGGCCCTCGAAAAGTGCCTGGAGTTCGTCCCGGCGCTGGCGTACCAGTTCGGGAACGAATGGGAATGTTGGGCTCGCATGCGGCGTACCGATGATGTGAGTGATCCCGTCGCCGATCGCCATTTCGGCCATCGCGCAAGCCGTATCGAGTGAGGTTGCCCCGTCGTCAAGTCTCGGAAGTATGTGACAGTGAATATCGACCATCTTTAATCTGCAGGATAGCTCAGGCTCCGTTAGATGACAACGCAGCGACGCGCCAACCTGATGACGCTCACCTGTACGAATGGCCAGTGTTTTGCACAGTAGTAGCTGAAACTGTCTGAAACAGTTTCATTCTCGGAATCGCGGGACTAGTACGAACGACCCGGTCAACGTTTTCGGCGTTCGCACGATGAACTCGATTGAGGCGCCCGCATGACCGTGAAGTACAGCTCACGAAGCGGTCTTGTCTCCGGTTGCGCGTTTCTCTGGCACGCACCGCGATGCAACGCCGGTGCGATCCCCTCCCGTGGGCGGGCCGTGGAATTGATGAATGTCTCGGAAAAATCGAAACAGGAGGCATGTCCATGAACGTGACACAACCACTACGCCGGTTTTCTCGAAATGATTCTTCCGCTGGCGCTCGGCCTCTCGTTCTATCACTGGCAAAGCGCGCGTCGCGGTTCCGGCCGCCGCACGTGGCGCTCGCTCCTCGCGAATCTCGGCGGCCCGGACATCGCGAAGAGTTTCTTGTTCTTGCTTGCTGCGGCGATTCTATTTCTCGCGATTGTTTTTTCCTTCTCGCGGATGGGAATGATCTCGATGCTCGTGTCGCTCGGCGTGATGGCTGCGGTCGTCTGGATCGGCAAAAAACGCAGCCCGCTTCCCGCAGCGCTTATTTTGCTTCTCATCATGGGAGGAATCGCCGCCGCGGTGTGGGTCGGTGTCGGTCCCGTCGTCGAGCATTTCGAGCAGCTCTCGCGCAATGAACCGCTCGCCGGCGGCGAGGGCCGCATGGCCCTCTGGCGCGACGTCCTCGCGCTCATCCGCGAGCATCCGTGGACGGGCGTCGGGCTCGGCTGTTTCGAGCACGCCTTCACGCGCGTCCAAGCCGTGCAGCTCACCTACGTCGCCGATCACGCGCACAACGATTATCTCGAAGCCGCCGCCGAACTTGGCATTCCCTGCGCCGCGATTCTCTTCGGATGTTTTTTCTGGCTTGCCGCGCGGATGTTGCAGGCAAGTCTGCGTGCGCGATCGAGCCTCGCGCGGTCGCTCGCTCTCGGATCGCTCGGCGGCGCGACCGCTCTGCTCGTTCACAGCCTCGCCGACTTCAATCTCCGTATCCCCGCGAACGCGCTCGTCTTCGCCGTGATCCTCGGCCTCGGTTACGCGGTGTTCCTCGACGCGCGCGAATCCGCGCCGGAAGTCACCGCTCCACGGTCAGGCTGACGTCGTCGAGCCACATCGTCCCGCTGATCAGATTGTCGAGCTTCCGGCTCGGCGGCCGCACCACCTGCACCAGCAGCAGCCGCGTCTTCGGTCCGGTGCGGAAATCGAGACGCTGTTCCGCCCAGCCCGTCGTCCCGGTCAGATTCGCGGTCTCGAGCCACAGCGCCGCGTGATCGAACGCATCATAGACCGCGATGCGCGGCCCGCTGTCGGTCGTGATCTCTTCGGTGCGCGTGTACGCAGTGAATCGGTACGCCGTATCCGGCTCCGCGGCCACGCATTCAGCCACGCCCCCGAAATCGAGATTGCGCGTGCCGTCGAAGTGCACCGCGAGCGACCGCGCGCCATCGTGCGCGGCCGACGCGTCGAGCGCAGCTTCCGCGCCTTCCATCGGCACGATGCGCCAGTCGAACCCGCCGTTCGCGATCGGCTGCTCGAGTCCGCCGTTGACGATGAGATTCGCGCTGTTTCTCTGCGCGTGAATGCGGTCGGGATCGTGCCGCGCGAGATCGGCCCAGACCGCGGTCATGGCGTCCACGTCGTGCGCGTAGAGCAGCGCGTCGAAATAGCGGAACGCCGCGTCCAGATCGAAGCGCTCGGGCGAAGCGATCAGCCGCCTCCACGCGTCCGGCGCCGCGTCGAGCCGCCCGGTCACGACGAGGTAATCGAGATACGCCGAAAGAATCTCCTGCCGCGCCGGAATCATCCGCAAGATTTCCTCACGCGAAATTCCCGCGCGCCACGCCAGATCGAACGCGCCCGTTCGCAGCGACGCGTCTCCCGAAATCGCCAGCCGCAGCGGAGCCGTTGCCGCGCTCGCGTCGCCCGCGCGAATCAGAAAATTCGCGAACTGCCAGTTGATCGCGGGCGACCGCGGAAAAAGTTCGAGCGCCCGCTCGTACGCGCGCGCCGCGCCGCGCGAGTCTCCCGCGAAGTCGAGCGCCTCGCCGAGCGCCGCCCAGTTCTGCGCGCGCTGCGGACCCAGCCGCACGGCGTCCGCAAACGCTCGCGCCACCTCGTCCGCGACCTCACTTGGATCGGCCTCCTGCGCCGCAAGCGCCCGCCCGAGCTGCGCCGGGTACTCCGGGTTCGACGCGTCCCAGCGCTCGGCCCGCCGCAGCCCCTCGACCGTGCCGCGGGCCGCGAGCCGGCTCGCCACCGTCGCGCGCACCGCGTGCACCAGGCCCGCCGCGAGCGCCATTCCGATGCATCCGCGCAAGACCAGATCGCACGCCCGCAAGACCAGCCCGAAACCGCGCCGGGCCGCCATGTTACCTTTCTGTTGCGCACTCAGCATTTCCACAGGAAAGTCACAGGCAATTCCGCAGCCAGAAAAGGGCCCCAATATTGGCGTAACTTACTGAGGAAAAGGCGCTTAGAGAAAGATTACCGCTTGCTTAGGATTGTAAGCTTCCCTATCTGGACCAGATCCAGGCGGCCTGGCTCGCTCCAATCGCAAAGAGCAGCGCCGCAAAAACCATCCGCATCCGGCGCGGCGAGAGCTTCGCCGCCAGCCTGCCTCCCACCACGCCGCCGATCACAAACCCCGGCATCAGCAGCAGCGCCACTATCAGATCCACCTGGTGCGCGCGGTAGTAGGCGAGCAGCGCGAAGAGTCCCGTCGGCGGCACCAGCGCCACCAGGCTCGTACCCTGCGCGCGGTGCTGCTCGAAGCCGAAGAGCAGCACCAGCAGCGGCACGATCAGCACGCCTCCGCCGATCCCGAAAAGCCCGCTCGCCACTCCCACCAGCACCGAGATCGCCAGGATGCCCACTAGCTGCAGCGTTCCCGCCGGACGATCCGCAGCAGCGGCGGTGCTTTCCGCGCCCGGCTTCGCTGCCGGCTGCCACCAGAGCATCGCCGCCGAAAACATCAGGAACAGCCCGAACAGCCCCTGCAGGTTGTGCGACGAAATCGCCAGCGCCACCCGTCCGCCGAGATACCCTCCCGGCAGAAATCCGAGCGCGCAGACGATTCCGGCGCGCAAGTCCACCGAGCCCTTCTTCCAGTAAACCCACAGCGCGCCGAGGCCCAGTGGCAGCAGTTGCATCAGCAGCGACGTCCCCTGCGCCGCGTGCTGGTCCATGCCCAGCAGATAGACCATCGCGGGGACCACGATCGTCCCGCCGCCGATGCCCATCAGCCCGACCAGAATCCCCGTCGCCAGCCCCAGCACCAAAATGAACGCTTCGCGCATGGCCGTCCAGTTTCGCCGAGATTCGGCGTTGCGGCAACGCTCTCCGCGCCACTTTTGACGGGCGGCATACCCCCCCGAAAAATTGTCGAGTAGCCGAGGGGCTGGATATTTGTTTTCAACGGGTTACATCGATTTCTACTTGTTTTACGTTGTCGAGTAGCTCAGATGTTTTTGCAGGACTTGGATTTGCGGCCGAGGGAAGCGCGGGCTGTTGCGCCTGCTGCGGGACGTTGACAGTGATCGCGGCGGCGGCAATTGCTTGTGGCGAGGGGATTTGCGAGCCGGAAGAGACGATGACGTGCGCGGGCGGCTCGACCCACTGGCCGTCGCTGTTGAGACAACTGTAGGCGCGGATGGCCCGGAGGACGCCGTCGGTGGTTGGATTGACGCTGGTGGCTTGCTCGACGATGTGAGCGAGAGCGAAGCGGAGATTGCGTTCGCGGGCGGCAAAGAGTCCCCTGGCATGGGCGTGGCGATAGATGGCGCGCCATTCAACGCCGTAGTGGCGAGCAATGTCCCACGGATTGATCCAGTGAAGGAATTCCTCCTCGACGGCGTCGCGCTCCGCGTGATTGCAGATGGTGCAGTGGCGCTCGTGATGGTCGCGAGGAGCGGAACTCGCGGATTGAGTTGCGACAAGTCTTGATTTTCGAGCGCGAGCTTTTTTGCGTCGCTTCTTTGGGGGCGGACGGCGCCGCGCGGGGCGAGCGGGTGGCGCACAACGATCCGTGGCGTGCAGGCGGCTCAGGAGGGACGCAGCTTCGCCGGAAGCCGACTCGCTTGGCTCAGGCTCGATGGCTTCGGGTGGGCGCAACTGGACTTGCAGTTCGCGAACGACTGGAATCTCGGGTTGCGGCTGCGGTGGGTTCGGCTGAGGCACCGGTTCGCCTTCTGTTGTGTTGGCGGGATGCTCGGAAAGGTTCGATGCCAGCGGATGGCTGTGAATATTCTGCGGAGGCTCCGGGACGAGGGGGAAGTCGTCGATTGAGGGGCGACCGTTGCGGTCGGTGAAGCGGGGCTTTTGCGGCGTGTAGCCGTAACCAACTTTGCTTCGCATATTGGTTTTCCTTTTTTCGATTTTTCGCGGCCGCGAGGACTTCTGCGGCTCGCTAATGCTGGCGCGGAGGGTCGCGCCCCGCGGATAGGATCCGCGGTCCCGCTATTCGCAGGCTCTCAGGCAGGCTAGCATTTTCTTGTGAGGAAGTGGAAAATTTTCCGTGTAAGCATGGGACTGGAGCTAGGGTTAACCGGAAGAACTGGGAAACTGAGGGACTACGACTTTCGCAATTACCTCGAATTGGGAGGGAACTTAGTAGTCGTCAGCGCAGGTAAATAGGGCCGTCCTGCGACTGGACGGGGCCGCCGTCGAAAAAGTGAGAGGGTAATCGGAAATCTCCCACTCGAGCGGCGCCAGCGCGCGCCGTGGGTCCCGTGCGGCGGCGCGCCCAGGTACCGAACAAATATTCCTTTGCGCGCGTCATCGCAACGTAGAGTATGCGCCTCTCTTCCTGAAGGTCGCCATCCGGTCGTGGCACGATTCCATCCTCGACCCCAACCATGATCGTCGCGCGGACAGTGAGGCCCTTGGCGCTGGTCATTGTCATGATGCGCACGCCAGGACTTTCCGCGTAGGCGCGGTCCTTGCCTAGGGGCGTGATCTGTGAAAGGAATCTTCCGAAGCCTTGCTCTGGCTCGACCAGGTCGTCTAGCGCCGTCAGCAGTTCCGCGAGAGGCGCGCTGGGGGCGGGCACTGTGTCACCTCTCGCTGTCTCCACCATCCAGCCGCCCCATCCGCTATCGGGTGTTTCTTCGGGCACGTTGTGCGCGTCGAGCCACGCCGTCACGGACCTGAGCAGCTCTGCTGCCCTTGCGGATGATCTCGGGCCGCCGGGGAAGCCCTGCGCATTAGCCTCGAACAGGGCTTCACCGAATTGCACGCGAGCTGCGCGAGCGCGTTGATAGATGTGGTCGGAGAAAGTTCCTCCGATGCCTGGTGCCAGCAGCAACAGGCTCGCCCAGGCTAGCGAGTCGCGCGGGTTTTCGAGTAAGCGGAACGTTGCCAGCATGCGCCGGTTGTCCGCTTCTGCGAGCAGGCGATCGACGAAGTCAGGATCGGAGTATGGGATGCCTCGGTCATCGAGGGCACCTTTGACGGGGTTGCTAAACGTGCCGTTGTGATCGCCCCTTAGCAGAATGAGGATCTCTTCGGCTGGGACCCCGTTGTTGTTAATCAACCGTTCAACCAGCGCGGCGACGCCGATCGCTTCGCTCGCCGCTCCGGGAAACGCTAACAGTGCAACCTCGCCGGGCGGCGAGCCATTGGCGGCCATGAGACGGGGCCGTCCCCGGGCACGGCCGGGATCGCCTTCAATCACATACGTCGCCCACTCGATGATTCGACTGCCGCAGCGTTGTGTGATGGACAGCGCGTAATCCGCACAACCTCGATAGTCCTCGGGAAAGCGGCGAATGCCCTGTGGCGCAGCGCGCCGGAAGGAGTAGATCGACTGATCGTCGTCCCCGGCACCAATGATCGAACATCCACGGTCGGCGATTTCATGTAACACGGCAAGGTCGCACGCATTGAGGTCTTGGTACTCATCAACGATCAACAGATCGAAGTCTACACCTTCGAGATCGGGATGGTTTTGCAAAGCACGCTGGAGTGCGTAGGGGAGTTCAGCGAACAGTGTGTAGCCGTATACATGCCGATGCTCGGCCCAAGCTCCGTGGAATCGCGCCCTATGCTCAGCATCGACGCGAGGATTCTCTTCGGGGCAAAGAGACTCCCAGTTGGCGGCCATTTCGCGGATCAGATCGTTGAGCTTGGTTACCCGTACCTCGATGCGCCGAGCCAGCGTAGGGCGAACGATTTCATCATCTTCCCAGTTGTCTGCGATGCGGAGCGGTTGGGGAAAATCGCCGGCGCCTCGATTGCGAAGCAAAACTGAGATAGAGAAGGAGTGAATAGTGCTCGGACGATCTGCTGCGGCCGCAGGGTGGTCGGAGACCTTCTTCGCAAGCTCTGCGGTGGCCGCACGCGTGAACGTCAATAACTTTACCCGAGGCGCCGGGTGGCCTGCCATTAGGCGATCCACAAGCGCCACCAAAGTCGCGCTCTTTCCGGTCCCTGGCCCGGCAAGGACGCGTGCATGACGGCGCGCGTCGTGCGCGAGGATCGCCCGCTGTTCTTCCGTGGGATCGTATGGCATGTTCCGGCTGACTGCGCGGGGCGCGTTTCCCAAAGACCGTCGCCCCGTGTGGCTCGTATAGTGTATTGCCGACGAAGGAAACTATCATCACGAAAAAGGGAGTCGGTCGTCGGAGAGCGAGAGGTGGGTTCGGGACGACAAAGCAAGGGGGGCGCCGCCAAAGCAGCGCCCGCGACCGCGTAAGAAGCAGGTCCCTCGCGACCATGCGCGGGGGGCGGAAGAGAGGTCCTTCGTCCGGCAGATTGCGCCGTCCTCAGGATGACGATGCGATCAGCATCGTCAGATGACAATCGTGATCGGACTTTGAAGAGAGATCCCTCGTCGGCCCGACTGCGGCCTCACTCGGGATGACAATCCTGATCGGATTGTCAGTTTGTGGAGGTGGCTTTCTTGGCGCCGGGCTGGGCGCTCTTCTGCATCTGGGCGAGTTGATCCTGGGCTTCCTGCATCGCCTGGTCCATGAACTTGCGGATAACGCCCGACGAAGCCGCCATCGCTTCCTGCGTAATCGCAGGCATTTCGGCGAGCATCTTCTTGCCCACTGGAGTGGAATAGAACGCGATCATGGCGTCGATGTCGCCTTTGGTGAAATGCTTGGCGTACACCGGCTCCATGGCGTCAAGAAGCTCGTCGATCGGCATCTGCTTCAGCATCTTGTCGTACATTTTGTCGATTTGCTCTTCGGCGTCGGGCGGGAGATTGGGAGTCTTCTGAATCTGGTCGTGCATCATCTGGCGCATTTGTTTGGAGACCGCATCCATCGTGGATTTCATGAGGTCCCGAACGTGCATGGCATCGTAGTAACGGTCGATATCGGCCTTGGTGGCGGGCTGGTCCGCGTCGGATTGCTGTGCAACGCAGGTCGTGGCCGCGAACAGGCACAAAACGAGCACGATGGGCAGGCGCTTCATTGTCGCTCCTCCTATATGGCAAATGCGGTCAATGGCGAGATTGTAACCGGGTTTTGGGGCCGTGCCAACAGGTCCTTCGGCCCTCAAGAATGGGGGATTGGGCACACGCGGGAGTGGGCGGGCTTCGTGCAGGGCGATGGGCCTGCTATAGTCGAAATCTTATCAGTTGGCAGTTGGCATTCACGCCGAGCGGCCCTGCCATGCCGGAGGGGTCCCTCGACTCCCGGTGGTCGCTCGGGACGATGACCCTCGTCGGGTCATCGGGTTCTAACCGGGCAGCAACGTCGGATCGGGACAATCGTCGGTTTGCAATCATCATCCAAGAAGGGAAGAAAAATGGCTGCGGAGCGGAAGCCGGAATTTTTTGCGGGCAAGGACATCAAGGTCGGAATCATCGGGTGCGGATACGTCGGGCTGCCGCTGGCGCTGCGGTTTGCGGACGTGGGCCAGCGCGTGACGGGATTCGACCTCGACAAGACCAAAGTCGAAAAGCTGAACGCGGGGCAGTCGTACATCCAGCACATCCCGGCGGAGAAGATTCGCGAGCACGTGAAACGGAAGCGGTTCGACGCGACCACGGATTTCATGCGGCTGCGGGACATGGACGCGGTGCTGATCTGCGTCCCGACGCCGCTCGACGAACGGCGCGAGCCGGACTTGAGCTACGTGAAGCACACGGCGGAGGCGATTGCGCCGAATCTGCAACGCAACCAATTGATCGTGCTGGAAAGCACGACGTATCCGGGCACGACGGACGAGATGGTCCTGCCGATTCTCGAAGGGGGCGGGCTGCGGTGCCCGCTCGATAGCGGCAAAAGCGGGAACGAAGTGAAGACGGACTTCTATCTCGCGTTTTCGCCCGAGCGCGAAGATCCGGGCAACAAGCAGTACGGGTTGGCGCAGATTCCGAAAGTGGTCGGCGGAATCAATCCGGCGAGCGGGCGCGCGGCGGCGGCGCTTTACGCGCAGATCGTGTCGCGGGTGGTGCCGGTGACCTCGACGCGCGCGGCGGAGATGGTGAAGCTGCTCGAAAATATCTTTCGCTGCGTGAACATCGCGCTGGTGAACGAGCTCAAGCAGCTCAGCCTGCGGATGGGGCTCGACATCTGGGAAGTGATCGAAAGCGCGGCGACGAAGCCGTTCGGGTTCATGCCGTTTTATCCGGGACCGGGGCTGGGCGGGCACTGCATTCCGGTCGATCCGTATTATTTGTCGTGGAAAGCGCGCGAATACGATTTCGCGACGCGGTTCATCGAGCTGGCGGGCGAAATCAACACGGAGATGCCGTACCACGTGGTGAGCGCGCTGGGCGCGGCGCTGAACGAGCGGGAAAAGAGCGTCAAGGGCGCGAAGGTGCTGCTGCTCGGCGTGGCGTACAAGAAGGATGTGGACGATCTGCGCGAATCGCCGTCACTGAAGCTGCTGGAGCTGCTGACGGCGCGCGGGGCGAAGGTCGATTACAACGATCCCTACTTTCCGGCGCTCTTCAAGATGCGGCACTACGACTTTTCGAACAAGCGGTCGGTGGAGCTGACGCCGAAAAAGCTCGCGAGCTACGACTGCGTGCTGATTGCGACCGATCATTCGAGCTACAACTACGACGTCATCGTGAAAAGCGCGAAGCTGGTGGTGGACACGCGCAATGCGACGCGGCGGGTGAAGAAGGGGCGCGAAAAAGTCGTGCAATGCTAAGATTCTGCTGGGGTTAAGTCCCACTGCGGCTGTTTACCAAAATGGGCAAGTAGGACCATGGTTCTATTGCGCCGTAGCGCAACAGGGCTTTATCGTGCGCGTCATGGGAGCACCGACCAAGTCAACGCTCGATAAGCAAGAGCTGCAACTGGACCCTGGGCGTCGCCGGAGCATGCGCGTACTGCTGAGCGTGCCGATCCACGTCAGCGGCAAGACCAGGGAAAACGAAAACTTCGACGAGGAGACGCGCACGCTCGTCGTGAATGCGCACGGCGCGCTGATTTCGCTGGCCGCGAAGGTGCTGGCGGGGCAGCGGATCACGGTCGACAACAAGGCCACCCACAAGTCGATGGATTGCCGCGTGGTCTATTTGGGAAACCCGGCGGCCGGGAAGATTCAGATGGGCGTCGAGTTCACCGAGCCGTGCCCATCGTTTTGGCAGATCGATTTTCCTCCCGACGATTGGGTCGTGCCGGAAAACTAGCCTGAGCAGTGCCCCTGCAGGACCGCTTTAGCCAAAGCAACCGGAAGAGAGATTCCTCGACTTCGTCGCGCGCCTAATCCCCAGGCTCGACTGATCTCCCAAGCGCTCCTCACCGGAGCCTTGGGAGCCCTTTCTACCGTCGACCTGGGGGCCACACAGGTGCTGCGCAGTGGCGAGGGTGAGGACGCGCGACTCCGCTCGGAATGACACCGTTATTCAGTTGCTGAAGTGAGCTCCGCGCGGAGGCTGCCGAAGGGCAGGTCCGCCTCCATCTGGACGGGCGTGCGCGCGGAATCGGATGCGATCCACATGGTGAGGTGGATCGCGTCGAGTTCCTTCTGGTTCTGAAACACGCGGATCGAAACGCGCGAGGCCATGTACGCGCCTGCGGGAACCTTCACGGATTCGCCGGCGCTTTCGAGAGCGGCGCGCATGTCGAGGACGTTGTGGCCGTCGTAAACCGGCGCGCGGACTTCATGCGTGCGCTGCCAATCGACGCCGCGGAGCGTGTAGAGCGCGCCGAGGGGGTCGCGCGTCCCCGGCAGCACCATGACGATGGGAGCCGGCGCGCGCGAGCGCTGGCCGGTCGGCGTGAGGCGCTGGATTTCGTTCGTCGATTTGCCCAATTCGTTGAGGTGCGTTTCGTATTGGCGGCTTTCGAGCGTGAAGGCGTCGGTGTAGGAGTCGAGCTGGTCATCGATCGTGATGAACGAGCGAACGGGGCTGAGGGTGTGCGCTTCGCCGCGGAAGTGCCAGGCGTGCCAGCCGAAAATGTCGCGGCGCTCGGGCGCGCTGAGCTGCAGGGACGCGGCGTTCGAGAACGCGGACCAGGAGACGCGATAGTTGAGCGTCTCGCCGGTGCGAAACGGCATCAGCTGTTCTTTCGAAGCGGGCATGGGAGCGAGTTTTGACTTCGTCGCCGTGTGTTGCTGGGGCTGACCGGCGAGAGCGATGAGGGAGAATGCGTGAATCGCGGGAAAGAGTCCGAGCAGCAGCGCTATCAGAGATGCCGCCGCGAGTTTGCGATACCGCCGCTGGCGCCGATCGTTCGTTGTTTTCTCGAGATGCATTTCGGTTGTGACGGCCGCCGATTGGAACATCAGCCGCCGAGCAGATTCTTGCCCGCACGCAACGCAGCGGGCTATATTCAAGCGTACCTGAAACGCCCAACACAATCATCCCATCACGAGGTTTCTTGCTCAATTCACACGCCAGTTTGCTAGCCGCTTTTCCCAGCAGAGGAGGAGTTTCGAGATGCGCTACCTGGTGACGGGAGGAGCAGGCTTCATCGGCTCGAATATCGTCGATGAACTCGTGCGGCGCGGGCAGGAAGTGGCTGTGCTCGACGATCTCTCCACTGGAAACGAGGGCAATCTCGCGAGCGTGCGGACGAAAATCGATTTTCGCGCAGGCAGCATCGTGGATCTGGCCGAGGTGCAAGCCGCGTGCCACAAAGCGGACTACGTGATCCATCTGGCCGCGCGGACGTCCGTGCCAAAATCTGTGGTCGATCCGATCGAGACGAATCGCGTCAACATCGATGGGACGCTCAACGTGCTGGTAGCGGCGCGGGACGCGAAGGTGCGGCGCGTGGTGTACGCGGCGTCCTCTTCGGCATACGGCGAAACTCCAACGCAGCCGAAGGTGGAGACGATGCAGCCGGAGCCGATTTCACCGTACGGCGTAACGAAATATGTGGGCGAGCTCTACGCGCAGGTGTTCGGGCGCGTGTACGGACTCGAGAATGCGTCGGTGCGGTACTTCAACGTGTTTGGGCCGCGGCAGGACCCGACATCGCAGTATTCGGGAGTGCTCTCGCGGTTCATGCTCGCGGCGATCCAGGGCGTGCCGCTGACGATCTATGGAGACGGCGAGCAGACGCGCGATTTTACGTACGTTGACAACGTGGTGGATGAGACGCTGCGCGCGTGCGAGGCCAGCGGCGCCTCCGGGAAAGTTTTCAACGGAGGGACTGGCGCGCGAATCACACTGAATCAGGTGGTGAAGCTGCTCGAGAAGATTACCGGCAAGAAACTGCAGGTGAAATACGATCCTCCGCGCACTGGCGACATCCGAGACTCGCAGGCGGATATTTCTCTGGCCAAGAAGGTACTCGGCTACACGCCGCTCGTGATGTTCGAAGAGGGCCTTGCGCGCACGTGGGAATGGTACAAGGCGACATACGAGAAGTAGTGACTCATGACCGGTAACCAGTGACGAACCACGAGCGGCTTCTCGGCTCGGTGGAGGGACCCTGGTGCGATCTTGAGCCTTGCGCGCTCTTTGCTAAACCGGCAAAGAATGCGGCACCCGCAATTGCTCCGGTGCTCCTTTCGGGGAAAGCGCGTGGAGTGCCATGCGCACAGGTGATATGTCGGAGAAGAAAATTTGCCGATGACTTCCAGGTAAATGAGCGGAGAAACAATGAAACGACGCCACATCACTTTTGTGCTGACTGCGGTGTTTGTGAGCGGAATGCAGATCGCGTGTCATCAGCCTTCCCATCATGCGGAGCAAAGCAGAGTTATTCTGCCCAATGCAGAATTGCTTAAATGCCGTTTCGGAGAGTGCGCGCAGATGTGGTCCACCGTCGGCGCAAGACCCGGTGCCAATGCCCCGTGGCGTGTAACCATTGAACGATTGGGGGATGACCCATGCCCTAACGGTATCATTGCATTGTACGACAAGGATGTTTCCATGGAAGAGTTGATGGATGCCGTTACGGAACAGTATGGACCGGTGTCTCTAAGAAGCGCCGCTTCGCCCGGGGGGACATGGAAAGTTGCTGGCAAAAACTTGGTGATAAATTTGTTCCCGCTGGCTGATGAACCCAGCCCTGAAGCGCATCCTTCTGCAGATGCCATGCAAGGTGATTCCGTCTTGCACTTTCTTACCACTGATACGTTCCATGACTTAGTCGGTCGCAGTGTGCCGCGGAAAGAATTGAAGCAACTAATCTTTCTTTCCACGGTTGGCACTAGCTGTGGTGCTCCTATGGACGAGCGCAAATGAATCGACTGTGTCCTTGAGATTGCCGTCCGACCCGCTGTCAAACGTTCAATGAAAACCCTCATCCTAGTTCTTATTTTTGCGTGGCAGGCGACTGGTTCTACGAGGACGGTGACGCCGCCAATGGATGTCCAAGAAAAGGTGAAGCCGATTATCGACCAATGTGAAATAGCGCAGGCGAGCCAGGGCGAACGCCAGAACGCTGCCTTCTGGCAAATTGCGAAGCTGACGGGCGAACTGTCTCAGACGAAGACGAAAACCAGTGACGAAGCCCTAGTCGTTCTCATGAGCTTCTATCTTGGAGAATCGACCAACTCCGACTTGCTCCACGAGGTTACGGTTCGGGGAAAGCGGATGCTTCCTCTTCTTCTGAAGTATCGTGATGCGACGATTATCTTCTCCCGAAAGAAATACCCATCGTCTCTCCTTCTTGCGCCAGACATTAGGAAAGAGAGTTTCGACGACGCCATCGAGAGCATCAAGGCCGGAGAGGTCATCGGCGTGGAATGACAACGGGTGACGCAGACCACGTTCCCGTCGAGCCTGGTCGAAACCTACCAGTACGACGCGGACAACAACCTCACCAGCAAAGCGGATCGGAAGAATCAGACGATCCAATATGTCTACGACGCGCCGAATTGGCTCACGCAGAAGACGTATCCAGACACGACGAGCGTCGAATACACGTATGACCTAGTCGGCAAAGTTTCGCAGGTGAACGATCCGACCGGGACCTACGGGTTCAGCGGAGTTTGTCCCGAGCACCTTTTGCGAGGGAACTCTCCGGCATCGCACGGCTAAGAGAGATCCTTCGACTGCGTCACGCGTCGCACGGAAAAGAATGCGCAAAAACCAGATGCGCGTGACTCCGCTCAGGATGACGATCCTCGTCACATGGGACGGCTGACGGAGACCTCGACACAGTACTCGTTCCTGACGGTGACGTTCACGAATTCCCACAGCTATGCCCCGCTCAGCCGCCCGGCCGTGCCATCGGTCCCACGCGGATGGCCGCAGAGGATGAAACTCTTCGTTCGGGCATATGATTCACTGCTGTGGGCTTCCGTGCAGGGTGGCGCGAACGCCTCAAGCGCACGTGGGAGTGGTACAAGGCCGCTTACGGGCAAGGCCTGCGACGCTAAGTTGTCACTTGAATCGCAGTGAATCGAGCGAGTGAACGAGCGAATCGAGCTGCTCCTGCGAGTTCGCGAGGATCAGGAACTGCAGATACCGCCCGTTGCGGACTCCGATGATGGCGGATTGAAATCCCGCGCCGCCACGCAGAATCACATCCAACAACCGCATATCCATCCGCGAAAAGATCTGGCCGCCAAAGGTAACGTCCGCAGGATCGTCCTCGATCTGAATCAAGCGCATGTGCCCGTACACCGATTTCATCCCGGTCAGAATGTCCCCGCCGGTCTTGTTGTCGAATACAGGACTCACGCTCAACTGGATTCTCGGGCCGCTGTCACTCGCGGTATCCCCGCCGCGTTCGGAGACTGCCAGCAGCGCGTGGGTCCCTTGCTTCATTGCGACCATCGAATCGTATTTCGCGGCTTCGTCGGGATCGGTAGGCCGTGGCCCAGAGTCCACCGGCTTGTTCTGGGCCTCGATCCAGGCGCGGTCAACGAACCAACCTTTCGGGAACTCATAGGCCATTCCGAGGGAATCGTTTGTGTATAGGTTACCCGAGACGGAACCAAGGTCTGCCGGGGGCTGCGCGGTTTGCGGAGAACTGGCGGAAGCTGTCCGCGCGTCGGGTGCGCTGGCCGCATTCTGGTTGTGGCGCGGCGCGCCGTGGGCAGCGACAGCAATGAACAGCAGCATCATCGACGCGGCGAGTGTCTTCTGCGAAGGGTGCGTTTCCATAGCAGTGTCTCGGCGATCCTTTCGATTCCTCGGTTCGGGCCCGGCGCAAGGCGGGACACGATGCTCGAACGCTACTTTACCTTTTTCCGATCGGGCAAGATATCCCGGTCACGCAAGCCCGGGCGCGGGTTACCGGCAAGACAAGGCTCTTCGTTCGGGTATATCATTCTACATTGTAGGTTTTCGTGCAGGGTGGCGCGGAGGTCGTCGGGACACCAATGTTGGGGGGAACCATGAGACCAATTTGCATGAATCGGTGGGTGTGGCTGGCGGCCGGGCTGCTTTTAGCAGGCCTATTTCTTCCGGCGGTTTCGAGCGCGCAAGCTGGGCCACCTACCAGTAACCCGTCGGACAACCAGCTCACGCGACTGGACTCGACTCGCGCGAGCGAGGAAATACAGGACAAATATTTGCGCCAGGGTCTGGGCGATCCGAGAGAAGAGGCATCGTATCAGGCATTTCACAAAGCCACGGACGCGGACAAGAAGATCAAGCTGGGCAATGCTTTTCTGGCCAAATACCCGGGGGACCGCTACAGCGAATCGGTGTACGAAGAGCTTAGTCAGACGTATTACGATAAAAAGGACCTCGCAAGCTTCTACACGTATTCCGACAAGGGGCTTTCGCTTTTCCCAGACGACGTGCACTTGCTGGCCTTGACCGGCTGGGTGATTCCGCGTGCATTCACGCCGGATGAGCCGGATGCGGACAAGAAGCTGGACAAGGCGGAATCGGATGAAAGGCATGCCCTCGATGTGATCAGCAAGATGGTGAAGCCGGAGGCCCTCCCCGATGAGCAATTCGCTCAGTTCAAAGCAGGCGAAACAGCGGTGGCGCACAGCGGGCTTGGCCTCATCTACTTTCGCCGCGAGAAATACGACGAATCCGCGAAAGAACTCCAGCTTGCCATCCCGGGCGAAGCAAATCCGGATCAGACTGATCTCTTCGTCTTGGGCGCCGACTACGAAAACTTGAGCCAGTTCAAAGAGGCCGCGGACGCCTTTAATCGCTGCGCGCAGATCGCCGGCGGGATGCAGGACAGGTGCCGGCAGTATGCGAGCAGCGCTTTGAAACAGGCGAACGACTCGAAGTAAGACTCACCTCGTGCATACTGATGGTCTCCCGGCCTTCGCGTAGCGAAGGGTGGGCACGCGTCGGTGTGGTCTAGTCACACCCAGATAGACGACCGAGCGGCAGGGCTCCTTACTAGCGGCGGCGCTGTAAGGTGGGAGGCGCAGGTGCGCGATATGCGAGCGATTTCAGTGCGTGCAGGTGTGACCGTCGCGACGCTCGTTATTGGCTTGCTTGCATGCACCGCAGATCTTGCCCTGCCGCCCCAGACGGCCGTCTCGCCTCCGCCGGCAGAGCTGACGGCAGAGCAAGACCATCAGCGCCTGCTGGACTTACTGCACATTGCCTCCCTTCGGCCCGGAGCAGACTCCGACCCAGCCTCGGCCCGCGCCGCGAATTACGACGAATCGAAGGCCAATCCATATCCGAAGCTGCCGGACCCGCTGGTGCTAAGAAACGGAAAGCGAGTCACAACGGTGGAGATTTGGTGGGCGCAGCGGCGGCCGCAGATCGTGGAAGATTTCGACCGCGAGATTTACGGTCGCGTGCCGAAACAGACGCCGAACGTAAATTGGGAAGTGGCAAGCAGCACGCGTGAAACAATCGGCGGTGTGGCCGCGATTACGAAGAAGCTCGTGGGACATGTTGACAACTCGTCGTATCCAGCGATGTCGGTAGACATTCAGGCGAGCCTGACGACTCCGGCGGAGAGCAGCGGCCGTGTGCCGGTGATGATGGAATTCGGGCTCGACCCCGCGGTGATGCGCCGGTTGCGCGAACATCTGGAGGCTCGCGGGCAGAAGTTTCCGCCGCCTCCGCCCGGTCCCACATGGCAAGAGCAGGTTTTGGCGAAGGGCTGGGGATACGCGGTGATCATTCCCACGAGCTATCAAGACGACAATGGCGGCGGACTCACACGAGGAATCATCGGCCGGTGCAACAAAGGGCAGTCGCGCAAGCTGGACGATTGGGGAGCGCTGCGGGCGTGGGCCTGGGGAGCCAGCCGCCTGCTCGATTATTTGCAGACTGAGAGGGCAGTCGATGCGAAGCGGGTCGGGATCGAGGGACTGTCGCGCTATGGCAAGGCCGCGCTCGTCACGATGGCCTACGACCAGCGCTTCGCGATCGCGCTGATCGGGTCGTCCGGGGCCGGAGGCGCGAAATTGCTGCGGCGCAATTTCGGTGAAACGGTTGAGAATCTGGCCGCAGCTAGCGAATACCACTGGATGGCAGGAAACTTTCTGAAATATGCAGGGCCGCTGACTCCGAATGATCTGCCCGTGGACGCGCATGAATTGATCGCATTGGCAGCGCCGCGCCCTGTGTTCATCAGTTGCGGCTCGCCGCAAGTGGAGGGCGGCTGGGTGGACGACAAAGGCCAGTTCATGGCCGAGGTAGCCGCTGGGCCGGTGTACGAACTCCTCGGCAAGAAGGGGCTCGGAACCGCGGAGATGCCGCCGATCGGAACTTCACTGATGACAGGTGACCTGGCGTTTCGGCAACATGAAGGCGGACACACCGACGGGCCGAATTGGCCCGCCTTCCTGCAATTTGCCTCGCGGTACATGAGCAGCAACTAAAGCGCGGGAAGCTCGGGTTTCACTTTCCGTGCTGTTGTCCGAGCCTGCCAACTCGACTACTTGCTGCGGGTGAGGCTGCGCATAGGTTCGACCCTTCCAGGCGTTCTTTCTCGCAGGGCTAAAGCCCTGCGCTTCCACCGGAAAGCGACCGCCGGTCAGTCGCAATAGTTCGGACTTGGAGGTCCGGCACACGAAACGGTTTGGCGCTCATTGCTTCGGACTCGACGTTGCGAGCTTAACGTCGCTGCGGCGTGGTTGCTGGTTTCGCGCGGGAAGTCTATGATTAGCGATTGCGCCGTGGGCTGCGAGAGGGCTAGATGCGCGGCCGCGAATCCGAGGAGGTTGAAAGGCGCGATGGCGGGAGCGAATGAATCGGCGGTGATGGAAGCGCTGCGCGGGGTGATGGACCCCGAGCTGCACAAGGACATCGTCACGCTGGGGATGGCGAAGAATGTCCAGGTAAACGGGGGAAACGTGTCGCTGCTGGTGATGCTGACGACTCCGGCGTGTCCCTTGCGCGAGACGATTGAGAAAGATGTGCGCGCGGCGCTTGCGAAAGTGCAGGGCGTGACTTCGGTCGATGTGAAATTTGACGCATCAGTGCCGGAGGCCAAGCGGATGCAGGACAAGGCGCCGATTCCGGGCGTCAAGAACCTGATCGCGGTGGCGAGCGGCAAGGGCGGCGTGGGAAAGACGACCGTCGCCGTGAATCTGGCGATCGCGCTGAAGAACATGGGCGCGCTGGTCGGGTTGCTGGACGCGGACGTGTACGGGCCGAACGTCCCGGTGATGCTGGGGACGATCGAGCAGCCCAAGATGCTCGATGAGAAGACGATCATCCCGGTTCAGGCATACGGCGTGAAGATGATTTCGATGGGGCTGCTGAATCCGGGAGATAAGCCGCTCGTGTGGCGCGGGCCGATGCTGCACAGCGTGATGCAACAATTCTTGCGGAGCGTGCGCTGGGGAACGCTCGACTATCTGGTGGTGGATTTGCCGCCGGGGACGGGCGATGTGCAACTGAGCCTGATTCAAACGGTGTCGGTGAGCGGAGCGGTGTTGGTGACGACGCCGTCGGTGGTGGCGCTGGCGGACGTGCGCAAGGCGGTGGAGATGTTCCGGCAGGTGCACGTCGAGATTCTGGGGATCGTCGAGAACATGAGTTATTTTTCGTGCCCGCATTGCAACGGGAAAATCGATGTGTTCGGGCACGGCGAGGGCGAGCGGCTGGCGAGGATGTTCGAGGTGCCGTTTCTGGGCGAGATCGAGATCGATCCGCAGATTCGCATCGGCGGGGACACGGGGAGGCCGGTGGCGTCGCTCGGGGAGGATGCGCCGGGCGCGAAGAGTATTTACGCGATGGCGCGGAACGCCGCGGCGCGGCTATCGGTGGTGAACTTGTCTGGCGGGGCGCCGGTCGTGCAGATTTTGTGAGCTGGAGCGTGCGGGGAAAGAGTAGGTTGAAGAGAGATTCTTCGACTGCGTGACCGGACGTTCCGGCGTCACCGGAACGGAAAAGGCAATCCGGTCACTCCGCTCAGAATGACGCGGTCGGCGAGCAGCGCTCCGAAAGATCCGCCCGCTCGAAATTCGTTGCACGACGCGAATGGCACGCACTACTATTCGGCCCGGAGAAATCAACTTACATGAGTGACTTCATTCGATTAACCAAAGAGCAGGACATCGCTGTCATCACGATCGACAATCCGCCGGTGAACGCGCTGAGCCCGGGCGTGCCGGAAGGAATCGTGGCGACCGTCGAGCAGATGCAGAATGACCCGAGCGTGAAAGCGGCGGTGCTGATTGGCGGGGGAAGGACATTCATCGCGGGGGCGGACATCAAGGAGTTCGTCAAGCTGACGTCGGGGCAGAGGCGGGACGACATCGGCATCCTGCCGCTCCTGCTGAAGATCGAGGATTCGCGGAAGCCGGTGGTGGTGGCGATTCATGGGAACGCGCTTGGGGGCGGGCTGGAGGTGGCGCAGGCGTGCCACTATCGCGTCGCCGCGTCGGACGCGCGCGTTGGGCAGCCGGAGGTGAACCTTGGCATCATTCCGGGCGCAGGCGGGACGCAGCGGCTGCCGCGGCTGATCGGCGTCGAGCGGGCCATCGAGATGTGCACGACGGGCAAGCCGGTAAGCGCCAAGGAAGCGGCGCAGTTCGGATTGATCGATCGTGTGATTGAGGGCGATTTGCTGGCGGGAGCGGTTGCGTTTGCGCGCGAGATAGCGGCGAAACCGATTCCGAAGACGCGCGAGCGAAGCGACAAGCTCGGTACGGCGGAACAGAACGCAACGGTTTTCGCGGCCGCGCGAGAAGGGGCCCGCAAGAAGTATCGCAATCAGATGTGCCAACTGGCGGCGATCGACGCGATCGAGGCGGCGACGAAGCTGCCGTTCGAGAAGGGCTGCGAAGAAGAGCGGCGGCTTTTCGACAAGTGTCTCTACTCGGACCAGTCAAAGGCGCAAATCCACATCTTCTTTGCCGAGCGCGAGGTTCCAAAGATTCCCGACATACCGAAGGACACCCCGATCATTCCCGTGAATTCAGTGGCGATTGTGGGCGCGGGGACGATGGGCGGCGGAATCGCGATGGTGTGCGCGAATGCGGGGATTCCCGTCGTGCTGAAGGATGCGGACCAGGCGGCGCTCGACCGGGGCGTCGCGACGATTCAGAAGAATTACGCGATGTCGGTGAAGCGCGGGCGGTTCACGCAGGAATACGTCGATGAGCGGATGAAACTGATCAAGACGACGCTCAGCTACGACGATTTTGCCGGGGCGGACATGGTGATCGAGGCGGTGTTCGAGACAATGCCGCTGAAGAAGGAAGTGTTCGCGCAGCTCGACCGCGTCTGCAAGAAGGGCGCGATTCTTTCGAGCAACACGTCGACGCTGAACATCGACGAGATTGCGGCGTCGACCTCGCGGCCCGAGGCCGTGATCGGGATGCACTTCTTCAGCCCGGCGAACGTGATGCGGCTGCTCGAAATCGTGCGCGGGCGAAGGACCGCGAAAGACGTGATCGCCACGTGCATGCAGCTCTCAAAGAAGCTGGGCAAGGTGGGCGTGCTGGTGGGGAACTGCCGCGGGTTTGTGGGCAACCGGATGTTCCTGCCGTACATTCGCGAAGCGCAGTTTTTGGTCGAGGAGGGCGCCGCACCAGAGGCGGTCGATAAGGCGCTGACGGATTGGGGCATGGCGATGGGACCACTGGCCGTCGGCGATCTCGGCGGGCTCGACGTGGCGTACCGAATCCGCAAGGAATACCGGCATCTCGAGAAGCCGGGCGCGCGGCAGCCGTTCGTCGAAGACCGGCTCGTGGACATGGGCCGACTGGGGCAGAAGACGGGCGCGGGCTGGTACAAATACGATGCGGAGCGGCGCGCGTCGTCCGATCCGGAGATTCCGGCGCTGCTGAAGAAATGGATCGGAGATTCGGGCATTCCGCAAAGGCAGATTTCAGCGGAAGAGATTGTGGAGCGAGAGCTCTATTGCCTCGTGAACGAAGGCGCGCGGATTTTGGAAGAGGGCTACGCGCTGCGCGCGGGCGACATCGACACAATCTACGTGAACGGTTACGGCTTTCCTGCCTACCGCGGCGGGCCGATGTGGTACGCGGACACGGTCGGATTAAAGAAGGTGTACGACCGCGTTTGCCAATTTCATCAGCAGCACGGCGTGCTGTGGGAACCCGCGCCGCTGCTGAAGGAACTGGCCGAATCCGGACGGAAGTTTGCGGATTTCGAGCGAAAAGCGGCTCACGCCAGCGACTGAAGCTTTTACACCCCCACCACATCATCTTCAAGTATTCAGTTGACTGCGGATAAAGCGCTGGATTACTGTCCCTGCCAGACAGGGAAGGGGGATCGTCATGCGATCCTCTGTTTTGGGGGGAATGGCCGCGCAATCTGCTGTATGTGTCAGGCTTAGTCTGCCTGAAGTGTGTTTGTCCGAACGGCAAGCTCTCCGCGAAAATTCTACCTTTCGACTTCCAAGCTTTCGTCACTCAACTCGCAACATTCAAGAAGCGGCCCATGCTTGGCATAGGGGATCATCCATGAGGAAAATCGCGGCGATACTTGTTGCACTTTTGATCTTAGGAGGAGTAGCGCGAGCGCAGGGCGTCGGCGCTTCCGGCGATATCAGAGGAGCGGTTATCGATCCTTCAGGCGCCGTGATTCCCGGCGCGAGCATCGTTGCCGTGCAAGCCGCGAAGGGACTCCGGTATACGGCAACGACCAATGCGAACGGCGAATACCATCTGACCGGACTGGCTCCCGCGAGCTATGACCTAACAGCCCAGAACGCCGGTTTTCAGACGCAGGTGCAGAAAGGCGTGGTCGTCACAATCGGAGCGACGACTTTGATCGATTTTCAGATGAAGGTTGCCGGCACTTCGGCGCAAGTGGAAGTGAGCGCAGCGCCGCCTGTGGTGGACACGGAACGTGGCAGCCAGGCAAATACACTGACCGAGGATTACATCACCGACCTTCCAATCGACCGCCGCGACTACCTTACTTTCACGCTGCTGATGCCCGGCGTTTCCAACTCCACAAGGCTGGCGGACGATCAGGACTTTCGCGTGAAGCAAACGCCTCAGAGCGGGCTGTCGTTCTATGGAAGCAACGGACGGGGAAACAGCGTGACGGTGGACGGCGGGGAAGCGCTCGATGACTCGGGCGGCGTCCGCCTGACGATCAGCCAGGACGCCGTCCAAGAGTTCCAGGTGAACCGCAGCAATTACTCCGCGGACCTGGGCGGGGCGAGCGGCGCGTCGATCAATATCGTGTCGAAGTCGGGGACCAACGACTTGCATGGCACGGTTTACAGTTATTTTCGGAACGATGCGATGGATGCGCGCGATCCATTCGCTTTCAGCCCGGCGCTGGCGCCGGACCCGACGTTCAGCAACTTCAATTTCACTTCGGTCGGCGCGCCGATAAAGAACGGGTTGAGCCGGTATCAGTACGGCGGCACGGCGGGATTCCCCATTCAGAAGGACAAGACCTTCCTGTTTGCGGCTTTCGAAGGTTTGCTGCAAAACTCACAGAATTCAGTTCCTCTGCTCACGAGCAGTTCGATTTTCGCCGGGCCGAATCCGCTGGCGGCGGCGAATCCATTCCCGACGAGCGATCCGAGGTTCGCGCAACAAGCCACCGTCACGGCGCTCGCGACGGAACCGGCGAATCCAGTGGTTCCGTGCCTCAATAACCCGAACGGGACAATCACATTCCTGAACGCACAGACCTGTGCGGGCGCGCTCGAAACCGGCTTGACGGTCAGTCCCATCACGGGACTGCCGGGCACACTCCAAAACGCGATCAACAAATTCCTGATCACCCAACTCGAGAACAACGGGGGAGTATTCAACTACAACACGCGGGAATACCTGGCATCGGGGCGCCTCGATCACCGCATCGACAATGCGAACCAGCTTGCGTTGTCATACAGGTTTGGACACGACCTCGAGGAAAATCCCGACGTGCAATCGCTGACGGGATTTTCGGCGGGAAGTTCGATCCGTACCTACGACGACACGATTACGGGCGCGTGGTATCACGAATTCAACCCGACAACTCATAACGAGCTCCGCGTGCAGTGGGATTACAACAGCCTTAATGTGGTCCCGAACGAGCCAGCAGAGGTAGGACTTCAAATTCCCGGCTTCGCGAACAACCTGGGAACCAACATTTTCTTGCCGAACTACTCGATCCTGCGCCGCACCGAAATTGCGGACAACGTGACGCTCGTCCATGGCCACCACACATTGGCGTTCGGCGGTTCCGAGTTGCTGCGAGGGAATCACACGGAGTCACATACATACTTCCCGGGACGAATTGTCTTCGGGTCGCTTCCCGGGGGCATCCTCAGCGACTGTTTGGCCGTGCCGGCGGCCTGCGGACTTTCGGCTGCGCTTAGCCCGGCAACCATAGATTCACTGCAGGCAGCTTCCCTCGGACTGCCGCAGTTGTATGAGCAAGGCTTCGGCAACCCCGATTACCCTGCCTATACGCGGCCCCTGACGGGCGTCTACGCGCAGGACTCCTGGGCGATCACGCCGAGTTTCACGCTGAACTACGGCCTTCGATACGAAATCGACTCGCAATTTGAGCCCTTGAACACGTATTACGGCGACGTAGCGCCGCGCATTTCTTTTGCGTGGGATCCGTTCAAGGACCATAAGATGGTGATTCGTGGCGGATACGGGATTTTCTACGGACCGATCGATGCTCAGATTCCTCAAGTGGACTTGAGCCTCGGGGTCTTGAACAGAAATTACAGCACCGTCGAGAACCAGAACAACACGGCGCAGGTCCCCGATCAAATCAACAATGTGGTAGGGACGTGCGGGATCGCAGGTACCCCCTTTGTGGGAACAGGCACCAGCCCGTGCACGCGATTCATTTCCATTTATGCGGATCCGATCACGCCAACCGGGCTGCCCATACAGAACTCAGCGGTTTTATTTCAGACGCTCTTTGCAGAGGGCGCCATACAATGCACAACTCCAGCCGCCGGAAATGAGGCCTGCGTCACGCCGGCGGAGGTAGAGCCGCTCGGGATCGGCGTGGCGAATAAGGGCCCACTTTCGCCGTTGGAAGTGATGTTTAGCAATCCGCCGAACTACAAGCCTCCCTACTCGCAACAGGCGTCGATTGGAATAGAGCGCGAGATTGCGTCCGGGTTTTCCATCTCACTGAGCGGGATTTACACGCATACGCTGCGGCTGCCGGTCGCGATTGACACGAATCTGCTAAAAGCGCCGGAGGTTCAACTGCCGCTCGCGAACGGGAAAATCGTCACGTACCGCGACTGGTACACGGATTCAGTCATCGATCCGTGGAGCCTGATCACGAGCGCTGAGGCCGGCCATTTGGTCCCGTCCCCGTGCGCGGCCACGGCGGCGAACCCTCTGCTTCCGTTTACCTGCTTCGTAAACCCGCTGATCGTACAGAACAACCAATACACCTCTGCGGCGTCCGCTCTTTACGAGGGCGGCATACTTGAAGTCAAGAAGCGCTTCAGCAACCACTACACGCTATTGGCGAACTACACGTACAGCAAAGGCTTCGACACGACCACGGATTTCAACACCGATTACGGACCTCAAGATCCAACGAACTTGAACGCAGATCGAGGTCTTTCCGAGTTCGACGAGCGGCACAAGGTGGTGATCGCCGGAGTGCTCGAAAGCCCATGGAAGGAAGATATCCTCTCCGGCTTTCAACTGGCTCCCATTTTCACATACACCAGCGGACACCCCTTCAACCTGCTGGTCGAAGGAGAGGACAATGGCGATGACCACGTAACGAATGAGCGACCCATCGGTGCGCCTCGCGATTCGGGTCTCGGCCCCAATCTGATCGACTGGGATATGCGGCTTACCTGGCAGCACAAGCTAACGGAAAAAGTGAATCTGCAAATTACCGCAGAGGGATTCAACATCGCGAACCGGACAAATTTTGCCAGCGTGAACAACGAAGTCGGACCGTTGTTTGGCCTTCCCACAGCGCTTGGCGGCAATGGTGAGACGACGTTTAACGTACATGGAATTCGGCCCGGCACACCTCTTCCTGGGGGAGGATTTGCGACGCCAAGCACGCCGTTGGCTTTTACCTCGGATTTGCCAAAGCGCGAGATTCAGTTTGGCGCGAGGTTCGTGTTCTAGCTGTCGCTGCACGAGAGCTGACAGGGAGGCGAAATGCGTCCACGCAACCTATGGTTCTGTGCGTCGCTGCTTTGTGTGCTGATGGCGGCGGGGAATCGCGCCGTCGCGCAGGTCAATACAGTGAACTTGTCTGGGACCGTGTTCGATCCCCAAGGCCTCGTGGTTGCGGGAGCGCGAGTCACCCTGACGAACCTGGCGAATGGCGCGACACGAACAGTGACCAGCGACGCAGCCGGCCGCTACGAGCTGGTCGGTAACCCGCCGGGCAACTACTCGCTGACTGTGGAGGCCAAGGGATTCGCGACGCTGAAGAACCCATCGATGACGCTGACACTGGGAGCGGCAGCGCAGTACGACCCGCATCTGGAGGTCATGACCACGACCGCCACGGTGAGCGTCACCGGAGCTCCAGAATTGGTGGAGACGAGCAAGACGGATGTTTCGACGACGATCACCGGGATGCAGATCGACGACCTGCCGATCAACGGGCGCAACTACATCAACTTCACGCTGCTCAATTCGCAGGCGGCGCGGGACGACACGCCTTCGATCGGCGCAGCACCTACGAGCGGACTGAATTTCGGCGGGCAGCGGGCGCGGTCGAACGAGGTGTCGGTGGATGGCGCCGATGCGGTGGACAACTCGGTGAACGGCGTGCGCGCCACCGTTTCGCAGGAAGCGGTGCAGGAATTCCAGGTGATCACGAGCAACTACATGCCGGAATACGGCCGGGCGATGGGCGGTGTGGTGAACATCGTGACGAAATCGGGAACGAACGAAACGCATGGCGATCTTTTCGGATTCCTGCGCGACAGCGCGATCCAGGCGGAAAACCCGTTTTCGGTAAAAGTGGTGGAGAGTGCGGGCGGATTTGAGGCCGTGCCGGTGAAGCAATCGTACACGCGCGTGCAGGGAGGCGCGACGATCGGCGGGCCGATCCAGCGGGACAAGACGTTCTACTTTTTCAGCTACGAGATTACCCGGCGGGAGGAGACGGGCTTTGCGAGCATCGGCCAAGGCAACTTCGGATTGGTGAGTGCGCCAGCTCCGGCGCCGTGCTTCCCGGGACAGGTAACCGGTTTGCTGACAGCGCAGCAGGCCGCGTTTGTGGCGACGGCCGGCCTAGCGGCGGAGCCGTATTTCTGCGCTGCGTCGCTCGCCTCGCAAACGGCGCTTTTCGGCAACACCGGATTGCTACCGGCACCCCTGAACATTTTTCCGTCGAGCGACGCTCCGGTACCAGCCTCGTATGTAGGGCTGGTTTCGACAATCGGCAACTTCCCTTCGTCGGAGAAAACGAGTTTGTGGTCTCTCAAGCTGGATCACATCTGGAACCCGCAAAACAGTTCGTTCCTGCGCGTCAACGTATCGCCCTCGACGATTACGGGAATTGAAGTGAACGCCGAGAACCAGAACCTCGGACAGAACGCGGGATCGCGCACGTCGGAGCAGCAGACTCGCGACCTGGCGGTTGTCGGCCAGCACACCACGCTGATCGGGAGCAATCTATTCAACGAAGCCCGCTTCCAATTCGCGCGGCGCGGGCTGCATTACGGTTATTCGCCGTTGCCGGGCGGGAGCAACGTTGCGGTGAATATCACGGGATTTGCGTTTTTCGGGCGTGAACCCTTCTCGACGGAAGACCGGACCGAGCTTCGTTACGAATGGACCGACAACCTCACCTGGACCAAGGGACCGCATACGTTCAAGTTCGGCGGCGATGTGAACTACTTGAACTTGACTTCGTCGAAGTCGCAAATTTTCACACTGAACTACGGCGGAGTGTACTCGTTCGGAGGACTTGACGCGGGGTCGCTGACCGCCGCTTTCGACGGACTGCCGGGCTTCTCGGCAGTGCAAGCGTACGGGCTGGGTATCCCGACGTCATTCATTCAGGGCATCGGGCAATCGCACCGGCCGTTCAGCAACAAAACGCTGGGCGCCTTCGCGCAGGACAGCTGGAAGATCAACCGGCGGCTGACTCTGAACTTCGGAGCGCGGTACGACGTGGAGTTCCTGCCGGAATTCACGCCGAGCACCGCGCTCAACGCAGCCGGCGAGAAGGCGTTCGGCGTGGTCGAAGGGATTCCGACGGACACGAATAACGTGGCTCCGCGAATCGGCCTTGCGTGGGATCCGTGGGGCGACGGCAAAACGGTGATCCGCGCCGGATACGGATTCTTCTACGATCACCCGGCGCTGGCTCTGGCGTTTCTTTCGACTGCTGAGGACGGAGCCACGTCGGCGCTTCTGGAGACGGCGGGAGGGCCTCCCTGTTCCGGGCTGGCGTGCGATCCCGGTCTGAACCCATTCGCTTTGAACGCAACGAATATTTTCCAGGGATTGCTGGCAAGTCCGGTGACGGGCATCACGGGCTGCACCGTGTCCGCGGGCGTGCCGTTTCCGATGTGTTATGAAGCGAGCCAACAGCGGTTCAATCCGTTTCAGGCCAATTCGTTCTTTACCAACCAGAATTTCCTGACGACCGGTCTTCCGCTGACGCTGCTTCCCTTCACGATTCCCGTCGAAAAGAACTTTCAATATGCGCTGGCGCAACAGGCAAACCTCACGATCGAGCGGCAGCTCGCGAGCGATTGGAAAATCAGCGTGGGCTACAACTACACGCATGGAACGCACCTGGACCACGCCGTCAACATCAACACAACGAACCCGGCCCTTTTGATTTCGAATGACAACAACGCGGTGCTCGCCGGGGTGGTGACACCGGGGACGAATCCGCTGACCGTGCAAGTTCCGTCGGCCGCGGCCGGAACGTGCGCGAGCAGTGCGGCGACGGGCAGCCTGGAGGTTGTTGCGCCGGGCGTCCTGGGAGCCTTTTTCCCGGTGCCAGGGTGCGCTGGCGCGCCCACGGGATTCGTTGGCACTCCGGCTGTATTCAACTATTTCCGGCCGTCCGGCCCCAATCCATCATTCGGCGGCCTCGCGGGCGGCTATAACAACCTGGTGGCTCTGGCGGCTGCTGCTGGATTTCCGACGGGCTTTCCCGGAGTGCAGATTCCGTGGAGCGACGTAATGCCACAAGAATCGACGGGCAATTCACTCTACAACGCGCTGACAGTGACGGTGACAAAGCGGTTTACACACACGTTTCAACTGCTCTCGGGATGGACGTGGTCGCACGCGATTGATGATTCGACCGACCTCTCGACGCTGCTGGCGCCGCAAGACAACTACAATCCCGCCGGTGAGCGCGGCAATTCCGATTTCGACCAGAGGCATCGCTGGATTACGAGCGCAGTCTTCGTGAGCCCATACCAGCAGAGCGACGAGGGCTTTTGGAAGAAGTTCCTCGCGAATTTCACGGTGGCGCCAGTGGTGGAAGCGGCGTCGGGGAGGCCCTACAATGTCCTGCTCGGTTTCGACACCAACCTGGATTTTGGCACGGCGACGAACCGGCCTTCCTTCTTGCCCGCGGGGACTCCCGTGCCGGCCGGGTTCCCGCCCGCCGTCACTTCGCCATTTGTGAAGGGCGTGGAATTCATCATTCCGACCGAATGTCTGGCTCCTGACAACAAACCCTTCCCCACGGCACCGCTGGTGCCTTCCCCGCCTTTCGGGTGCGTCGGCGACCTCAAGCGGAATGCCTTTGCGCGACCCGGATTTTTCCAGTTCGATTTGCGGATCGAGCGACGCATCCCGATCAGCGACCGATTCAACGTGCAGGTGATCGCGGACGGTTTCAACATGGTGAACCGAAAAAATATCAGCGACGTGAGCCCACTGTGCGACCCGACCTCGGGTGTGTGCACGGCAGGGCAGCCGACGGCGTCGTACGATCCGCGGACGTTTCAGTTTGCGCTGAAGGTGAATTTCTAGGTCCGCACGTACACGGTTCGCTGATTCGCCGGCCCGAGCATGGTTTGGTGAGGGTCTGTGGCTGGGTCTGACGTTCGCGTGAATGGGCTGCATCGCGCCAAGGATTAGCGCCGGGCACAGCATGCTGTGCCCCTACGAAACGTCTCACGGCCAGCCCAGTCAATTTGCGGCAGTGCTGAGGCCGAACGCGCGGGAGTGGAAGGCGAGGGAGGCGGGGAGGTGCTGGGCGACGTAGGCCTCGTCGTGGCCGCCTAGATAGAGATGAAATTCGTGCGGTATGCCGCGTGAGACCAGCAAGTCGTGAAATGACTGCGCGCCGACGTTGAATCCGAACTCGTCCTCCGTCCCACAGTCGAAGTAGATTTTCATGCCGACAGGGAGCGGGCCATTCCGAATCAGAGTGAACGGGCTGTTGCGGTCCCAGAAGGCGCGATCGAACGGATTGCCAAAGGCTCCGCCCAGCGCGAAAGCCAAAGCCTGCTCGGTTTGACTTCCCAGTTGTGCGCGAGGGAGCTTCCCCACCAAGGCCGCGCTGTGCGCGCTCACCGAACCGAATAGCTGCGGGTAACGAAAGCCGAAACGCAGCGAGCCGTAGCCGCCCATCGAGACTCCGGAGATGCCCCGATGTGCGCGGTCGGCGCGGATGCGGTAATGGCTTTCGATGAACGGCAGGAATTCGCGGATGAAGAAGTCCTCGTAGCGGACGCGCCCGTCGCGCGAGTTGATGTAGAAGCTTCGATCGGCGTCGGGCGTGGCGATGAGGAATTCGCCAATGCGCTTTTGGTCCCACAGATCCTGAATGAGATTCCAGCCGCCGGAATTGGGAAGCACTTGTTCGTTTTCACCAAGTCCATGGAGGAAGTAGAGAACGGGATAGCGGCGCGTCTTGTCCGCGTCGTAGCTAGGTGGAAGAAGGACGCAGTAAGCGACTTTGCGGCCGAGGAGGCTGCTCGGAACGGAGCGGCACTCGGCGCGGCCAGCGGCAAATGCAGGTGCGCCGATAAGAAGTGAAGCCACTACGAGAAAGAGGAGAACCGGAGATCGAGTGATGACATCACAGTTTTTCGGTGCGGTCTTCGCCTCCCGGCATCGCTGTCCAAACCGCCGGCAAGATGCCGGCGCTACAGGAGCCCCATCGCTACTCATAGCGGAGCGCCTCGACGGGATCGAGGCCGGCGGCGCGCGAGGCGGGATAAATGCCTGCGGCGAGGCTGATCAAGATTGAAAACAGAATGGCGAGAGCGGCCATCCACCAGTGCACCGCCGTGACGCTGATCGCGGGAAGATTGCGTCCCTTCAGGTACACATTCGTGCCGAAATTGATGGCGAGACCGATCAACCGGCCGATGAACAGGCCCAGAAACCCGCCGAGCAGCCCCATCGCACCTGCTTCGACGAAGAAAAGCCTGCGAACATCGCGATCGGAAGCCCCGAGCGCTTTCAGGATGCCGATCTCGCGGCGCCGCTCGAGAATCGCCATCACCAGCGTGTTGACGATGCCGAGCGAGGCGACGATGAGCGCCAGACTGCCGAAGATGCCGAGGAAGAGGTCGAAGACAGTGAAAACGAGGCTGAGGCTCTTGCTCGCGTCAATGAGAGAAAAGGCAGTAAAGCCCATCTGCTTGATGGCGTCCTCGACATCTTTCACTTTGGGCGGATCGTTGACGCGGACGGTGAGGCTTTCGTAGCTGTGCTGATTGGGATTGTCGCGGAGAAGATCGCGGAGGTCGTTGGCCTGGGCGGTACGCAGCGTTTGCGCGAGCTGCAAGGGGATCAGCAAACGGCCCCGGCCGAGACTGCCGACGCCGCCAGCGGGCTCCGTCTCGACGATGCCGACGATGCGAAGACTCTTTTCTTTGGGCACGATGGAAAAGCCGTCCGAGGCGGAACTGCCATCGGCGGGAAGAGGCTGACGCTCGGCGTAACGCAACACCACGTTTTGCCCGATGAGCGAATCGGGCTGATTCGAGAGCTGACGCGCGAGATCGATTTGCAGGATCGCCTCGTCGGTGCCGGGGCCGGAAAAAAAAGAGCCCTTCATGCCGTCGAAAGCGCCGTCCTTGCGCGCGGACGGAGCCACGCCTGCCGCCATCGTCGCGAATGGGTTGCCATTGAAGTGAATTTCGATGGGAAAGCGGATGTCCGGATAGACTTCGACGACGTTCGGCAGCGCCAGCATTTTCTGCCGAGCGTCCTCGTCGAGTGGCTTAGGCGGCTCCGGGGGAGCGAACAGGGGCCCTTGGCCGCCACGGAAATTCGCCGCAGCGGAGCGCGGTGTGACGAAGATCGCGTCAAATAGACCACTGCGAGCGAGGCGATCGGTCGCGAGATCCTGCAAGCCGACCCCGAGCGAAACCATCGCGACAAGCGAGGCGACGCCGACCGCGATGCCAAGAGTCGTCAGAGAATTGCGGAGCAAAGCCTCGCGAAGATTGCGAATCGCCAACTCGCCGAGATCGCGGCCCTTCATGCGGGGACCCCGTCACTGATGACTTTGCCGTCGCCCATCAGAATCAAGCGATGCGCAAAACGCTCGGCGCGCGGACGCTCATGCGTGACCATTACGATCGTCATGCCGAGCGTTTGGTTGATTTCGCGCAAGAGCTGCATGATTTGATCGCCCGTGGCGCTATCGAGGTTGCCGGTGGGCTCGTCCGCGAGAAGGATGGAGGGTCGGTTGACCAGCGCGCGAGCGAACGCGGTGCGCTGCTGCTCGCCGCCGGAAAGCTCGCTGGGTCGGTGAGAGAGGCGTGCGGTGAGGTGCACGCGTTCGATGGCCTCGCGGACGCGGGCGGTGCGCTCTTCGCGGTCCACTTCGGCGAGGCGCAGGGGAAGCTCGACGTTTTCTTCGAGGGTCATGCGCGGCAAAAGATTGAACGCCTGAAATACGATGCCGACCGTGTGGCTCCGATGCCTGGCGAGATCCTCAGGCGTCATATCTGCGAGATTTCGCTCGTGCGCGAAAATGGCGCCGGAGCTGGGGCGGTCGAGACCGGCCATCAGATTCAGCAGAGTCGATTTGCCCGAGCCGGAACTGCCGAGCAAGGCGATGAATTCGCCCGCGCGAATTTCGAGGCTGACGCCGTCCACGGCGCGAACCAGTGCGTCACCCATGTGGTAGTGGCGCGATACGCGATCGGTACGTATGGCGATCGAATTCCCGGTAGTCATGAGTCCACTCTCCATGTTACTACGCGCGCGGGCTGTTCCATGTTGCGACACAAAGGGTACGCTGCTGAGGTCTGGCCCAGCGTTGCGAGCCCCGGTTTCGCTATAATCCAAAACTTGTGTGTGCAGTGGCAGACGAAACCATCCAGCTTGGCCTGAGCGGGCGAAATGGAGACCGATGGCAATTCTTGTGACGGGCGGCGCGGGCTATATCGGCAGCGTAACGGTGGAGCGGCTGCGCGCGAAAGGCGAGCGCGTAGTGGTGCTGGACGATTTGTTTCGCGGCCATCGTTCGGCCGTGCCTGCGGACGTTCCGTTGTATCACGGCCGCGCGGGCGATCGAGAGCTTCTCAAGCGGATCCTGAGCGAACAGGAGATCGAAGAGTGCGTGCATTTCGCGGCGCTCGCGTACGTGGGCGAGTCGATGTCTGAGCCGGCGAAATATTTCGAGAACAACGTCGAACAGGGCGTCGCGCTGATGACCACGCTGCTCGACGCGCGCATTCGGTACATCGTGTTCTCGTCCACGTGCGCGACGTATGGCGAGCCGGAAAAAGTTCCGATCTCCGAAAACTCACGGCAGTGGCCGACGAATCCGTATGGATGGTCGAAGCTCGCAATGGAGCGCGTGCTCGATTCGTTTGCCCACGCCTATGGGCAGAAATTCGTCGCGTTGCGCTATTTCAACGCGGCAGGAGCCACGGAACGGTGCGGAGAGGACCACGAGCCGGAATCGCACCTCGTCCCGAACGTGCTCAAGGCCGCGCTAGGAGAGATTCACGAGTTTTCGATCTTCGGCAAGAACTATCCGACGCCGGATGGGACGGCGATCCGCGACTACGTGCACGTTGCTGATCTGGCGGACGCGCACATCCTGGCGCTGGACTATCTGCGGAGAGGCGGAGCGTCCGACTTCATCAATCTCGGAACGGGCCACGGCTACTCAGTGCTGGAAGTGATTGAATGCGGGCGCAAAGTGACGGGACGGCCGATCCCGGCGCGCGTCCAGCCGCCCAGGCCCGGCGATCCGGCACAACTGGTTGCCGACGCGTCCAAGGCCGTGAAAGTGCTCGGCTGGAAGCCTGTGAAGTCAGACCTCGCGACGATCCTGCGTTCGCAATGGGAGTGGCGGCGGAAACATCCACGCGGTTACGGGGAATAAAGGGCGCTGTCTCAAAACTGACCCCTTCGCGTCGAAGCATAGCGTTGAGCGTGTTCCGGATCCGCTTCGAAAGGGCTTGCTTTGCGGCCTTTGCTCTCGCCTCCGTCGCGCGTGGTTCGTCCGGAGTAACGCGAATACGCAGTGTCCCAAGCTTTGTATGTCCTTTCGCCAGGGCCAGCGTCCTGGCTGTTCTAACTTTGTTTATCGCTCTGTTACAATAAAGCAACGATTGAATGTAGGGTTAAGCTTGTGTCGAACGACAAACCGCCTAACGACCCCAGCAGCACGCCTGAGCAGTACCCACAGGGTTTTCCGACAGGAGAGAGTAGAGGGCCGCTCCCTAGCGAGGCCAGGCACGCCGACAGTGAATACCTCGGTCGCGGTAGGCAAGAGAGACGATCGGTGATACTTACCGCGCTGATATTTGTCGTAACCTGCGTCTATTCCATTTTCTCCGGCGGCCAATGGAACGACATGAACAAGGCGCTGGTCGAAACTAAGATCAATCGGGAACTTGAGTATCGAGCGTATGTAGGGACAAAGGCCGCGATATTGGTGCCGCACACGGACAATCCCGCTTGGGCGGACGTAGTAGTGGTGTCTACCAACACGGGGCGAACGCCGGCTCTCGAAGTTCGTTTAAGGCCCGGATTGCAGATGCGGCAGAACCCTCTACCGGAGGATACCGCACTTAATGAGCCCGACGTCCAGGGAGGAGAGAGCGTCTATCTTTCATCCGTCGACATGAGCACAATTGTCGGTATTGTCGGCACCAACATTGCTGACACCCTGATGAATACCCGCGCGCCTGCGCCTGGCAAAGGCGGCAAAGTTCCTAAGCAGCTGCCGCCCGTTGCGCAGGCTCCTGTCCCCAGTCTCACACCGCCGTCGATGCAGACCTCGTGGGCTGGCTGGTACGCCTATGGAATGATTACCTACAGGGATATTTTTGGAAAGGACCATTGGACAAAGTTCTGTTACTTCAACACCCCGCACACCGCCAGCTGGGTTACCTGCCCCACGTTTAATGGCACCGATACGCAGCAGGGCGGCGGATCATAGCGGACAGTAGGTCTAATGTTGGGTCACTTGTGGTTTTAGGACGACGCTGGATTCTCACTCGATATCAAGGCTCGACAAATAAAAAGAGCCCCGGCCACTCGCCGGGGCTCTCTCGTCTTGTTTTGAAACGATCGATTACTTCTTTGTGTTGCCGCTGTGTTTCTTGGCGTAGATGTTTTTCGAAGCGTTGTTCTGCCGCTGGTTCAGAGCTGCCTTGTCCCCAGGCGTCAGCTTCCCGCCGTTGGCCGCGCGCATCGAAGCATCTTCGTGGTTGATGCTCTGCTGCTGGCGCTCGAGCTTCGCGGTTTGGCCGGCACTCAGTTGGCCGCTGCGGATGCCCTGAGCGATGCGGTCCTGCTGATTCTGGCGGCGCTGGCCGACTTCATTGTTGCCATAGTGCGCGGTGTTGGCGTTGTGCTTGTCCTGATAGATCTGGTTTGACAGGCTGTTCTGCTGTTTGTTGATCACCGAACGGTCGGCAGAAGTCAGATGACCGTTGTCCTCGGCGCGCATGCCGCTCTCTTCCTTGTTGATGCCGGCTTCCTTGGTTTCGAGGTTCTTGGTTTCGCCAGCGGTCAACTGTCCGCTCTGGACTCCGTTGGCGATGCGATCCTGCTGATTGTCCTTGCGCTGGGCGATCGACGGGTCCGGAGCGTTCGGTGTCGTCTGTTGCGCAAACGCCGGAGAAACATTCAGCGCGATGAGGGCCGCACCACTCAAAATAAGTGCCTTGGTGTTCATGATGATCTTCCTCTCCGTAACTTGAGTTCTCATTTTAAGTGTCGGCCCCAAGGTGCCTGGTTGGAGGCCGTACACTGCATCGAACACGACCGACTCCCGAAAGTTGCGCAGTGTCTAGTACCGTTTCCAATGCACTGCTATCGGGAGGCTTAGGCTGAGCTCCGGCGCGGGCTCGCCTCGCCGCCGGGGCCGTTCGCTACAGCCTAGAGGAAATCAGGAGAGCTGCGCAGCTTGTCCTGAAGAACAGGTGTTTCCGGGTGGTTAAGGCGAACATATTGGATTCATAAGTCTTCGTTTGCCAATGTGATGGCGGCCCCAAATGATGCGTGTATAATGCGGTGAATTTTGTGTCGTATCGCGTTTCCCGATGCGTCGCATAAAAATGTAAATTGCCAAAGGGCCCGCCGGAATCCTCAATATTGTGTATAGGGCATCCGCGTGCCTGGGAAGATGACATATCCATGTTCAGAAGAAGGATCTCGCTATTTTCGATTGCGATCTTGCTGTTGTGTTTCGCGCCAAGCGTCGTCTCCGCGCGGACACTTTGGGGCGCCACGCCAGCAGCTGTGGGGACGTTGATCGCCCCTGACATTCACGTCGACCGGCTTGCCGCTGTGGAGCAGGCCGCGGCGGATGCGAAGGGCTCGGCGGACAATTCCTGGATGCTGGCCAGCTCCGCTCTGGTGCTGCTCATGACCGGGCCCGGCCTGGCGCTTTTTTACGGGGGTTTGGTGCGGAAGAAGAATGTGCTCGGCACCATGATGCAGAGCTTCATGATGATGGCCGTAATCACGGTGATCTGGGGGATTGTGGGTTACAGCCTTGCCTTTGGAGCGGGGAACAGCTTCATAGGAGGCTTTCACCACCTGTTCCTATCGGGTGTGGGTTCGCAGCCGGATGCAGACTATTCAGCAACGATACCCTTGCAGACCTACATGGTCTTCCAACTGATGTTCGCCATCATCACGCCGGCTCTGATTACCGGAGCGTTTGCGGAGAGGATGAAGTTCAGCGCGATGCTGGTGTTTCTGAGCCTGTGGTCGCTACTGGTATATGCGCCGATGGCGCACATGGTCTGGGGCAAAGGCGGATTGCTCAACGCGTCGCTAGGAGGCCGATTTCCGACTTTGGATTTTGCGGGCGGCACGGTGGTACACATCACGTCCGGCGTATCGGCGCTGATCTGCGCTCTCTATCTGGGCAAGCGCTTGGGGTATCCCCGCGAGCCGATGCCGCCGCACAGCGTGGTCATCAGTTTCATCGGAGCCTGCTTGCTGTGGGTCGGGTGGTTTGGTTTCAACGCGGGTAGCGCGCTCTCAGCGGGCGGACTGGCAACCAGCGCATTCGTGGCGACGCACTTCGGAGCAGCGGCTGCGGTGATCGGCTGGACCGCGGCGGAATGGATCCGCAAGGGCAAACCGAGCGCGCTGGGAGCGATATCGGGCTCGGTGGCGGGGCTTGTGGCGATCACGCCAGCCTCCGGATTTGTCAGTCCGATGTCAGCCTTGGCTATCGGCTTCATCGCAGGTGTGGTGTGCTTCTGGATGACGACGTCGATCAAATCGCGTTTCGGTTATGATGACTCTCTCGACGCTTTTGGCGTCCACGGAGCGGGGGGAACGGTAGGTGCATTACTGACGGGGGTGTTCGCGTCGAGCTTCGTCAACCCGATCTTTAAGGACGCGAGCGGCAACGTGCTGCCGTCGGGTGCGATACAAGGCAACTTTCACCAGATCTTGAATCAACTGACCGGGGTGGTGATTGCGTGGGTGATCGCGATTGTAGGCACGCTGATTATTTTGAAGGTCGTCGATCTCTTGATCGGGCTGCGTGTTCCCGACGAGGACGAGGCCGAGGGGTTGGATCTAACGCAGCACGGCGAAGAGGGCTATCACTGGGGCACATCATCCTAGCGAAGCCCCAGATTTGAGGTGGCTTTCTTACGGGCTTCAGCAGGCATAATCAAGTAGGCGAGGCGGACAAAGATGACCAAAATTGAAGCGATTATTCAGACGTCGAAGCTCGATCAAGTGAAGGACGCGCTGCATGAAATCGGCGTCGAGGGCATGACGGTACTCGAGGCGCGCGGGCACGGCCGCCAGAAAGGTCATACCGAGTTTTATCGCGGCCGCGAGTACACGGTCGATCTGATCCCCAAGATCAAGCTCGAACTTGTCGTTGGAGACGAGCGGGCGGAACAGATCGTCCAGACCATCGTGACGGCGGCGCGCACGGGAAAGATCGGCGATGGTAAGATATTTCTTTCGAAGATCGACGACGCCATTCGGATCCGCAATGACGAACGCGGCGACAGTGCGCTGTGACGCGCGGCAGGTGATTCCGTGGGACGTGGAATGCGCGAGGCAGCACGGGTAACGCCAATGAATGAGCGAACGGCGGCGCGGAATCAGAGTTCAAGTTTTCACACATGGCCACGAACCCATTACTGGCTAAGGACCTGCGGGACTCCTACGCGGCAGAATCGGTGCGCGTACGCGAGGATTTTTCCGCCCGCAGGGACGGCCGAACTGCCGTCCACGGCCGCACCGCTCTCGTAGACTCCGTCGCTCACCGCCTCTGGAAGGAATTGATCTCGCCCGATCTGGAAGGGCCGCGCGGTTTTGCCCTGCTCGCGCTGGGAGGCTATGGCCGGCGCTGGCTCTTTCCCTACTCCGACATCGACATACTCTTCCTGCATACCGGCGGAGACTTCGGGACCGATTTGAAGAATCGCGTTCGCGCATTTTCGCAGGAGATGTGGGACCTGCGGCTGAAACTGAGTCCCGCGAACCGAAGCCTGAGCGAATGCGAGAAGTTCGATCCGAATAACGTCGAATTCGCGATCTCCATGCTCGACTGCCGCTATCTGGCTGGCGACCGGAATCTATTCGCGCGGCTGCACGACCAGATTATTCCCAAGCTGGTAGCGCGCGAGTCGCGAGCAATCGTGCAGAAATTGACCGATCTCACGCACAGCCGCTACAACAAATTCGGCAACACCGTCTTCCATCTCGAACCGAACGTCAAAGACGGCCCCGGCGGCCTGCGCGATTACAACCTGGCGCACTGGCTCGCCCTGATTGCAGCGATCGAGGAACAGAACGCTTGGCCTGACGAGACGACTCTGCTGCCGCCGTGGTTGCGCCAGAGGTTCGACGCGGCGCTCGACTTTCTGATGTCCGTTCGTTGCTTCCTGCATCTGCGGCACGGGCGCGACGACAACACGCTTGCATGGACCGCGCAGGATGAGGCGGCCGCCGCGCAGGTCGGCGTGCCGGACGGCGGGCCGCTGACCGCGGCAGAATGGATGCGGATTTACTTCAGCCATGCGCGGCTGGTTCATCGAGTAGCGGTGCAACTGCTCGACGAATTTCCTGCGGCACGGCCGTCGCTCTACCGGCAGTTTCAAAACTTGCGGTCGCGCCTTTCGAACGCGGAGTTTGCGGTCGTGGACGGCAGGATTTTCTTGCAACGGCAGGAGGCGCTCAGCGATCCGGAGCTGCCCTTGCGCCTGTTCCGCTTCATGGCTCGCCACGGATTGAGCCTCAGCTCCGCGACGGAACACCAGATTGAGGAGATTTTGCCCAGTCTGGCCGCTGCTCCGCCGAAGGGCTCGCAGCTCTGGCATTATCTGCAGGAAATCCTGCTCGCGCCGCACGCTGCGGAGGCCCTGCGCACGATGCATTCCCTCGGAGTGCTCACTCAACTTGTGCCGGAGTTTCGCGCGATCGATTCGCTGGTAATCCGTGATTTCTCGCACCGCTTCACGGTCGACGAACACTCGTTCGTGGCCATTGAGAATCTTCACTCGCTGCGAAAATCGCAGTCGAAATGGGATCAGGGATACGCCGAACTTCTCGACGAACTGGAGCAGCCGGACCTGCTTTATCTGGCGCTGCTGCTGCATGACACGGGCAAGGGCACGAAGCCCGGCGACCACATCGCAGGAAGCCTCGAAATGGCTGAGGCCTGCCTGGCGCGGCTCGATTTGGATCCGGACGATCGCGAAACGGTCCTCTTCTTGATCGAGCATCATCTGGATTTGGGCGCTGCCCTGCGCCGGGACATCTTCGCGCCCGAGACGATCAACCAGATCGCAGAGAGAATGGGAACGCCGGAGCGGCTGAAGATGCTCTGCCTTTTAACGTACGCAGATATCAAAGCGGTGAATCCGGAAGCGCTGACGCCGTGGAAGGCCGAGAATTTGTGGCAGCTGTACATCGGCGGCGCCAATTCTCTGATGCGCAGCATCGATCAGCGCTTGCACGGGGACGTCGACGAAGAGGTGATGACGCACCTCCGGACACTCATGCCGGCGGCAGGCGCGAAGCTGGACGGTTTTCTCGAAGGTCTGCCGCGGAGGTATCTGCGGACGCAGACCGCCAGCGACGTGATCCGTCACATGGAGATGGCGAGCCGCCTCGGCCAGGATTCGGTGCAGCTCGAATTGGCGCGGGGGCGGCACTGGTACGAATTAACGCTCGTCACACCCGACCGCCCGTTTCTTTTCGCCAAAATCGCGGGGACGCTGGCTTCGTGGGGCATGAACATCGTGAAGGCGGCTGCGTTTTCCAACGCCGCTGGAGTCGTCGTCGACACGTTTTTCTTCACCGACCGCTTTCGGACGCTTGAACTGAATCTGCCGGAATGGGAGCGGTTCAAGACCAGCATCCACGACGTGCTCACCGGCAAAGCAGATCTGGACCGCATGTTGCGCGACCGCCTGAGGTCGGAGAAGAAGGTGCCGCCGAAGGTAAAGGTTGATACGCGCATCGAGATCGACAACGAATGCTCGCCGCTGAGCACCCTGGTGGAGGTGATCACGCAGGATCAGCCCGGTTTGCTTTACCGGATCAGCTCGCTTTTCGCGCGCGAGAACTGCAACATCGAAATCGCGGTGATCGACACGGAGAGCCAGACGGCGATCGACGCCTTCTACCTAACCTCCGGCGGAACAAAACTTTCGGCATCCCTTCAGGAGCGCCTCCGAGAACAGCTGGTGGCTGAGCTTTCGGACAAATAACGCTGCCTTTTCTGTTTCCTTCACTGATCTCCGACATCTAATTCTCCCGACGGGCGCGTAGTATGATTGTAGCCGGGGCGGGAGCGTAGCTATGCTCATCAAAGAGAAACCGGACCTGACGTATGCGGACGTTACGCCGAAGGGCCTGTACATGGGCAGGCGGAATTTCCTGCTGGGCGTTCTGGCTACGAGCGGCGCGGTTGCGGGATGGAAGAGGCTGCCCGGCTGGCTTGCGGGACCTGCGACAGGCTCGGTGCCGGTGCCGCTGAGCGGCGTCATCAAGAGTCCCTTCAGCACCACCGAGAAAGAGACGGCGGCGAGCGACGTCGAAAGCTACAACAATTTCTACGAGTTCGGCACCGACAAGAGCGATCCCGCCCGAAACGCCAAGAACTTCGTGACTTCGCCGTGGACTGTCTCCGTGGAAGGTGAAGTCGCGAAGCCGCGCAAGTTCACGATGGATGAAATCCTGAAGCTGGCGCCGCTGGAAGAGCGCATTTATCGCCATCGCTGCGTCGAGACATGGTCGATCGTAGTGCCGTGGATCGGCTATTCGCTGAGCAATCTCATCAAGCTGGTTGAGCCGACCCCCAAGGCAAAGTATGTGGCCTTCGAGAGCTACTACGATCCGAGGCAAATGCCGTGGGCATCGAGCGCCGGAGTGCAGATTCCCTATCTGGAGGGTCTGCGGCTCGATGAGGCCATGAATCCGCTGGCGCTGCTCTGCGTAGGAATGTACGGCGAGACGCTGCCGAATCAGGACGGCGCGCCGGTGCGAATGGTGATTCCCTGGAAGTACGGCTTCAAGAGCGCGAAATCGCTGGTGAAGATTCGATTCGTCAGGAGCGAGCCGGACACGACGTGGGACCTGTACGCCGGCGGGAGAGAATACGGCTTCTATGCGAACGTGAACCCCAACGTCGATCATCCGCGCTGGAGCCAGAAGATGGAGCATCGTCTGGGCGGCGGACTGTTCGCCCGTCCGATCCCTACGCTGATGTTTAACGGCTACGGCGATCAAGTGGCCAGCCTGTACGCCGGCATGGACCTGCGCAAGAACTTCTAGCGAGCCGCCCCGTGAACAAAATCCTGACCAGCAAATGGACGAAGGTCGTTCTGTTTTGCCTCTGCCTCGTGCCGTTCGGCTTGCTGCTCTGGCGCATACTGCAGAACGACCTGACGGCCAACCCCAGCCAGTTTCTCGAGCACCGGACCGGCGACTGGACGATTCGGTTTGTGGTGATTACGCTGGCGATCACGCCACTGCGGAAGATACTCAATTTGCCCCAATTGATCCGCTTTCGAAGAATGCTCGGCCTGTACGCCTTCTTCTATGGGTGTCTGCATTTCACATCGTGGATCTGGTTCGACAAATTCTTCGCCTGGCCGGACATGTGGGCGGACGTGCACAAGCGGCCGTACATCACGCTTGGCGTCACAGGCTTCGTGCTGATGATTCCACTGGCGATTACGTCGACGGCGGGATGGATTCGGCGCCTGGGAGGGAAGCGCTGGCAGGCACTCCATCGAGCGATTTACGTGACGGCAATCGCCGGAGTGATTCACTACTACTGGCTCGTAAAGTCTGATGTCCGCAAGCCGCTCGAATATGCATTCCTGGTGGGAATCCTGCTCGTATGGAGGCTGGGCACGTGGATAGTCGGGCGGCGCAAACAATCCGCTGCGAGCGCAGCGAGACGGCCCGAGCCCTCGACTGCAGAATCGGCGTAAATTCCCTCGGAACTTTCGTCGGCATTTCTTTCTGAGGTGCTTCGGTGGATGGGGTTAGTATGGAACGAGGTGCCTTGGGTCAAGCATACCTGTGCGCCCGTACCTGTCCCTTTTCTGTCCTTGGACAAGTAACCCTATCTTCCAGCCGAGATGTAATATGGGAAGGGAACTTAGAGGAAGTCACGGAGGAGCACGCTTGAAGCGGTGGCCGGGCATCTGCCTATATTTTATTGCGTTGCTGGCGCTGAGCGGCTGCGGAGCCGGTACTCCGGGCGGAAGTGGCGGTGACTCCGTTGCGCCGACGATCACGACGCAGCCCACGAATCAGAAAGTCACCGCGGGACAGCCGGCGACGTTCGGCGTCGTTGCCAGTGGGACGGCGCCGCTGAGCTATCAGTGGCAGAACGCGGCCACGAATACGAACATCGCAGGCGCTACTTCTGCAAGTTACACAATCTCGTCCACCACGTTGGCTGAGAACGGGTCGACGTACCGAGTGATCGTGAGCAACGGTGTGAACCCGCCCGCAACGAGCAACACGGTGACGCTTACAGTGAATGCTGCCGCCGTGGCTCCATCCATCACGATGCAACCGACCAATCAGACGGTGACGGCCGGCCAGACCGCAACGTTTTCGGTGACGGCGACGGGAACAGCCCCACTCAGCTATCAGTGGCAGAGCATGCCGGGCGGCACCAATATCGCGGGCGCCACGTCTTCGAGTTATTCCATTGCCAATACGACGACCGCGGAAAGCGGTATGCAATTTCAGGTCGTCGTGAGCAATGGCATCAACCCCTCGGCGACCAGCAACACGGTCACGCTTACGGTCAATCCAGCGCCGCCACCGAGCAGCGTCAATGTCCTGACATATCACAACGACAATTCGCGCACGGGACAGAATTTGAGCGAAACGATTCTCACGACAGCCAACGTGGCTTCGGCGCAGTTCGGCCAGCTGGGAACGATCAACGTGGACGGCCCGGTGGATGCGGAGCCGCTGTACGTCGGCGGCATGACGATCAACGGCGTGGCGCACAACGTGCTGTTCGTCGTGACCGAAAGCGATTCCGTATATGCGTTCGACGCGGACAGTTTCACGCAGCTCTGGCACAACGCCCTGTTGAGCGGCACGGGCGAATCTCCGAGCGATGACCATGGTTGCAGCCAGGTTGAGCCCACCATCGGAATTACTTCGACTCCGGTGATCGACCTGAACGCAGGCCCGCACGGCACGATCTTTACGGTTGCCATGTCAAAGGATTCGGGCGGGAATTACCACCAACGATTGCACGCGCTCGACCTCACGACCGGCCTCGATCGGATGACAGCGGCCGACATCGCAGCGACGGGATTTTCTCCAGGCCAGTATGAAGAGCGCACGGGACTGCTTCTGCTCAACAGCGTGATCTATCTGGCGTGGACTTCGCATTGCGACGCCGGCCCATATGACGCGTGGGTGATGGGCTACAGTGAATCGACGCTTCAGCAGACGAGCGCCCTCAATCTCACTCCCACTGGAGGGGGCGGCGGAATCTGGATGGCGGGCGACGGCCTTGCTGCTGATTCGTCGGGCAACATTTATTTCCTCGACGGAAACGGTTCGTTTGACACCACGCTGACCAACGGTTTTCCGAGCGACGGTGATTACGGAAACGGCTTCATCAAGCTCTCGACAACGAATAACACGCTGGCTGTGGCCGATTATTTCGAGGAGTTCGATACGGTCAGCCAGTCGAACGCCGATCAGGATCTCGGATCGGGCGGGTTGCTCCTGCTGCCCGACATGACCGACGCCAACGGCACGACGCGGCACTTGGCGGTTGGAGCAGGAAAGCAGGACCTGACGCGCAGCGGCAATCCAATCATGCTTTTCGTCGTCGATCGCGACAACATGGGCGAGTTCAACTCGAACAACGACAACGCGATCTATCAGGAACTCAGTAGCGCGCTACAGGGCGGACAAGGAGTCTGGGCTGCTCCCGCCTATTTCAACAACACGCTCTACTACGGCGCTGTGAACGATAATTTGAGAGCGTTTGCGATCACTCAGGCGAAGGTGGCTCCTTCGGCATCGTCCACGAGTCCCGAAACTTACGGCTACCCGGGCGCCACGCCGAGCATTTCCGCCAACGGATCTGCAAGCGGCATTGTCTGGGCCATCGACTCCTCCGGCACGCTCAATGCCTACGATGCGACCAACCTGGGTAACGAATTGTTTAGTGCAGGGTTCCCTGCAGATGGGACAACGAAATTCATCACGCCGATGATCGCGAACGGAAAGGTATACGTTGGCACCGGCGCTGCGAACGGCAATCCCGGCACGGTCGTCGTGTTCGGCCTATCCAATCAAGGTGCGGGGCTCAGGCGCAGGCCGCGTCCGGCGCCCGATCGCCGCCGATCGCTGCCACAATTGAAGGAGCCGCACCCGGGCAGTAGCACTCCGGGCCTGTAACCGAGCTACTGGCTGGGATGCTCGCCGAGGCGGTCGTTCTCCTCGCCAGCTTCGAGAGATGTGATGCACAGGTCGGTGCCGCTCGCACTGCATTGGTAGATTTGGTAGACGGGAAGATCTCCTGGCTGCACCACGTATCCGCCGTGCTCCATGTCGACCGCGAGATCATAGTCGCTTAAGACGTACGGGTTGCCCGGAGTCGCGCGCACGCGAAAGACGGCGGCGCCCGGCTCGTAGTTGCCGTAGCTGAAGCAGCGCGCGATGCAGGCACGGTCGACGATGTGCTGGACCAGGATTCGCGAGCCCGGGAATGGAAAAATCGTCGCCATCACGCGCCGGTTTGGCGGAAGCGTGCTCACCAACTGCTCGACCTGGCCCTCCATTCGGTTCACGGTTGCCGTGTCCTGATACAAGAACGAAAAGAAGATAGCCGCGATGACGGCGGAGCCGGCGAAATGCCATCTGCCCGGCCGCGCGGCGCCTAGCAGCCAGCAGCCCAGAATTGCAGATACGGACGTCAACCGCTCGGTGAGCAAGGCAATCGCGGCCGTTGGCGGCGGGAAGATCACGGCGTCGGGCAGCAACAGCACTGCGACTTCCGCGAGGACGTAGAACTGAACGGGCAGGAGATAGTCCGCGAGCGACTCTCGCTTCTGATACCTGCGGACGAGGTCCGCTCCGAGAGCAATCGCAGCGAACGCCAGAAGCGCTCGTGCCAGCAGGCGATATCTCTCACCGAACAGCACCAACTGATCGGCGCCATTGAAGGAATAGAACGGCTTCGCGCCCGCGTTGACGAAATAGTGGCGCGACAGGAAGAAATGCAGCACGAGAAGGGAAGCGACCGCGAGCCCGAATGGAATGGCCTTGTCCCAGCCGCGAACGTTTTCGTACATGCCGATGTACGCCGACGCAGCGAGCAGCCAGATGAAGCCCAGCGGATGCGCGACCAGAACGAGCGGCGCAATCAGCAGTGCGGCCAGCCGTTCCCAACCCTTGCCGCGCCACACCACGGCAAGAGCTAGGAATGAAAGGCCCAGCGAGAGGTAGTAGTTGAAAAAACCCAGATGAAAGGTCCAGCCGTAGGTCACCAGCGCAATCACGGGCGTCAATGGCCAAGGCGCGCGTCGCGCGGCTGAGACGAGAGCAAACGCTCCCCAGAAGAAAATCAGGACCGCGATGGAAACAGCGAGCTTTTCGGCCGCTCGCAGCCCGAAAACCGATCCGAGCCCGCTCAGCATCCAGTCGAACAACACATTCGTATGCTGCGGCGCGATCCACAGGCCCGGCACCTGGCCGCGATGAATCAATTGCACGAGCCAGGCATTGTAGAGATGGCTTCCCAGATCGGATGAAACGATTTCGTGGTGCCAGAAGCAGGGGACGAGGAGCAGGATCGATACGACGACAACTAACAGCCACCGCGCACGCAGAAACTCTGTGAGAGCGGGCAGCACGGCGGCTTGAGTTTCCGCGCGCAGGCCTTGATTCATTTGGGTTGGCAGAAACGGCGCTAGCGGCCGGACGTGTCAGCGGGCGGCCGAGGAGCTGCACCTCCGGCGCGCTTCCGCTCGGAAGGATCCCAATCCTCGGGAGGAAAAGCAATGCGCCAGAAAAGAGGTGAAGGCTCGCTGAATTCAAGGCCTACTTCCGTCTTGCCGCCTTCCTTCTGGCCAAGGAAAGTCACTTTACAGGGGAGCTCCTCCGCCGTTTTCACGTTGACGATCGCGATCTCCTGGGAGCGGGTCAGCGGCGTTGCCACGCGGATCATGCAGCCATGTGCACTCACCGAGATGGTGAGCGCCTGCTCTTCGAATGGCTGTCCCGCGCGCTTGCCTCGAACGAGGACGGGCATTGCGATGTTGACTCGCTGCGAGCGTCGCCGCTCTGCGGGGCTTTCGCGCAGCAACGGCGCTCTCAAATCGGCCATGGAAATCTCCCGTCGGTTTTCATGCAGCCTGTGGGCGTGCACGCAAGCTCGTGTGAGCCGGAAAGCGACTGCATAGCAATGATTTATTGTACCTTGCCAACGGACGGGGGCCAGACAAAGTAGCGCCGATCAGGACAATCGGTTAACACAGCGACTTGATTTTGGAGGAGCTGGTAAGCCTTGCTGATCGCAGGGGATAGAAAAAAGGCGGACCGGCGACTGCCGGTCCGCCTTCCTTCAACTAGAGGCTGGTGACGTTCGCAGCCTGCAGGCCCTTGGGGCCGCGGGTGACTTCGAATTCAACCGCTTGGCCGTCGTTCAGCGACTTGTACCCCTCCGCCTGGATGGCGGAGAAGTGGACGAAAACGTCCTCGCCGGACTGGCGCTGGATGAATCCATAGCCCTTGCTGGCATTGAACCACTTCACTGTTCCTTGTTCTCTCACTGATATACTCACTTTACTTGTAAGCTATTTGCGCTTCTCGACCGCCTCCAGCCGTAAAGCAAAAGGGGCTGCGAGTTTGTCTCGCAGCCCCTTCAATCGAATCTGAAAAGGTGAAACAAGAGCAACAAACGCAACTTCAATTTAGCACGCTTTTGCCCCACCGAAAAGGACAATCTTCCCCGACGTGAGTCCTTTGAGCAAGAGCAAGCCGGCAAGCCCCAAGAAGAGGAGCAAGAGCGCGCCCGGCTCAGGCGTCCGCACAATGAATTCTTGCGGGTTTCCGCCCGACTCCGGCGTGTAGATCAGAATGTTCGAAAATTCGCCCGCATAGTAGGACTGGCTCTCCGCCGCCGTCAGCCAGTAGTTCACGCAATCCTGAGCTACGGCACCGAAACACGTGGAGGGCGCAATTGCGGAAGGATCGAAGACGTCCCAGATCGCAAATTGCAGCGCGTCAGCCTCCGGGTTGTTAGTTCCGCCAAGATTGAACAGGTTGTTCGCGAGATAGGCTACTTCGTCGTAGTTTTGCGTTTCGCTCGAACCGGTAAATCGAACGTTCGTGAGACCGGGGAACGACGATACGTACGCGTTCCACGTCTCGCCAACAAAGGATTCATGCGTGTAATCGTCGCAGATCACTTGCACGGAGCCGGGGGTTCCAGCAATGGTCGCTGTATAGGGCCCGACATACACCCCATCGACGACGTTCGATCCTGCGCCGGTGAGAGTTAATGTCGCTGAATCGGCAAAAGCCGCAGGGGCGACCGAGAGGAACAGAAGAGCAACCGCGAACAGCGAAATCTTCCACGCCTTCGTCATTAGGGCCTCACACAAAAACTTCGCGCGGATCGTCAGCCCCTCAGATATCTGGCGTGCCCGCTGGACACTGTGGACGGGGTACTTCCCGCCCACGCACTCGAATCTACAGAGCGCTGAAAAGCGTGTCAACAGGAAGGTTTTTTCACAAATATGACACGGCAGTTACCTTCTAAGTTGCTCTATAATAGAGACTTGGCGGAAAGTGATTATTTGTTTCCGCTTTTGTGAGTGATCGTCTTTTTGGGTTGCGGCGTGCGGCGGGGTGCCCGAGGCAAACCGGAAAGGCGGCGTGTCGAAGTCCTGATTTTCGGTACAATCAGAACGAGCCGCCGAATTGAGAGATCGGCTCTTTCCGAAATCGAACCTGCACGATGCGGGACCGCGCAAGGGGAAGCCCAGGGATGCAAGGGGAGCGCGAAAAACTGTTGCGAGCGGCGCGCCGGGTCGTAATCAAGGTCGGGACGACCACGGTTACCGGCGCGGAAGGCGAACTCTGCCGCGAGCGCATCGAGCCGATTGCGCGCTCGATTTCCGGCCTGATGAAAGCCGGGCGACAAGTCGTGCTCGTGTCGTCCGGAGCCGTCGGCCTGGGCAGGGGCTGGCTGGGGCTTCATCGGTCGCGACTGGACGATCTGGTCACCAAGCAAGCGTGCGCGGCGGTTGGGCAGAGCTTGCTGATGGACGCGTATAAGAATTTGTTTTCGAAGTGGGACATCAAGATCGCGCAGGTCCTGCTGACCGAAGAGGATTTCAGCAACTGGCGCCGCTATTCGAATCTCCGCCAGACGATGGAGAAGCTGATCGGATTCGGCGTCCTGCCTATCGTGAATGAGAATGACACGGTTTCGACCGCCGAGTTGGAATCCGTCTCACAGGGAACGCGGTCTGTCGCCTTCAGCGACAACGACCGGCTCGCGGCGCTTGTGATGAGCGGCCTTGAGGCTGACGCGCTGGTGCTGCTGACAAACGTGGATGGCCTGCTCGCTCAGGCTCCGGCAAGCCAGAACGGCGAAGTGATTCCGCTCGTGGCGGAGATCACGCCCGAACTGAAAGCTCTCGCCGCCGGTCCATCCGGCGGAGGGCGCGGGGGCATGCGCACCAAACTGGAGGCCGCCGAGATCGCGATGAATTGCGGCGGCGCAGCGGTGATCGCAAACGGAAATCATGCGGACACCATCGAGCGAATTTTCGCTGGGGAAAACGTCGGGACCGCGTTTCTGCCGGCCCGGAGAATGCGCGGCAAGCGCCGCTGGATCGCATACGCGGCTGATGTTCGCGGGCGCGTGATGGTGGATGCGGGGGCGCATCGCGCGATTACGCAAAGGAAGGCGAGCCTGCTTGCATCGGGGATCGTCCGCGTGGAGCACCATTTCGCACCGATGGATGTCGTCAGCATTGTGGATGCCGAAGGGCGCGAATTCGCGCGGGGAATCGCCAACTGTGCGAGCGAGGAAGCCGAAAGATTTTCGGGAAAAAAGGGCGGCCGCGGAGGTGAGGGCGCCGCATCCTCGCCCGTTCTTGTCACTCGAGACAATATTGTGCTATTGCAGAATCCATGAGCCAGCCAACCGCAGCGCCATTACAGACCAGCGAGGGAACCGTTGCGTCGATCGCGCGGCGGGCGCGGATCGCGTCGCGCGCGCTGGCCAAGTTGTCTCTGGACGCGCGCAATGAAGTTCTGCTGGCCGCGGCTAAAGCTATCGAGGACGGTTGCAAGCGAATCCTCGAGGCCAATGCGCACGACTGCGCGGCGGCCGAACCGGACGTGGTGGGTGGAAAGATGTCGTCCGCAATGTTTGCCCGGCTGCGCGTGACCGAAAAAGGCGTGGCGCAGATGGCCACGCAGGTCCGCGAAGTCGCTCGCCTTGCCGATCCATTGGGCCGCAGGCTTGCCGCAACGGAACTCGATGATGGGCTGGTGCTCTACCGGGAGTCGTGCCCACTGGGCGTGATCGGCGTGATTTTCGAGTCGCGGCCGGATGTGGTGCCTCAGCTTGCCTCGCTGGCTCTGAAATCCGGAAATGCCGTCGTCATGAAGGGTGGTTCCGAAGCTGCAGAGACCAACGATACACTCGTCTCGATTTGGCGCGAATGTTTGTCGCATTTTCCGGCAGTGCCTTCGGATTCGATCAACCTGTTGCAATCGCGCGCCGACGTGATGGACCTGCTGGCGCAAGATCGCGACGTCGATCTGATTATCCCTCGCGGATCGTATGAGCTGGTGCATTTCATCATGAAGCACAGCCGGATTCCCGTCCTCGGGCACGGCGAAGGGATTTGCCATGTGTACGTCGATCGCGCGGCGGACATACAGAAGGCGATTGACGTTGCTTACGACTCGAAGGTGCAATACCCCGCCGTATGCAACGCGGCCGAGACGCTGCTCGTTCATGAAGCCGTCGCTCCGGCATTCCTGCCGAAGGTTGTCACCAAACTGAAGCAAGCGGGAGTCGAAATTCGCGGCGACGCGAAGACCCGCGCGCTGCTGCCCGGCGAGTGCGTCGTGCCCGCCACCGAAAAGGATTGGGCCACCGAGTATGGCGACCTGATTTTATCCGTCAAGGTGGTCGCCGATTTGGACGAGGCGATCGAGCACGTCAATTCGTACGGGTCCCATCACACCGACGCGATCGTGACGGAAGACGCAGACGCGGCGCGGAGGTTCATGAACGAAGTCGATTCCGCGGGCGTGTTCCAAAACGCGTCGACGCGCTTCGCGGATGGCTACCGCTACGGGTTCGGCGCGGAGGTCGGAATCAGCACCAGCAAACTGCACGCGCGCGGGCCTATGGGGCTTGAGGGCCTGACGACCTACAAGTACAAGCTCTACGGCCGGGGTCACACGGTTGCCGAGTACGCCAAGGGCGAGAAGAGGTTCAAGCACCGCCCGCTCGGCTAGCCGATACCGTTCCAAGCGCGATCCAGCAACGTCCCGATCTCTGGTTTATGCTGCTGTCCTATTTTTTCGTCTGCGGGATACCCACGCGAGTGCGCAAAGTGCCGCAGCCGAGAGCGCCGAAATTGCGCCGCCGAGTGTGCGATCCAGAGAGCGGCGGAAGCGAATCTCCACGCGATTGCTTCCGCCTCGAAGCGGCAGGAGAATCTGCTGAGTGGTTGCGCGCGAGTTGAATTCGGTGTCGCGCCCGTTGACTTCAACCTTCCATGCTGGATAGCTCACAAGCCGCACTGCCAGAGTGACGGCGTCTGCGCTCTCCGCGGTGAAAGCCTTTCTCTCTGAGTTCCACGCTTGCGTATGAAGCCTCACACCCGCTGCTGGAACAACATCGTCTGATTCCAGGTCGACTTTGGCGATCCGGGGCGCCGGATTGGGCGACACATCCGCGGGCCTCTCCTCGTCGTCCGGATTTCCCGGGAGCTGGTAGCGATCGCAGCCGACGGGAGCATATTCGTCTGCGCCCTCGTAGCCGCGGCTGGATTCAATCGCCTGAGCGATGTTTGCGACGTCGCTGCTGTCCCAGTTGGCGTTCCGTGCCATGAACGCGCCAGCCAGTCCGATCGCCACGAAAAGGGCGGTCGCGACGGTCCACGCAGCGGTACGACTCGGCAGATTCGCGATCGCCAGCGCAACGAACAATGCAAATGAAAGGTCGAGTACGTCGAGCCAGCGCCACGGAAATTGGACGAACCACAATCGCGGCAGCAGGCGCCAGAGCGCCAGGCTCACCGGCAACATCAGCGTTATCGAAAATGCTGCGAGCATCGAAAGGCTCCACCACGCCGTGTTGATCTCGCGCCGTTTTCTCCATGTCGATAACACGGCGATGGCGGTCAAGACGATCAAGCCGACCGCGACCCACGAGACCTTCCAATTGAATGCCACGAAATCGGGATCATTGGCGCGTGTGAAGAGAAAGTTTGCGGAGGGGCGCAGATCATCCGAGACGGCCTGAGAAATTTGAATCCACTTTTGCTCCCACGCCGCCGGCGCGACGTAAAACGCGGCGAGCGCGAGGCCCGCGATCATGGCGCTCGCTCCCGGCACGAACGGCCGAAAGCTGCGTTTCCGGAAGCAGCCGATGACGATCACCAGCGCCAACGAGTACGTTGCGATCACGGCGGCGGGCGCGTTGGAGAGCCACACGCTTGCCAACACGAGCGCGAGAAGCGGTATGCGCCGCCACTCCCCGCTCGTGACGCGCAGGACCGACCAGATCAATAGCGGCAGGAGTGCGGCGGCCAGCAGCTCGCCAAACGCACTGCGGTAGTACACGATCACTAGGTGGTAGGGGTTTACTGCATACAAGACTGCTGCGATGGTTGCATAAGGCCGAAAAAGCCAATCTTTCGCGAGCCGCCACATCGACATCCCGGCCACCACGAGAGCGAGCCAGATGAAAACGCCGGGCGCCATCCGCCACGGCAGCACCGAGCCAATTGCAGCGCCAGCGAGCCAAGATAGAGGCGGGTAAAAGACGAAACGCGGTTCGCCGAATCCCCAATTCGCCCATTCGGCCCAGCGCGGGAAGAGGATCCCTTCGCGCCACTGTCCTGCCACGTCCATCCACGATTCGACGTGAAACCGGAAGTCGTGTCCCGACACATTGCCCAGGAAAATCATGGGCGCAACCACCGCCGTTGCCGCGATGCATACCCAGAAGAGCGCAGAACGCCCAGAAGATCGTGCCTCTACGGGTTGCAGACGCGGCGCTGAGCTGTTGAATGGCAGAGTCAGCGGATGGCTCCAAAGGTTGCTCTTTCGGTCGAGGATACAAAATCGATTCGCATGCTGCCAGTGCTCATCTTGATTCGTGCGACTTAGGAATGCGCTGGGCGCAGGCGCCTTGCCACGCGGGAGTCCAGCGGATAGAGTGACATCGGGACTGCCAGAGAGCGTTACTTCGAAAGTCCGTCGGCTGAATCCGCAGCCTCTGCGTCGCGAGGAACCTTGGGATGACGAGCGAAGAACAGAGGCTGTACGCCTCCGAGAAGCGCGAGGTTCATTGGAGGCGCTGGGGGCCTTACCTTTCCGAGCGGCAGTGGGGCACAGTCCGGGAGGACTACAGCCCCAATGGCGATGCCTGGAATTACCTTCCGCATGACCACGCCCGCTCGCGCGCCTATCGCTGGGGCGAAGACGGCATCGGAGGAATCTGCGACCGCCGCCAGCACATCTGCTTCGCCATTGCTCTCTGGAATGAAAAAGATCCCATCCTCAAAGAGCGCCTCTTCGGTCTGACGAACCGGGAAGGGAACCACGGTGAGGACGTCAAGGAGTATTACTACCACCTGGACGCAACACCGACGAGTTCGTACCTGAAGTCTCTCTACAAGTATCCGCACGCGGCCTTCCCCTACGACCAACTCGTCCAAGAAAATGCGCAGCGCACGCGGAAAGACCCCGAGTACGAGCTGATCGACACGGGCGTGTTCCGTGAGAATCGCTACTTCGACGTGTTCGTGGAATATGCCAAAGCCACCTCCGAGGACGTGCTGATTCGAATCACGGCGTGGAACCGCGGCCCTGAACCCGCGCGACTCCATCTTCTGCCGACCGTCTGGTTTCGCAATCGCTGGTCTTGGGGCGATTTTGACGACATGCCGGAAGCGACACGAATCGATGGTCCCGGAGGAACGGCGTTGATCCAACTGACGGAGTTTCACTACGGTCAGCGCTGGTTGTTGATCGAAGGCTCGCCGGAACTCCTCTTTACGCACAATGAAACGAACATGGAGCGCCTCTTCCAGACCAAGAGCCGCACTCCCTATGTGAAAGACGCATTTCATCGCTACGTGGTCAATGGCGAGCACGCGGCGGTCAACCCCGCGATGACTGGCACCAAGGCGGCAGCACACTTCTCATCCGAAATCGCGCCGGGCGCGAACTGGACGATTCGTTTACGCCTGCTCGATAGCAACCCGAGCGAGAGCGGCGCGACAGCCCGAGAATTCTTTGGCGCGTTATTCGACGCCATGTTCGATCAGCGCCTCAAAGAAGCGGACGAGTTCTACGAACAGCGAATCCACGCAGGTATGACTGACGATCCTCGCCTGGTACAGCGCCAGGCGTTTGCAGGCCTTCTCTGGGGCAAGCAGAGCTATCACTACGACGTGAGCCGCTGGCTTAAAGGTGATCCGACGCAACCGACGCCGGACCCGAGTCGCCTTGAGGGTCGGAATCACGAGTGGACCTATCTCTATAATTCAGACGTCATCTCGATGCCGGACAAGTGGGAGTATCCGTGGTACGCGGCCTGGGACCTGGCGTTTCACTGCGTCGCGATGGCGTTGATCGATCCCGATTTCGCGAAGGATCAACTGATCCTGTTCCTGCGCGAGTGGTACATGCACCCGAACGGCCAACTACCCGCCTACGAATGGAACTTTTCTGACGTGAATCCGCCTGTGCATGCGTGGGCGGCGTGGCGCGTTTACAAGATCGCAGCGCGCATTCAGAAGAAGCCGGACCGTATGTTCCTGGTGCGCGTCTTTCACAAGTTGCTGCTGAACTTCACCTGGTGGGTCAATCGGAAGGACCCGCAGGGCAAGAACGTCTTTGAAGGCGGCTTCCTCGGCCTCGACAATATCGGCGTGTTCGACCGCTCGCGCCCGCTCGGTCCCGGCAGCTTCATCGAACAATCCGACGGCACGAGCTGGATGGCGATGTTCTGCCTGGACATGCTTTCCATCGCGATGGAGCTAGCGCGCGACGATCCCGCCTACGAGGATGTGGCCAGCAAGTTCTTCGAGCACTTCATTCACATCGCACAGGCGATGAACGACATGGGAGGCGAAGGCATCGGCCTCTGGGATCCGAAAGACGGCTTCTACTACGACGTCTTGCACAGAGCCAATGGTTCATCGCACATCCCGATGAAGGTGCGCTCGATGGTCGGGTTGACGCCCCTGTTTGCCGTTGAAGCGTTTCACCCAGACGACCTGGCGCGCATGCCCTCCTTCGTGCGGCGCATGCACTGGTTCCTCGACCATCACGCTGACGTGGCTGAACACGTGGAGATGAGCCGCATCACGCCGAAGGGCCCGCACCTGCTGCTCACAATCGCCAACCGCGCCAAGCTCGAGAGCATTTATCGTTACGTTCTCGATGAGAACGAGTTCCTTTCGCCGTTCGGCATTCGGGCGCTGTCGAAGTATCACGGCGCTCATCCGTATATGCTTGCGATCGACGGCGAGAACCATTCGGTGAGTTACGAGCCCGGAGAGTCCACAACCGATCTCTTCGGTGGAAATTCCAACTGGCGAGGACCCATCTGGTTTCCGATGAACTTTCTTCTGATCGAATCCATGCAGCGGATTCACCATTACTACGGCGATGACTTCAAGGTGGAGTTGCCGACCGGTTCGGGCCAGCAGAAAACGCTCTGGGAAGCCGCGGCAGAATTGTCACGGCGTCTTTCGCACATCTTTCTGCGCCGCAACGGTTGCCGCCCAGTGTACGGTTCTGAAGAACTATTTCAGAAAGATCCTTATTGGCGCGATCTGATTCTGTTCTATGAGTATTTTCACGGAGAGACTGGCGCAGGACTTGGCGCAAGCCATCAAACCGGTTGGACAGCGCTCGTCGCCAAGCTGCTGGAGCAGAGCGGCGAATAGCTTTTCAGCCCCCGCTACTTTTTGGCAGCAGGTTCCACTAGCTCGATCAAGACCCTTGCGCCATTTGGCGCGGGCACGAGGAAGAAGTTCACGCGCGTGCCATCCGCGCCCGGTCGCGTCGCGGGATAAATCGGCGCAACCCCGAATCGCGTGCGCAGAATCTCTGTCGCGCGGTCGATGTCCGCGACGTTGACTTCAATCTGCTGGATACCCTCGCCGAACTTTTCTAGAAATCTTGCGATCGCTCCCGGCCCACCGGGCTCACGCGTGGTCAAAATGTCGAAATGACCAGCATTCGCGAATCGCAGCTCGAATTCCTTCGCATCTTGATCTGGAGGGACTTCCGCGAGTCTTGGCGAGCCGAATGCCGCGTGAATCCTCTCGAATGTCTCAGGCTTGACGGCGACGCCCACCGTGTACGGTTCCTTGCTGGGATCGGGCTGGCCCTGCGGGCTGAGCGGGAATGGACGCGCCAATTCGCGGAATTCGGCATCGGTAAACCACTTGCTGATCGCAAAGCTGTATGGAACTCCGCCAGCGAGATATATCCGCAGCGCAGATACTTCTCGGGTGAGAGGATCGGGATCCGCGAGGCCGGCGATCCACTTGACGATCTCGTCTTTCTCACTTGTCATGCGCAGTGAATCGGATCAGGGAGAAGATCGCGCAGGCGGTACGGAGTTGCTATTGGATAGTGAGACGTACTCGGTTTGACCGGGCCTCACGGTCACGGGCACGTCCCAGAGCGAACGAACGTCGCCGACGACAGCGGCGACATCCAGCGTGCTGATCCAATACGCGCCGGGTGCGATACCCCGCAAAAAGCCCTGGCCTTGTAAATCCGTCTGTGTGCGCGCCACGAGGTACTTCGATTGCGCCAATTCCAATGTCCGCCGACGGATTTCCGGAGGCCATTTGCCGAGCACAGCATCCCATTTGGGCCCGGGATCGATGTCTGAGAGGCTCAAGTAGATCAGTTCAACGCTCTCCGGATGCATTTCGATATAGTGGCGGACAGCTTCCGTATATTCGGCCGAAAGCTTGTCGAATTTGTCCGGATTCTTCGCCTGGTCCGATGGTTTGACCTTTAGCTTTGGGAAATCGGAGGATTGATCACTCGCATTTCTTTCCAGGTACGCCTTGCGGAATTCGGGTACGCCGAGGACGTCCTTTGCGGTCAGTTTGCGGGTAAAGCTTTCTCCCGAGAGTGACACGCATTCATTCTTCTTCATCCACGCTTTCAATTCGGGCGAAAGATTGGAGCCCAGCTTGTCGATGAACGCGTTCATGTCCGGCTTCGGATCGGCTACGTCGACTTCCTTTTCGATGTCCTGGAAACTCTTGCTGAGAAGGTAGAAAGGAAATCCGCGCACGGGTTCTTCCACGCCGCTTGATGGCGTCGCTCGCGCCACAAATTCAATCGATCCGGCCTGCGCGGCTGCGCGATTCGCAAGCGCCAGCGTTCCGAGAAGGACGAGAATGGCGAGGCGAAGGGCGGTCTTCATGCCGCTCATCGTAGCAGATTGCCGGAAGAGGATTCGCGTGTTGGCGGGATTGGGGCGAGTTGGTAAACGCCCGGACGAAAAAGGGTCAGCAGCTTTCGTTGTATCCGGAGTGCGCAGATATCAGTAGAGCGAGAAGGTCTGCTCGATCGTGACGCGCACAGCAGCGGGCTTGCCGTCGGGTCCCCGTGCCGGTGTGCAGCGCCATGTGCGGATCGCTTCGACTGCCTTTTCGTCCAGACCGAATCCGAGGCCCTTGGCGACGTGAGGATCCGTCACGCGGCCGTCGGCCGTAACGATGGCGAGCAGTTCGACGACGCCCTGCACCTTCACCTTGACGGCCTCATCCGTGAATTCGGGCTTCGGCATGTAGTAGCACGCGGGCTGTCCATATCCGTTTGATCCCGCGTTCGGGGGGCCACCGCCCGTGTTCCAACCTTCGCCCGGTCCGACGCCCGCGCCGTTGCCGTTGCCGACGCCGCTGCCATGGCCCTGGCCCATCGACTCGGTCAAGCCCTTGCCCAGCGGATCGCCCCACCTCGGTGCATCGACATTGGGTAGTTTGATCTCCGGATTGCCTAGGACCGTCGGAGTCATCGCGATTTGCGGGTGCTCAACCGGCTTTGCCATGGGCGCCGCGAACTGCTCCCAAGAAAACTTCGGTGGCTTGCCCTTCTGAGCTGGGGCGTCATTGTGCGCGCCGCCCCCGCCGCCCGCCCTCTGAGCTCCAGGATTCAGCTTCTGCAAGTAAGGCGACACGTCAACGGCGGATTCGGGATTGAACGCCTTGGTTGCCGGCGGCGAAATCCAAGGGGGCAAAAGCAGCGGGACCAGCACGATCAGCGCGATCGCCAGCGCATGAACCAATATCGAGGCCGCCTGCACACGGCTAAATTGCTTGTTCTTCGACCAGATCTCCGGCACTGCGACCGGCTGGCTTGTGGTCTTCAGGGGTGGCAGCTTCCGCGGCGCGATCCAGTCGCGCAGATTCTGCCAAAGGCTCGGTTCCTCTTCCCAGTTCACCAGCAGAGCGGAATCCACACGCCCGCGCGGGCCCGAGTGGAAGAATTCCTTCAGATTCCCGCCGACATCGGAGCCGAACCGCGGCATGTCAAAAGCGGTCGGCGTGCCTGCACGGATCTTCGCGGGGCGTTCGGTAAGAAAATCCTTCAGGTTGGAAAAGAGACTTTTGACGCTCGATTCATCCGAGCGAAAACGCAGGCGCCCCAGCTGGAGAGTAGACTCCGGCTCGCCCGCAGACCGGTTGGCGTCGCTCATTTTGGCGCTGAAGTCCGACATACCCGTTGCCTGATTTCCTGCCGCAGACATACCAGATATTTAGACGCTTGCCTGCGGAAAAGGATGTCTGCGCGCTGGGTGCGGCTGACATGCTCCCCGAATTCATTGTAACATACCGAACTTGACCGGAAATTCCGGTTTCCACGGCGCGATCATTAGCACAAACAGGCGCAACTACGCCACACGCAGCGTTCGTCTTTCAAGAAAGGGCATCTCGATCTCGCAAGCATGGCGAAACTCCTCCACGTAAAAAGCACGCTGAATCTCCCAAAAACCGATTTCCCGATGAAGGCGCAACTGCCGCAGCGCGAGCCCGAGCAGTTGGCCACGTGGGAGCAGATGGGACTGTACGGGCGCATCCTGGAATCCCGCGAAGGCAAGCCTCTCTTCGTTTTGCACGACGGCCCGCCGTATCCGACTGGCGAAATCCATCTCGGCACCGGCCTGAACAAGATCCTCAAAGATATGATCGTGAAGTCGAAGACGATGGCCGGATTCCGCTCGCCGTACATTCCCGGATGGGATTGCCACGGCCTGCCGATCGAGACACAGGTCGAAAAGGAGCTGGGCGGCAAGAAAGGCAAGGTATCCCCGGCCGAGTTTCGCAAGATGTGCCGCGAATTCGCCGCGCGCTACGTGGAAATTCACAAGCGCGAGTTCCGGCGCCTCGGCATCTTCGGCCAATGGGACAGGCCCTATCTCACGATGGACCCTTCGATGGAAGCTTCGATCGCGGGAGCTTTCCTCGACTTCCTTGAAAAAGGGTACGTGTATCGCGGGCTCAAACCGGTCTATTGGTGCATTCACGACCGCACCGCTCTCGCTGAGGCTGAAGTCGAGTACGAAGACCACACTAGTCCTTCGATCTGGGTGAAATTTCCCGTCGTTGGCGGGCAGAGCGCAAGTCCGGTCGGCAACCACGTGAGCGCGCTGATCTGGACGACGACTCCTTGGACGCTCCCCGCAAACCGCGCTCTCGCTTTCGATCCGGATTTTGAGTACGTGGTCGCGGACACTCCGATGGGGAAGCTGCTCCTGGCGCGAGAGCGCGTCCAGGCGCTAAGCGATGAGCTCAAGCTCGAGGCAAGCGTTGTCGAGGGAGGCTGGAGGGGCAAGGACTTCGAAGGCGTTCAGTTCCAGCATCCGTTTCTCGATCTGCGCGTGCCGGGGGTGCTCGCGGACTACGTCACGCTCGATCAGGGCACCGGCATCGTGCACACAGCGCCCGGCCACGGCGCGGACGATTTTCGCACCGGCCAGAAGTACGGCCTCGAAGCATATGCTCCACAGGACGACGACGGCCGCTTTACGGAAGGTTTGCCGGAGTACAAAGGCAAGACCGTTTGGGAGGCAAATCCGATTGTCATCGAGCTGCTCAAAAAGCGCGGCATGCTCGTCGGCGAGAAGAAGCTCTCGCACAGCTATCCCCATTGCTGGCGCTGCCACAATCCCGTGATCTTCCGCGCCACCGAGCAGTGGTTCATTCAGATGGATGCGGGATCGGCGACCGTTCCTGCGCCCAAAGAGCCGCCGCTTCGCCAGCGAGCGCTCGCCGAAATCGAGAAGGTGAGATGGCTTCCGGAGTGGGGCCGCGACCGCATGCGCGGCATGATCGCCGAGCGGCCCGACTGGTGCATTTCGCGCCAGCGATTCTGGGGCGTGCCGCTGATCGTTTTCTACTGCGAGGCGTGCGGAAAGCGGCTCGAGGATTTTCGGGCATTGCGCCATGTGCTGCCGTTTTTCGAGCGCGAAGGCTCCGACGCCTGGTATACGCACTCTGCGGCGGAACTGCTGCCGCCCAACATGAAGTGCTCATGCGGCGTGGCGAAATGGCGCAAAGAAAACGACATCCTCGACGTCTGGTTCGAGTCCGGCTCCACGCACCTGTCGGTTCTGACGGAAAGCAACGGTCTCCACTGGCCGGCGCAGGTCTATCTCGAAGGCCCCGACCAGTTTCGCGGATGGTTCCAGAGTTCGCTCTTGAACGGCATCGGCACGCGCGGCGGAGCGCCCTACCAGCAGGTCGTCACTCACGGCTGGACGCTCGACGAACAGGGCAAGCCGATGTCGAAGTCGCTCGGCAATGCGCTTTATCCGAATGAAATCGTGGACAAGTGGGGAGCCGACCTGCTGCGCGTCTGGGTGGTCTCGCAAGATTACACCGCGGACATGCGCAATTCGCCTGCGATGATGACGCAGCTCGCCGAGGCCTACCGCAAGATTCGCAACACGTTTCGGTTTGCGCTCTCGAATCTGTTCGATTTCGATCCGGCGCGCGACGTAGTTCACGACGCGGATATGTGGGAGATGGACGCGTGGATGCTGCGCCGCACGGGAGCGCTGGTCCGCCAGTGCCTCGACTGGTACGCGAGCTTTGAATTTCATCGCATCTACCATGCCGTGTACGATTACTGCGTCGTGGATTTGAGCGCGTTTTATTTCGACGTGCTCAAAGACCGCCTTTATACGTTCGCGCCGAATAATCGCGGCCGGCGTTCGGCGCAGACCGCCGTCTATCACATCGCCCGCGCGCTGGTGCGGCTGATCGCGCCGATCCTCGTTTTCACGTCCGAGGAAATCTGGAAGCACCTTCCGCAGACGGCTTCGGCAACCGCGAGCATTCATATGGCCAACTTTCCGGCTGCCGAGCATTTTGAAAATGCATTCGACGAGAAGCGCGCGAAGGATTGGGATCGACTGCTAGCCGTGCGCGAAGAAGTGCTCAAAGGGATGGAACCGGTCCGCGCCGCGAAGACGATTTCTGCCGGCCTCGAAGCGCGTGTCACTCTGAGCGCCACCGGCGACCTGGCGGCGCTGCTTCAAAAGTATGCGGCTCAGCTTCCGGCGCTTTTCATCGTTTCCCAGGTCGCGGTCGCTTCTGGCCCGGTGGAAGGCGCGGTCGCAACCGGCATCGAAGGCTTGCTAATCAAAGTCGAACGCGCGCTTGGATCAAAATGCGAGCGCTGCTGGAATTACTCGACCCACGTTGGTGAGAGCGCCGATTTTCCGACGGTTTGCGAGCGCTGCGTCGCGGCGCTTGCCGAAATTGAGCGCAGCGGCGGAAGCGCGGCCGGGAGTGCCGGTTCCTGATGCCCGTGGGATCACGCTCGATCTGGCCGCTGGCCGCCCTTGCGGTGTTCGTTCTCGTTGCCGATCAGCTCTCGAAATACGCTGTCGAAAAATTCACGGCCAGCGGTTCGGTTCGCGTCCTGATCCCCGGCCTGCTGAATTTGGTGCACACCAACAATCCGGGCGTTGCATTCGGTATTTTCGCGGACTCGGAGATGCCCTGGCGCGCTCCGCTGCTGATCACGTTCTCGGTGGGCGTGATGTCGCTGATTGTGTGGCTGCTCGCCACGGGCCGCGCGGGCGGATGGTTCGGGCAGTGCGGCATGACTTTGATCCTCGGCGGTGCAGCGGGGAACTTGCTCGACCGGATCACGCGGCGCAGCGTCACCGACTTCATCGACTTCCACATTCGCGGGTACCACTGGTACACGTTCAACGTCGCCGATTCCGCGATCGTCATTGGCGCAGCGCTCGTAATTCTCGAACTTCTCCGCGATTGGCGGCGTCCCACTCACGAACGCGCATAGCGATGCATCCCGTCCTGTTCCAACTCGGCTCGATTCCGATTTACACCTATGGGGTCCTTGCCGCTGCGGGATTCCTGCTCGGACTCTTCTATGCCCGCTGGCAGGCGCCGCGCGCCGGCTTGAATCCGGAAAAAGTCTGGCATCTCGGCGTCTACGGAATCCTGGTCGCGCTGATTTCTTCAAAGCTCTGGCTGCTGGCGAGCGAATGGGATTATTACTCGGCGAATCCAAGCCAGATTTTCAGCATTGCGACGTTCCAGTCGGCGGGCACCTTTTACGGTGGAGTGATCGGCGGAATCATCTGGGTCATCTTGTATACGCGGCTCGCGAAGATGCCGCTGCTGGGTGTTCTCGATTTGGCGGCCGCGCCGGTGGCGCTGGGCCACACCATGGGCCGGCTCGGATGCTTTGTGGCGGGCTGCTGCTACGGCAAGCCCACATCGCTGCCATGGGCGGTCACTTTTACCAGCCCCATTGCCGAACGCATTGCCGGCACGCCGCTCAACATTCCGCTCCATCCAACGCAGCTCTATGAAGCCGCAGCGGAGTTTTTGAACTTTCTCTTGCTCGTTTGGCTCGGGACGCGGCAGAAATTCGCGGGCCAGCTCATTGGCGCGTTTTTCGTGCTGTACGGACTCGAGCGAGGCACGATCGAATTTTTTCGCGGCGATCCGGGCCGCACGATGATGTTTCACGACACGGTATCGCTAATGCAAATCGTGAGCGTCGGAATGATTTTGGCAGGCGTGTTTCTCTGGTTTCGCAGACCGCGAGGTGCCGCCGCTGCGCCGCCCGCCACGCCGAGGCGTATCGCCGCCGGCCGCTCGTAGCAATTTCCGCGCAATCGTGGTTCACTGCATCGCCTGACTCATGACCGCTTCGGCTGAATCCTCCGAATTCATCGTTTCACCGGAAGATGCCGGCGAGCGCCTCGACCGCTTTCTTGCCTCGCAGCTGCCTGAGCTCAGCCGCTCGAAGATTCAGTTGCTGATGGAGGAGGGTCGCGTCCGTGTGGACGGCGTCGCCCGCAAGGCTTCGCATCGCATTGAAGCCGGGGAATCCGTCACCATTGAAGTCCCACCGCCGCCCCCTGCGGCCGTGGCTGCCGAAGCAATTCCTCTCCAGATTCTTTATGAAGACGAGGATCTCGCCGTCATCAACAAGCCTGCTGGAATGATCGTCCATCCGGGAGCGGGCGCGGATTCCGGCACAATGGTGGGTGCGCTGCTACATCGTTTTGGCGGCAGCCGCGGACTATCTGGGGTCGGCGGCCCGCTGCGCCCCGGAATCGTGCATCGCCTGGACAAAGGCACATCCGGCGCAATCGTCATCGCGAAAAACGACGCCGCGCACCGCAAGCTCGTCGAAGAGTTCAGCACTCGGCGTGTGCAAAAGACGTACGTCGCTCTCCTTCATGGAAGGCTGAAGGAGAACTCCGGCACGGTGGAACTACCGATCGCGCGCGACCTGCGTCGCCGCTCGCGAATGACGGCCCGCCGCCGCGAGGGCCGCGAAGCGCGAACCGATTGGCGCGCGCGACTACGGCTCGACGGCTTCACCCTGATTGAGGCCGATCTACGCACCGGCCGGACGCACCAGATCCGCGTCCATTTTTCGACGCTCGGTTGCCCCGTCGTGGGCGATTCGCTTTACGGCGCGCCGCGTCGCGAGCGTGTTGCGTCGGAGACGCTTCCCCCACTTGAAAGAAACTTCCTGCATTCCGCGCGCCTGGCATTCGCGCATCCTCGGACGGGGAAGCAAATCGACGTGCGCGCGCCGCTGCCTCCCGAACTGGCGAACTACCTTAAGACACTTGGCAGGGCGACCCACACCGACCCGGCCTCAATTGACGCCGCGCTTCGGGAGTACCTATAATTTCTTGTCGGGGAATGCGCTTGAAAAAGACTTGCCGCGTCTGGCTGTTCCTCTCTACTTCCGCGCTGGTTGTCCTGCTGACGGCCGCAGGAAGCGGAACGCGCGCTCAGCAGTCCGAACCTCCGGCCCCGTCGGCTGCCCCGCCAGCCGCTTCGCAACCCGCACCGCCGCAGAGCTCGGAAACTCCTGCTCCGCCGGCCTCGCAACAACGCATCGTCAGCACGACAAACCTTGTTCACCTCGTCGCCAGCGTTGTCGACCGCCACCGCAACTTCATCACCGATCTCGACAAGAGCGAGTTCAAGGTGATCGAAAACGGCGTGCCGCAGGACATTCGATTCTTCAGCCGCGAGACAGACTTGCCTCTTCGCATCGGTCTGCTGCTCGACACGTCCAATAGCATTCGCCCGCGCCTGGATTTCGAAAAGGACGCGGCGATCGATTTCCTGGACAAAGTGATCCGCCGCAACAAAGACCTCGCGTTTCTGATGACGTTCGACAACGATCCCGAAGTAATTCAGGACTACACGGGGGATCTTGCGTTGCTCACGTCCGCGATTCGCGAGCAGCGCGCGGGCGGCGGTACGGCGCTCAACGACGCCATTTGCCTGGCTGCGGAAAAGCTGCTGCATGCGCCCGTACCGAAGGGGGCCGAGTCAGACATTCGCCGCGTGATTGTGGTGATCAGCGACGGAAACGACAACCTGAGCGATCACGCTCTGAGCGACGCGATCGATGCTGCGATTCGCTCCGAAGCCGCCGTCTTCACCGTCAGTACGAACACCGATTGGCTGGCGATCGACGAGGCGAGTAAGCCGAGCAAGTATGCCCTCGCTTCAGGCGACAAGATCCTGCAGCAATTCTCGGATCAAACGGGGGGCAGCGCCTTTTTTCCGTACCGCGTGGATGATCTCGCGCAGTCGTTCTTGAACATCGGCGAGGAACTTCGCAGCCAGTATTTCATCGCCTACGCGCCGGCCGACCCGCCGTCGGGCGGACAATATCGCCGCATCGACGTCCAAACCACGCGCAAGGGCCTGATCGTTCGCACGCGCAAGGGGTATTTTGCGGCCGTGCCGGAGGTTGCTCCCACCGCGCGCTAACCCAGCTTCCGCTAGCTTCCGGGAGCGTAGTATCCCTTCCGAGCGAGAATTTTGATGTCCGGGCGATCGACCTCGACCTTGATCTTCCGGAATGTCCCATCGCGCTGGGTGTTGGTGGAGGAATAGCCCAGCACGTACTGCGACCTCAGCTCTTCGGTCACCACATCGAACGCTTTTTCGAGCGCCTTCTCGCCGCGGACATTGATCACACGGCCGCCCGTTTCCTGGGTCAATTTCGCGGCTACTCCGGGGCCGTATCCTTCGGTCGCCCGCGGATCAGTAATCAATAGAATGTGAATCACCGAATCCGCACGCTGCGCCGCCTCGATGGCATCGTTCTCGGTCAGCTTGCTGCCCGTGTCCTCCGCGTCCGTGAGAATGACGATCGCCTTGCGGCCCGCTTCGCTCGCCAATTCGTCGTGGCACGCGAGATAGATGGCGTCATAAAGGTTCGTTCCTCCTCCAGTCTGCGGGACTGTGCCCGGCGTGATCATGGGACCTGCCGCATTGATCGTCGCGCGACGGATCGCGCGCGCCAGCACGTGAGGGTCTTCCGTGAAGTCGGCAAGGAGGTTGACATCCGTGTCAAACGACATTACGAGCGCTTCGTCTTTCTTATGCATTACCTCCTGCACGAAGCGCGATGCTGCGTCCTGCTCGGCGTTCAGGATTTGCTGCATGCTTCCGCTGGTGTCCATTAGCATCGCCATCGAAAGCGGCATGTCCACTTCTTTCGTGAAGTAGGAAACCTTTTGCTCGACGCCATCCTCGTAAATCTTGAAATCGTCCTTGGTCAGGTCACCGACGATCCCGTTGTGATGGTCGCGCACCGTGGCAAAGACGTTGACGACCGTTGTTTGGCTCTGGATCGTCTGGGGCGCAAGCGGCGGCTCCGCCGGCGGCGCTTCCTGCTGGTTCGTCTGAGATTGGTTGCCCTGCGCAGAAGGGGGTATCATCGGACCGCGGGTCCCCTGCGATCCTGCCGCGCCTCCGCCGCCAGCGATGGCACGAGCGGCTGGATATCCGGCGAGAGTGAGCGCGACAAGTGCCGCGGTGAGGCTGGTCATCCGCATTGTATAATTCTCCCTAGGTACTGATCCGAATGCTACGATGCACGCCGCGCGGCACCGGATGTTCGAACCAAACCCAATGACGCGAAACAAAGGAGCCGGTCCGCAGCATGTCGCGCCGGTGAAAAGCGAGACCTATTGATGAAGCGAAGGATTCCGTTGCGAATCACGATCATGCTGCTTGCCGCGGCCGTCGTCACTGCGGCTCAAGCTCCTCAGCCACCCGCTGCTGCAGCACCCGGGCAGGTGGCTTCGCAGAATCAGGCGCCGCCGTCCATCATCAGCCGAACCACTCGCGTCATCGTTCCAGTCACCGTGAAAGACAGCCATGGCCAGTTGGTCGGCGACCTCACCAAAGACCAGTTTCGCATTTTTGCCGACGGCGTCGAGCAACAAATTTCTCAGTTCTCGTCCGAACCGGTGCCGCTTTCCGCCGTGGTCTTGATCGACAACGATCTTTCGCAGAAGGTTTCCTCCCAAGTTCAGAAGAGTCTCACGACGATCGCGGCGGGCTTCGGACCGAACGATGAAGTGGCTCTGGTGACGTACGATCAGTTTCCGAAAACCGTCTCCGAGTTCTCTTTCAATAACGATCTGCTCTTCACAACGCTGAAGCGGGTTGAGCTCCGTTCGCACAATGATCAGGTGATCGCCGATCCCACCACCGCCGGACCGCTCATCAACGGCCAGCCCGCGCCATCCTCCACTGGAATTCCTCTGCACGGCTCGGGGCGGTACAGCAAGAAAAACGCACTCGATGATGCTGTCTTTGCCGCGGACCAGATGCTGAAAGATCGTGGCCGCGACCGCCGCAGAATCGTCATCATCATTTCCGATGGGAACAACGCCGGGCGCAACCAGCATCCCTTCGACCAAACCCTGCACGCTCTGCTCGAATCGGACATCGTGTTGTACTCCGTTTCCGTCACGCGCTCGACGCCCGTGGGAAAGTCGCTTTTGCAGCGCGGCATGTCGAATCTCGATAAGTACGCCGATGAAACCGGTGGCGATACATTCTTCGCCTCGAAGGAAAACGACCTCGAGCGGCTCTATTCCGACGTCACGGAACAGGCGCGCAACGAATATACCCTGACGTTTTCTCCGCAGGACGTTCACCGCGGGCAGGATTATCACGAGATCGAAGTGCGAGTGCGGCGGCCCGATCTCTCGATCGAAACGCGCCGCGGATATTACGAGAGCGCCATCGCGGCCGGGCATTAGATTTGTTCGCGCCGGTTCTCCGGAAACATCGCGCGCAAATTTTTTGTTCTTGACTTCGTGCGTTCGCGCCTCTATAGATGGAAAAGCAAGCGGGCGCGCGGAACGTTTCGAAGCGTTCGCGGGAGAAAGTTCCACTGTAGTTCATGCGCGGAACCACTCCAGGCTTTGTAGCAAGAAGCCTTCGAGAAAAGAAAACGGGGCGCTCGCTAAGAGCGCCCCGTTTTCTTTTTCAGCGCCGTTTCTACGGCCGGTGTGCAATCCGCGATGAAGTGACGGCAGGTTCAATCGAGATGAGCTGCTCGTGCGCAGGGCACAGCGGCTTGAAGTCGCAGTAGTTGCACGTGAAGCCCGGGTTCGCGTGAAAATCTCCCGCGCGAATCTGGTCCGCAACCTCGGCGATTTTCTCCTTCGCCGCCTTCAAACTCTTCGCATCGCGCATCGTCGCCACCGCCTCGTTGTTCACGAGGTAATGGAGCACGAGCCGCTCCGGCTCCAAGTCGAGCACTTCGCGCGCAGCCAGCGCGTAGATGCTGAGTTGAATATCCTCGGCCGCCTTCTTCGCGTCGCGCACTTTGCCGGTCTTATAGTCCACGATTTCCACTTTGCGCCCGCTCAGCCGGTTCACCTGATCGATGCGACCGGTCACGATGATGTTGTGCTCCAGCGCCAACTCGAACGGCTTCTCCTGAAAAATCACGTCGGGCGGCTCGGCCGTGAAGCTGCGATAAAACGCTTCCAGTTGTTCGCGTCCCGCCTTGCGGTATTCCTGCTCCTGATACTCATCCGGGAATCCGGCCGACGACCATTCGCGGTCGTATGTCGCCAGCAGCTCTTCGAGCGACACGCTTCGCCGCTTGCGCGCCTCGGCGACGAATTCGCGGATCGTGGTGTGCATTACGTTGCCGAACGTCAATTGCGCGCTCGGACCGCCGCGAATGTTCCACGAGTATTGAAACTGATATTTCATCGGGCAGCGTTCGTAGGCGTCGATTGCCGACGCGCTCAATTGCAGCGGCTCGGGTCGCGGCGGATGGTACGCCTTCGCCCAGAATGCCACGCGCGAATACGCGCGCGAGTTTTCTGCCGTTGCGGGGAAAAGGCTCGCAGAGTCAGCCGCTGTAGGCGCGGGTCCGGTGATTGCTTCCGACGCCGGCACGTCCACTTTCGGTGTGGACTGCGCCACGTCGAGCTTCTGGACCTTGGCGTTTGCCAGGATGTCTTCGAGAAACGGTGACGGTTTCTTCCGCCCGCCGACGATCGTCGAAAGCGTCAGCCGCTTCTGCGCGCGTGTCAGCGCTACGTAAAACAGCCGCCGCTCCTCCTGCTTGTGAAAGTCCGCCTTCGGCTGCTCCTCTTTCATCAGTTCCGGCGGAAATTCGAATTGCGGCCTGCGCGGGCCGGAAGGAAAGTCGTTCCGGCTGAGCCGCAGGATGAAGACGTGCGGAAATTCGAGCCCCTTGGCCGCGTGCACGGTCATCAGTTGTACGGCGTCGTCGGCGACCTCCTCTTCGATTTGCACATCGCCCTCAAGCTCGTCGAAAAAGTTCAGGTATTCGACGAAATCGCGCAGGCGCTTCTGCTCGCTCTTCCGCTGCCATTCTTTGACGAATTCGACGAGCCGGTCGACGTGCTGGCGGTCCGTCTCCGATGGCAGCGGCGCGATCGCCAGGCCCGCGATCAATTCGTCTAGCACTTCGCTCGCCGTCTTGCTCTTCGCGCTTTGCCGCAGCGCGTTCATCAACTCGATAAGCTCCCCGAGCCGCACGCCTTCTCGATTCAGAGTTCCTTCGCGCTGCGCCGTTTCGACTTCGTCCCACAGCGATCCGTGATTCTTTTGCGCGCGCTCGGCCAGCCGAACCAGATCGCGCGGCTCAAGCCCCCAATACGGCGCGGCCAGCACGCGCGCGCACGCGATGTTGTCTGCGGGCATAGCGATTAGCCGCAGCCATGCCAGCAGATCGCGGACGATCGTGCTCCCGAGAATGGACGATCTTCGTATCACGAAGGGAATTGCGCGCCGCCGCAGCGCATTCATCAAATGCGTGCGATGCGTGTGCTTCCGGTAGAGCGTTGCGAAACTGCGCCACGCGGCGCCGGCCTCATGCAGCCGCTCGATTTCGTTTGCGACCCAGTGCGCTTCCTCCTCGGGCGTCGCGAATTCGACCACGCGGATCTTTTCGCCTTCGGCATTCGGTGTCGTCAATTTCTTTGGAGGCAGCAGCGGAGATTTCTCGTTGTGCAGGATCGTCTCGCCCGCCACGCGCAGGATTCGTTGCGACGACCGGTAGTTTTGCGAAAGCGACACGAGATGCTTTTTCGCGGCCCCTCCCGGCAGAGCGCCGCCCACGCCGCAAAACTTTTCCAGGAAAATCGTGAAGCTGCCGAACGACGCGCCGCGGAAGCGGTAAATTGCCTGATCGTCGTCGCCCACTGCGAAAATGTTTCGCCGGTCGCCCGCGAGCAGCCAGAGCAGTTCGAGTTGCGCGATGTTGGTGTCCTGAAACTCGTCCACCAGAATGTAGCGGTATTGCTCGCGCATGCGCGCGAGCAGCGCCTCTTCCGCGCGCAGCAGTTCGACGGCCTGCAGCAGTTGCGCGCCAAATGTCGCCAGATTCCGCTCGCGCAGCAGACGCTCGCTCACGCGATAGACGCGCGCCAGTTCCTCCTGCCGCGCGACTTCTTCCTCCGCGATTGCGCGCTCGTCCGGCTGCATCGATTTCTTGCGCGATTCGTGCGCGCTGCGCAAACCATCGACGTATCGCTGGTAATCCTCTGGCGTCACCAGCTCGTCCTGGCAGCGTGAGAAGAACTGCTGAAAATCCTTCAGGAATTCGGCAGGTTCGGCCAGACGCCGGAAAATCACGAGTCCGAGCTCGGCGATGTTGCGCCGCAGCAGAATGCGGTGATCGAGGTCTTCGAGCGGCTGGATGTCGGGCCTTGCCTCGCGCAGGATCTTTTCCAGACAGAACGAATGAAACGTGCTGAGCCAGATGCCTTCGGCCCGTTCGCCGACCGCTTTTACCACGCGGTGCTTCATCTCGCCCGCGGCTTTGTTCGTGAACGTGAGGCCGAGAATATTTTCGCCCGCGAGATCGGGATTCGCTTCGAGCAGCGCGCGGATTCGCTCGGTGATGACGCGCGTCTTCCCAGTGCCCGCGCCCGCCACCACCAGCAGCGGCCCTTCGCCGTGCTCGACGGCCGCGCGTTGCTCCGCGTTCAGCGGGAATCCGCCCGCAGCCGCCTCGCGCGTATGTGAACTCGAAGGCATTGAATGTTTCCGGTCTCGCTATCTTAGCACTTTTCTCACGGGCGAAAATGAAGCGAAGAATATCGCCGGCAAAGTCAACACCGCGTCATTCTGAGCGGAGCGTCCCGGCGCTTTCTCTTCCCGGCGCAGCCGGACCGGGACGCGCAGTCGAAGAATCCCTCTTCGGGCTCCCCTAAGGCGCACTCTCCGGAACCATCGTCTCTTCACGCTTTAGGGGGTCGGAGCTTCAGCTCCGACAAAAAGGCGGCGCGGGACGCGCCACCCTTGCGCTGATTTTCTCGCAGCATGTATTCAAAGCATTTCCCGCCCGGTAGAATCGCCGAATGAACCGCTGGTTCCCGATCGAAACCAAGCGCCTGCTCCTGCGCGAATTCCGCGCCGATGACGAACAGGATATCCATGCCTACGCATCCGATCCCGAAGTCGTTCGGCTGATGATTTGGGGTCCGAACACGCCCGAGACGACGAAAGCGTTTCTCGCAGGCGTGCTGAAGGAGCAGGAACGCTGGCCCCGCCCTGCGGTGAGCTTGGCGATCGAACTGAAAAGCGAGCGCCGCGTGATCGGTGGGATCGATCTTCGTGTGAAAGACGAAAAGAATCGCGCGGCCGACGTCGGCTACGTCCTCGCGCGCGCTCACTGGGGACAGGGTTACATGGTCGAGGCCGCGCGAGCGGTTCTCGATGCTGCCTTTCGCCAAATCGGGTTGCATCGCGTCTGGGCCACGTGCGATCCGCGCAATCGCGCGTCCTATCGAGTGATGGAAAAGCTCGGCATGCGCCGCGAGGCTCACTTCTGCAAAGATGCGATGGAGAAAGGCGAGTGGCGCGACACGTACCTCTACGCCATCCTCGCCGAAGAGTGGCTCAATAGCGCCGCGCCGCCAAATTGACCGCCCCTTCCCGCGCGCCTATACTTCTCCTCGGAGCGATGGTCTTGGAAGGCCGGTTCCGCGCAGCGGCGCCGGGCACTTTGTCCCAAAAGGGAGGGACCATGGAAACTCCAGTCATCCTCAGCGCCGTCCGCACACCGATCGGCAAATTCATGGGCGGACTCTCTTCGCTCTCCGCGCCGGAACTCGGCGGCATCGTCGTCGCCGAATCCGTGCGCCGTGCGGGTATCGATCCGAAGCAAGTTGACGAAGCGATCATGGGAAACGTGATTCAGGCGGGCCTCGGACAAAATCCCGCGCGCCAGGCCGCGCTGAAGGGCGGACTCGATTCGCGCGTCGCTGCGATGACGATCAACAAAGTCTGCGGCTCAGGTCTCAAAGCAGTTGGACTGGCCGCGCAGGCCGTTGCGCTCGGCGAATCGGAAATCGTGGTCGCAGGCGGTATGGAGTCGATGTCCAACGCGCCGTACCTGATGAAAGGCGCGCGCACGGGCTTCCGCCTCGGCAATGCCGAATTGCTCGACTCGATGATCACTGACGGCCTCTGGGACGTGTACGAAAACTTCCACATGGGCATGACCGCCGAGCTCGTCGCCGAAAAATACGGTATCTCGCGCCAGGAGCAGGACCAGTTCGCGCTCGATAGCCATCGCAAAGCCGTGCACGCGACGAAATCGTGCTTCGTCAGCGATCAGATCGTTCCCGTTGAGATCGCGCAGCGAAAGGGCCCGCCCATCGTCGTCAAGATCGACGAATCTCCGCGCGAAGATACCTCGCTCGAAGCGCTCGCGAAGCTCAAGCCCGCATTCAAGAAAGAAGGCGGCACAGTCACCGCTGGCAACGCGCCTGGCACCAACGACGGCGCCGCAGCGCTCGTCGTCACCGGCGAGCGCACCGCCGCGCGCCTCGGCAAGACGCCCATCGCACGCATCGTCGCGCAGGCTGTGAGCGGCGTCGAGCCGAAGTGGGTGATGATGGCGCCCGTCGATGCCGTCGAAAAGCTGCTCGCGAAAACCGGCTGGGACCGCGACAAGGACGTCGATCTCTACGAATTGAATGAAGCTTTCGCTGTCGCGGCCATTGCCGTCACGCGCCAGCTCAGGCTCGATCCTGCGAAGGTCAACGTCAACGGCGGCGCGGTCGCGCTCGGGCATCCGATCGGCGCGTCCGGCGCGCGCATTCTTGTGACGTTGCTCTACGAATTGCAGCGCCGCAACCTGAAGCGCGGCATCGCCGCTCTCTGCCTCGGCGGCGGCAACGCCGTCGCCCTCGCCATCGAGCGCGCGTAGGGGCACGATACATCGTGCCCGGCAACCATGCTTGGCAAGTCGCCGTATTTTCCGCTAACCTCCGCGCGGAGGTCAGCCCGAATGTTTTGCCCGGCATGCAGAACGGAATACCGCCCCGGATTCACGAAATGCGCCGATTGCGGCGTCGATCTCGTCTCGAATTTCCGTGCAGATAGTCCGGCTACCGACGAGAATGTCATCACCAACTCCGAGGGCCTGGAACTTCTCTGGTCCGGTCTGAACAAGCCGCTGTCAAATCGAATCGACTATGCCCTCAACACGGCGCACATTTTTCACAAAGTCACGGACAAGGGCCTAGGTCTGCTCCCTACGTACCCGGGTAGCGTCGCTTTTGTCTGGATTGATCCGAAGGATCGCGCCGCCGCTCGCGCAATTCTTGAGAAGGTTCTCGACAAACCGGAAACCGTCGATTCTCAGTTCCAAGATGAACTTATGGCGGAAAGCGCGAGAGTGAATCCGCTCGGACTTGACCGCAGGGTGTATAACCGCGTGCCAGATCAGGCAGGCGACGAGACCGAAGACGATTTTGCTGAATCTGAAGATTCCGGCGAGCCGACACCGAACGACATTGTCGAGGATTTCGATCCAGACGACGCGACGGTGGAGGTATGGTCCGGCGAAGATCACGAAATGGCGGAGTATCTGAAACTCTGTCTTCCAGGCGTCGGTGTAGGCTGCGTCTTGCGTAAGGACGGTGAGAAGACGCACGTCCTTGTGCTGCCATCTGCGGAGGCTCGTGCCCGCGAAATCGTCCGTGAGGTTATCGAAGGCACGCCGCCACAATAGCGCCGCTCGTCTTGCTAGCCACGACGAGCGCCTTTCTCCTCGCGGACATTTCTACGCTCGCCGCCCGCTTTCTTTGCCGCCTTCAGTTCGATTATGATCGTCGCCACGATGTCTGCCGATTCGATCAAGACGGTCGCCGTTCTCGGCGCGGGCACGATGGGCAACGGCATCGCGCACGTCTTCGCGCGCGCCGGCTATCGCGTGATTTTGCGCGATGTTGAAAAACGTTTCCTCGATCGCGGTCTGGAAACCATCTCGACAAATCTCGATCGCGAAATCAAGAAAGGCAAAATCACCGACGCTGACAAGTCCGCCGTGCTCGCGCGCATTCAGCCGGTCACGGACAACGCTTCTCTTGCCGGGGCAGATTTCGTCGTCGAAGCCGTTCCTGAACAGCGCGACCTGAAAATCCGCATTCTGAAAGAAGTCGATTCCGTGCTCGGCCCCGGCGTGATTCTCGCGAGCAACACGTCCTCGATTTCAATCACGGAACTTGCCGCGCAAACGTCCCGCCCCGACCGCTTCATCGGCATGCACTTCATGAATCCCGTGCCTATGATGACGCTGGTCGAAGTGATTCGCGGCCTCGCGACCAGCGATGCGACTTTCGCGACCACCATGTCGCTCTGCGAAAAGCTCGGAAAGACGCCCGTCGCCGTCAACGACGCCCCAGGCTTCGTCTCCAATCGCGTCCTCATGCCCATGATCAACGAGGCGGCCTATGCGGTGATGGAAGGCGTCGCAACTCCCGAAGCCGTCGACGCCGTGATGAAGCTGGGCATGAACCATCCGATGGGCCCGCTCGAGCTGGCCGATTTCATCGGCCTCGACGTCTGCGTCGAAATTCTCGACGTGCTGCTCAAGGGCCTCGGCGACCCGAAGTATCGCGCCTGCCCCTTGCTGCGCAAATACGTCGCCGCCGGCTGGCTCGGCCGCAAGTCCGGCCGCGGCTTCTACAAGTATTGAGGCGCGGCTTGGCGCGCGTGATTGACTCTCACGCGCCCTCCGCATTAATGTTCTCTTGCTGGCCCTTACCCCTTCGAATATCTGAGGACGCCATGCCAAGGCACTGCGCGATTGTCTTGCTTTTCGCATGCTTCGTATTGTCGGAAGCGGCACGCGCACAGGAGCCAGCCAAGCGCCTCACCAATCAAGACATCATCAGCATGGCGCAGCTCGGCCTTTCCGACGATGTCATCATCGCGAAGATTCGCAGTGCCAGCGCAAATGGAGCCGGGACCACCGCGTTTGATACAAGCGTCGATGGCCTGAAGGCTCTCAAGGACGCTCATGTCACCGACGCCGTAATTAAGGTCATGATTGACCCAGCTCCGCCTCCTGCCATGATCGTTGCCGGGGCTACGCCCATCGCGCTCGATCCGAATTTTCCGCCTCCTGAGGTGGGCGTCTATTGGAAAAATGGAGCGGCTTTCGTTCTCATACAGGGCCGTGCGATCGATCAGACGAAAGTCGGCGGCCGCGCAGGCAGCTATTTTACAGATGGCATGCGCAATCAGCATTGGGATGCCTACATCGAGGGCCCCACATCGGCCAATATCGTGAAGGAGCGCCGGCCATTCTTCTACTTTTACGTTCCGGACGGCAGCGATGCGTCCGATTACGTTCTCATTAAGCTGAATAAGAAGGGCGATCGCCGCGAATTTCAAGTCGGCTCATTCGGCGGCGTCACTGGAGGAAAGTCCGGCGTCAAGCGCGACAAGGAAGTCCCCTATAAAGCCGAACACGTCGCAATCCGGACCTACAGAGTCACGCTCGACGAAGATCTCAAGCCCGGCGAGTACGCCTTCTTCATGGGCACGGGCACATCGCAAACGATGTCGGGCGCGAGAGGCGGGAACCGCTCCGGCGGCGCCGCCACCGGCCGGGTCTACGATTTCAGCGTCCCGGAGTAGCCGGCACCCGCCTGGCGATTCCGGTTTTTCTTCCGTAGGGGCACAGCATGCTGTGCCCGGCAAAGTTTCTTGGCGGTCCCGATGGCCATTTGCCGTTTAATGTAGCTCGCCCCTTCATGGCTGAGGCTTTTGGTTGCGGGGGTCGAAATAGTCTTTGCTTTTTCTTCGCCTTATGCTAATATCCCTTTCCAGAAATGCTCCAGTCCGGTCAACCGCACTCTGCTAGAATCGGGCCGCCTGCTGCGTCGGGCCTGCCGGCCGTGGCGGGACCTAAACGAAAGCCCCTCATTGAGGTGTCAAAAATGAACGACGAAAAGTCCAAGAATCTCGACCTCGCGATTTCGCAAATTGAAAAGCAGTACGGCAAGGGCTCGATCATGCGTCTGGGGAACCGCGACGTGCTCGTCCCCGTCAGCGTGATTCCCACTGGCTCGATCTCTATCGATACCGCTCTCGGCGTTGGCGGCTTTCCGCGCGGCCGCGTGATTGAAGTCTATGGCCCGGAATCGGGCGGCAAGACCACGCTCACCCTTCACGTGATCGCCGAAGCGCAGCGCATGGGCGGCCAGGCCGCCTTCATCGACGCCGAGCACGCGCTCGATCCCGTCTACGCGCGCAAGCTGGGTGTGGACGTCGATAATCTCCTCGTCTCGCAGCCGGACAACGGCGAGCAGGCGCTCGAAATTGCCGAGGCGCTGATCCGCACCAACGCCGTCGATATCGTTGTCGTGGACTCAGTCGCCGCGCTCGTCCCCAAGGCCGAGCTCGAAGGCGAAATGGGCGAGCCGCAGATGGGCTTGCAGGCGCGCCTGATGTCGCAGGCGCTGCGGAAGCTGACTGCGATCGTGAACAAATCGCGCACGTGCCTCGTCTTCATCAATCAGATCCGCGAAAAAATCGGCGTGATGTTCGGCAATCCCGAGACGACCACGGGCGGCCGCGCGCTGAAGTTCTATGCTTCGATTCGCGTCGATATTCGCCGCATCCAGTCGATCAAGGAAGGCGACCGCGTCGTCGGCTCGCGCACGCGCGCGAAAGTCGTGAAGAATAAAGTCGCCGCCCCGTTCCGCGAAGCTGAATTCGACATCATCTACGGCGAGGGCATCTCCAAGGAAGGCGATCTCCTTGATCTCGGCGTGATGAAGGGCATCCTCGAAAAATCAGGCACGTGGATTTCGTACAAGGGCGAGCGCCTCGGACAGGGCCGCGAAAATGCGCGTCTTTTCCTGCGCGAGCACACCGACCTCCGCGACAAAATCGACCACGATCTCCGCAAGGCTTTGGGCCTGCTGACGCAATCGCCTGAGGACGCGAAGAAGGCGGCCAACGACGGCGAAAGACCTGCAGCCAAGGCCGCCGTCGCCGCGCAGGGCCGCGGCGCTCGTTAAAGAACATCGAATCTTCGGGAGCCCGTCATGACGCCAGCGGAACGCGAACGTGCGGTGAATTATCTCACGCAGAGCCGCGATGACTTGCTGCGCGCCGTTCGCGGGCTTTCACGCGAACAGCTCCAGTTCAAGCCTGCGCCGGACCGCTGGTGCGTAGCGGACTGCCTCGAGCACCTCATCTTGGTCGAAAATCGCCGCATCGGAGAGGGGATTCCCGCAGCGCTTCAGCAGCCTATCGACCCCGCTAGGCGCAGCGCGTATGAGGGCCGCGACGACGAGCTCGTGCGCTTGGTAGCGGGCCGTGTGCAACGCGTGCAGGCGCCCGAGCCGGTTCGTCCTGCGGGCCGCTGGCCGCACGATCGCCTCATTCCGGAGTTCGAGGCTGCTCGCAAGCGCTCTACTGATCTCGTCACTACCACGCAGGCAAACTTGCGGCAGTACCTCTCAACCCACCCTTTGTTCGGTGATCTTGACTGTTATCAGTGGCTGCTTCTGATTGCCGCCCATAGCGATCGGCACCGCACGCAGATCGAGGAGCTCGTTGCCTCACCCGGTTTTCCCCGGGCCGCCGCGGTCTAGTTTTCCGCGCTGCTTACGGCAGCGGCCGAAGCACCCTACCTCAGGATGCCGCTGCGCTCGATCGCGGGAATCCCGCGCTCGCCATCACTTCTTCGCTCTGTGCACGATGACGGTCGCAGTGCGCAGCGATCAGCAGCAGCCACTGATACAGGTCGAGGTCGCCGAAGATCGGATGCCTGAAGAAGTGACTTCGCAGGTCGGCATCTGTAGTGCTGGCAAACTCCCGCGTGCGGTGCCGGGTCGCTTCGAATTCCTTCAGGAGCTGTTCGTCGGGCCACCGGCCGCAAGGTTGGATCGGCTCCGGCGCTTGAAATCGCGTGATGCGGCCCGCAATGTCTTCGACCATTTCCCTTTCCTTGCCTTCGAACGCGCTCCGCTTGTCGGGCGTTGGTCCTTCACCTAGCGTCTTCTGAATGAACGTGAGCACCCGCCCCTCAACGAACGTCAAGTGCTCTACGTTTTCCGCCACCGTCCAGCGGCCCGGCGCTGGCCTATAATGCAGCTGTTCGTGCGATAGACCCTGCATTGTGCGCAGCAGCCGCTCGCGCGATTCTGCGAGATTCTTTACGATGGTTTCGCGTTCCGCAGTCGTCATCATGATGTTTTTCGCCTCCCTCCGTCGTTTTCAGCGGTCCGGATCATAACTCCGTGGCGGCCCCGCGGAAAAGTCCGCTCGCCTTCGCCTGTACGCCGGGACAGTTGCGGCGCCCCGATATCACCATCGACAATGGATTTGGCAAACTTGTTGCGAATCGCCGCCGTAGTTTTCTAGACTAGTAGTCGGGCGTTCGGCCGAGGAACTGTCCGCAGCGTAATACACATATGAAAACGGCCCCAGCTCTCAAAGAAGCAGTCTCGATTCTGTGCCTCGTGCTTATCGGCGGCCTTGGTGTCGCGTTCGGCGCGCCCACGCGGCACCGCCATCACGCCCGCGTCGAATACGCTGACCCCGCGAAAGACGACATCACGACAGATGATGATCCGGTCGTCCGTGAGATCGCGGTCGATGCCCTCGGTCACGAAAAGGGCTCCGTCGTCGCGGTTGATCCCTCCAATGGCCGCGTTCTCGCGGTCGTAAATCAGAAGATGGCGTTCTCGTCCGGTTTCGAACCGTGCTCCACCATCAAGCCGTTTGTCGCGATCGCGGGACTTCAGGAAGGCGTGATCACGCGCGACACGATGCTTCGCGTCGCTAAGCGCCGCTACATGGACCTCACAGAGGCCATGGCGCACTCCAACAACAAATTCTTCGAGCAGGTTGGTTCGCAGCTCGGTTTTAACCGCGTCATCAGTTACGAACAGCGCTTGGGCCTCGGCCAGCGTGTCGGTTTCAACATTCCCGAGGAGCAGCCCGGTTTTCTGCCGCCTTCTCCGCCGTCTTTGGGCGGCGTCGCGCGTATGTCGAGCTTTGGTGAAGGCATCCGCATCACGCCATTTCAGCTCGCGTCTCTTGAAGCGACGCTTGCCAACGGCGGCACGCAGTATTACCTGCAATATCCCCGCACGGACGAAGACCGGCAGAATTTCGTCCCGCGCGTGCGCGAGCAGTTTGATATCGCGCCCCTGCTTCCCGATCTGCGCGACGGCATGTTGGCGGCTGTCATGTACGGCACTGCCCACCGCAGCTACGATCCGGACGGCGAACAGGATCTTGGCAAGACCGGCACCTGCAATGACGAGAGCCTCGGCGGACGTCTCGGCTGGTTCGTTTCCTACGCGGACCAGGCCCACCCCCGGATCGTCGTCGTGGTGCTGCTCCACGGAGGCAGCCGCATCATCAGCGGCCCGCACGCTTCGGAGATTGCCGGCCGCATCTACCGCGGCCTCTACGAGCACAATTATTTCGCTCAGGCGGAATCCGCCCCTGATTCAGCGCACCGCAGCCAGTACGCATCGTTTCTGCTTACCAGCCAGTAGCCCGCGTCCCGTCAGTTTCTGTCTTCTATGAATCTCGGCTGCCACTTGCGTGGACCTGTGCGCGCGGTGTATACGTCACACGCAACGACGCGGCATTCTTCAGTACTGGGGGACATTCCATGAAGCATCGTTTGATTTCCTGCTCGTTCGCACTTCTTCTGACCGCATTCGCGCTGACATCCGTGCGCGCCTCCGCCCAGCAATCATGCGATAGCCTGACATCTCTCAAGATTCCCAACGCGACAGTTACCTCTGCGACGGCGATCGATCCGCCTCCCGATCTGAAAATAGATCTTCCTCCCAGCCCCATCGGTCCGGCCAGCACGCTTGTCGTCTCCACTCCGTTCTGCCGCGTCATCGCCTTCTCGGCGCCGACCAGCGACTCGCACATCGTGTTTGAAGTCTGGCTCCCCGTCATGGCGCGCTGGAACGGAAAATTCGAAGCCGTCGGCAACGGCGGCTTCATTGGTCAAGTCAGTTACACCGCCCTTGCAGCGGCGCTCAATCGCGGCTACGCCACCGCAAGCACAGACACCGGCCACGCCAGCGGCAATGACGAAAGCTGGGCGCTCGGGCATCCCGAAAAACTCGTCGATTGGTCTTATCGCGCTGTCCATGAAATGACCGTAGATTCGAAACTCATCATTTCGGCGTTCTACGGCAAGTCCGCAAAGCTCGCCTATTGGAACGGCTGCTCGACCGGCGGCAAGCAGGGCCTCACTGAAGCGCAGCGCTATCCCGCCGACTACGACGGCATCGTCGCCGGCGCTCCGGCAAACTACATCACGCACTTGCAAGCGGGCGGCGTTTACACCAGTTGGGTGAGGCTCAAAGATGGCGAGAGCGCGCCGGAATACGTTTCTGCCGCCAAATTTGCCGTGTTGCACAAAGCGGTGCTCGACGCGTGCGATTCGAAGGATGGCGTGCTCGACGGCATCATCGCCGATCCGCGGCGTTGCAAGTTCGACCCGAAAACCCTCCAGTGCCCGGGCGCGGACGCGCCCACGTGTCTTACTGCCGCGCAGGTGAAAACGGTGCAGTCAATTTATGCGGGTGCGAAATACAACGACGGCAAGCAAATCTTCCCCGGTTTCGAGCCCGGCAGCGAGCTATTGTGGGATTCGCCGTTTTCGACTCCCGTGGCCAACACGATCGGCGTCGGATTCTTCCGCTTCATGGTCTTCGATAATCCCAACTGGGACTTCGCCACGTTCGACGTTGACCGCGATACGCGCACGGCCGATCAAAAGCTCGGCTCGGTCGTCAACGCCATCGATCCGAATTTGAGAGCATTCGACCAGCACGGCGGAAAAATGATCATGTACCACGGCTGGGCGGATCAGGCGATCCAGCCGGGAAACAGCATCAACTACTACGAGAGCGTTATTTCAGCGATGGGCGGAGCGGAGAAGACCCGGGAATTCGTACGGCTCTTCATGGTTCCGGGAATGACGCACTGCCAGGGCGGAGCGGGGCCGAACACGTTCGACGTGCTGACCGCTCTCGAACAATGGCGCGAAAACAAAACCGCGCCAGAACAAATCATCGCCACTCATTCAACGAGCGGCGCCATCGACAATACGCGCCCGCTCTGCCCGTATCCGCAGGCGGCGATTTACAAGGGCAGCGGCAACACCACCGACGCGGCGAATTTCGTTTGCGGCAATCCGAACTGGTAGCGGCCTTTCTGGAATCCTTGGGAGACGACAGGCGCGAAGCTGCCTTCGCGCTCGTTGCAGCGATCGTCAGCGACGGCGGCGTGCGCGGCCGTGCCGGTTGCCGTTTTCGTTCGAGAGCGCGTCCTGCACCGCTTTTGCAATTTTAGCGTCGACCTGTTCGGTGGCTGCTTCGCAGGCGCGCTGCGCCTCGGCGACGACTTCCGCGATCCGCTCCGACGCGCGCTCCACGAATTTCTCAACGGCCGCTTCCGAAAGCCGTTCGATCGCCGCCTTCAGCGCCCGTTCCATCGAGTCGGAAACCGGTGTGTCGTTCACCGGCCGAGCGGCCTTCGTTTCTTCCGGGACTTGCACGGCAACAGCGGTGGGAGTTTCCGCCTTGGCCATCGCGAGCGCCGCTGCGAGTTCCGCCTCTCGGCCCTCGGCGCGGCTCGCCATCACCAGAATTTCGCTCGCATCCCACGACGCCGTCAGTGTCACCGGCGTGGGCGGCGGTGGCGCGGGCGGCGCGGGCGCAGGTGGCGGCTCTTCCAGCACGAACACCGGCTCGCCCGGCGGTGGAAACCAATCGTCCGGCGGCATCGGGATGTCCCACACGTTACCCGGCACGTCGAGATTCAATCCGATGTAGAGCATCTCGCGGTGGTGGCTCGGGCGCTGGACCCAGATCACTTTCGCCGCCACGATGCGCGGCGGTCGGTCGGGAATGCCGCGAGGAATCTCCAGAGTGATCTCGGATCCCTTCGTCACGTAGTGGCGGGAGACGTAGCGGCAGCCGTGGCAGCTCACCATCACGGTGCGCGTCTGCTCGGTGAACGGCTCGTGCAGCGCGTCGATGCCCTTTACCTTGATCGGCACGGCGAGCGTCAGCCGCGTGCTGCGCCGCTTGTCCGCGCCGTCTTTCGCTGGTGACGACTTGCTCACGCCGCCCTCCGGCGGGATGATTCTGGCCTCCTGCGCGTTCCGGCGAATGGCGAGCGGGTGAACGAGTGGCCGGAGACCTGCCTGCTGGACCGAACACAATTCCGCGGTGCACTTGCACCGAGCGGCTCGTGCGCGTAGCGCGAGCCACCCCAAAAATCATAGCATCGCGAACTCGCCGCAATTGCCATTTTGGACGCGCGTGTGCCCGTCTTGCGACGGTCCGCCAGCGGAACGCACGGAACACAGCTTGCCCGCCCATTGTTTCTTGTTTCCCTGGCAACCAGCCGGGAACTTTTCGCGTCGTTCCGGGTAAGTAAGATCGAAAGCTCCGGTTTCCGGGTCGAGGGTGAGGCGGGCCATGTTGCGCCGTAGAGGGCTGATTCTTTGCGGTGTCGTAGGCGCTTTGGTGTGCGGTGCGACTGCCACGCCGCCTGCTTCTGCGCAGGGCCTGCGCGATATTCTCCGGGCCCAAGCGCGGGTCTTTCCCGATGTGGGTCCCGGCGTGCAGGCGCTCAAGCGGGACTCCGCCGGCCACTATCTCGTCCTCGCCGAGCCCGCCACTTCAGTCTTGATTTACAACGCTGCCGGAACCCTCGTTGACCGCATTCCCAACGCCAACTCGCGCGGCACCACCATCCGCTATGCCGTTTCCATCGACGTTGACGCGCTCGATCGCCTCTTCGTCGCCGATCGCGGCGCCAACGCCATCAAGATTTTTGCGCCCGATGGTTCGCCGGTTGCCACGATTCCGGTCAATGCTCCTACTTCGGTCGTGGCTCTTTCGGGCGGCCAATTCGCGGTGACTCAACTCCAATCCAAGCGCCTCGTGCAGATCATGGACGAAAAAGGAGCCGTCATTCGCACGTTCGGCGATCCGGCGAATCAGCCCAGCGGGCAGCCTGCGGCGCCGCCCGTGACGGATCGCGGCCGGATCACCGGCGACTCCAAGGGCAACATCTATTTCGCTTTCACCTCGCTTCCCGATCCCACGCTCCAGAGATTCGACCGCTTCGGCTATTCCGCCTACAACGCCGTGATCGGCGCCGAGACGTTCGGTCCGGTCGGAGGGCGCACCGGCCATGAGGTCGATCTCGGCTACAAAATGTCGGGTTTTGGGAGCCCGGAGACATTCACCGCGTGGACCGACCTGCATTCAATCACCAGCCTTTCCGTGGCCGGCGGATCCCGGCGCGGCCAGCGCGGGCAAGGAGGCGGAGCGCCGGGAGCCTCATCGTCTTCTTCACCGTCATCGTCGTCCTCTTCCTCCTCTTCGGACCAAACCGCCCTGCCGGGCGATGTTCTCTCCTACAACGCCGATGATTCCTCAGGCGTCCTGAGTTACGACTCGTCGCTTTTCAGTTCGCTGAACTCGAACTCTTTTTCGCAGGATTTTGGCGGAGGTCTCCTGATGCCCGGCGCGTTCGGACCCGGATTGGGATTCGGCGGCGGCTTTCACGAACGAATCCCGGGACTATTCGGGGGCGGAGGCGAAGGCGGCGCAGGGCCCCGGCCCGATTTCGGCGGAAGGCCCGGTGAAGAGAACTTCGACCGCTTTGGCCACTTTCATCCGGGCTTCGGGACCTACCGCGCCACCGCGACGCTGCGCGTCGAGCTCGATGATCCTTCGAAGCACGCTGCCGAGAAGCCCGTCATCACGGCGGTCGGCGTGGACCCTGAAACGCAGGAAGCCTGGGTCGCCATCAGCGACACGCTCGTGCATTTCGACAATTTCGGCAACTGGCGCGACATTTTTTATTTGACTACGCCGGGCGGGGCCTCGATGAAACCGACGTCGATCCTCGTCGAGCCTGACCGCATCCTCGTCGCTTCCGATTCCTGGGGCATCTTCGAATTCCCGCGGCCCGATAGGCCGTCTCCTGCCGCGCCTCCAAAAGGCACGATCGTGCCGCAACAGATTTCACCAGCGCCGCAGCCCGCCACAACGCGGTAGGCCGCGGCGTTCGCCTCACCCGCGCTCTTCGAGGTCGCTCTCGACCGGATTTGTCTATTTCATTTTGGAAGGCAGCTTGATGGTCTTGCCGGCGACCATGAAGCGGCCCCATCCGAGATGGTGGATCGTCCGAGGATGTTTGCGCGAGGAATCGATCCATGCCTTATCGACCCAGGCCTTGAGGACTTCCAGAATGAAGAGGTTGTATTCGTCCGCCCAGCGCTCGTCGATCACTTTGCATTCGAGATTGGCGTAGCACTCGTCGATGAGCGGCGCGGCGATGCGCGACGCTGCCATGGGCGTGAGGCGGAATTTCTTGAATTTGTCGACGCTTCTGCCGGACACGTTCCCGCAGCCGACGGTTTGCTTCGCGATCTCGACCGTCGGAATGTTGATCGCGCATTCTTTCGTCTTTCGCAGAATGTCGAACGTGAAATTCCGGTTGCTGACGACGCAGGCCACGATCGGCGGCTCGAAATCGACCATCATGTGCCACGACTGCGTCATCACGTTGGGCCGACCGTTCGCTGCGGTGGTCAGCATCACGACTGGCCCCGGCTCGAGCAGTCCGTACGCCTTCGACAACGGATAATTTCTCTTCATGTGGGCGCGGAGCTATTTTCCGAATATCTGCTTGAGCAGGCTGGTCGTCTGAGCCGCGGGATCCTTGCGAATCTTGGTTTCTTCCTGGCCCAGTTCGTAGAACAGGCCATCGAGGGCTTTCGATACCACGTAGTCGGTGATGTCCAGGTCCTCGCTCTTCATGAACGGAATGTTCTTGGCCTGTGCGGTAAGCGCGTCGTATTGCTGCGTGACGGTATTCTTCGCCATAGTTCGTTTCACGATGGGGCGAAAGGCCGTGGTCAGTTGGGGAGTGGTCTTGGCTTTGAAGTAGTCGGTCGCGGCTGTGTCGCCGCCGCTCAGAATTTTGCGAGCGTCATCAAAGCTCATCGAGAGAATCGCGTTTAGGAAGATTTGCTTTGCGGAAGGAGCCGCAGCCTCGGCGGCGCGGTTCATGCTGAGGACGAACGCATCGATTTTCGGCCCGTAGCCGACGGCGCGCAACCCCGTTTCGAGCGGACGCAGATTCTTCGGCAAAAGGATTTTGACGGCTTCATTTTTGAAGTAGCCGTCGGGGCGGCCGACGATCTTGACGGCATTGGTCGCGCCCACCCGCAAGGCCTCTTTGAGGCCGGAGGAAATTTGCGTGTCGCTCAGGCCGCCTTGATTCGCCGCGT
>DASPVC010000056.1:0-59346 GCA_035622585.1 Candidatus Acidiferrum sp.
ATATCGACATGCTTTAGCGTTTCGCGCAGCTCGACGGGCGTGCGCTCGATCCAGAAGTTCATGGTGTCGAGCCCGACGACTTTGGGTTTGCGGCGCAGTTGCTGAAGCACCGACCGCTGCAACGAAGGGTCGATGTTCCCCAAGAAGATGTGCGAGGAGTCGCGGTAGCCTTCGGGCAAATCGGGCCGAAAGTTCGCAAAGACATTTAGTTCGGTCGCGAGCGTTGTGCGCTCGTTCATGTTCTGGCTGTAGCGGCCGGCCCAGAAGAACGATTTTCCAGGAACGCGCTCGAGACCGGTGAGATCGATTTTCCGGCCGCGAAACACGGCCTCGTCCCGCGCCGTGAAGTCGTCACCAACGATTCCCACCAGGCGCACTGGCGTGAAATGACTGGCGGCCAGAGCAAAGTAGGTGGCAGCTCCGCCGAGAGTGCGGTCCACCTTTCCGTGCGGCGTTTCGATGGCGTCAAATGCAACCGATCCAACTACAAGAAGTGACATGAGCGATCCGTGTTTGGCGGGGCGGCGCAGAGCAACCGTCCCGAGATTGGCTGCGATGGAGATCCGATTCTGATTTCGTGCCGGACTTCGACGTGCATCGTCAGATGTGCATGTCTCAAATGTACTTGCCGATGATGGGCGCGAGGCGCTTCTTCGCCGCTGCCGGAATTTTCTTGCGGTCGGTCAGGATCGCGTGCGCCACGGCAGAGCCGCATTTGCAAGCGCGCTCGTCGCCGAGGGTGCGGACGGCCTCGCGAATGGCTCGCTGCGCGTTTTCAGCGTTCTTGTTCAGGTAGCCGATGATCATATCGACTGTCACCGAGTCGTGCTCAGGGTGCCAGCAATCGTAATCGGTGATCATGGCGAACGTAGCGTAGCAAAGTTCCGCTTCGCGCGCGAGCTTGGCTTCCGTGAGATTCGTCATGCCAATCACATCAAAGCGAAGCTGGCGGTACGTGTGCGACTCGGCGAGCGTCGAGAAAGCCGGGCCTTCCATGCAGACGTAGGTACCGCCATTGTGCGCCTTCACGCCTGAGCGTTCGCAGGCCTCGGCGAGCAACTTCGACAGGCGTTTGCACGTCGGCTTGTCGAACGCAATATGCGCGACAACGCCATCACCAAAGAACGTGGACCTGCGGCCGCGTGTGCGGTCAAAAAACTGGTCCGGAATCAGGAAGTCCATGGGCGGAAGATCCTCGCGTAGAGAGCCGACCGCGCTCACGGAAATGATTTGCTCGACGCCGAGCATCTTCATCGCGCAGATGTTCGCGCGATAGTTAATTTCGCTCGGGGAAAAAAGATGGCCGCGTCCATGGCGCGCGAGAAATGCGACGCGCCCTCCCTCCAGCATGCCGATCACGAATGCGTCCGAGGGATCGCCGAACGGCGTCTTGACGCGCACTTCACGCGTGTCGGTCAGACCAGCCATCTGATAGAGGCCGCTGCCGCCGATGATGCCGATCTTGACAGGCTCTTTTTTCGCAATCGTTTTGGGCTTCTTCGTTACCATTCCGGCTCCTGGGATGAATTACCTGCTTCGAATGATTCGCAGCACTCGGTTCTAGTCGACAGTGGCAGGTTCCGCTTCCCATCGACCGTCACGGCTGCGGAGGTATGCTGCGGGCACGGCGGCGTCATGCGGAAAAAGGGCGATCCACCCTTCGCGAATCGCTTCGGAAACCCAGCGCCTCTTGTTTTCCAGCGTCAGCATGGGGAAAAGATCGTACCCCATAATCCAAGGAAGCGGGAGATGCGCCGTCGTCGGAACCAGGTCGGCGAAGAAGAAGGCAGTTTTGCCGCCGCCGGTGAGTTTGACGCACTGCATGTGCGCGGTGTGGCCCGGCACGCGGATCAGTTCGACGCCGGGAGTGAGGACGTGCTCGCCTTCGATGATGGAAAGCTGTCCGGTCGCTCCGATGGGAGCGAAATTCTCCTGAAAATAGCTGGCCTTGTCACGCTCAGTTGGACGCATCGCGTGGTCGAGCTCTCCCTCCTGCACCCAATAGCGGGCGTTCGGAAAAGCAGGAACGACCTGGTCCAGCTCGATCCGCGTGTTTCCTCCGCAGTGGTCGAAGTGAAGGTGCGTATTGACCACGATATCGATGTCCTCGGGACGGAGGTCGAGCGCGCGAAGGCCGTCCAGCAGTAACGGTCCGTCGAGGCCAAAGATCTCGCGCAGCTTAGGGCTCAGTTTGTCGCCTGCGCCAGTTTCGACGAGAATGCGCTTGCCATTCGCGCGAATCACAAGGCAGTTCATCGAGAGCGTGATTCGATTCCGGGAATCGGGCGGCATCTTCTTTTCCCACATCGGGCGCGGGATCACGCCGAACATCGCGCCCCCATCCAGCAGCAGGTGCCCAGCTGAAATGACGTGAAACTCAAGCTCTCCAAGTTTCAAGCGCGGCTCCTTGAAAGAATCTCATTCACCGCGGCGTAGGGATCCTTCTTCCGCGCTGAAACCTGGCCAGCGATGGCGTCAAACTCCGCTTCGCTCATACCATTGCCGAGGGCTCGCTCGACCAGCCGCCTTTCAAGCAGGCGCAATAGCCAATCCTTCCAATATGCGAGTTCCTTCTTCGGGCGGTCCTTCGCCTGGGCAACGTGCTCGCGGAAAAGCGCGATCTGGCGCGCCAGTTCTTCGACGCCTTTGCTCCCGGTGGCTACGGTGCGGACAATCGGCGGCTTCCAGCCGTCGCGTTCCGGCACGAGCTGCAGAACGGCGCGAAGCTGCTCCTCAAAGCGTTCGGCGCCTTCGCGGTCGGACTTGTTGATCACGAAAATGTCTGCGATCTCCATGAGGCCAGCCTTGAGGCTCTGCACATCGTCGCCCATACCCGGAACGAGAACGACCAGCGTGCAATCGGCCAGACGAACGATTTCAATTTCGCCCTGTCCGACACCGACGGTCTCGACCAGGATCATGTCCTTGCCCGCTGCATCCAGGAGAAGCGTCGCGTCACCCGTGGCCTGCGCCAGTCCTCCGAGATATCCGCGCGTCGCCATCGAGCGGATAAAGATGCCCTCGTCCGCCGCGTGCCCTTGCATTCGGATGCGGTCGCCAAGAATGGCGCCCCCTGTGAACGGGCTCGACGGATCGACCGCGATGATTCCGACACTCTTCTTTTCGGCGCGATAGTGCGCCGCGAGCTTGTCGACCAGCGTGCTCTTCCCCGTTCCCGGCGCGCCGGTGACGCCGACGCGGCAGGCACGGCCCGTATAGGGAAACAGTTCCTTGAGCAGCGATTCAGCCTCAGGTGTGCGGTTCTCGATTGCGGAAACGGCGCGGGAGATCGCGCGAATGTCTCCCGCGCGGATTTGTGCCGCCCAGTTTTCGAGCGCCGTGGTCATCACTGCGTTTTCCGCATCAGTGCCGAATCTGTGAGTTTACCTTGAGAGTGTGATGATGGGAGATAGTTTCCGTTTAGGGTGGCGTTCCTATGCAGAAGCCCGCCGAGCCGAGCCGCTATGTGGAGCGTCCGAGCGCGGGAGCGCCAGGCCTACCACCCGAATACTCGTCGTAGGCCTTGATGATGCGCTGAACCAGACTGTGGCGCACCACGTCGCGTTCGTCGAAGTAGACGAGCGCGATGCCTTCGATCTTGCCGACAACTTCGATGGCCTCAACAAGGCCCGAACGCCGCGCATCGGGCAAGTCGATCTGTGTGACGTCGCCCGTGATCACGGCCTTGGAATTGAAGCCCAGGCGCGTCAGGAACATCTTCATCTGCTCGCTCGTCGTGTTTTGCGCTTCGTCGAGAATCACGAATGAGTCGTTGAGCGTCCGGCCCCGCATGAAAGCGAGCGGCGCGACTTCGATGATGTCTTTTTCGAGGAAGCGCTCAAGCTTATCCGCTTCGAGCAGATCGTGGAGCGCGTCGTAAAGGGGCCGCATGTACGGATCGACCTTCTCCTGTAGCGTGCCGGGGAGAAAGCCCAGCCGTTCGCCTGCCTCGACCGCCGGACGCGCCAAGATGATGCGGTTGACCTGCTTCGCCAGCAGCGCCGAGACAGCCATCGCCACGGCAAGATACGTCTTCCCCGTGCCGCCGGGACCAATGGCGAAAACCATGTCGTAGGTTTCCAGCGCTTCGATGTAGCGCTTTTGGTTGGCGCTCTTGGGAGCGATGCTCTTCCGGCCGAGCGGACGTGTGCGCGACGGAGAAAACGCGCCGTGTAGCGCCGAGGTCGGCTCCTCCGCCGCCACGCGAAGCAATGCCTTCACCTCGCGGCTGTCAGGAATGCCACCCTCGCGTACGCGGTCGTTGTAGGCGCCAAAAATGCGCGCGGCCCGCTCGACCTGCGCCGGTTCGCCTTCGATTTCGATGTTGTTCTCGACTAGGTGGGTCCGGATATTCAAAGCAGATTCAAGGAATTTGAGGTTCTCATCGAGGGGACCGAAGAGCTCGCTGAGCCCTCCAGCAATTCGCACGGTTTGTTTCATCAAGTTTCGGGACGCAAAAATAGCGTAGCGCGCGCCGCGCGCGAGGTCAAGGCGAAGACCGGTGCCTGGCTAGTGAGTTGCCGGAGCCGGAAACTGCACTTTGGGAACTTCGCGCGCTGCTTCGGGAGCGGCAAAATAGGCGTTGTTCCGCTGGAATCCGGCCCAGCCAGCAAAGATGTTATTCGGGAACAGGCCGATATATGTGTTGTAGTCCTGAATCGCGTCGTCGTAGCGCTTGCGCTCCACGGCGATGCGATTCTCGGTGCCCGCCAGCTCGTCCTGCAGGCGCAGGAAGTTTTCGTTCGACTTGAGCTGCGGATAGTTCTCGGCTAAAGCCAAAACCTTCATTTCCATTCCGTAAAGTTGGTTACTCGCTGCGATCTTGTCCGCGGGTGTCTGCGCGTTCAGGTACTGAGTTCGCGCCTTCGCCACGTCGTCGAAAACGGTTTGCTCTTGAGCCGCAAAACCCTTCACGGTCTCGACAAGATTCGGAATCAAATCGGCGCGCCGCTGCAAAACGACATCTACCTGCGCCCAGTCGGACTTCACGGTTTCATTCAGCGTGACCATCTGATTGCGGCGCGAGACGTACATACCGCCCACCATCAGGCCCAGAATCAGCAGAACCACAATCACTCCGACGAATGCCTTCATCAGGATCCTCCCGCCAGAGATCTGGCGCTGAATGCTTATACTTTGTCGAGACGGCGGTCCACTTCGCCCGTGGCCACGTCCACAAACTCTAGATACGCATGCAACGTCCCTTCGATATCGATGTCCCGCTCTTTTCGCTTCCCCTCGCGGAACTCGAGCAGCGCGTGGAACGCCGAGGGGTCGGCGCCCGTCAGCGCAGCGACTCCATCGACGGCAGCGCGCTTGCCATGAGGCATCGGCTGGCCCAGCGCAATCAGCGCGTGCTTAAACAGGGCGCAAAAGGTCGGCAGCGAGGCGTGCATGATTCCAAAATGAGCTTTCTTCCTTTGAGGCGCTGCAAGAATCGCCTGCCGCAGCCTCAGCCAATTGACTCGCAGATCGTGCTCCACCTGCGCTCGGTGCAGCCGCATTGGCACTTCAAGCTGCTCCAGAAAATCGGCGCCGTACAGCATGCGATGGTGCCGTTTCATGTCGAGCATCTCGATCGCGAAGACGTCGGCCGAGCGCGTCAGTTCGTCCATCGTGAAGACCAGCGGCTCGGAGTTGCCCTGTCGCATCCACCATTCGGCCACGGGATGCAGATCCTCGATTTCGGCGTGGCCCGCCTGCGCGACGATGCAGAGTATGTTCAAATCCGAGTGCTTCTCCTGGAACTCGCCGGTGACGGCAGAGCCGTACAGCACGACGGCGGCGAGATTCTCCCCTGCCGCTGATTTCAGCCGTTTGACCAGTTCGTCTAGCTTCGTTTCCACGCTCTACCACCTCTCAGAGCAACCCGCGTCACCAACTTCCGCTCGCCCCGCCGCCGCCTCCACCGAATCCCCCACCAAAGCCGCCGCCGCCAAACCCTCCAAATCCTCCGCCGCCCCCACCGCTCCAGCCTCCGCCAAAGCCGCCGCCGCCCCATCCGCCAATTGGTGGGCCGCCAGTCCACCTTCCCCCACGTCCAGTGGTGCGAGGACGACCAAAGATCGCCCAGAGAATCGGTCCCAAGAACCCCCCGAAGACGAAAATGAAAATAATCAATGTAAGAATCGACCCAATCGCACTCGGCAACCCTTCACCAGAGCCCGGCGCGCTCGGAGCCGTGACTGGCGCACCCGAAAGCGTGACACCTTTGTCTGCTGCGATGACATCCGCTACGCGTCGCGTAACGAGAAGCAGCGCTGCATCATAATTGGCGGCGCGCAGATCTGGAGCGATTTCCCGCAGGAATGACCCATTCTTTCCGTCCGGTAGAATGGCCTCGAGCCCGTAACCTACCTCGATGCGGTCACGGTGATCGTTTACGGCGAAAAGTATCAAGACCCCGCGGCCTAAGCCCTTTGGACCAAGCCCAAGGCGCTCGTAGAGGTCACGCGCGTACTCTTCGATCGGACGCTCGTCTAGCGACTTGATTGCGATGACCGCAATCTCTGCCTGCGTCTTTTGCGCTACCTCAGTGCAAAGCCCGCTAATCTGATCCTTGCCCGCTTGGCTTAAGACTCCAGCGAGATCAGTGACGTATCCCGTCGCCTTTGCCTGGGCGGCCACTTGGTCGGCCGATTCCCCACGGGTGCTCAACGCCATTGCCGCGAAGACACTTAGGATTACCAGTAGGTAGAGAAGGCGGCTTATCGCGACGGACCGGCGGCGCGTCCCAGGGGAACGGAGCGGGCCGTGCGAGTTGGATGGGCGGCAAGCGAACATGGGCGTCGGGACCACGCGAGGCGATGGTAGAGCGTACCAAAGCTGGGTGTCAACGCGGGACCGGCGAGCGCGGCACCTCCATCGGCGGATAGCGGCGCAGTGCCGGTAATTGTCACCCTGAATTGCGGATGCTACACTTTCGTGTCCGCCCGGTTGAACGCACGCGCCAGCTTCCCAGCACCATCGGCTGAGCGTCTAAACTCCCACCCAATCTCTCGGCATCAGAGGGAACAGCGTAGCTGGGGACGCGGCCAAGCGGGCTATTTTTGAAACAAATCGGGGTTTCGGCACGTTTCAATGGTTTGGGGTTACGCACACATCTGAAAAGGCTTGATCCTTGGAGAGGAAGAACATAATGAGTGCAAGGCTAACGCACGCAGCGTTCGTAATTCTGACCGCAGTTTCCCTGGCGGTCTCGCCGATCTACGCGCAATCCCAAACTGCGCCCGCCCCGGCGCCCCAATCTCAACCCACGCCGCCTGCGAGTGATCAGAGCCGCAAGTTGAGCCTCGGGCCGGATTATTCGAAAGGTCCCGGATGGTTCCCCAATGTCATTGCTCCGTACAAGCCCATCGCTTCGCCGAAGCCGGTCCTGATCAATTCCCCGCGGATCGACCAACTGATCTCGAACGGAAAGTTGAACCTGAGTCTCGAAGACGCGATCTCGCTGGGCTTGGAGAATAATCTCAGCATCGCGGTCGAGCGATACGTTCCGTGGCTGGACGAGGCCAATTTGCTCTATGCGAAGTCGGGAGCGAACAGCCGGCTGGCCGCCGCCGGTTATCAATTCGACCCGACGGTTACGAGCAATCTGTCTGTCGATCAGTCGGTCACACCGATTAACAACCCAATTTTCGCTGGCATCACCACCGAGATCACATCTCCTGTGGCGCTGAAGGACCACGTCACGACGGGGAACTTTAGCTACTTGCAGGGCTTCGCCACCGGAACTGAGGCGCAAGTCTCGTTCAATAACTCGCGCACGTCGACCAACTTCGGGGGCTTCGACCTTTTCAACCCGTACGAACAATCCACGCTGACGGTCGAGCTGATCCAGCCGCTCTTGAACGGTTTCGGGAAGGTTCCCAACGAGCGCTACATTATCGAGGCGAAGAACACTGTTAAGGTCGGCGAATCACAGTTTGCCCAGCAGGTGATTACCACGGTCACGCAAGTCGCCACATATTATTGGGAGCTCGTGTACGCGCGAGAGAACGTAAAGGTCGAACAGGTTGCTGTCGCGGCAGATCAACAACTCTACGAAAACAACAAGAAGCAGCTCGAAATAGGAACGATGGCTCCGCTGGATGTGATCACCGCCCAATCGCAACTCGCTGCCGACCAGCAGGCTCTGGTGCAGGCTCAGACGACCCAATTGCTGGATGAAACCACCTTGCTCGTCGCGATTACCAAGGATCCGCTCGCAGCTCCGCTCCAGGGCGTTGAAATCGTTCCGACGACCGCCATTTTCAACCCGGTGAACGAGAACATATCTCTCCCCGACGCCGTAAAAGAAGCTTGGCAAAAACGGCCGGAACTCCAGCAAGCGGAGCTCAATTTGAAAAACGCCGCCGTCGAAGTCAAGGCCACGAAGAATGCACTGCTGCCGACGCTCAACCTCTTCGGTGAATACCAGGCGACCGGTCTAGCAGGCGTCGTACATCCGACAACTCCAACAGGAGAATTCCTGGCTAGCGAGCCCGTTTTTGCCACGAGCGGGACCATTCCCGCTGGCACCATCCCGACCGGATATGTAGGCACGGCGCTTACGGCTCCAGAGGCGGCCATCCACGAGGGACTTACGGACGATTGGAACGATATGATCCGCGCACGCTATCCGACTCTGGAGGCTGGGCTCAACTTGACGCTCCCGGTCCGCAACCGCGCAGCGCAGGCGAACAACGCCACGGCGCAACTCAACGAGAGACAACAGGAGACAGAGTACAGGCAAACTCAGAACACGATCGTGCTGAACGTCCGCCAAGCCCTGATCACTCTGGAGCAGGACCGCGCGGCCATCGCGGCCGCCGAAGAGGCACGGGTCTACGCGCAGCAGAGCTACGATGACGAAGTAAAGAGACTTCAACTTGGCACGTCAACGGCTTTCACTGTGGTCCAGAAGCAACAGCTGCTTACGGCGGCCCAGGGAGTCGAGCTGCGCGACCGGATCAACCTCATTGAAGCGGAACTGAACTTCAATCAGGCGATGGGCCGCACGCTCGAGGTGAACGACATCACTTTGGCCGACGCGCTCAAGGGCAGCATCTCGCGCGTGCCGAACATCCCCGGAGCGCTCGATGCAGATGAAAAGGCCGGACATTAGGTAGAATTGAGCGCCAGGAGGCGAAACATGGCGCGTGAGAAGAGTCAGAATTCCGTCTCGCCTCCCATTCTCAGCGATCCGCGACGGCCATCCCCCGGCGAGCGCGAGTGGGAAGAAACGACTCTGAAGCCCACGCTCGCGAAATCTGCCGAACGCTCTACCCTTTTCACGACTGTTTCGGGCCACCCGATCCGCAGGCTCTACACCCAGGCGGACCTCACGGGCTGGGACGCGGACAGCGACCTGGGCAAACCGGGCGAACCTCCGTACACCCGCGGCATTCATCCAACGATGTACCGTGGCCGCTTGTGGACGATGCGCCAGTTCGCCGGCTACGGAACAGCGGAAGACACGAACCGTCGCTTTCGCTACCTCCTTTCCCAAGGTCAAACCGGCCTCTCGGTGGCGTTCGACCTGCCTACGCTGATGGGCTACGACTCCGACCATGTGCTCTCCGAGGGCGAGGTCGGGAATTGCGGAGTGGCGATCAGCTCGCTCGCAGACATGGAAGCGCTCTTCGCGCAGATTCCCCTGACTGACGTGACCACTTCAATGACCATCAATTCGCCGGCCGCGCCGATCTGGGCCATGTACCTGGCCGTGGCCGAAAAGCAGGGCGCTAGTTGGCAAGAGATTTCGGGAACCCTGCAAAATGACATCCTGAAGGAATACATCGCGCAAAAGGAGTACATCTATCCGCCCGCGCCGTCGATGCGTTTGGTGACGGACACGATCGAGTTCGCCGCGAAGCACACTCCGAAATTCAACCCGATCTCTATTAGCGGCTACCACATCCGCGAGGCCGGCTCCACAGCGATTCAGGAGATGGCCTTCACGCTGAGGGATGGAATCGAGTACGTCGATCACTGCGTAGCGCGGGGAATGGACATCGATGATTTCGCGCCGCGGCTTTCGTTTTTTTTCAACGCGCACAACGATTTCTTCGAAGAGATCGCGAAATACCGCGCGGCGCGGCGGCTGTGGTACCACGTGATGCGCGAGAGATTCCAAGCGAAGACTCCGCGCTCCTGGGCGCTGCGATTCCACGCGCAAACGGCGGGTTGCTCGCTCACGGCGCAGCAGCCATACAATAACGTGATCCGCACCGCCGTCCAGGCGCTTGCGGCCGTGATGGGCGGCACGCAATCGCTGCACACGAACTCGCTCGACGAAGCCTGGGCTCTGCCCACCGAGGCGGCCGCCACCATCGCCCTGCGTACGCAGCAAATCCTGGCGTATGAGAGTGGCGTCACGAATACCGCCGATCCCTTCGGCGGATCGTATTTTGTCGAGACACTCACGAATGAAGTCGAGCGCGGGGCACGCGACTATATCGAGCGCATTGATGCGCTCGGCGGCATGGTGGCGGCCATCGAGCGCGGTTTTCCGCAGCGCGAAATTGCGGATGCAGCGTATCGCTACCAACTAGCGGCGGACCGGCAGGAAAAGATCATTGTCGGCGTGAACGAGTTCCTCACGGAGGAAAAGCCGATTGAGACCCTGCAGATCGACGCGACGGTTGCGCGCCGCCAGGCAGATCGGCTGCGCTCCCTGCGCGGCGAAAGATCCAACGATGAGGTGCAGCGTCGCCTGAGCTTGCTCCGCAAAGCCGCCGCGAGCCACGAAAACACCATGCCCCACATCTTCGAGGCGGTGAAGGCCTACGCCACGCTCGGCGAAATCTGCGACGCGCTCCGCGACATCTTCGGCACCTACGAAGAAACCACCATTACATGAGGGATGCGGCTCACGCCCTTTCTGTACGACCCGGCACGCATTTCATGGCGATTTGAAGTATTCTTGCACCAACATGTCCGGCAGGAAGATACGCGTGTTGATCGCGAAACCCGGGCTAGATGGCCACGACCGCGGCGCCAAGGTGATCGCTCGGGCGCTCCGCGACGCCGGCATGGAAGTGATCTACACTGGCCTCCGCCAGACTCCGGAAATGATTGCCTCGGCCGCCTTGCAAGAAGATGTCGACGTGATTGGTCTTTCGATCCTCTCGGGAGCTCACAATACGCTCTGCCCTCGCCTCATGGAACTTTTGCGCGCCAAGGGCATGAGCGACGTCACAGTGTTGATCGGTGGAATCATTCCCGAGGCAGACATCCCGGGACTGAAACAAGTTGGAATCGCTGAAGTTTTTCTTCCCGGTACGCCGACGCAGGCGATTGTGGACTTCATCCGGCAGCGCGTGGCGGCGCGCCAGGGAGCCTGATGTGGCAACGAAGAGCAAACTCGAAGCCTCCCGTCCTGTGCCGGGGACATTGATCGACTCGAGGGTGGACACGGCATCCGCCGCGTTCCAGAAGAACCACCGCGAGATGGTGACCCGACTGACGGAAATCAAGAACCAGGAGGAAACGATTAAGCTTGGTGGCGGGCCTAAAGCCATCGAGGGGCAGCACAAGAAAGGGCGCCTCACGGCGCGCGAACGCGTTGCAAAGCTGATCGACCCCGGCACGGAGTTCTTCGAAACAGGAATCTACGCCGCGTTTGAAATGTACGCCGAATGGGGCGGCGCGCCCGCTGCGGGCGTGATCACGGGCATCGGTCGCGTGGCTGGCCGCCGCGTGATGATCATCGCCAACGACGCGACTGTGAAGGCCGGCGCTTTTTTCCCGATGACCGCCAAGAAGGTGATCCGCGCCCAGAACATTTCCATCGAGAACCACATCCCCACGATTTATCTGGTCGATTCAGGCGGCGTGTTTCTTCCCCTGCAGGACGAGGTATTTCCGGATACCGACGATTTCGGCCGCGTCTTCCGCAACAACGCCGTCATGAGCGCCATGGGGATTTCCCAGATTGCCGCGATTATGGGTCTGTGCGTCGCGGGCGGAGCGTACCTGCCGGTGATGTGCGACCACATCTTGATGACCGAAGGAAGTGGCCTCTTCGTCGCTGGTCCCGCGCTCGTCCAAACAGCCATCGGTCAGCAGGCGTCGGCCGAAGAACTGGGTGGCGCCAAGATGCACGCGCAGATCAGCGGCACGATCGACTTCCGGGAGCCAAGCGATGAATCCTGCATCGCGCGGATTCGCGCTCTGGTCGACAAGATCGGTCATCGGCCGGGCGCACCCTTCGATCACACGCCGGCCGAACCGCCAGCGCACCCAGCCGAAGACATCTACGGAATCTTTACGGCGGACGCCTCGAAGCAATACGACATGCGGGACGTCATTGCCCGCATCGTGGATGGCAGCCGGTTCGAGGAGTATCGAGCCGAATACGGACAGACGGTGCTCTGCGGCTACGCGCGCATCGGCGGCTGGGCGGTCGGCATCGTGGCGAACCAGAAGAAGCACGTCACCGTCTCCGCCCCGGGCACGGGCGAGAGGCGTGTCGAATTCGGCAGCGTGATCTACACCGAGTCCTCGGACAAGGCAGCCCGCTTCATCCTCGACTGCAATCAGAATCTGGTTCCGCTGATCTTCCTGCACGACGTGAACGGCTTCATGGTCGGCAAGGAGGCGGAATGGAGCGGCATCATCGCCGCAGGCGCGAAAATGGTCAACGCCGTCGCCAATAGCGTGGTCCCCAAAATCGTGGTGATTTGCGGAGGCAGCTTCGGCGCCGGTCACTACGCGATGTGCGGCAAGGCCTACGATCCGCGGTTCATGTTCGCCTGGCCCATGGCGCGCTACGCGGTGATGAGCGGCGATTCCGCGGCCGGCACGCTTGTCGAGCTGAAAATCCGGCAGCTTGAGCGCGAAGGGAAGAAACTCAGCCAGGCCGACAAGAAGCACCTGCATGAGTCCATCCGCGCAACATACGAGCATCAGACCGATCCGCGCTATGCGGCCGCGCGCCTGTGGGTCGATGCGATCCTCGATCCGGCCCATACACGCGAGGCCTTGATCGAGGCCCTCGAATGCGCGGCGCTTAATCCCGAGGTTCGCGAATTCAAAACGGGAGTGCTCCAAACCTAAATGGTCACGGTCGCGTCCGATCGAAAGAACAACGGCCCGTATCGATTGGCGCTGACGCTGCTGTTCATTGCACCCTGCGCTATTGCGCTGTTTGCGTCGTTGGCGCTTACGCATCGGGCAAAATTCTCCGCTTCGGGGCTTTGGTTCATCTACGAGGTGTCTTTCTTTGTCGGGTGCGTCGGCATCGTCATCGCCGCGCTTGCGGCTGTGGCCGAGGCGCTCCGCCGCCAGATTCCAGCCGTGTTCCCGTGGCTGATGGGGATTTCTGCGGTGACGGGAATACTTCTGCTTTGGTACGCGAGGCGCATCTACGACAATCCGTGGATACCCAAAACATGACGGATGCCGTCACGATCGTCGAGTGTCCCCGAGATGCCTGGCAGGGCCTGCCTCACGTAATCCCTACGCAGGAAAAGGTTCAATACCTGACGCGCCTGGTGACCCTCGGCTTTTCTCACATTGACGCCGTCAGTTTCGTGTCACCCAAGCACGTCCCGCAAATGGCGGATAGTGAAGCTGTAATGCAAGAGCTGAGCAAAGTGAAGCTGCCTTCCGGTGCGGCGCCGGAAATCATCGGCATCGTGGTCAATGCCCAAGGACTCGAACGCGCGCTGGCCGCAGCGGGCGTCACGACCATTGGTTACCCCTACTCCGTTTCGGCTTACTTTCGGCGCGCCAACGCCAACATGTCCCGCGCGGAATCCCGGGACCTGGTTCAAAAGCTCCAGCGCGAGACGAAGGCGGCGAAGAGGAACCTTGTCGTCTATATCTCGATGGCTTTCGGCAATCCCTACGACGAGCCGTGGGGACCCGAGATCGTCGAAGAGACTCTCGTCTGGCTGAAGGATATCGGGGTGAGGACGGTCTCCCTCGCCGATACGGTGGGAACTGCATCGGCGGAAGATGTCGAGCACCTCTATAACGAAATCCAGGATTGTGTGGCGGGCGTCGAAATCGGCGTTCACCTGCACAGCCGTCCCGAAGGCGCCGCCGAGAAGGTTCTCGCGGCATATGAAGCAGGCTGCCGACGATTCGACGGCGCGCTCACTGGATTGGGCGGCTGCCCCTTTGCCGGCGACGAGTTGGTAGGCAATATTCCTACCGAGACGGTCCTCGCGACGCTCGCGGCGCGCGGCGTGGCTACGGGGATCGACGCCAAATCGCTCGCGATTGCCTGCGCGATCACGGGCGAACTGCGCGAGAAATACGCGCACAACGCTGAAGCCGCCAAATCAAACTAGCCACTGGAGTTTCGCACCGATGGGCTACCAGACGCTGACATATCAGCAAGACCAAGCAGGCATCGCCACGATCGCCCTCACCGTGCCGGAGAAGCGGAACGCAATCTCGGCCCAGATGATCACGGACCTTCTGGGAGCGTTTGAACGGGCCGAGGAAAATCGGGCCAGGGTCGTAATTCTCACGGGATCGGGAAAGGCCTTTTGCGCGGGCATGGACTTGGACGAACTGCAGCATCTGGCGCGGCAAACACAGCAGAAAAATCTGGAAGACGCGCGGCGAGTAACCAAGCTGCTGTACCGTCTCTACAGCTTTCCGAAACCGGTGATCGCCGCCGTAAACGGCGCCGCGATTGCCGGCGGCTGCGGAATCGCAACGCTCGCCGACTTTACCCTCGCCGTCCCCGAGGCAAAATTCGGCTACACCGAGGTCAAGCTCGGATTCATGCCCGCGCTCGTGTCCGTTTTTCTGCGACGCAGGATCGGAGACCGAAACGTGCGCGACCTGCTCCTGACCGGCCGCCTTATCGATGCCGCCGAGGCGTACCGCATCGGCCTGATCACCGAAGTCGTCCCGGCAGAATCGCTCATGCCGCGCGCGAAAGAAATCGCCAGCGTGCTGCTGGCCGCCAGCCCCACAGCCGTCGCGCAAACCAAAAAGCTGCTTCTGAGTTTCGACAAGGCCGCCATCCGCGCGGAGCTCGAGGTCGCCATCGAAGCCAACGCCGACATCCGGGCGACTCCGGATTTCCGCGAGGGCGTCGCCGCCTTTCTCGAAAAGCGCGCCCCCAAATGGAGCGGCGAATAACCGCGCAGATGCCGCAACCCATTCCGGACTACGCCGACACCACGATTCGCGTCCGCTATGCCGAGACGGACCAGATGGGCGTGGTGTACTATGCCAACTATCTGGTCTGGTTTGAGGTTGGCCGCGTCGAGCTGTGCCGCCAGCTCGGATTCGAGTACAAGCAGATGGAAAGTTTGGACGATACCTTCATCGTCGTTGCCAAAGCTTCGTGCCGCTACAAGAAGCCTGCGCGGTATGACGATGTTCTCACCATTCGCACGCGGGTGGCTGATTCCCAGCGCCGGACCATCCGCTTCGGCTACGAAATCTTCAACCAGGCGTCGGGTGAACTCATCGCGACGGGGGAAACGCTGCACGTGATTTGCGACCGGCAGGGCCGCCCGAAATCTCTGCCCGATAAGTACCAACGCTATTTTCCGCGTGCCCATCGCAGCCGCTCCTCGTCCGCTGACGAGCCGGAGGCGCGAAAGGAGAGAGGGCCATGAGTGCAGCCGATCCCGCGAAAGTCGAAAGATACAGAGAACGGCTTCGCGAGGAATGGACCGAGGAAGCGACCGTTTCCGCCTGGCGGAAATGGCAGGCCCCGCTCTCGGCTTTCACGCGGGGCGCCACCGAGGCCCTTCTGGAAGCAGCGCAACTTCGACCGGGGATGCACGTGCTCGACCTCGCCAGCGGTGTGGGCGATCCGGCTCTTTCGATCGCGGAGGCTGTCGGACCTTCCGGTCATGTGGTCGCGAGCGACCTTGGGCCTGGAATGATCGGTTTGGCCGAGGAACTTGCCCGCGCGCGCGGACTGCGAAACATCGAGTTTCGCGTCGCCAACGTGGAATTGCTTCCCTTCGCGGATGAATCCTTTGACGTGGTCACGTGCCGTTTCGGCGTCATGTTCTTCCCTGACCAGTTGAGAGCTTTCCGGGAATGCCTCCGGGTGCTGAAACGCGGCGGGCGCGTAGCCTTTGTCGTGTGGGGCAGGAGGGACCAGCCCTTCCTGGGGACAACGGTCGGAATCCTCTCGAAGTACGTCGAAGTGCCTCCTCCCGATCCCGACGCGCCCCATGCATTCATGTTTGGCGAGCGTGGCCTTCTGAAGAGCCGTCTTGAGGCCGCTGGGTTCGCGCAGGTCAGCGAGGAGGTCCGCATGATCACCGGCCGGTGGCTGGGTCCGCCGGAGCAATACTGGCAGCAATTCACAGAGGTTGCCGCGCCGTTCCGTCCGCTCGTCGCGAAACTGACCGGCGAAGCGCGCGCTCGCGCCGAAGCGGAAATCTTCGCCGAACTGCGAAAGCTCTCCGACGGCTCCGTGATCACGATGCCTCTGGAAATCGTCATCGGAACGGGCATCCGGGCGTGACGCCGATCCAGATCGACGGCGAGCATCTCAGCCTCGGGGACCTTTACCGCGTCGTATTCGAGGGCGCCGAAGCGGAGCTTTCGCCCGCAGCGCGAGAGCGCATGGCTGCCTCCCGCGCTGTTATCGAGCATTTAGCCGAGACCGAATCCGTCGTCTACGGCATCAACACCGGCTTCGGCAAACTGGCCTCCAGGCGCATCTCGCACGACGAAATCCGGCACCTGCAGCTCAATCTGGTGCGTAGCCACGCCTGCGGTGTCGGTCCCCCGCTCAGCGAACCGGCGACGCGCGCCATGCTTGCGCTGCGTGCAAATGCGATCGCCAAGGGCTTTTCCGGCGTGCGCCCTATCGTTGCGGACACGCTGATCGCCATGCTGAATCACGGCGTGCATCCCGTGGTCCCCTCACAAGGGAGCGTCGGCGCATCGGGAGACTTGGCGCCGCTTGCCCACCTGGCGCAGATCGCGATTGGCGAGGGCGAGGCCGTCTTTCGGGGGCAGCGCGTGTCCGGGGCCGAAGCGATGCGGGAGGCCGGAATCGCTCCGCTCGTCCTCGCCGCCAAAGAGGGCCTCGCGCTGCTGAATGGTACGCAGGCGATGCTCGCCCTGCTGGTACTCGCTCTGCGCGCGGCGGAGATCGCCGCAGAAACCGCCGACGTGGCGGTCGCGCTTTCCCTGGACGCGCTTCGGGGCAGCCCCACGGCCTACGATGCGCGCATTGCGGCGGTCCGACCGCATCCCGGTCAGGCGATCACCGCGCGCAATATCGCTCGCCTGAACAGCGGCAGCGAAATCCGCGAGTCGCACCGCTCGCCGCTCAACGACCCGCGCGTGCAGGATCCGTATAGCCTCCGGTGCGCTCCGCAAGTCCATGGAGCGGTTCGCGATGCTTTGGCGCATGTTGGAAACACTTTAACGATCGAGATGAACAGCGCCACCGACAATCCACTGGTTTTCGCGGACACCGGTGAAGTAATCAGCGGCGGCAATTTTCACGGGCAACCACTGGCGATGGCGGCCGATCAGATGGCCGTCGCCATCACAACGCTCGGCGGTATCTCCGAGCGCCGCGTCGAGCAAATGACGAATCCGCAAACGAGCCAGCTTCCTGCATTTCTCGTGCGCGAGGCCGGACTCAACTCCGGCTTCATGATTCTGCAGGTCACCGCCGCGGCGCTGGCGAGCGAAATGAAAGCGCTTTCGGCGCCGCATTCGGTCGATTCGATTCCCACCTCGGCGAACCAGGAGGACTACGTTTCAATGGGCATGGGCGCGGCGCGCAGGCTCGAACCGCTGCTGACGAACCTGCAGCACATCCTCGCGATCGAACTGCTCGCGGCGTGCCAGGGCATTGATTTTCTGACGCCGCTGCGGCCGGGGCCGGAGACACTGAAGGCTTATGAAATCGTCCGCTCGCTCTCGACCCGGGTGGACGTCGACCGCTCGCTCGCGCCGGACATCGAAGTGGTCTCGCGCGCCGTCGCCGACGGCACATTCGCCGCACTTCTCCGCTAACTCAACCCTCGCTTCGCCAGCGCCCGCTGCAAGAACTTCCCGAACCGGTATCCCGCGATATAGCTGAACGGCGGCTCGCCCATCGAGTAGTGCCCGCACGGCAGCGACAAATGCTCGAACTCAACTCGCTCGCGCCGCAATTTTTCGAGCAACTGTTCCGTAAGCTCCGGCAAGAATGTGGGATCGTACCTGCCCGTAATCAAAAGGATCTTCTTTCCCGCTCCGCGCAGTTTCGGCACGTACGGAAACGGACTGATGGGGGACCAAACGCGCCGCAGCTCATCGTTGGTGACGCCCGCGGCAGCCATCGGCTCCCAGACATTCATCGTCGTCAGCCCGCTCGCCACGACCTCGCCGAAATAAGTCGACGCGTGCAAAAACGCTCCGGCGCGAATCGCCGGCTCGTGGCACATGGTGATGAATCCGATGGCTGAGCCGATGCTCGTTCCGAGCACTCCAAGCCCGTCGTACCCCTCTTGCTCGAGCCAGCGAAGCGTGCGCCGTACGTCGAGCACCGCCTGCCGCGTCGCCTGCATCGTCAGCCCGATATTTGGCCCGACCAGATGATCCGCTCTCGGATGGCCGGGTATCGATCGACGATCATGATATGGAAGGCTCATCTTGACCGCGGTGACTCCCAGCCGCTGCAGCCACCGGCAGACGTTCTGCTGCTCCTCCCAGCGCGCGTTCCATTGCGCCAGCACGACCACCGCAGGCCCCTTTTGCTTGGCGCGAAAGAGCTGGCCGTGCACGCGGTTGTTCTCGCTCCACGGTGACGCGACCGCGCTCGAAAACGTCAACACGCCGTTAGCAAGGGCGTAATCCTTGGCAGGTTCGGCGGCATACCATTCATCGCTCCGCACAAGGGTCTTCTCCGCGAACCGCGCGAGGAATTGGCGCGGGTCCGCGCCGTTTGCCGTAAGGTCGATATGCTCGAGCCCCCAAGCAAACGGCAGCGTGCGGCGGTTGGGCTCCTGCGCCCAACGCATGTGTTCGTATCGGCGGATTCTTTGCTCGAACCAGGAAGCCATAGAGCGGCACTAGAAATATACCGCAGGAGGCCCGACGTCGCCCCGCAACTACTTGCTAGCCAAGCGCCGAAGATTCGCGCCGGTAAGACGCGTGAGGACCCACGTCCTATCGAGCCGGGCGCCTAGTCCTTCGTAAAACTTGATCGAGGGCCTGTTCCAGTCGAGCACGAGCCACTCCATCTGGTCGCATCCCTTTCGCACTGCGAAGCGCGCCAGGGCCTTCATCAGTGCCCTGCCCGGTCCCTTGCCTCTTTCCTCCGGCAGCACGAAAATGTCTTCGACGAAGAGCACCGGCCCGCATGTGAACGTTGAATATGCGAAGTAATACGCTGCATAGCCGACTGGCTTTTCGTAACGCGTGCAGATCAGCGATCCGAAACGGCGATGTTTGCCAAAACCGTCGCGATGCAACCGCTTGGCGCTCAGCCGAAGGTGGGGCACGAGACGTTCATATTTTGCCAGTCCTCGAATCATCGAGATGATTGTGGATACATCGTCCGTCGTGCCTTGGCGAATGCGAAGGGGCGGAATCTTCGTCGGACGCTTCATGAGGGCTCCTGCCGGATGAATCCCTTTCGATCGATGCGGCAGTGGCAGTATAACCTCGCATCCAAACGCCAGCGCGTTAGCACTCGGGCACGATGGCGCCGCCCTGCCTTGAGCACTTTTTCTTGCTGTGGCACAGTCGAATAGTGATCCCTGCAGCGGCCATTGGCGTCTTCATCTTCTGCTTTGGGCTGATTATCGGCAGCTTCTTAAACGTCTGTATCGTCCGGATTCCTGAGCGGAAGTCGATCGTTCTGCCCTCCTCGGCCTGCCCGAAGTGCGGCGCGAAGATCCGCCCGTACGACAACATTCCCGTCGTCAGTTGGCTGCTGCTCGGGGGCAAGTGCCGGGACTGCAAGACCAAAATCTCGCCGATGTACCCGCTCGTCGAGCTGCTGACGGCATTGCTGTTCTGGGGTTGCTACTCGGCATTCGGTCTGACTATCGACGCTCTCAAATGGGCCGTTTTTTCGGCGCTCGTGATCGTGCTGGTGTTTACCGATCTGCGCGAGCGCATCCTTCCCGACGTCGTCAATTTTGTGGGCTTGGCGCTCGGGCTTGCGCTCAGCTTTGCGATCAGGCCTTCTGACGGCACCGCAGCCTGGCTGGCCATCCGCGGCTTCCATGTTTCTCCCCCGACGCCGATCCTCTCGTTTGCGGACGCACTGCTCGGTGCGGCGCTTGGCAGCGGAGTTCTCTGGCTCGTGTCGGAACTCTACTTCCGCCTGCGCCGGCGCGAGGGCATGGGAATGGGCGACGTCAAAATGATGCTCATGGTCGGCGCGTTTCTGGGAATCAAGCGGACGCTTCTCACGATCTTCGTCGGATCGCTGCTCGGCAGCGTGCTGGGAATCGCATTCATCGTGTCGCGGCGCAAAGACTCCGCGTATGAACTGCCTTTCGGAACGTTTTTGGGCATGGCAGCTTTGCTCGTGGCTTTTTTCGGAACGCCCGTGGTGACTTGGTATCAGTCGTTCTTCATGGTGCATTGATGAATCCCGTGTTTTCGGCGCATCCGCATCCCACGATTCCGGCCGGCGTACTCATGTCTTGGGGAATCGCATTCGTAGTGTTGTTGGGGGCAGTGGTGCTGCTGATCGTCATGGCCCGGAAGTTCATGCGCACCGAGGCTGCGGAATTCCGCAGGGACTGGTCCACTCCGAAGCCTGAATCGGATAACGCCTCAGCATTCATGGCCGCGTCCATGCAAGGCGTGATCGAAAAGTTGCGAGCTCAGGAGAAAGAACTTGCTCGGCTGCACATGCTGGCTCAGGAACGCGCGCAAGAATCGGAGCGCTTGACCGAGGAGGTCACGCGCAACATGCCGACCGGCCTCCTGCTGGTGAGCGCGACGGGCGCAATCAGCTCCACCAACCCGGCCGCGGAAGACGCGCTCGGGATGCGGCCCTTGCGTTACCGCTCCTACAAGGAACTTCTCGGTGGCGATTCGAGTCTCGCGCAAATGTTGACGGAATGCCTCCAGCGTGGAGACACGTTCCAACGCAATGAAGTGGAGCACATTACGCCCGAAGGCGAAGTCCGGCGGCTGGGCGTCACGATCTCCCCGATCTACCAGGCCGCGCGGCCGGCCCTGCGCACGCGCGTGTCGGACCCGCCGCGAAAAGTCGAGACGAAGGTCAGCGGCGCGCTCTGCCTCATGAGCGACCTGACGGAATTGACTGCTCTTCAAAAGCAGATCCGCTGGAAAGAAAATCTGGCCGCGCTGGGGGAGATGTCTGCCGGCATCGCGCACGAATTCAAGAATGCCCTCGCCACGATTTCAGGTTACGCGCAAATGATCCGCAGTGAGGCGCAGGCCGGCGAAACGCGGGACTCCGCGGAACGCATTCTCGATCAGACGCGCTCTCTGACGCACGTCGTAACCGAATTCTTGAAGTTCGCAAAGCCGCTCGAAATCTGCTACGAAACCGTTCCAATGCAGGCGCTGGTCGAGCGCGTGGCGCAAGAGCTGCGCGAAACGGCGCCGCAGTGCGAAGTCGTCTGCGAAGGCACGTTCCCAGACTTGCCTGGCGACGAGGCGCTGCTGCGGCAGGCGCTCGTCAATCTCACGCGCAATGCGCTTGAGGCAGCCAGCGTAGCCCGTGAAACGCCCTGCGTGACCATTTCGGGCACGATCGAGGATCTCGCCGGCAAGAAATGGCAGCGCATCTGTGTGGCGGATAACGGTCCGGGAATCCCGGAGCAGGACTTGCCCAAGATATTTCTCCCCTTCTACACGACCAAGTCCGATGGCACAGGCCTCGGTTTGGCCGTCGTACAAAAGGTGGCCCTGCAGCACGGCGGCAGCATCGAGGCCCGCAACCGGGCGGACGGCGGAGCGGAGTTCCTCCTGTGGTTACCTTTGAGGCAGGAGCGGTCGCCCTCTCTATTCCCTTCCCAAGCGGCCAGCATCTAGACTGGTAGCTACGGCGCACCCCAGAATGCGCCTCAGGAGGCGAAGCCATGCGCAGAATCGTGTGGTTGACCGTGGCAGCCGTACTTGCGATTCCGGCAAGCACGTGGAGTCAGCAGACGGACCAGCAGGCCGCCCCGTCGAGCCAAAGCCAAGCACAGGCGGCGTCGGCGCCTCAGCAGGATTCCCTTGCCGAGGCGGCCCGAAAGGCGCGCGAGCAGAAAAAGGAAGCTCCGAAGAGCGCCAAGACCTTCACGAATGACGATATGCCGACGCAGGGCGGCATTTCCACCGTCGGCGGAGGCAGCTCGGCCGCTTCCAGCGGCGACCAAAGCGCCCAGGGTGGCGCGGCCAAACCCGCCGGCGACGAGAAGTCCTGGCGCGAGAAATTTGTCCAGCTCCGGCACAAGCTCGAACAGGATCAGGCCAATCTCGATGTCATGCAGCGGGAGCTCGGTCAGTTGAACACCCAGTTTTATACCGACCCCATGAAAGGCATGCAGCAGGGGCTGACTCGCAGCGACATCAACAACAAGACCGCCGACATCGACAAAATGAAGGCCCAGATCGACGCCGATCAGCAGGCAATCTCGGACGCTGAAGAGGACCTGCGGAAGTCCGGCGGCGATCCCGGTTGGGCCCGCTAAGAACATCGCCTGATGGAACCTGTCCTACTGGTCGAGGACAAAGTCGAGCTGCGGGCCATGCTCCGCAAGGCGCTCGAACGCTCCGATTACACGGTGGAAGAGGCCCCCGACGGCCGCGCCGCGATCGATAAAGTTCGCAATCGCCGCTATCTGCTGGTTCTCTCCGATTTGAAGCTTCCCGGCAATTCCGGCCTCGACGTGCTGCGCGAAGCGCGCCGCGCCGAGCCCACGCTTCCCGTGATCATCATGACAGCGTATGGCTCGGTGGACGAAGCCGTCACCGCCATGAAAGAAGGAGCGTTCGATTTCATCCAGAAACCGGTTGATTTGGATCATTTGAAGCTTCTCCTCGGACGCGCTGCCCGCCAGCAAGAGCTGCTCCGCGAGAATCTGCTGCTGCGTGAGGAGTACGCGGAGCGGTACGGTTTTCCGCGCATCGTCGGTGAACATCCGGCGATGAAAGAGGCCAGCCAGATGACGCAGCGCGTAGCTGCGACAGACTCAACCGTGCTGCTGCTGGGCGAGAGCGGCAGCGGGAAGGAGCTTTTCGCTCGGGCCATCCATCACCTGAGCCCGCGTGCCGAGCAGCCGTTCGTGGCCCTCAATTGCGCGGCCATTCCTGAGGGGTTGATCGAGAACGAGCTGTTCGGCCACGAGCGCGGCGCGTACACCGGCGCCGGCGCGCGCAAGATAGGCAAGCTTGAACTCGCTCACCGCGGCACGCTCTTCTTGGACGAAATCGGTGAGCTGCCGCTCTCGATGCAGACCAAGTTGCTGCGCGTGCTTGAGGAAAAGCGTTTCGAACGCGTCGGCGGCACGCAATCGATCGAAGTCAATGTGCGGATCGTGACGGCCACCAACAAGGACTTGCAAGCCGCTGTCGCCGACAAAACGTTCCGAGAGGATCTCTACTTTCGCATCTCGGCCGTGCCCATCACGATTCCGCCGTTGCGCGAGCGCGGAGAAGACGTGCTGCTGCTCGCGGAACATTTTCTCGAGCGTTTCAGGCGTGAATTTCACAAGCCCTCGCTTGCACTGACTCCGGACACTCGCGCTCGGCTGGAAACCTATTCCTGGCCCGGCAACGTCCGCGAACTGCAAAACGCGATCGAACGAGCCGCCATTCTTGCCAATGGTCCTGACATCGGCCCAGAGGCTCTGCAGCTTCCGTCCGCGCGGCCGACACCCGCCGATCTGCCTGTCGGGATGCTGGAAGAGCAGTTTCTGTGGGAGGGTCCTCTCGACGAGGTGTCGCAGCGCGCAGTCGCGCACGTCGAACGATTCAAGATTCAGAATGCCCTGCGCGAGACCAAGTGGAACAAGACCCGCGCCGCCGAAAAGCTCGGCGTCTCCTACAAGACTCTCCTCAGCAAAATCCGAGCTCTTGGCCTCGATAATTAACTCAAGCGGTCGGTGGGCGGATGACTATTGGCAGGGCGGAGGGTTGTCTGGAATCGCGATCTGAATAGGGATTGGATCCGCAACAAGTCCTTCCGTATAGAGATCGCCGTACTTTCTCCACCGGCGCCTCAATGATGTGATCACCTTGGGGCGTTCCGAGAAACTCTCAAACTCAGCTTGGAAGGAGTACCTGCCGTTAGCAATTCCGCCCGTTTGCGGGGGATATATTGAATCAACCACGCCCGGCAGCACGTTAGTTCCCTCCGCATTCAGCACCTCTCCGGGCTTGAGGACCGCATAATTGTCGTTTGGTCGACTCGGATAGTGCACCTTCGGCCCGTACAACGTATCCGTATTGAGGATCGAAACCAGTTTTACGGTTCCGTCGGGCAGCGTCGCAAAGAGGCGGGAGCCGTCGCCCTTAATGCAGTCCTTGCACAAGATCACGTTGTGCGGACTCACGTTCTGAATTCGAAGATGAAATCGAAGGCCAGCCTGAATAGTAGGGACTACATGTCTTCCCCGGTTTCCAGACGCTGGGAATGTCTCGAGCGCGCAGTAAGAGAGTGAAACGAGTTCGACGGTAAGGTGAAGCGGACTCGTCCGCTCCGCATCAGCCGAACTCTGTCCAACGCAAGCCAAGGGCGAACACAAGCCCGCCGCCAAAACCAGAAGCGTCATCGCACGCCTGGTTGGATTTTTCACATAGCTACCCAAGCAATTGAACGAAGACTTCGTTTGATACCGTAAGCCGGTCCGGCACGAGCCGGATGCGCGTGCCGTCCCGTTCGATGAAGCCGAGCGATTCCAGGCGTTCGATCCTCTCCCGGAGAGTGGCCATCCGCGCGGGAAGTTCCGGCGCCAGTTCGCGCTCGATCCGTGCGAGGTCGACTCCCTCCAGCAGCCGCAGGCCCACAAAAAATTCCTCATCGAGCACCTGAAACGGCGCCAGGCCCTCGAACTGCTCGCCCGGCGAGCTTCCCTGCTCAATGCACGCGACGTAGCGCGCAGGATCGTGCGCATTGGCCCAACGCATCATTCCGTCGAACGAGTGCGCGCCAGCCCCGAAACCGAGATATGGCTCGCGCCGCCAGTATTTCAGATTGTGGCGCGACCGGTATCCCGGCAACGCCCAGTTCGAAATTTCGTAGTGCTCATAGCCCGCTGAAGCGAGCCGCTGGCGCGCCGATTCGTAGAAGTCGGCGATTGTGTCATCGTCAGGGATTTCGCGCGCACTGTAGCGGCTGCCTCCCGCGAGCGATTCCTTGCCCAAGCGGCTGCCTTCGTCAATCTCCAGCATGTAGACGGAAACGTGCTCGGGACGAATGCGCAAAAGTTCGTCCACGGACTTGTCCCACGACTCGGGCGTCTGATGCGGCAGCCCGGCGATCAGGTCCATGCTGATATTGTGAATTCCGGCCGCTTTGAGACTCTCGATCGCGCGAAAGATGTCGTCGCGGCGATGCATGCGCCCGGCCGCCTTCAGCTCGCGGTCGTCGAACGACTGTGAGCCCAGGCTGATCCGGTTGAACCTCGCCGCCACCCACGCGGACACCTTTTCGTGCGTGATTGTCTCCGGATCGGCTTCGAGTGTCGCTTCAAGCAGCTCCAGGTTGAACGAGCTGCGCAATGCGTCCGTGATCTTCGCTAGGTGCGTGGGATCGAGCAGGCTAGGCGTACCGCCGCCGACGTACACCGTGTCAACCGGCGCGTGTGAAGCGCCCCCAGCCTTCGCGATTTCGCGGCACACGGCCTCGGCGTAAGGCTGGTGACGGTCCCGTGAAACGACTCCCGTATGGAAATTGCAGTAGGTGCACTTCGTCTGGCAGAACGGCACCTGGATGTAGATTCCGAGTGACATGACGCTCGAAAAAATCTAGCACATGCAGAGGTCTCGTGCACCGGCGCCCAAGTCCAGCCAATCTGCCGATGATCCGTGGTGGCTTGCGGGGGATCGAAAAAGTGTCCCACTTTGTGGACGGTGCCGTTGTTTGTTTTCAATGAGTTACGCCGGAAATTAAGTGCGACGGTGTCCCACTTAATTTCGGGATTAATCTATGGCGGGCGGTACAAGGAGGGAGGTCCTCGTTGCCACCTCGTCCTATTCAGTTGTCAAAGAGCCATCCGACCCTGGCGAGCAGGGCGGCCGCACAGAATCGCGCGGCGGCGAGGCCAAATGCCAAGCCCAACTCATGTTAACATTCTAATTACTGGTAGTCAACTTGAAAAGACCGGGTAGCGGGTCAGTTTGCAGTGTTCCCGTTAATCGGGTAAGGCTCCGTTCGTCGCCCCAACGAGATACCTGACGTCAAAGAAGCACTCTCCACGGGGCTCATTTTGAGGTGCTCGGAAATCTCTCTAAGTAGTAGGCTAGGAACTCTTCCCGTTGCTGAATCAGTTCGTAAAAGTGAACTTCTACCAACGTGTTTCCACTGAACCAGACGTAGGAAATCGATTCATGTTCGGACCGCGAGAATGTCCCGTCTGCGCTTTGCACCCCGGAATACCATCGCCCCTCATACCGAAAGACCTTCCCTCCGGTTCGTACTTCCTCCGTCACAGATATCGGCTTATCGATGTGGCTCCACTCGTGAAGACCATCCCATCCTTCCGGCCGCTGCTCGACATAAACTGCCACAAGCTGCTTCGCCGTCGTACCATACCCCCCAGCGCAATCCACGCTACCGTCCCAGCCTAATGGCGGTCCGCAATGCCGATTTGTCATCACCGGCAAACCAGCCAACACATCGGGAAACATCCCCGCGGGGATCGGCTCATCGACGTTCTTGACCCCCGAGTGGAGGCCCAACTGGTACAAGCAGGTCTTCGAGATAAATCCGCCGTCAACCTGCCCGCACAGCTCCTTGCCCTTCTTTACTTCCTCATAGGAACCCACGTGCAGAAGGGCGGTACGATACGTATTCAACTGGCGGCAGTTCTCGCGTAGCGGCGCGTCACTGATTTTGCTGCAGTCGCTCGGATCATCCAGCGTCGGAATCAGCGGGATCGTAATATTCGATGAGGACTCTAAATGCATGCAGGTCGCACCCCACCTACGCTGGCATCCGTCGCGCCGGAACGTGATCACCAACGGGAAATACCGTTTGTCATTCGCAGCCCAACCAGACTGATTCGACATCGGATTGTAAAGAACCTCGGTTTCCGCGGAGCTCTCCTCTATTCCCGTCGTCTCAAATCCCTCGTTCACGGTCAACCAATACGAACGGATTTCGTCCAGCGGACTTTCAGCGGGGTGGTTCCATCCGGCAAGCGAGAACGATTGAGACTCAGTGCTCGTGGCCGTGCTTTTCACTTCCGTGTGTATGCTAAATCCTTCGTAAGTGCTGATCTGCAGCGTAAGCGCGATGCCTCCAATTGGCTTCCCACTTACGGCGTCCACCACGCGCCCAGTGACTGGCGGGATCACTTGGGCGGCAGCGAGAGAAGAGTTGAGGGGAGACAAAGGGCAGAAACACAGAAGAGGAACGATACTGCTGAAGATTCGACGGTGCATTCGCATTCTGAAGCTCGCAAACTGGGCGCGTCTATCGACAAATGAGTCTAACATCCGATGAATCGGCCTCACGTTGCCCCACACGATCAGCGTCCAATTAGTTACAACTCCTAATAAGTTCAGATAATCGGAAACTGACCCATTACAGCGGCCCAGGTGGGCGAGCGCGCGGAGCGTGTCACGGGACATCTGCTAAGATTGAGTCGTTGCGGCATACTCCGTGGACACGCCATTGATCGACGAACACCGCGCGGCGGGTGCCCAGCTTGCGGATTTCGATGGCTGCACGCTTCCGGAGAGGTTCACCGACTTCGCGAAAGAGTATCGGGCCGCGAAGCAGGCCGCCGCGCTCTTCGACACGAACTGGCACGCCATCCTCGTGCTCACGGGCCGCGACCGCGTGAGATATCTGCACGCGATTTCCTCGAACAACATTCAGGCGCTCGAAAACGGCCGCGGGACGCTCGCCCTGCTTCTTAACCCGCAGGGACACATCCTCGCAGAACTCGAAGTCTACGCGCTGCCCGAGAAACTGCTCGTGCTCTCTCACGCTGCTCTGCGCGAGCGAACCGTTGCCACGCTCAAGAAGTACGTCATCGGCTCGCACGTCCAGATCGACGATCAGACAGACCGCATGGGCAGCTTCGCCGTCGAAGGCCCGCGCGCGATCGAGGTAATCGCCGAAGTATGCGGCGCTAAGCTTAGTGAACTACCGGAGATGTCCGTCATCGAAACGGTGGTCGGCGGCGTACCCTGCTACTTGTTGCGACGCTCGCACTTTGGCCAACAAGGCGTGGAAATAATCTGTCCGCGTGAAGGTCTGGTCCCGCTGTGGCGCAAATTCCTCGCAGCGGTTCGCGCGCGCGGCGGCGAACCGATCGGCATGTCGGCTCTCAATGCGCTGCGACTGGAAGCGGGAATTCCCTGGTTCCCTGCCGACTTCAACGACGCGATGATCCCTCACGAAGCCGCGATTGAAAGCACACATATCAGCTTCAATAAGGGCTGCTATACGGGACAGGAGATCGTCGAACGCGTTCGTTCGCGCGGCCACGTGAATCGGAAACGCGTGCTACTGAAGTTTTCAACGACTGCGCCTCCCGCGCCTGGCGCCAAACTGCGTGCCACAGGCGCCGAAGTGGGCTACATCACCAGCGCAGCGTTTTCGCCCGCGGCAGGGACTTCCATCGGAATGGGCTACGTGCGGCGCGAGCAATTCGCGCCGGGAAGCCTAGTCGAGTTCGATGGCGGATCGGCTACGACCATGGAAGGTCACTCTCCCGAAAGGTGAACCCAAATGAAGCTGGAAAGCGTCGGCGATGTGATCGCGACGAGAGAACTCGACGTGATTTCCGATAGAGGAGAGGCTCAAAAGGTTCAAGTCATGATGGGAAGGCCACGGCAATTGCCGGATCATACCGATTACTATTGTCCTTACGAGATCAAAGGTGGTGGCTTCAGAAAGGTAATGTACGCCTGCGGTGTCGATGCGTTCCAGGCGTTGCAGCTCGCGATGGGAACAATCGGCGTCGAACTAGACGTGCTTAACAAGCAGTTCGGCGGGAAACTCCGGTGGGAATGCGACGCGGCAGGAGGCCTCGGTTTCCCGAGTTTGTAACTGCGCGGAGCGGGCCTAGCTCTTTGGGAGGTTCAGGGAGCGGAGGAAGCTGCCGCGATCGTTGTCGATCTTCTTCTGAATCTGAAAGACGGCGTAGAGCAGCGCTTCCGGCCGCGGCGGGCAACCGGGCACGTACACATCGATCGGGATCACCTGATTGACGCCCTGAATGACCGCGTAGTTGTTGAACACGCCGCCAGACGTCGCGCAGGCGCCCATCGAAATCGCCCACTTTGGTTCCGGCATCTGCGCGTAGAGCTGTTTGATCACCGGCGCCATCTTCTGAGAAACGCGACCGGCGATGATCATCATGTCGGACTGGCGCGGCGACCCCCGGAAAACCTCGGCGCCGAAGCGCGAAATGTCGTAACGCGACGCCGCCATCGACATCATCTCGATCGCGCAGCATGCCAGTCCGAACGACATCGGCCAGATCGAGCTGCGGCGCGCCCAGTTGACGACTTTGTCGAGCGACGTGAATAGAATTCCCTCGTCCTTCAGGAAATTCTCGTCTTCACCCGGCTTTTCGAGCGTCACGCCTCGTGCGATTTCGACGGACATTGGCCCAAGCGCCTCCGGTGTACAATCCCATTTTGCATCGAGGAAGCAAACTTTGCAATCGGGTACGCGCCCAGTTTCGGCGTGGAAGGGAAAAACATGCGCTTACATCTTTGGATATATCTCGCGATCGTGGGGAGCTTTGCGCTGGGAATGATGGTGGAAGCGGTGCGCGCGTCGATAAGCGATACAGCTGAAGCACGGGTCACCGGGATCGGCGGAGTTTTCTTCAAAGCTCGCGATCCGCAGAAGCTCGCTGGCTGGTACCGCAAGCACCTCGGTATCCAGCTTGAACCGGCGGGAAGCGGGCCGACCGCACCTTCGTTTTGCTCCTTCGAGTGGCGAGAGAAAGGAGATCCGCAGAGAGCTGGAGAGACCGTGTTCGCGATCTTTTCGGACAAATCCAAGTACTTCGATCCCAGTCAGGCGTCTTTCATGATCAACTTCCGCGTCGCGAATCTCGACCGCATCCTGGCACAACTCAAGACAGAAGGCGTGACCGTCGGCGAGAAGCCGACGGAAGAGCCGAATGGACGTTTCGGCTGGGCGATTGATCCGGAAGGCAATCGCTTCGAGCTGTGGGAGCCAAAGGGAAACTAGAGCTAGCGAACTTCAACGAGGACTTGCGCAGATTTCACATGGCCCGCCGCGTCGGTCGCGGTTAGCGTGTACGTTGTTGTCTTCGAGGGCGTGACGTCGACGCACCGCCCCTGTGACGGCCAGACAGGGCTGGATTGAGGCTGCAGCGTTACCGATTTCGCGTTTGAAACACCGTAGCAAAGCGTCGAATCCTCGCCTCTCCGGACAAGAGACGGGCTTGCATAGAACGTCAGGATCTCAAAGCGATCCCCGCCCATTCCATCGTAGGTTCTCGCCGCTTGGGCCCGCTTCTCCGCCGCGATCCGCTCCTCGATGTCCCGGTCCGTCCGCCAGCGCGAATAGAAAACCCAGCCGAGATAGGCGAGCGCCAGACACATCACCGCGCCCGAAGCAATCCAATAGAGCTGCATCCCCGAGGTACGCTTTGGCTCAGCTTCGGCGCCAGGGGCCATCGCAAACGCTCACTGCACCAATGGTTGATCCGGTGCGGACGGTGTCACTGGCCCTGGCCCTGGAGGGTACTGCCCACCATAGGGAGGGGTTGTCGGCGCCAAAGAAGGGCCAAAGCCTCCCGGATTGGCGACTGGCATGCCGAGGCCGTTGGGACCTCCCGGCAGCCCTCCCGGAGCGAGGCCGTTCTGAAGCGCGCGCGCCTGGTCTTCCAGAGGATTCCAAATGAACTCCCATTGCTGATATGTCTTCCCGCCCTTGTACACCTGGAGCGAGGGGCGGTCGTCGTAACCGCCGACACCTGCGACAAACGCGCCGAGCACAGGGCCGTCAACTGGGCCCGTCGGCTGCTGCAGCTGGGCGGCAGCATTCGCGAACAGCGCCAGCGCGCCACCCGCACCGAGCGCTTGGACTGGTTGCAAGCCACCCATGCCGGGACTGTTCGGCGAAAAGGCACCATTTCCCTGCGGGGGTTGCGGCGACTGCGCGTTCTGCTGGGAATTTGCTTGTTGGCCGTTCCCGTCGGGGGCGGTGGCCGAATTCGATTCGCCCCCAGCGTTTGCCTGGGGCGCCCCCGGCATCTTGCCGTGATTCAGATCCAGAAATGCCATCTGTTGCAGAGAGGCATATTTCACGCTGCCGATGATCTGGCCCGCAGCGTTGACGTAGATGACGCGCCATTGGCCGTCAGTCTTGTTCATGGGATCTTTTTCAACTTCGGGCCGCAAGAAATGCAGAGAGGGCAGCCCCTTCTTGAGATCATCCAGCGATTGCGGGTAGTGCCCCATCTTGCGGTAATACATGCGGATCCCGCGCACGTACTGATTGCCGCGCCAGATCATCTCCTGCTCTCGTTCGCGCTTTCCCTCCGTGGCCAGGTTGTGGAGCACCGCCTGGGAAGTCACGATGACCGCCACAATCATGAACAGAGACAGCATGTAGGCGTACCCGGATTCTCGCGCACCATTCGCTCGCGTCCGGCATCCGCGGCTCACTGGTTTGCTCCCGGAGCCGGAGGTTGCACCAACGGAACCGTGGCGTGGCGGCCGGTCGAGACCTCCTCGACATCGGCCGATTCGTTGCCGATGTGGTCGAGGCGGAAGCGGCTCAAGAAAGTTTCACCTTCGCCGATGATCAGAACGTCATCGCCGCTCGTAAAGAACGCGACCTTGCGGCCGCCGCTCCCCTGCGAGGCGTATCCAAAAAATTCCGCCGGAACCTGCACAGGCGGTGGTGGCGGCGGCGGCTTCGGACCAATGAAGACGGGGGCTGCGGGGCCGGCCGGCACCAGCGGTCTCGGTGGCGCCGGTGGAGTAGCGACAAAGATGTTCCGGTGCGAGCCCGAATATTCAAGCTTGCGAATCTTTTCCAGCAGGTCCATCCGCAGCGCGGGTTCCTGAACATCGAGCGGCTGGAACTTCGTGTCCGCCGCGAGCACGCCCGGCAAACCGTTCCCATCGCTGCGGCTCGAAAAGAAATAGTACGCGGCCCCGATCAGCACGACGATCAGTCCAGCGAAGACGTAGATTTCGGTGCGCCGCGTCATCGTTCAGGTCCTAAAGTACGTGTGCAGCTCCAGATCAAGCTTCAGGCCGCCCAGCCCCGCGCTCCCCAGCCTCAAGTTGTCCAGCAGATAGAAATTCTTCGAACGCTCTAGGCCGTTAATAAAACGAATCACCGCAGGATAATCGGCGTCAACGCTGGTGTTGATCGTAATCTCCGTAACGCTCCGGTCTTTGATCTGCGTCGTCTTGAAACTAAGGTCCGAGGTCTTCACGCCGGATTGCGCCGCGATCGCATCGAGGTCCGACTCAATCTGCGAATAGCCCGTTGCCGAATCGAGGAACGATTGATGATAAAACGCGTCACAATCCTTGCCCGTTTGCGGGAGGCCGGTGCGGATCCGCTCTGCGCGCTCCACGTCTGCGCGAAGGAGCTTCGCCTGCAAGGCGAGACGATCTCGCTCCGCGCGCAGCGTCGCCGGATCCTGCCGCGAACCTTCCGTCAAAAATACGGCCAACGCAACATCCGCCAAAAGCAACACCCCGAGCGCGACGCTCGTCCATAGTTTCCAGGGTTGCCATGCGCGGGTGGTGGTCATGTTGTGGAGTACCAAACGGTGAGATTCAAGACGATTTTGTCGCCGATTGCCCCCTGCTCGGTTCGCTTCTCATCCTTCACAACCATGCCCGAAAACACTTTCGACTTCTCGATCGCCTCGAGGAATTGAATCTTGCTCGCGTCAGTCTCGGCGCCGACTTCGAGCGTCACCTCCGCCCGGCCGTTCACCAGTTTGGGAGAAATGCTCACCACACGAACGCCCGGCGGCAGCGTGTCCTCCAAATCCATGAAGACCTTCGTCCACGGAAAACTGCGCTCGCTGATAAGGGAATTCAAAAACTCCGAACGGTCGAGAACCTGCTTCGCGGCTGCGCTGCGAAAATAGCTTTCCAAATCCTGCCGGCGCTGCTGGTCTCTTCGGATTTGATCCTGCCAGCGGGCGGTATCCGCGCGAAGCTCGCGGCTGGCCCGCCACGAGGCGTACGCCGCATGCGAGAGCAGCGCAAACGCGAGCAGGGCAATCGTCCCGGTCAGCGCCGCACCGGCCAGGAACGGCCGGTTATTCGGTTGCGGTGCCGTCGCGAGGTTAAGGCGAAGCTTCATCGATCTCCGAATCTCCTCACGATTTGCCGTTCATCATCCATCCGGCCAGCGCGTCAAGACCGTGTGGAACCAGATCCTTGGCCGGGCCTTCCAGTCCGCGCGACCCTTCGGCCTCAGTCATCGGGCCGACCGGGATCTTCATTTCATCGCCAAGGGCCGTCCCGAACAAGGCCTCCCTATCCCCAAATCCGCTCAACCGAGCCCGGTCGATCGTCTCATCCCATGAATCCTGATAGTAAGCGACCGCAGGGAAAACCTCGTCCAGCATAGTCTGAGGTTCAAGCGCCGCCGCGTCGCTCCGCACTTCCGTGGATCGATAGACGCACAAGTTCGCGCCGCGCACGACCACCGTCGTCAGTATCTTGCCGCAGAGCCGCACCAGGAGTGTCGCCCCTCGTTCCTCGAGCAGCGGCAGCGCCGCAAGGGTCGAGCTCATCACAACACCGGCGCGAGCGCCCAACGCTTCGATCAGCGACTCGTATTCGCGCACAATCGGCTGGCGCGCCACTGCGGTCACCACTTCCAGACCGCCATCGCGCCCCGCCTGGCGCATCCACGAAACGACCGTCTCGTCTACGTCAAACGGCACACTCTTCTTCAATCGCCAGCGCAGCAGCGGCAGCGCGTCGCTGGCACGCCGCGGAAGAGTGTCGAACGGCAGAATGAACACGCGAACAACGGGATCGGGCACCAGTAACGCCACTGGCGCTCCGCCCGGTGCGACCTTGCTAAGCACCTTCCGCAGTGCCGAACGCACTGCATCCGGCTGGGTGACGTTTGCTTCCACCGGTGACGGCATCACGGCGCCGGCTGGCAGCGACTCAACCGCCACGCCCTCCAAATGTCCGCCCTTGCCGGCCCAACGCGCCGCGGCCACGTATGGCCCGCCGATTTCCACCACTACCGACGGATGCGGCATCGCGTGCAGCCAATGCTCGACACGCTGGACGATACCGATCCGGAAGAACTGAGCCGACAGGCTGCTTTGGCTTGCGACGCTACTCAATGAACGTCACCTTGTTGATTTCGCGCAATGTTGTCACTCCGGCGCGGACCTTGCGGAGGCCCGACTCGCGCAGAAAGCCCATGCCGCCATCGCGCGCCGCACGCTTGATCTCTGAAGTCGGCCGGCGATCGATGATCATTTCGCGGATTCGGTCGGAAAGGTCGAGCAGCTCGGTGATGGCAGTGCGCCCGCGATAGCCGGTACCGGAACACTCCAGGCAGCCCGGCCCCTCGCAAAACTGGAATCCCTGCCATTCGGCCGGGTCCAGTCCGGATTCCTTGAGCACGTCCGCCGAATAGGTGACGCGCTTCTTGCAATTCTCGCAAATCACGCGCACCAGACGCTGCGCCAGAATGCAATTCAGCGCCGAGACAAAGTTATACGGCTCGACGCCCATGTTGATGAAACGCCCGATCACGTCGGTCACGTTGTTGGCGTGCACGGTCGTGAACACCAGGTGGCCGGTGAGCGCCGAGTTGATCGCGATCTGCGCGGTTTCCTGGTCGCGAATCTCGCCGACCATGATCTTGTCCGGGTCGTGGCGCAAGATCGAACGCAAACCGCGCGCGAAGGTGAGCCCCTTCTTCTCGTTGACCGGAATCTGCGTGATGCCGCGCACCTGATATTCCACCGGATCTTCGATGGTGATGATTTTGTCTTCGTCGTTCTTGATCTCGTTGATTGCGGCGTAGAGCGTGGTCGTCTTGCCCGAACCCGTCGGCCCGGTCACCAGCACCATGCCGTACGGCTCGTGGATGTACCGGCGGAACCGCGCGACCTCCTCCGGATCGAATCCGACGACGTCCAGAGTGAGGTTGCGGAACTTCTCGCTCAGAGTCTCCTTGTCGAGAACCCGCAACACCGCATCTTCACCAAACACGGACGGCATGATCGATACACGGAAATCCACGTCGCGGCCCCGGTAGCGCACGCGGAAACGCCCGTCCTGCGGAATGCGCCGCTCGGCGATGTCCAGCTCGCTCATCACCTTGATGCGCGACAGAATCGTGGCGTGAAACTCCTTGTCGAGCGGCTTCATCGCGTATTGCAGCACGCCGTCGATGCGGTATTTGACCGCCACTTCCGAATTCCGCGTCTCGATGTGGATGTCGCTGGCCCGGCGCTCAAGGGCCGTGAAAATAACCGTGTCCACCAGCCGCACCACGGGGCTCACGCCCGTATCGCCGCGCGTGAGCTTCTCCATCGAGATGTTTTCTTCGCTCTCCTCTTCTTCGCCTACCACTTGGAGCGTGAAACCTTCGGTAGCCTGGTCCAGCACGCGCTGCGATTGCTCGGTCTTTTTCAGCAAGTCGCCGATCTGCGTGGCGGTCGCGACCCTGATTTGGAGCCGCTTCCCTAGCAGCAGAGAGAGTTCATCGGTCAGGTGCAACTGGCTCGGGTCGGCAAGAGCAATGACGAGCGTTGAATCGCGCGCCTCCAGCGGGACAAAGTTGTAGCGGAACATCATTTCCGCAGGAATGCTGCGAAACAGTTCGGGATCGATGCGCTGCTCGCGCAGGTCGATAAACGGACAGCGATATCGTTCCGCCAGCCGGCGCGCTTGCTCGCGCTCGGCGGCCTCGTCCGGCGGCGTCGGAGCGTTGGTAATGGTCGCCATACAGTCCTATCCCCCCGTGCCTCCGACTTGAAGAGAAAACATCGGCAGATAAAGAGCGATTAGAATGAAGCCTACCACAACGGCCATCAGCGCCAAAATTACGATGGGAATCCAGGTTAGCGTGCGCTGCAAGCGTATCCCTACCTCTTCCTCGTAGAACTCGGCGACACTGGTGAGCATCGCAGCGAGCGAGCCCGAGGCTTCGCCCACTTCGATCATTTCCAGCGCCAGTTGGGGAATGAGCTGCGTCTCAGCCAGGCTCTGGTGCAGCGACTTTCCCTCTTTCACGCGGTCCGCCGCCGATTCGACGGACTTCGAAATCAGGGCGCTGCCGATCGCCGCCGAGGACGTATGCAGCGCCGGGACCAATGGCGTCCCGCCCGCCAGCAAAGTGGAAAGCGTGCGGGCGAATTGAGCGATCTGCGCCTTCAGCCACACCTCGCCCATCAGCGGCACGCGAGGCTTTAGTCGATCAATCGCCAGCGCGCCTGCCTGCGACCGCGTCCACAAGAAAATCGCGATTGCCACAAACGCAGTCAACCCAACGAACACTAGAAAGTACGTTCGCAAGGGCGTCGCGATGGCGAGAAGAATCTGGGTCGGCGCGGGCAGCGGCACATTCAGCTCGTGATAGAGTTCCGCGAATCGCGGCATCGCGTAGGTGACCACGTACGTCACCACGAGTATCGCCGTCGCTACCAGCACTGCCGGGTAAATCAGCGCCGTGACCAGCCCGCTGCGAAATCCCGTGCTCACCCGCAAATATGTGATGTACTGCTCCAGCACCCCGGTCAAATTGCCGCTGCGCTCGCCCGCGGCGATCACCGTCACGTACACGCCCGGGAAGGAACCTTGCGCGGACATGGCCTCCGATAGCAGGGCCCCGTCGCGAACACGCTGGCGCACCTCCCCCAGTATGGGCCGAAGGTCTTCCGCTGCCGCACGTTCCGCCAGCAGATCGAGCGCCTTCAAGATCGGTAAACCGGCTTTGATCAGCGTATTGAACTGCTGGTTGAATACGAGGAAATCCTGCGGCCGAATCTTCTTCTCGCCGCTGGTTTTGCCGAGCTGCGTAATGAAATCCAGATGCCTGCGTACGGAGAAAACGTACAAGCCCCGGTCGGCTAGTCTTTGCCGGGCCTCTCCCTCCGATTGGGCCGTCTCGACGTGCTGGAAGACCCGCCCCGCGGTATCCCCGACTTTGCAGACAAACTCAGCCATGGCGATGGGTTACTTGCCCCTGTTTGCAGCCTTGTTCCAAAGTTTAGCATACCCCCTTTCGGGCCAAGACTGAGGCCGCGAAAACGGGCGATTAATTGGATGTGACAACCCGGAAAAGGCTGTACGGGCACCTGAAAGCGGCTGTGATACATTCGCATGAGCCTGATTCCCGCGGGGTTATCGGAGGCCATGGAGCCGATCTCACACTTTTTCTACTCGGACCGACTGAAATTGCAATTCTGGGATTACGGGCAGGACGGCAAGCCGGCCCTCGTCCTGGTGCACGGCGGCCTTGACCACGCTCGCAACTGGGATTGGGTGGCCCGATCTCTGCGCGAGAATTATCACGTCTATGCGCTAGACCTGCGTGGCCACGGGAACAGCGCTTGGGCACCCGGAGCGATGTACAGTATCGCCGAACACGTGCTGGACCTCTCCGCACTGCTCGACATCGTCAACGATTTCCCCATCCGCCTAATCGGCCATTCCCTCGGCGGCGGGATCGTCTTGCACTATGGCGGCGTATTTCCGGATCGCGTTCGAAAGGCCGTCTCCATCGAGGGACTCGGGTTTTCGCCCGAGAGCCCCATTCACGGCCCGGCCTCTGAACGCCTGCGCCACTGGATCGAGTCCGTCCGAAACGTCGAGAAGCGCCAACCGAAAACCTATCCGAATCTGCTAGCGGCGGTCGCCCGCATGAAGGAGGCGAATCCACACCTCTCGGACGAAGTTGCGCGACACCTCACGCTGCACGGCACCAACTGGGATCCGGACGGATCGCTCGTATGGAAATTTGACAACTATGCGCGTCTCTTCCCTCCCTACGGCCACCACATCGAACACGTTGTCGAGGTCTACGGCCAGATCAAGTGTCCGGTGCTCATGTTCTGGGGCCTCGAGAGCTTCCTGCCAGTGCCCGACGCCGATCCGCGCAAGAACGCCATCCGCAATTGCCGCCTCGTGAAAGTCCCTGACGCCGGGCACTGGCTGCACCACGACCAACTCGACCTGTTTCTCGGGGAGACCGCTGCCTTCCTGGCCGGCTGAACCCTCCTCGTCTGTCGTCGAAATGGCCTGCCTATCGAATCTCGCCAGCTAGCGACTCTTCATCCACGACAGCCACGCCCGGCGGCGGCTGGAAATGAAACTTCACTTCTGGAATCGCTACGTTTTCTTCCCAATTGCCGAAGCGAAACTCGGTTTCGGCATTGCCAGCCTCTCGGATCACCACCCGAACGAGTCGTGCCGCCGGATCCGCCTCCAGCAAAACGTACGGAAAATTTCCTTCGGGCCCCGAAGGATTCCCCCGCGGAATGCATCGCATCAGCATGTTGCCCGGTGATAACGGTTCGTCACCTTTGTTGTCGGTAGCACCCGCTCCAATCACGTCAACCTTGCGGCACAGTTCGGACAGGTCGGCTTTTCCTGCCAGCAACGCCAGCGGCGTCCTCCAATCCGAGCTCTCCTTCATCTTGGCTCGGCTTGCTGTGTGGTCGGCTGGAACGTAGAACCAAGCGTTTGTGCCGTCCACGAGAAACAGCTTTTCCTGCGGCGATTCATATTCCCAGCGCATGCGACCAGGCTGCGAAAAGTAGACCGTGCCTGACTCTGCTGCAATTCCTCCGTTCCCGTCGCTGTACCGCTCGAAGAATGCGGCCTTCAGGGTGCGTGCATGGCGATAGCGGTTCTCGAGTTCCCTCCGCAAGGAGTTCACATCCTTTTCCGCTGCGGCTGAGGCTGCCAGCAGAAGCACGCATGTCAACGCGCGGAGCATCACCGTCGAGCTTAGCAGGAATGGAAAGCGAGAGCCAAAGTCAGCGAAGAAGCGCCCTCAACAAAACTCGCTTGGCTCGCGAAGGTAGGAATTGTGAGATTTAATTCGGAACAAAGTGGGCCGGTTGAGCTAGTTTTCGCCGATTGGTAGTTGCGTTGAGTCGCAACCACCCGCTGCGGTCGTGGCAATTGCGTTGGCGCTCTGCCGGATTACGCCCGTCGCATCCACGCAGTAATACGTTGTTCCGGTGGGGAAACCAAATGGACTGGCATTCACCGAATACATGTCCACATATCCGGCCGGGCAACCCGCGGGTACGTTGCCTGGCGCAACTTGCGTGGAGCCGACGTTCCAAGTAAACGCATAACCAGACTTCTGACCCGTAACCAGAACTCCATCAATCAAACCAGCCGCATTGCAACCAGTAGCCCCGGCCGGAGGCCCGAGAACTGCGAGGTTCGGCGGGTAACCATCCTGGTAGCTGCTGGAGTATGACGCTGCGGCGCTGCTGATCGTCCGCAACGAAGCTGCCGCGGACGATTGGTTGGCGGCGGCCTTGGCGCGGATCATGCTCGGTATCGCGATTGCTGAAATAATTAAGATGATGGCCACGACGATCAGCAACTCGATTAGCGAAAATCCTTTTTGTTGGTTGCTCATCGCAGTGGCCTCGATAGAGGTTCTAGGGAGGAAGCTGAGCTTCCTCCCCAGAGGTTGATATTCTGCTAGTTGCCGATTGCCGTGCCGGAGTTGCAAACCATTGCGTTGTTCACTTCGGCAGGAGCAAACGCGGCCGTGTTCTGATAGACCACGTTGCCTTCATCGACGCAGTAGTAGATGGTACCGGTGTTGGCGCCCGAGGGGTTCGCCCACACCGAGAAGCCGTCTACGTTACCCGCAGCGCAGCCGTTCGGAATGCTGGTGACAGGCACCGTACCGGCCACGAAGTTGAACGTGTACCCAGACTTCTGTCCGCCGGCCAAAACGGCATCGATCAATCCGGCAGACTTGCAGTTCGGAGCGGCCGCAGGACCGAGCGTCGCCATCGTCGGCTCATAGCCGTCCTGATAAGTGCTCAGGAACATTGCCGACGCGCTCGCCAGCGTGCGCAAAGACGCGGCAGCAGATGACTGGTTCGCTGCGATCTTGGCGCGAATCAGGTTCGGAATTGCGATGGCCGCGATGATCAAAATGATCGCCACGACGATCAGCAATTCGATAAGCGAAAAGCCCTTCTCTCTCTTGCTCATAGTCTGTGTTTCTCCTTGAGATGACATCTCAGATCTCTTGTACTCCCTGGCGGGGTACGCCTCATCTTGTGCACGGTCTATGCCACGCCCCGTCGCACTGTTAACTCATGCGCTACATCGAATTATACTCCATGAATTCAATGAGATGGATCGGCCAGGCCTGCCGGTTGTCTGGGTTCCACACCCCGAGTCGTCCCCGACCCAGGCAATGTTGACATTTTACGCCCATAAGAATTGACACTCGGCGCGACGGCCTAACTCGCTGGCACAGAAGCATCTGCGGCCACCGAGGACTCGGGAGCCGCTCTCTCGGAGACCACCGGAGCCGCGTCGGCGCATGCGTAAAGCTCCCTCTGTCGGAGGCTCGTCAGCACGATAGTCGCGATGGCGAGCGCCCAGGGCACGACGGGCGACGTCCAGAAAAGCCCGGGGGCGTACCGCAACGCCGCGAGCCACGCCAGCGTGCAGCCGAGGCCGAAAACAAAGGCCGACTTCCGGCTCCCATTGCGCGCTGAAACCTTGTAGGCGCAGATTGCTTGAATCAGCAGCGCAAACGGAAAGGCGACGATCAGGTCTACCAGCCAGTGCTCACCCGTCCCGACAGTGGCAAACATGGTCAGCGTCAAAAAGGCCAGCGCGATCCCGCGCTCGACCCAACTGAGACCGCGCGAGTACCACCATGCCAGCAGCACCCACGCCATGTGCAGCGAAGGTATCGCGTTGCGTGGCCCCTGAATGGCTACGGGTTCCAGAATCAGCCGCTGAACTTGGTCGATGCGCAAGACGTGGAATGGGAAGTTCTGCTGAAACAGCGCGTGCGGCCCGCACGCCGGAAACAAGTTGTAGAACAGAATCCCCACTGGCCCCGTGACCAAAAATGCGAGCATCGCGGAGACTGCCTTCTCTTTGAACCGAACCAACCGGCCGGCATACACCACAGCAATCGGAAGGGCGAGGCCCATGTAGGCGAGCAGGCTCGCGTTATGGAGCCACGGTTTCAGGGCGTAGAGCTGGCCTGCAATGAAGACGATGGGCATGCGCAGGCTGTAATCAAAGGAAAGCAAATATCCATCAAGGGTCTTGGGATGGGCGGCCGCGGTCCATTCGAGCATCGTCGTGGCGAAATAGTCCGACGCGACGAACAGGACCGCAGGGATCCATGCATAGAGCAAGGCCCGCGCAGACTCCTCGTCTTTCGCCCAAATCGCGCGAACCGCCATGACGACAAAACTGCCCAGCCCGAAGAACGAAACCCAGGCCATCACCTGAGGCTGGTAGTGCAAAATGCGGAAGTCCACGATTCCGAGGAAGCACCCACTCGCCAGGATCAGTAGGGCGTCCGACCACTTCGGCCGCACTCTCAGGTGAAGAATCACCACACTCGCCAATGCGAAGGCAAAAAACGCGTCGACGAGCGCCTCGCTATAGAAGCTCGAACTCAGTCCGAGCGTTCCCGCAAGAACGAACAGGGCCGCCGTCAGCAGCATCTTGACCGGCCCTTTCATCGGAAATCTGACTGAGATCTTCATAGATGCGTCCGAACGATTCGCCGCCCGCACAACTGCCCTGCCCCTGATCGCCCTATCACCATCGGTGCGCAACCCAATCGTCCCAAGGATAAGCCCTGACCAATCTGTCGACGCACGTTTTCAAGCATGTCAAACCCCGTACTTCTTGGCGTAGTGCCGGAACGAGCGATACGACATTCCCAGAATACCTGCGGCTTGCGTCCGAACGCCACCGGATCGCTCGAGTGCGGCGAGCAAGAAGGAGCGCTCCAGTTGCTGGATGTGCTGCTCGAGGTTGATGCCATTCTCAGGCAAGAACGTGCCATTCCCATTGTGGCTGGGCGCGGCGATCGATTGCTGCGCGTGGGTGCGGATGCGTTCCGGCAGCGACTCCGCGGAAATTCGCGGACCGCTCTCAAGCGCCAATGATCTCTCGATCGTATTCTCCAGCTCCCGCACGTTTCCCGGCCAATCGTAGACCTCCAGCAGCCGCATCGCTTCGGGTTCAATTCCCTCGGTCCGTTTGCCCATCGACTTCGCCAGCCGGCCAATGAACTCGCGGACCAGTAACGGGATGTCCTCGCGACGCTCCCGCAACGGTGGCAGGTGGATGGGAATCACGCTGAGGCGATAGAACAAGTCCTCTCGAAAGCGGCCTTCGGCAATCTCCTTTTCCAAATCCTTGTTCGTGGCAGCAATCACGCGCACGTCAACGTCCGCTTCTTCCGTGCTGCCAATCGGTCGCACTTTCCCTTCCTGCAACACGCGGTAGAGCTTCACCTGCATCGTGACGCTCATGTTTCCGATCTCGTCCATGAAGAGCGTCCCGCCGTGCGCCGCGTGGAAGAGGCCGCGGCGATTCTCGGTCGCTCCGGTAAACGCGCCCTTCACGTAGCCGAACAATTCCGACTCCAGCAAAGTCTCCGGGAAAGCGCCGCAGTTGATCGTGATGAACGGCGCCTTTGAACGCGCGCTATTCTCGTGAATCGCCCGGGCCACCAGCTCTTTTCCCGTGCCGCTCTCTCCGGTGATGAGCACCCGGCTTTGCTGCGGGGCGATGTTGACGATCAGCTCGAAGATTTCGCGCATCTTCGGGCTCGTGCCGATCATGTTGTCGAGGCCGGTCACGCGCCGCAGTTCCCGCCGCAAATAGCCCGCTTCCCTCTTCAGCGCGAGGTTTTCGGCTACTTTTTGAACCGCCGGGCGGAGCTCATCGAGCAGGCGATCGCCCTTGATTACATAGCGATCCGCGCCGAAATTGACGGCGTCGATCGCCGTGTCGATCGTTGGAACTCCGGTAATCAGAATGAAGACCGTTGCCGGCGAGACTTCCTTGCAGTGCCGCAGCAGCTCCACCCCGTCCATGTCCGGCATGCAGATATCGGACACAACGATATCGAACATCCGGGACGCGAGATGCCGCTTCGCGGCCTCTCCGCTCGAGGCGACCTCAACCTTGTGACCCTCTTTGCGAAAACTGATTTCCAGCAGTTCGCAGATGGATCGCTCGTCGTCGACCACTAGAAGGTTCGCCATCTGTTCTACGCTTTCCCGGCCACCACTGTGGCGTGCGTCCTCGCTACGGAACCGCTTTGCGGCTTCTGCCGGCTTCCATTTCGGCCGCCATTCGCACACGGCAGTTCAACAATGAATTCCGAACCGCGGCCGGGCTCTGTCTCGACTCGAATCCGCCCCTTATGCGCCTGCAAAATCTGATACACGATCGCCAGCCCCAATCCGGTTCCTCCGGCAAAACCCGATTGGAACGGCTCGAACATCCGCGTGGCCAGGCGCGGATCGAAACCCGTTCCGGTGTCGCGGATCGATATCCGCGCCCACTCCGAATCGCCCGCGATGCCAACCGAAAGCACGCCGCCTTCCGGCATTGCGCGCAACGCATTGTTGCAAAGGTTCCAAAACACTTGCTTGATGGCGTCGCGATCGCCGCGGACGCGTAGCTGGCGCTCGCCCAAGGCTCTTTCGACACGCACCTTGCCGGAGTGTGCCGCATTGCGCTCGAAAAGCAGCAACATCTCTTCAAGCAGCGCAACGATGTCGACATCGGCAAACGAGTACGACTTCTCACGGGAATAGTCCAGGAACTCGGTGATGATCTGGTTGAGCCTCTGCGACTCGCGGCCCACGATTTGCACCAGTCTTTTGTCGTCGTCTTCGAGTGGGGCAAACCGGTCCAGTTCCTTGAGCGCCCCCGTCATGGCTGTCAGGGGCTGGCGGATTTCGTGGGCGATTGCTGCGGAGAGCCGTCCCACAGCAGCCATTCGCTCTTTCGTCGAGACTTCGTGTTCCAGCCGTTTGAGTTCCGTCAAGTCTTGGAAGTTGAATACGAACCCGCTCGGCTCCTCTTGCCCCGTCCGCAGCGGCGAGATCGATAGGCCGAGGAAGCGCATAGCTCCGGAAGGCGTGGGGAACTCGATCTCCCGGCGCAGCGCCAGCGGCCCTCCGGCTTCGTCCACTTGAACCGGCCAAAACCCCGGAAGCACGTCTGCAATTTTTTCGCCGCGCAGCAGGCCGAACCCCTGCCCCAGGATCTCCGCGCCAGATCGATTCAAGAGCAAGATTCGCCCTTCGAGGTCTGTCGTCAGCAGCCCACCCCGCATGGATTCAATGATGTCTCGATTGAATGCCTGCAGGTCTCTCAGAGCCTCTGTCTTCCGCTCGAGTTCGGCACCCTTCGTGTGAATCGTTTGTGTTAAGAGGCTGCCCAGGTAGGCGACCGCATAGAAGGCAAATAGGTTGACGCCCAGCCACGATTCCACCGTTCTCGCGGCCGCCATCGAGGTGGTGGTCCGGGGGATCACCCCGTAGTACATCAACTCCATCACGCACCCAAGCAGCACGAAACTGAACCCCGCCACCAGAAAAGCTCCGCGCCGTGCAAACAGAATGCTCCCCATGAGAATCGCAAGCAGATAGAGCGATACGAAGTAGCTGTCCTGCGCCCCGCTGGCGTAAACGACGCCGGTGATGATGCCGAGATCCAGAGTGATTTGGAGCGGTGCGAGCCAGCCCGCCGTCGGAAATCTGCGCCGCAATACGATGTCCAGGGTTGCGACCACGTACCACGACCCCGCCAGGACGATCAGCGTCCCAACAGGAAGAGGGATCGGGGTCCACTGATGAACCGCGACAACTACCGCAATCAGGAAGGTGACAATGAGAAAGCGAACGCGGCCCAGCCAGGGCAGCCATTCATTCACGCTGGGCGTGGATTCCATTTGCGATCCGTCAATGTCGCTGGCATTCCGGAAGTTTCGAGATCCACTGCGGGCCGCAGCCGGCGGGCGCTTTGGGCGCCCGCCATCCAGGCTGCAGTAGGTCAGATTTAGTGTTCGGCCAGCTTGCCAATCAACGAGAACAGAGGCAGATACATCGAAATCACGACGCCGCCGACCACCACGCCGAGAAAGACGATCATGATCGGCTCGATCGCGGTCAACATATCTTTCACGGCCGCGTCGACTTCGTCCTCGTAGAAATCCGCAATCTTCTGCAGCATCGCGTCCATCGCGCCGGTTTGCTCGCCGACGCCGATCATCTGCGTCACCATCCCCGGGAATACATCGGTTTCCTTCAGAGGCTCCACCAGCGAACGCCCGGCCTCGACCGCCCTGCGCGTCTCGGAAATAGCCTTTTCGATGACCGCGTTGCCCGACGTGCGTGCGGTAATATCGAGACCCTCCAGAATCGGCACGCCGCTGGAAATCAACGTTCCCAGCGTCCGCGTGAATCGGGCCACGGCGATCTTTCGCAGCACGTTGCCCACCACCGGCGCCTTCAGCAACAGGGCGTCGATCGCAAATCGGCCTTGCGGAGTGCCGTACCAGAATTTGATCGCGATTCCCGCGCCGATGAAAAAGACCAGGACCATCAGCCCGTAGATACTGCCGACGAAGTTGCTCAGGCCGATCACGATTCGAGTGGGCAGCGGGAGGTCGACATTCAAACCGTTGAACAACGTCACGAAGATTGGCACAACCTTCCACAACAGCAGCGTGATGACCATGGCGGCGATGCCCAGCACGGCGCAGGGATAGATCATCGCCGACTTCACCGCTCGCTTCAGCTTGACGTTCTTTTCGATGTAAGTCGAAAGGCGCTGCAGAATGGTGTCGAGAATACCGCCCGTCTCGCCGGCCTCCACCATGTTGTAGTAGAGGGGATCGAAGACCTTTTCGTGCTGCTTCATCGAGGCGGAAAGCGTTGCGCCGCCTTCGACGGTAGCCCGCACCGAGTTCAGAATCTTCTGAAAGGTCTTGTTGTCTTGCTGCCCGGCCAGGATCTCGAGGCACTGTACGAGCGGCAAGCCGGCGTCGATCATCACGGAAAACTGCCGCGTGAAGACGGCCAGTTCCTTCGCTTCCACGCCCGCTCCGAACGTGGGGATGTTGAACTCCTTCCCCTTTTCGGAGAGCTTGCTGACGTTGATCTGCTCGCGCTTCAGGGCGGCAGCCAATTGGGCTTTGGTTTCCGCTTGGCGCTCGCCTGTAACGGTCGCACCAGTACGGTTGGTGCCGCGATATGTAAAGACCGGCATGTTGTGTTACCTCCCCCTTCGCTTACCGCCGGACAGGGGTCCGGCTGCCGCTTACAGGCGGCGAAGTCACCCCTCGGTTAATTAAATCCTGCAACTCGTCCGGATTCGAGGACCTCGATAGAGCCGTTTCCAAACTGATCAACTTCTGGAAGTACGCGTTCGCGAGACTCTGGTTGAACGTCTGCATACCGGTCGTGCCCGTGCCGGTCTGCATGGCCGAATAGATCTGGTGGATTTTGTCTTCGCGAACCAGGTTGCGGATGGCGGCGTTCGGAATCAGGATTTCCATCACCATCGCCCGGCCGCGGCCGTCGACGCGCGGCAGCAGCGCCTGGCACAGGATCCCTTCCAGCACCATCGAGAGCTGCGCTCGCACCTGCGGCTGCTGGTGCGCCGGGAAAACGTCCACGACGCGGTTGATCGTCGAAACCGCTGAGTTCGTGTGCAGCGTCGCGAACGTCAAGTGGCCGGTTTCGGCGATTCGCAGCGCGGACTCGATCGTCTCCAGGTCGCGCATTTCGCCGATCAGCACCACGTCGGGATCTTCTCGAAGCGCGGCGCGCAGCGAATTGGCGAATGAATGCGTGTCGGAATGGACCTCCCGCTGGTTCACCAGGCACTTTTTGTGGTTGTGCAGGAACTCGATCGGGTCCTCGATCGTGATCATGTGCTCTTCGCGCTCGTTGTTGATCTTGTCCAGCATCGCCGCGAGCGTGGTCGACTTGCCCGACCCCGTCGGCCCCGTGACGAGCACCAGTCCGCGCGGCTTGTCGCACAGCGAGCGCACCACCGCGGGCAGGCCCAACGCGTCGAACCCCTTGATTTCCCACGGAATCGTTCGGAACACGGCCGCGACCGCGCCCCGCTGGTGGAAGATGTTGCCTCGGAAACGCGCCAGGCTCTTCAAGCCGAACGAAAAGTCGAGTTCCAGATTTTCTTCCAGACGGTGCTTCTGCACGTCGGTCAGCACGCTGTACGCAAGAGCCTTCGTGTCCGCCGCCGTCAGCGGAGGCATATCGAGCGGGCGCAGCTTGCCGTGCACGCGCACGCGCGGAGGGCTGTTCGTCGAGAGGTGCAGGTCGCTGCCTCCCATTTCGATCATCTTCTTCAGCAGCTCGCTCAGTGTGATGCCAGCCATTCTTCTCCTCCGCTTAGAGCACCGTCTCGCGCAGGACCTCTTCCATGGTGGTGAGGCCGGCGGCCACCTTGATCAGGCCGCTGCGGCGCAATGTGATCATTCCGAACTCCAGCGCCTTCTTCTTCAGCTCGAGCGCTGAAGCGCCCACCAGAATCAGTTCGCGCAAGTCGTCGTGGATTTCCATCACTTCGTACAGACCGACGCGCCCCTTGTACCCCGTGTTGTTGCAGGTGGCGCATCCCTTCCCGTGATACACCGTGGTCTTGCCCGCCTCGTCCGGCGTGTAGCCCGCCTCGATGAGCGCGGGAGCCTGAATCTGGAGCGGCTCCTTGCAGCCCACGCAGATGCGGCGAACCAACCGCTGCGCGCAAATCAGGTTCACCGACGTCGCCACCAGGAACGGCTCGATGCCCATGTTCATCAACCGGCTGATCGTCGACGGCGCGTCGTTCGTGTGCAGCGTCGAAAGCACCAAGTGACCGGTCAGCGCGGCCTTCACGGCGATTTCCGCCGTCTCAAAGTCTCGAATCTCACCGACCAGGATGATGTTCGGGTCTTGCCGCAGGAAGGCGCGCAGCGCGGAGGCGAAGTTCAGTCCGATCTGTTCCTTCATCTGCACCTGGTTGATGCCCGGAAGCTGGAATTCCACCGGGTCTTCGGCCGTCATGATGTTGGTTTCCGGCGTGTTCAGCCGCGCGACTGAGGAATACAGCGTATTCGTCTTACCGGAACCGGTCGGCCCCGTGACCAGCACCATCCCGTACGGCTTCAAGATCTGCCGTTCGAACTTCTGCAGCGACTCGGACTCGAAGCCCAGTTTCGTCATGTCGAGCCGCAGGTTCTCTTTGTCCAGCAACCGCAGAACGATCTTTTCGCCGAAGAGCGTCGGCACCGTCGAAACGCGGAAGTCGAGCTCCTTCTTCTTCCCGTCCTTGAGGTACTTGATCATGATGCGGCCGTCTTGCGGCAGCCGCTTCTCGCTGATGTCGAGCTTGGACATGATCTTGATGCGGCTCGTCATCGCGTCTTTCAATTTCATCGGCGGCGCCATGACCGTTTGCAGGATGCCGTCAATCCGGAACCGGACCCGGTATTCCTTTTCGTACGGCTCAACGTGGATATCGCTCGCGCCGCGCTTCACGGCATCGGTCAGAATCAGGTTGCACAGCTTGATGATGGGAGCTTCTTCGGCGGCCTTCTCAAGGCTCGCCAGATCCATCTCGGCTTCTTCGCTGGCCAGTTCGAGGGCGTCCGCCTCTTCGCCCGTCAGGTCCTTCATCACCTTGTCGAGTTCTTCGACGCTCTCGACTTCGCCGTAGAACTTGTGGATCGCCTCGCTAATTGCCGTTTCCGAGGCGACGACCGGTTCGACGTTGAAGCCGGTCATAAACTTAATGTCGTCCATCGCGAAGACGTTTGTGGGATCGGTCATGGCGATGGTCAGCGTGGACCCCACGCGCGAAAGCGGGACGATCTGGTAGCGGATCGCCGTCTCCTGCGGTACCAGCTTGATTACCGCGGGATCGACTTCATAGAACTTGAGATTGATGGAGGGAACGCCGTACTGCCGGGAAAGGACTGCCGTGATGTCATCGTCGCTTACAAGACCAAGCTTGACCAAACAGGTCCCTAGCCGGCCACCATTCTTCTTCTGGTAGTCGAGCGCCTGCTTCAGCTGATCCGCGGAGATCAGGCTGTCTTTGACTAGGATTTCGCCCAGACGCGAAGACATGAGTGTGTTTTCGCGGTACTAGAACCTCGCGAGATTGCAGAGTAGCATGCGCCTGCCCCGAATTCCGGAGCCGGGTGCGCTCTTCGTAGTGAATCGGATAACATCCGGCCTGCCCAGCCAAGCACCTGCACCCTGGTACAGGACATTTTTTTGACCCGTCCTTCGGTACAGGCACCTCCAAAAAGTGCTCATCGGACTCTTGCGCGGAATTCTTGAGTCGAAGCGAATCAGCGCTCTTCTTGTTGTGCCGGTGCGGCGGCGCCTGTTCGCGCCTCAAATGCGCCTTCGGACGCGATTTACCGTCCCCAAGGCTTCTTTTTTCGGGGATGCAGGGACACACACGCGAGGAGTCAACGCATTGCCGCGAACTGCCATCATCCGCACTAGATTCGACCGACGGGGTTCTGCTACGATGGCCTGTAGGGCGGTTAGCTCAGCGGTTAGAGCATCCGGTTTACACCCGGAAGGTCCTCCGTTCGAATCGGAGATCGCCCACCATCCGGCACACTTGGCGCGGGGACGTAGTTCAGCTGGTTAGAACGCTGCCCTGTCACGGCAGAGGTCGCGAGTTCGAGTCTCGTCGTCCCCGCCATTCTTTTCAATCACCTGCGAGAGCGGCACCCGCTCTGGCTGTGGTTTTGTGACGTTCTTTGTGCCATAACCGCCCCTTGGTCCCCGACTAAGTGCGTCAAGCGCCTTACGCTTCGCGTCGAGTCGGACGTGCGAGTAGTGCGCCAGCATCCGCGGCGACACGTGTCCAGCGATTGCCATGATCGTCTGGTCGCTCGCCTGGGACTCGGCCAGCTCTGTGACCGCATGGTGCCGCAGGTCGTGGAATCGTAGCCCGTGGAGCGGACTCCGAAGCTTACTTATGTCGGCCTTGCACTCGGCACCGACGCAAGTCTTAGCCGGAGTCTGTAACTGGCCGCATTGGGGGCACTCGACAGCACGTGTGAGACTGCGCCATGCTGAGCGCCAATCGTGCATCGGTCGCGTCGGGTCAGGCTTGCCGAAGCCTTCCGCGTGTGGCAGGACGTACCAATCCGGCGAGAGCGAGTCACCAAACTGAACCTTCGCGCGTTCGCGCAGGCGACGTATCGCGGATAGTGCGTCTACGTTCAGAGGAATCACGCGGTCTCCAGCGGCTGTCTTAGAGCGCCGCACCGTGAGTTTGAGCGCCATGAGGTCCACATCACCCCATCGCAATCCCTTTAGCTCGCACCCGCGCATCGTGGTATTGAGCGCCAACACGGAGGCGAGATAGGCGGTTCCCCATTCAGGCCGACTCGCCGCGATGCGTAGCAGGCGCAGCTTCTCGTCCGGCGCCAGGGCGCGTCCTATGTCACGGCGCTCTGGCAAGCGCGGAATCTCGTCCGCAATCAGGCTCCATCGCTTCGCGCGCTTGAGCACGCGCCGTAAAATCCCGATTTCCATGTTGATGGTAACGTTCGAGATTGCCTTCCCCTTCCGTTCGCGGATGTACGCAAGAATGGATTCAGCCGAGATGCGCGCTACTGAGGTTGCGGCGAAGGCTTCGCGCAGCGGCTTCGCATGGTCTGACTCACTGCGATGGCTGCTAGGAACAACGTGCGCGGCGCGATCCTCCAGGTAGCGTTCTAGCGCCTCAGTGAAAGCGAGCCGCGCAAAGGATTGCCCTGCTGCGGACAGCTTCCCCGCCTGCGCCTGGGCGATCAGTTCCTTTTCGCGCTTGCGGGCCTCGCGCCAATCCTTCGTATCGAGCGACTGTCGGAATCGCTGACCGTTCACACTAAAGTCTGTATGCCACCATGAACCACGTCGGAACAAAGCCATACGTCATTTCTCCCTGTGCGACTTACGCTTCTTGCGTGCCCGCATGCGCGCCATCCCGGCTGCTGCCTGACAGCGATAGGAGCAGTATCGTTGTTTCGTTCCTTGGCGCGCTCGGATGAACGGCCGGTTGCAGCCTGCTCGCTGACACACACCCAAACCACCCGGCTGCCCAAGACGTGAAAGTACAAGTGCTGAGAGCGCCCCCGCAGCATCCTGAGCCAGCAGGCCCGGTGCGAATCGCTTCTCTGATTCCGCCCACCAAACGACGAATCGACAACGGCGGATGCCCTGGTTCAAATTTTTTTGCAGCTCGTAGAGCGGACTTCTGGCGATCTCCCGAAGGACCACGTTTTCCCAATCAGGATTCGAGACGTAGTTTCTGACCGCTCGCTTGAGCGCAGCCGCATCTTTTCGCGTTGCGGCGTCGGCCAACGCAAGCAGGTAAAGCAGGAAACCTCGGTCGCGCTCTGATACCTGGCCGTACTCACGTTCAAACGCCATTCGATGTTGAGGTTCAATGAACGCTTTGAGCGCATCCTTCAGCACGACCCGCACACTCACTGGCATCACGTCGCTAAGCGCGGCGAAGCCGTCGCGTTTCGCCTTTTCGCACACCATGAGGATAGGGATCGTGCGATCCGTCATCACGATGCGCGTTATGCCTTCATTATGGTTATGGGATCGTACCATTGACGTAACAGAGAAATCTTTTAGCATGAGACGTAGTTGTTCGCAAGAGGCTTTTGCAATGGGAGGCATGAAGCAATGCGCAACGAACTGACCGTGATTGCCACAGCCCGCGAGTTGGGGCTGACCCTGGACGCTGTGTACCGCAGCATCTATTCAGGTCGGCTGCCTGCCCGAAAGCAGGCTGGTCGGTGGCTGATTCCATCTTCCGCAGTCACGGCGCGCCTAAAGGCGAGAGAAAAGACCGATGGAACCGCTGGCCGTTGATCTGCGCGAAGCGGCGCGCCTCACCTCGCTGAGCGTGCGCACGCTGTCGCGGTACGTCCATTCAGGACGCCTACGCGCCGTTCGCGTCGGCCGGAGGATAGTCGTGCCAATCGCTGCGCTAAACGCACTCCTTGGAGAAGACAAGCATGGGAACGCCCGAAATGAATCCACTAAACCAATCGGCTGAAGATAGCGGCCAACGCCTTGCCAACCTACGGCGAGAAATCACCGAGCACAACGCCCGCTACTCAGAAGTGCTTGCTTCGACACCCGGGGCGAACGGCGAAGCGCCCAAGCTGGTTGTTCCAGATGCGCCTTTGGTCGCTTCTGTCGCGCCCCCAGCAGCGGCTAACACCAACTCGATAGCGGCTCCGGAAGGAGTTGAACCTACCAACGTCGCCGCGCATTCTCCAAAGGTGCGGATCGGTGAAGGGGCACCCTGGCCTGCCCCGTTGGCACCGGAAGCCCTCTATGGTTTGGCGGGAGAAATCGTTCGTACTCTCGACCCGCACACCGAGGCCGACCAGGCGGCCATCTTGGTGCAAATGCTGGTCGCGTTCGGAAACGTTGTTGGCCGCTTCCCACACTACCGCGTGGAAGGAGACATCCACCACACAAACCTGTTCGCAGTGTTAGTGGGGGATACCTCAAAGGCGCGCAAAGGAACGTCCTGGGGCCAAGTCCGCCGCCTGATGACCGCCGCTGTCGATCCGATCTCCGGCGAGAATGTCTGGCACCGGGATTCCATCAAGAGCGGCCTGTCAACAGGGGAGGGACTGATTCACGAGCTTCGTGACCCGAAGGACGACAAGGATGAAGCTGCCATTTTCAAGGACAAGCGCCTACTGGTCGTCGAGGCGGAGTTTGCGCGACCCCTCGTGGTAATGGCACGGGATGGCAATGTGTTGTCGGAGATCGTGCGTCTTGCCTGGGATTCTGGCGACTTGCGCGTTATGACCAAGGTCGATCCGGTAAGCGCCACCGATACGCATATTTCGCTCATAGGGCACATCACCCGTGATGACCTGCGTCGGCATCTAACCGCCACTGAGCAAGGAAACGGATTTGCCAACCGCATCTTGTGGATTTGCGCCCGGCGGTCCAAATGCCTGCCGGACGGCGGCAATCTGACCGACGAGGAGCTTGCGCCCCTGGCGACTAGGCTTCGGCAGGCGATCACACCCACAAACAAGGTGCGCGAGATGCACCGAGACGACGCAGCGGGGAAGCTGTGGCATCAAGTCTACCCTCAGCTCAGTGATGGCAAACCAGGGCTGCTCGGTGCGGTGGTCTCGCGCGCCGAAGCACAGGTGCTCAGGCTGTCCATGATCTACGCGCTCCTGGACTCGTCGAGCGTGATTCGCGTCGAGCACCTCCGTGCCGCCCTGGCGGTGTGGGAATATTGCGAGGCTTCTGCTGCGCATATTTTTGGCGGGTCGTTCGGCGATCCTGTAGCCGATACCATCCTTGCGAAGCTCCGAAGCCTGCCTCCAGGTCAGGGGCTGACCCGCACGCACATCCGGGACGTCCTCGCCCGGCACTGCCCGGAACGCCGGATTAACGTAGCGCTCGACTTACTGGAGGCACGGGGATTGGCAGTCCGCATAAACGAAGTGACAGGCGGACGCCCAGTGGAGCGATGGATTGCTCTCCGCAACGACGCGACCAAAGCGATCTAAGCGACAAAAGGTCTCGCTCGGCGTGGCTTTGGTCGCTTTTGTCGCTTATGTCGCAGGGCCGTAAGTAACGTTGAGCCAGCGGCAACACTCCGACCCGAACGGCGCGTGTCTACGAAATGCGTATCGCCCGACAGGCATTCGAGGTCGAACAGGGCGGGCAAACTTCCAGCCATCTACGATTGTCGTGAACGTAGTCGGCTTGGCCATTCGCAGCGACTGGCGCGAGTGGGCTGTCACGCTCGGACTGTCCTCCGTCGAGGGTTTGTCGGGCCAAGGGGTCGGAATTCCAGCGGTATCGTAATTTGGGCGCTGCGAGTTCTGGATCGCATGCCTGCCTGCTAGGCGGAATCGTTGTATTTCGGCAGAAATCCGAATCCTTGCTTTTGGACATAGTAGCCAAAGTTCGAATGCCTTTTGCCAAAGGCATCTCTGTAGGTCACGTGGATTCGGATACACACGTACAACCTACGAGTGACGACTGCCTTAACTTCGTCATCCGCAACGTCCCGCATTATCGGAATATTGATGACCATCGGTTGTGAACCACCATACAAGGTCATGGGACTGGAAGATTTGAAATAGGTGGCCGCTGACGTGAAATCTATGAACGGAAACTTCAGAATCTCCATCCAGCTCTCGTAAATAAGGTCATGGGCCGGAAGAATCCCCTTGTTTTCTAAATTGATCTCTACTCTGCGGGCAGAACGATCCGAAAGGGTCTCAGTTGGGTCGCCGTGACCACTAGCAATAAGTCTGGGCCTTTGAGCCTCGACGAGGGCTTGGGTTTGCCGTTCAAGCGCTCGGAGTGTGCGAAGGGCAAGGCAAGTACCAAGAAAACCGATCAGGACGAGCAATCCAGCAAAAATGACATTGACATGATCCCACCGCGAGGTCCTTGTCACCACGGTCGGCAATTCGCTGATTCGTATGGCTTTTTCTGTATCCGTGCCAGATGGAATATTGCTGGCGTGCGTTTCCTTTGCGATACCAGTTGTACGCTCGGCGGGAATGGGCGCGGCGGCCGAGGGCTTACTATTTTCGGTGCCCTGTTCGACACCTTGGCGACCGGTAAGGGCTTTGTCGGCTCCCTGCCTTGGCATTGTTAGCGCTGCCTGCGTGATGATCAAGAACATGGCAAGAAACGCTATTCTCATGATGCGAATACTGTAGCAGGTTGCATCGCGGGCGTAACGCTCAGCGCGTGATGTACGCGGCAGCGACACGCGCTGAAGGTCACGGGGATCATGATCGCCACGATCATGACCACGGGCAGCAGGCGGGGTATGACCCAGGTTACGGCGTGTCTCGGAAGGTGAACAACTCGGCGACAGGCACTTTCAGCCGCTTGGAAATCCGTTCGATGGTCTCGAAGGATGGCGCGCTGATACCCCGCTCTACTAGGCTGAGGAAGTCTACGGAGATATCCAGCACCTCGGCGAACCGTTCCTGAGTCATCCTGCGTTGCGCGCGAATCTCACGCAACCGGTGCCCGAATCTCTTCCGCAAGGTAGCCACTTGAAGGGTCTATCCGTGCGGGAGTGTCCCGTAGTATCGTTACGGGGACCACCGAATGGGACTACGGGTCATTTTGGAGCACCGATGGGGATATCTGCAAAGGTTTCGCGTGATAGCACCGCCGAGACTGCTGAAACTGGCTCACCTCGCGCGGCCCGCACGACTTCTCGCGGGGATAGAATCCTCTTCCGACTCCTCGGGATCATTGTGCTCGCCTGGCTGGCGTACACGCTGTACGCTCCGCACCGGCAGTTGGGAATTGATGAGATGAATTCGCTGAACCACGCCTCCCTGGCCGTGACGGACACGCTTGCGAAGGGACTGGCGCTAGACACGAAGACGATTCTGGTAGGTCCGCCCAAGGAATTGGCACCCGCCGATGGCGACTATGTAACAGACCAGCCCTTGGTTCGGATCGAGCCTCGTGGCGGAAACAATTTGGAGGTCTATCTGCCGAGGGCTACCTTCGAGTCAGTGCCTTTCCCCGACCGCGACCAGTTCGTGAAGACCGTCGGAGAAGCGTGGTGCAACAACACCGGACCGCACTCGCACTACTTCCTTCCGGCTGTCGAACTTCGGGACGTGCGAACCGCCGATGAGTTGGGGAGTTATAGTTGTTTCGGAATGAAGGACATGAAGGAACTGCTTGTGCGTCGCTGACAGACGTAGCCGAAATTGCGTTTCGCTAGCTCAGAGCGCCCAGGCTAACGCGTGCGCAAGTCCAGAGCAGCACCGGGTTGCGCGTGCTAGCGCCGCGGCTAGCGTAGCGCTTCCAGCAGTACGCTCACGCTGGGCCTCGGCTGGATGCGGTGGGTGCCTTGCCTAGGTTCGCGAGCACCTTGACCATTCGAACTTGCGCGGTAGCGCGAAGCGGCCGCAGCGGCTCAGGCGATGCGTCACGTTTTTCGTATTGACTCCGCGACCGTCACAGTTCACCATTTCGGCCAGTCCAGGAGCAGGCGAGTCTCTGACTCCTGGCCCCGCCTTTCCCAGCTCGGGCATCACCGGGTGGAACTACGCATCGTCCCAGAAGCCATTACCTTCGGTGAATCGGCGCAGCGCGAAGAGCCGTTAGCGCACAGGTGAGGTGGAGGTGTCGCTGTGCTTGTGAGGCGATCCATCCTAGACGTCGAACTTCTCGTCGTGGGCCTGTTTGCGGTGCTTCTTCTTAGCGCAATAGGCGCACCGATGGCAGCAGCCCTTGCGGCGATACTTGCCATCTGTGCAATCGTGATTGTGTGGAATCGGTGCGAAAGCGTTCGTACCGCAGTCGGCGTGCTGGCATCGGCGCTTGCTGACCAGTGCAAATACGTGCTGGAGCCAAGGAGCCGGAAGTTGGATGAGATCGCCGAGCGGATGCAGCGCGATGCGGGCGCAGACTCCGAGATTGCCGAACTACGTGTCTCCGTCGAAAAAGCCCTCGATGACCTTCGAGACATCCGGCTCGCGGTTCAAGCGCTGGCGACGACTGTCAACTTGGTGCAGCCACCGGCGCACAAGATCGACACTCACCAGCCCCCTGACCAGCAACGTAATGGGACAAATGCGGTCCATTAGCGGACTGCCCTGCCAGACCCTAGCGTCCCTCTTGGCCACCGGAACCATGATCATCACGACCATGACAGTCTAGCGTAGCGATAGCGTGCGTGAGGATGTTCCGCTAGGGCTCGCCACTCGATCCGCGCATGACATTTGCATAGTGAGGCGGAGAGGTGCAACTGTGTAGCGGCAACGTGTCCAGCTAGGCGAGCGACCGGATGCGGGCAATGTCCAACTCGCCCTTGGCGCCCCACCCCCTTACTCCTTCGGGGATCGCTGGCCGGAATCTCTCATAGAGGCCAAAAGCGACCTCTCGTAGCTCGTCGGGCAGGAATCGCTTAGCGAGGTCGCGCATGGCAGTCCGTGCCGTTTCGAGAGAGCTACCGAACTTGGACACCAGATACCGCTCGACGCCTCCCGGCTCGACGGCTCGGCCTCTCGTCACGGCTCGCACTCCATCGTCAGTGTTGATCGCTGGCACGGCTCGCCCGCAAAGATCGACGAAGAACTCCTCGCCTCGCTCTCGTGTCCGTGCCTTCTTGATTTCCTCGGACACCGGGTGGTAGATGCCCAACCTCCGACCCTTGGATTGAGCCGTCAGACCAGCCACAGCCTTGCCGAGCGACAGGGCCTCGTCGTGGTCAAACCCGAATCGCTCGGCGACCGTCGTCGCCCACAGCGTCAGGACCGGAGCGCGGTTGATCAAAATGCCGCGCCCTTTCACGGTTCACGCTCTCGGTCGAACGCTTCCTTCGCCTCCCGCCTGAATCGCTTCGCGGCAGGCCCCCTCCCAAATCCCTTCGGCAGAACTTTGCGCACGACTTCATCGAAGCACTTGTCGAAGTAGTCGAACGCGTAGTCGGCAAACTGGTCGATGATCTCGACTTGCGCGGGTGTGAGTTCGCGTGATCTCCGATTCGGCATCGCTGCTAAGTCCGTCTTGCCATCCTTAGCTTAGTTGGCAGAAGCAGCCCGCGCGGCGGCCTTGACCCGATAAACAAGTATGAAAGCCTGTCCGTCGTCACCGTTATTCAGTTTGATCGGTTTTGCTCGTCTGACATCGCTGATGACAATGTTGCAGGAATCCCGCACGGTCGGCAACAGCTTAGCATCTAGCCACGCGGCGACTGCTCGCTCCGAGCCGTACGGGATTAGCACCACGTAGTGCTCGACCGCTGGATCGGCCAAATCTGCGTCGCGTTGCTTTTCAAAGTCGCGGCATATTTTCCCGAAAGTTGCGGGAGGCACTGGAAAGAACGGCTTGAACTCAAAGGTCGCCACCGTGTTTCCGTCACGAATGAATTGGAGATCGACATGATCCTCCTCCCAGCCGAGTTCCGGGCAGACTGCACCGCGAGCTAAGGCCTCCTTCAGAATTGGTACGTAGAGCCAACTTTCGCCGTATTTCGTGACGCTATTCACAGACTGCGGAGTTCCGGCGGCCGTCAGCACTTTTAGCTCGGCCTCCTCTTTTTCGATGGCTTTCTCCAGAAGGTCGGAAATCAACGCCGCGCAATCCATCACCACTTCCTAAGTCGTCGCCTCTAGTTGAGCTTTGGCGCGAAGGACCCGGATGGGAATACGTTAACTTCTACGCCCACCACTCAGCATGTTGCACAGCGATAACGCCATTGAGATCATCGCTCCAATGCAGAATCGACATGCGCCGGTCTTGAGAAATCACGATGGACACGGCGTCCCGGTTCACCGCGACAAACCTCGCTGCGGATTGATGACGCATTCCCCCTAAGTCTTCAAGCGGACACGGATCAAGGCGCTGGGGGCCCGGGAGGGGGTTGAGCCGATACAACATCAATGTCTGTGGAATTCCCTCGCGCACGGTGATCTTGGCACCAAATCCGAGCACCGCCAGATCCCTTGTCATTACGAGCGCCCCGTCGCAGTTTGCCATTGGAGCGAAATACTGAACGGCGTCGCGCGGTTGCCAGGGGTTACTCGAAGCAGCCACAGTCAACATTGTCTTATCTTCCTGACTCAGGCTCGAAGAAGATATGTGCGCCAAGGCTTCGCCATAAGTTTGATTGTTTTTGAGGCGCTGACGAATCCACTCCTGAGCAGTAGTAATCGGCGTAGCGAACCTAAATGCGAACGGATTAATTGAATCGCGCCAATTCCCATCGACCTCCCGGACGACCAGAATTGTACCTCCGTGGCCTTGTTCGAGAATCATCATTGCCAACATTCCCAAAACGATACATTCGTGCCAGGCTTGGTGTAGAGCAATGATGTCATCGTCGGGCAGGTGCTTTCGCATTGCCTTTCGAAGATAATCGGGAAGCCCCACCGGGGCAGCTCCCTCCAAGAAAAACGCGGTCCCTTCCCTGAACACGACATAGGGGCGCAACATGTGTATGTTCAGGCGAACTATGCCCGGTGCTGCGATTTCCACCGCGACGCCGCTAATTCCCCCGCCAACGGATGCGTCCGTAAGGCCCCAGATCTGCAATCTGCCGTTTTCAGGGCAAACGAGCAACGTTCCATGTGCAGGTATGACCGGACCGACCTTTTGTACCACGGTGAATGAGAGAGTTTACATCACAGCCTCGGGCTGTGAACTCGTGTGGGGTGGAAGAGTGCTATAGGCCGCCGGCGCCGGCGGCCTATAGCCGAGCGCCGAGTGGGGCCTCCTC
>DASPVC010000057.1:0-20133 GCA_035622585.1 Candidatus Acidiferrum sp.
GAGGAGGCCCCACTCGGCGCTCGGCTATAGGCCGCCGGCGCCGGCGGCCTATAGCACTCTTCCACCCCACACGAGTTCACAGCCCGAGGCTGTGATGTAAACTCTCTCATTCACCGTGGTACAAAAGGTCGGTCCGGTCAGTAACGCTACGTCTATCGCCAAACAGTGCTTCATAGGAAGCCAAGCCTGCGCGAGCGGCAATCCCACCACGACGTATACCTATGACGAAACCGGCCAGCAGCTATCGATGACAGACCCGCGGGGGAACACTACCCAGTACTCTTACGCAGATAGCTACACAAGCGGCACGCCACCGGGCAACACGAACGCCTACCTTACGCAGGTCACTTATCCGCAGACAAACGGCGTGGCTCACGTCGAACATCATTCGTATGGATATGCCGACGGGCAGATGACGCAGACGAAAGATGAGAATAGCCAAATTACAACGTACAAGTACAACGACAGCTTTGGCAGGCTGACCGAAACAGACTATCCCGGCGGCGGCGTGACTACTCTGAGCTATAACGATGCGCCGTCGACTCCAAGCATCACAACGTCGAAAAAAGTTAACAGTTCGCAGACCTTGACGAGCGTGAGCGTCAAGGACGGGCTTGGGCATGTGACGCAGGCGCAGCTAACTTCCGACCCGCAAGGAACGGTCTATACGGCGAATTCGTACGATGGGCTGGGCAGGCTCTACACGGCGACCAATCCCTATCGCAGCACGAGCGATTCGACCTATGGAACGACAACCTACAATTATGACGCCCTGAATCGCACGACTTCCGTCACCAAACCGGATGGTTCGACTGCGACGACCCAATACTGCGGCCCTGAAACCCTCGTCACAGACGAAGCGGGACATTGGCGTCGGAGTAAGACGGATGGCCTTGGGCGACTGATCGAAGTCGATGAACCGAATTCCACTACCGCTACTGTCAACGTGTGCCCCGGCTCGAACGAGCCTATTTGGGTGACGACCTATGGATATGACACGCTCGATGACCTTACCAGCATTGTACAAGGCGGTTCGCGCAATCGCAGCTTCGTCTATGACTCGCTGAAGCGTTTGACGAGTTCGACAAATCCAGAATCGAACGCAAATGGAACAGCAACCACGTACACGTATGACGCAAACAGCAACGTGACGTCAAAGACCGACGCGCGCGGTATCACCACCAACTACAATCCGTCCGGAAGCCCGATTGACGCGCTGAACCGCGTGACAGAGGTCACCTACACCGACGGCACTCCAACGGTGAACTACACGTACGACCAGTCGGCGTGCCTGGGCGCAGCGGCGTGCTACAACATCGGCCGCCGCACCACGATGACGGACGCGGGCGGCACCGAAAACCTTGCGTACGATCCGATGGGCCGCGAGCTGGTCGAGCAGCGGGTCACGAACAGCATCACGAAAACCACCAACTACACGTACGATCTTGCGGGCGATCTTGCCACGCTCAGCTATCCCAGCGGACGAATGATTACCTACACGTACGACTCCGCCGGGCGTCCGAGCGACGCGCAGGACGTGGCAAACAGCGTGAATTACGTCGTCGGCGCATGCCAAAATGGCGCCTCGAACATCAGCACCGGTGCCTGTTATGCCCCGCAAGGCGCAATCGCACAATTTCAAAATGGCTCGAATCTGAGCTCCACCTCGATTTACAACGACCGCCTTCAGCCCTGTTGGCTATATGCCACAACGGGCACGGCGCTTCCCACGACTACGTCGTGCACAGCGACAGACCCAGGCCCGGGCAACATTCTCGACCTCCAGTACAGCTTCAATCTGGGCTCGGGAGACAATGGCAACGTGATTGGCATTACGAACAATCGCGATACAACGCGCACGCAGTCATTCACCTACGATCAGGTGAACCGGATCGTCAGCGGGCAGACTGCTTCGACCTACGCGACCTCTCCCACAAATTGCTGGGGCGAGTCGTACACCGTAGACGAATGGGGGAACCTGACAGCGATCACGCCCACTGGAGGAAACTACACCGGCTGCACGGAAGAGAGTGGTTTCAGCGGCATAACCGCTACCGCGAACAACCAGCTTTCGGGCAACAGCTTTTCCTACGATGCCTCCGGGAACACGTTGACGGACGGCGTGAATTCCTACGGCTACGATGCGGAGGGCCAGATCAAGTCTGCGGCGGGAGTCAACTACACCTATGACGGAGACGGCAATCGCCTGGAAAAATCCAGCGGGAAAATCTATTGGTACGGAGCAGGCACGGAAATCCTCGACGAATCTGACCTGAGCGGCAACTTCACCAACGAATATGTGTTTTTCGGTGGGAAGCGGATCGCCATGCGCAACGTCTCGACCGGAACGATCTACTACTACGCCGAGGATATGCTAGGAAGTTCGCGGACAATCGTACAAGCGGGTGCGACGAGTCCTTGCTATGACGCGGATTTCTATCCTTTCGGCGGCGAGCGCGACGTCGTGAATACCTGCACGCAGAACTATAAATTCGAGGGCAAGGAACGCGACACCGAAACGCAGAACGATGACTTCGGTGCTCGCTACTATTCGTGGCGCGTCGGTCGCTGGCTTTCGGCGGACTGGTCTTCGGTCCCCGTACCAGTGCCTTACGCAAACCTAGCAAATCCGCAGACGCTGAACCTCTACGCTATGGTCAGCGACGATCCGGAGACCTTCGCCGACCTCGATGGCCATGATCCACAGAATCCTCCCATAAGCCTAGGCACGAATGACGCGCCCGACCCAAACCCGGTCGGCACGGCTGCGGCGCAACAGGGCGCACAGCAGCAAAACAATCAGCAGGTCCAGCGTCAGCAAGCCGCTCAGCCGCCCCCGGCTTCGACTGGCTATACAACCTACCGAGGGCAATCAGCTACATTTGCGATGGCGACCACGGATGTCTCGGTCACACGCGACTCAAACGGCAATATAATATCGACCAGTACAACTACCGTGACAGCCTACTTCAGCAGCGAAAGCGGCCACGAGGGCCAGTTCCTGGGCGCGGAACAGACCACGACAACAACGGCGGGCGGTGGCGGTCTTTTCGACGGCCATACCTCTAGCAGTACGACGGGACTTTCCGAGATCCAAGCTCGGCGAGCGATAGGTGCCTCCGCAATGGACTCTGCTATCCGGTCGGCTAATCACGACGCGCTATCGTTCTTCCCGGGAGAAGTGGCGAAGGATGCCAGAGCACACCCAGGAAAGTACGCATTCTACGGTGTCGAGGCTGCCGCAGCATTGACGCCGCTGCCCGAAGCTTATGAGGGCTATGAAGCGATTAAGGCTGGGGCCGATGTCGCCGTGGGTGCAGCGCACCTCATATGGGAACTCGCACACTAACGTGGGGCCGAGGCAAGACTAGCAGAATGGGATTCGGCCTCCAAAACATACTTCTAGCTATTGCAGCGGTAGTCTGCTTTGCCGAGGTCTTCCTGGCCCCTAAACGTAGCGACCCCGGCCCCTGGGCGGCCGCTATTTTGGCTATTGTCTTGCTGCGTAGAGCAATCATCACGTCACGGCAGTCGCCATTGGCGATTCTCTCAGGTTGTCTTCTCACAGCGGTACTGGTCGCGGCGGACCACGGGCTGCTGAACGTAAACAGACCCGTATGGATAGGGCTCATCGTCCTGGCAGGCATCAGCTATGCGTTAGGCGAGCGAATCGAAAAGTTCTGGACGTGACGCGCGCCCTCCGCTGGCGGTTGCAGGAGGATGAGGCTCAACGAAATAAGTGGCGGGCTCTGCTGGGCGGGCAAAGGCGAAGTGCGATCGACGCCAGTCGGCCGCTGTGAGCTGCCCTGGTTCCCAATAGGGTGACAATGCGATTCTCGCGTCGAAAACCTTACTTGAAGCGTGAGCTTGTTACACTCATGTGCGCGAGGGGCCAATAAATCCCGAGTGTCACTAAATTGTCACTAAGACCGGCGCAAAACGGGCAAAAATTAGGGAATTCCAAGAAATTGAAATTTGCGCTATCTGACGGCTGGCAAAGGGATTTAGTTGGATTTTGTGTCAGATAGCAAAACGGCGATTTAATTTTTCAAGACCGCCGGTTTCAACCGCTCACCCACCCCTCCGAAACCAAGTGGCCCATACATTGTAACTTCCGGCCCGACTTAGTGACAGCAAGGCCGCGGATTTGTGCAATCAGCTCGGCACTCTGCCAACTGTCATGACGAAGACGGTCCGGCTTCTCGCGATTTTTCGCCGCCATGGGGTCCGCAGGGGGGCTCCGTAGTCGCGGTAGGCGGCGGGCGCCGGCCTTGGCTGTACAGACTCACGCCGAGGCTGCGCGAGCTGCGGCAGCGGGGTTGGAGGTGCGTGTCGTCTCCTGCTCTTCGGTCTTTTGCTGCGCAAGTTGCGGCTCGAAACAGCGCCGGCACCGCGCCTCGTACATGCCTTTCGCTCCCACCACAATCAGTTCTTCGGAGGCGACGATGCGCTGTGTGTGCACCGCCGGATTCCCGCAGCGCATGCAGATCGCGAGAAGCTTCGTGATCTCCTCCGCCACCGCAAGCAGGCGTGGCATGGGTTCAAACGGGCGTCCCATGAAATCGGTGTCGAGTCCCGCGACGATCACGCGCTTTCCAAGTTCGGCGAGCCGTGCGCAATCCGCGACGATCGTTTCTCCCAAGAACTGAGCCTCGTCGATGCCCACCACTTCCGTGCGAGGCGCGACTTTCCCCAGAATCTCGCTGCCGCTGCTGACAAGCTCCGACGGAATTTCGAGGCCGGAATGGGAGACGATGCCGTTCTTCGAGTAGCGTTGATCGATGACGGGTTTGAAAATCTGCACGCGCTGCTTGCCGATCTCGGCGCGCCGCAGACGCCGGATCAACTCTTCGCTCTTGCCCGAAAACATCGGCCCGACGATTACTTCGATCCAACCCATATTGCCCTTCACGATGTCCACGTCTTCGCCGCCTCCCCGCGTAAGGCTATCACACCGCGTTGTGAATATTGCTCCGGCATGGAAGTCGAGTGAGGAGACCGGCTGTCGGCTCCGTCAGGCAGCTTGTCCAGATCGCCCCGGGACCTGCGCGCGGAGGCTTCACCGCGTCGGGTTCGAGGAAGTGTACGTGCGAAGGAAAATGTGTATTCTTTTGTAATCTTCTGGTAAACTGAGGGTGGCTCGCGGGACGAGCTGTTCTGCTCTTTGACAACTTGCGCTGGAATCAGGAACCCCTATTCGGGGACCCCGTCTTTGGCCTCTTCGCCTGCCTTGACCGATCTCAGTCACGGAGGTGGTCACTTATGAAGTGTGCAAGCGAAGGACTCGGCCATGGGAAATGTTGTTAGAAACTATCAGCAGCTAAGCAACACAAATCGAAGTGAATCCGATCAGCGTCGACGCCCAGCAGGCGCCGACATCGCAAACAAGGTTAGAAAATCTCAACCCTTTAAAAGCATCTTCACGCGCGAAGCGGCAAGTCTAACGAGTAAGGTGGCCGCGGAGGTAGGCGACTTTCTCTATCTCGTAAGTGTGCTCCTTATCATCTACGCCTTAGGGTACATCGTCGGCTTGTTATTCCCGCGAGAGGATCCGGTAGTTGGGCTCATAAAGCAGTACGCGAATATCGCGGCGTTCGTGAAGTACTTCAGTGGACGGTCCTGGAAGCGGTGAGTTCAGGACCGGGTCTTCCTCGGCGCAGGGTGCAGCGACCCTAAGCAGCACACTGCGTGCATCTCCGTTGTTCCTGCATCCAAAACAGGTTTGCCCAAAGAGCGCAGTGTGTCCCGCGAGAACCGTTTCTTCCGTTCTGGACATGTAGTCGACATGGCGCTATATGAATCGCGCCATGTCGAGACAGGAGTTTACGATGTCAAAGGTGATGATATTTGTGGACGGATCTTGGCTCTATGCAAATACTCCCCGCTTGGGCCAAGTGTACGGAGCAGACTACAAGTTGGACTTCGGGCGATTACCTAGGGTCTTGGGCAAGGGGCTCGGCGAACAGATAAGCACGCTTGGCGGGGCATCGGGGGCGGTCGATGTCGTGAGAACGTTCTTATTCGGTAGCTGCGCAGCCAATTACGACTTGAGGGACGATGCATTAGTCCAAAAGCGCCGCGAGTTCTATGATCTTGTTCGAGAGGAGTATCATTTCGAAACTGAGATTTTCCCAATCAACTATAGGGGACGCAGAGTGCGCAAGGCGGATCGGAATCCCTCCGATACGTTTGAGCCTGAGGAAAAGTGCGTGGACATCGCGATGGCTGCTTCGATCTTGTACTATGCAGCCCAATCCTCGTATGACATAGCGATCGTAGTCTTGGGTGACAGAGATTTCATGCCCGTCTTGAGGCACGTTCGCAACCTGGGCAAGCGCGTCGCCATCGCAAGCATCAAGGGTAGTTGCGCGGGCGAGTACGCGGACCCGACTGACGAAGCCCGAGTGAGAGACTTCAGCGTAATTTGGCTCGATGAGCTGCTTGCGGACTTGGAACTGAAGTACGAGCGGCATCAGCTGAAGTGCGAATCTGAACTCCACAAGGGCCAGAGGTTGGTGTGGACGGAATTTCACCCCAGAAAGGGTCAAAGATTCTATTGCGACTCCTGCCGAGCGGAAATCCAACGGCAGAAGGAAGAGATTCAGGCCCGCTTCGTCGGAGAAAGGACGATCAGCTTGGACGGGGAGAATGACCAGAATTCATGGAGGATGACGGAATCAATCCGCGGAATCGTCACCAACGTTGGCAATCACGGATATGGGTTTGCGAGAGGTGCCGACGGTCATGACTACTTTTTCCATTCGTCCGATCTCCGACCACCTCTGGAATTCTCGCAAATTTCCGTTGGGGATGAGCTGTTGTTTGAAGTCAAGCGTGAACCCGCGCGCGACAAGGCCGGTGCTGCACAAAATGTGAGGCGTTCAGTGGATTCAATGATATCCAAATAGGCGACCGGAAGCTGGGCATCGAGGCTGCGCGAATATCCCGACGCAAAGGAGAAGCGAAATGCCGAGCGAGTTCAAAATACGCGTCAACGAACAACTGCACGTGGTTACCGCCGATCCGGATACGCCGCTGCTCTACGTCCTGATGAATGACTTGCAATTGCAAGGGCCGCGGTTCGGCTGCGGGCTCGCACAGTGCGGCTCCTGCTCGGTACTTCTCAATGGCGCGGAGATTCGCTCGTGCGTGACGCCGGTCTCGGCGGTCGTCGGCAAATCCGTGACGACGCTTGAGGGCCTGCCCGCCTGGTATGCCAAGCAAAGAAAGCTCGCAAGCGTTCCCGCGCTTCATCCCGTGCAGCAGGCGCTGATCGACGAACAGGCGGTCCAGTGCGGCTATTGCTTCAATGGCATGATTATCCAGGCTGCCGACCTGCTTTCCAAAACGCCGCGACCCACCGAGGCGCAAATTCGCTCTGCAATGAACGGCCACCTGTGTCGCTGCGGCAGCTATCCGCGCGTCATCAAGGCGATCCAGCGAGCCTCGCGCGCGATGAAGAGCGCGATGGACGGCACACCTGAAGAGATGCTTGTGCAGGAAACGTCAACTGCGGAGGTGGCGCGGTGAGCGACGAAACCTCCTCTCTACTGTTTCCTCGTCGTGAATTCCTCAAGGCCGGTGGCGCGCTCATCATCGGTTTCAGCAGCGCGGGCGCAGTCGGTGACGCGCTCTTTGCTCAGGGCACAATAGCTGCCCGTGGCGCCGCCGCAGGCCCGCCCGATCCCAAGCAAATCGATACGTGGCTTGCCATCCATTCGGACAACACTGCGACGGTTTACATCGGCTACGTCGAACTCGGCCAGGGCTCGACGACTTCGCTTCTGCAGATCTCAGCCGAAGAGCTCGATCTTGACATGAGTCAGGTCAGCACCGTCCGCCTCGATACGAACATCACGCCGAACCAGGGCGGCACGTATTCGAGCTCGTCAATCGCCCGCGGCAGCCCGGCGATCCGCACGGCCGCGGCCGAGGCGCGGCAAGCGCTGCTCCAAATGGCATCGCAAAAATTGGGCGCGCCCATCGACCGGCTGGTCGTTTCGAAAGGCGTCGTGACCGTCGGCGGCATGGGCGGCGAGTCGTCGTCTGTTACGTACGGCGAACTCATCGGTGATAGGCCCTTCAATCTGGCATTCACCGGCAGCGCGCCCGTGAAGCCTGTGTCCGAATACAAGCTCGTTGGCACGGGGCCTGTGCGCAACGACATTCCGGAAAAAGTGAGCGGTAAGTACGTCTATCTCCAGCATGTGCGCTTGCCGGGAATGCTCCACGCACGTGTGGTTCGTCCGCGCGGGCAGACGGCGTATGGCTCGGGCGCAAAAGTCGCGAGCCTCGACGAAAGCTCGATCGCGCACATTCCGACCGCGCGCGTGGTGCGCAAGGGCGATTTCGTCGGCGTAGTCGCGGAGCGGGAATGGGATGCCATCCGCGCCGCTCGCGATTTGAAAATCACGTGGGATATCCCCGCTGTACTGTCCACGAGCGAGGGCGTCTACGATGCGATGCGAGCGGAGAAGACCGGCGATCGTGTCGTCCTGCAGCGCGGAGATGTGGACGCGGCCGTGAGCGGCGCGGCGCACGTCGCGTCTGGGCACTATCGCGGGCCGTACCAAGCCCACGCGCCCTTTGGACCCAACGGCGCGCTCGCGGACGTGAAGCCCGATTCGGCGCTTGTGATTTGTTCGACGCAGGACGTCTACGCCACGCGCAATACGCTCGCGGGCATTCTCGGGCTGAAACCGCAGCAGGTGCGCGTGCAGTATTACGAAGGCTCGGGCACCTATGGCCACAGTTGCTACGATGATGTGGCGCAGGCCGCCGCAATCATCTCGCAACTGGCCGGCAAGCCGGTGCGCCTGCAGTTCATGCGCTGGGATGAGCACGGATGGGACCTTTACGGCCCCGCGCACGTCGGCGAACTTCGTGCAGCTGCCAATGCAAACGGCAAGATCGTCGCGTATCAATACGACGGCTGGCACCACAACTGGAGCGCTGTCGAGACGTCGGCGCAGCTCGCGCTCGGCACGCCTGCTGCCGAATGGCGCGATGGCGCAGCGCAAATGGTCAACCCCTCCGATTGCGGCGGCATGTACGACATCCCGAACGTGCGGCTAATCAACCATCACGTCCCGGGCATGAACTATCTGCGCGGGGCGTGGCTGCGCTCCCCGCTCGATCTTTCGTTCTCGTTCGCGTCCGAACAGACGATCGACGATCTGGCGCGCCAGGCGAAGATCGACGCGTACGAATTCCGCAAGCGCAATATCACAAACGAACATTGGATGGGAGTGCTCGACGCGGTCGCGAAGGCCTCGAAATGGGCCGACACGCCCCGTCCACCCGCCTCAAAGCTATCGAGCGCGAAGATCGTCACCGGGCGCGGCATCGGCCTCGGCACGCATCTCACGTCCTATGGCGGCGCGGTCGTTGAGATCGAAGTGAACAAGGAAACAGGCAAAGTTCGCGTAAAGCGTATGTACGGCGCCATCGATGCGGGCTTGGCCGTGAATCCGGCGTTCATCGAAAACCAGATCAGCGGCCAACTCGTGCAGACCGCAAGCCGGATGCTGCTTGAGGAAGTGACGTTCAACAAAACCAACGTCACGAGCCTCGACTGGAACACGTATCCGATTCTGCGCTTCGAGGAATGTCCCGAAGTCTTCCCGATGGTTGTGCAGCGCCTCGATCAGAAATCCACCGGCGCAGGCGAAGAAGTGATGGCGGCCGCCGCCGGCGCTATCGCATGTGCCTTCTTCGACGCGACCGGCGTCCACATGACCGAATTCCCGCTCACGCCCAAGCGCGTCCTCGCCGCTCTGAGCAGCGCTTGATCTATCTATCTAACGGAGTGAGCCGCTCCAGAAGCGAATCATGAGAGTGCACGCGGCAGTGGCATATGAAGGTCGCCACGAGTTCGCTATGGAAGAACTGGAATTGAGCGAACCCGGGCCTAGCGACATTCTCGTGCGTATCGTCGGCGTCGGACTTTGTCACACGGATGTGAAGGCGCTCGGTGGCGGCATGGGCGTTCCGAAACCCGTCGTCCTCGGCCACGAAGGCGCGGGCATCGTCGAGCGTGTCGGCGAGCGCGTCACCAAGGTGAAACCGGGCGATCACGTCGTGCTGACCTACGATTCCTGCGGTGCGTGCCGCGCCTGCGCCGGCGGCCATCCCGCGTATTGCGAACAAACCGGCGCGCTCAACTTCCGCGACGCGCGCGAAAGCGAGCCGGGATTTTTCCGCAAAGGAAACGATCGGATCCACGGCCACTTCTTCGGTCAATCGTCATTTGCGAGCCACGCGATTGCCCGGCCGCAAAACACGATAGCGGTCCGGAAAGACGCGCCCCTCGAAATTCTCGGCGTGCTGGGTTGCGGCGTTCAAACCGGCGCGGGCGCCGTGATGAACTCTCTCGCTGCAAGAAAGGGCGAGAGTATCGCGATTTTCGGAGTGGGTCCTGTGGGCCTCAGCGCGGTGATGGCCTCCGTCGTGTGCTGCTGCTCGGAAATTATCGCTGTAGATGTGCTCGAATCGCGGCTGGCGATCGCGCGGCAACTCGGTGCAACAAAGTTCGTGCTGGCTGGCCCCACCGTCAAAACTGCGGAGGAGGTCCGGCGGCTTGTGCCGGGTGGCGTGAATTGCGCATTCGATACGACCGGCCGCACCGACAGCTGCCACCAAGCTCTCGCGTCGCTTACCACCAAAGGGCGCTTCGGGTTCGTTACCATTCCCGCCAACTCCTTCGAGCCGAACCTCGCTGCGATGATGCTGGGTGGTCTCAGCATGCGCGGAATCGTGCAGGGCGATAGCGTTCCCAACGCGTTCATTCCGCGACTGATCGAACTCTACATGAGCGGACGCTTCCCATTCGACAAACTCGTAACGAAATATCCCTTCGAGCAGATCAATCAGGCTATCGAGGATCAATCTAGCGGCAAGGTCGTGAAGCCGGTCTTTACGTTCGCGTCGTAGCGCTTTGTCTGGCTCACTTCAGGTAGGTGCGGACGATTTCGATCACGTCGTTCGCGGCTTCCTCGGACGATCTCGAATTGCGCGGCATGTGATTGCGGATGTGATCCTCGAGGAGTTCGCCCATCAGGCTGTTGATCGCTCCGCGCGCCGCCGCCAGCCGCTGGAGCACGTCGGCGCACTGCTCGTCGTCGTTCAGCGCGCGCAACACGCTTTCGAGCTGGCCGATCACTTTCTTGGTGCGCGCGACCAGGTCCAGTTTTTCTCGCGATAAATGTGACATTGCTCTTGACTACCCTAGGGGGGTATAGTATCAAAGAGCCGGCGTGAAATCCAGCGCCGGGCCGCTCAGTATAGAAGATGGAGACCTCGCGAGCCAGAGCCTGCCGCCGCTTCGCAAGGCGCCCCAAGCCGCTTTTAACATTGGCGTAACCAAACGGGAGGCCGCTACGTGATTTATTGGGATTCGCTGAAAGCGGTCCCGGGCAGCCAATCTCTCCGAGCCAAATATGTCGCACTTCGCCAAACTCGTGCTGCGAATTCTCCGCGCGCCGTGGCGCGGCGAAGTGGAAACGACCCCTCCTCTCAGGTCGACAAACGCGTGCGGCAGTTCACCGGCATTTACATCTGATGTTAACTGTGGTTAATATAGGGCGGCAGAGAGCGAAGAAAAGCAATGCGATGGCGATACACCATGTTCTGGAATGCCTCAATCCGATGGCTGGCGCGGCGTCCGCCAGTCCGGCTCGTGGGCCAAGGTTTCTGCGTGCTTCTGATGTGCCTGGCCGCGGCGCAGTTGGCGCGGCCACAAGACGCCAACCAGGCTCAACCGCAGAACGCAAAGACTGAGAAGACCGATACTCAGTCGAGCGCCCAGGCCCCTGCTGATTCGAACTCGGATTCGAGCGATACGGCTGACGTGACGCTCTTTCCGCATTCGCACACGAGCCGCTACTGGATCTCAGGCCAGGCGAACATCGTTTTTCAGTGGCACGGGTCGTTCCCGGCAAAATACACGGGAACGAACAGCCTGACCCCGGGCGCTCAGAGCGCCACTACGCATGTTCTAACTCTTTACACCGGCTACGAACTTACGGATACGACGGAAGTATTCGCTGACGCGGAATATGCAACCGGAAATGGCGTCGGAAGGGCGTTCGGCCTCGCTGGCTACACCAACCTCGATTCCGTCCGGACGGTATCAGGTGCGCAACTCCCGACTACGCCCTATCTTGCACGGCTCATCTTGCGGCAGACCATTCCTCTCACGGACGAGCGCGTCGAGTCCGATCGCGATGAGCTGCACCTTGCCACTTCACGGCCCGCTCGGCGGATCGAGCTCAGCGTTGGAAAGTTCAGCCTCGTGGACTTCTTTGATACGAACACGTGGGGCAGCGACAGCCACCTGCAATTTCTGAACTGGGCTGTGGATAACGACGGCGCGTGGGACTACTCGGCGAACACGCGCGGCTACACCGACGGCGCGATCGTCGAATACGACGATCACTGGTTCTCGACCCGATTCGCGGAAGTGCTGGAGGCAAAGGTTGCCAACGGCATCAATCTCGACGCGGATGTGGCCCGCGCGCGCTCCGAAAATCTCGAATTCGATGCCACGGGCAAGCGCATTTTTCACCGCACCGGCACCGTCCGCTTGATCAGCTACGTCAATCATGCCGACATGGGGAACTACCGCGAGGCGATCGATGACTACCTCTCGGGTCTGAAGACTTCTCCGCCGGACATCACCACGACTCGCCGCCAGGGCCGCCACAGATACGGCTTCGGCTTGAACTTTGAACAGGAAATCACTCCTGCGGTGGGCGTCTTTGGACGCTTAGGTTGGAGCGACGGACACAACGAATCCTGGGCCTACACCGAGGACGACCGCACGCTCGAACTCGGCGGCTTCGCCACCGGCAGCGCATGGCACCGCCGCAACGATCGCGCCGGCGTCGCGTTTGTCGCCAACGGAATCGTGGCGGCGCACCAGCAGTATCTCGCGCTGGGAGGGCTTGGCTTCCTTCTTGGCGACGGCGGTCTGACGTACGGCCCTGAAAAGATCTTCGAGGGGTTCTATACCGCGCATCTCTGGCGCGGCTTCTTCGCTTCATTCGATCTGCAGCACATCAACAATCCCGGCTACAACCAGGCCCGCGGCCCGGTCACGGTTGGTGGCCTCCGATTCCACACTGATTTCTGACGATCCGCCGAGGATCGTCATCCCGCCTGCCCTGAGCTGCACGAAGGGAGCGAGCGACGCGGGCCGACGGACCTCTCTACCTCTTGGCGCCCCGCTGCCCGGCAGGCGCCGCACTTGATGTGCCGTTCGCTGGCGGTGGAGGCGGCGGGAAGAGCGGTTGCTTCAATATATCGAGCACATCCGGCGGCAGTTTGTCCGCGCTCGCGAGCAACGCGGCCACCTGCCACATCTGATCGTCCTTCAGCAACCCGTCGAAACTCGGCATGCCCGACATTCGGATCCCATTCTTGATCTTCCAGTAGGTGACGCCGACCGGATCGTCCGTCACGTAACCATCAGGTGTGAAGAGCTTCGGAGGGGGAGGAAACATCTTGGGCTCCGGGAAGGCTTCCGTCTGCGCTGGCAGTCCATGGCATCCGCCGCAGGCGCGTCGATACGCCTGTGCGCCGGCCTGAATATCCGCGGCACTGAAGCTGGAGAGTTCTCGCTTCGGCGCTTGTCGGTGAATCCGTGATTCCAGCGCAGCTCCGGCGATGTATTGCTCGAACGGGAATGGTTTGTCCGTCACAGTGGCCGGCGCCTGGCCGCTTAGCAGATACAAAGCGCCCAGAACAGGAACAGCAATGAATCCGATGATCAAGCCCCACACAAATTTCCCCATGGCAACCTCCCCGAGCTTTTCTGAGACGCGGTCCTTAGATAGCACAATGCCCCGCCGGTTGGCACCCGTTATCTGACCCATCTCCCGGCATTCGCGAGGGCCCGGCCGGCAATTGTCACTTGCGGTGCGGGCCGTGATGCGCGAACAATACCGCTCGATTTTGGGGGGTACGCCGATGTTTCAAACCGACTTGCTGAAGGGCCGCACGATTTTCATTACCGGCGGCGGCACGGGACTGGGCCGCGCGATGGCGCTGCGCTTTGCCGAACTCGGCGCCAGCTTGTTTCTCGTCGGCCGCCGCAAAGGCCCGCTGAATCAGACTGTCGGCGCCATCCGCGCGATGGGAGCGCGCGCGGCTTGGTGCTCTGCTGACATCCGCGACTTCGCGGCGGTCGAGCAAGCAATCGTTGCGGCGGAACGAGAACTCGGCAGAATCGACACGCTGGTAAACAACGCCGCAGGAAACTTCATTGCGCGCACCGAAGACCTCTCACCGAATGCCTTCGATGCGGTCGTTGGAATCGTGCTGCGCGGAACATTTCACTGCACGCTCGCGCTGGGCCGCAGGTGGATCGCCGCGAAGCAGCCCGGCACGATTCTTAACATGGTCACCACGTATGCCGACGCAAACTGCGGTTCGGGCTTCGTCGTCCCATCCGCGTGTGCCAAGGCAGGAGTGCTCTCGATGACGCGGTCTCTCGCCGTCGAGTGGGCCCGCTATAACATCCGCCTCAACGCCATCGCCCCGGGGCCATTTCCGACCGAAGGCGCGTTCTCGCGGCTGTTTATGTCGAAAGAGTCGGAAGAGCACGCGAGGAACCGCCACCCGATGAAGCGTTTCGGCCGCCCTGAAGAACTCGCCAACCTCGCAGCGTATCTTGTGAGCGAGCAATCCGGCTATATCAACGGCGAATCGGTCGTCATTGATGGCGGCGAGTGGCTCCGCGGAGCAGGGGAGTTCAATCATTTGATCGACCTGCCCGGCTCGGCGTGGGACGCGTGGGCCGCTGCCCGCAAGAAATGAAGCCATACGAAAGGAGAACCTAGGGTGGACCTTCAATTATCCGGCAGGCTCGCGCTCGTTACGGGCGCTTCCAAAGGTATCGGCCGCGCGACGGCCACGGTCTTGGCGGAGGAGGGTTGCGATCTCATATTGGTTTCGCGCGATCCAGCGGCGCTGAATGCGGCGGCCGACGCTATACGGCTTCGAGCATCCGTCTCGGTGCGCACTGTGCCAGCCGATCTCTCCAAACAGGATGCAATCGAACGCGTGGCCGCAGAAGTCTCCGAGTTGGACATTCTGGTGAACAACGCCGGCGCGATCCCTCCGGGAAATCTTCTCGCGATCGGAAACGACGCGTGGCGCGCAGCCTGGGATCTGAAAGTTTTCGGCTACATCAGCATGTGTCGGGCGCTCTATCCGGGCCTCAAACGGCGAGGCGGCGTCATCATCAATATTATCGGTGCCGCGGGCGAACGCCTGGACCCGAACTACGTCGCGGGCAGCACCGGAAACGCTTCGCTGATGGCGTTTACGAAATCGCTCGCGAAAGGCGCCGTGAAGGACGGTATGCGCGTCATCGGCATCAATCCAGGGCCCGTCGCCACCGAGCGCTTGGAAGTGATGATGCGCGGCCGCGCGAAGGCGCAGTTTGGCGATGAGTCTCGCTGGAAAGAGTTACTCGGCGGCATGTCGTTCGGCCGTGCGGCGACGCCCGAGGAGATCGGAAACGCCGTCGCATTTCTCGCCTCCCCTCGCTCCGCCTACACGACGGGGACCATCCTCACCATCGACGGCGCGCAGAGCTGATCGCGGCTTCGTCGAACGTCACGAACGAGCGAGAAGAAAATTCGCTGAAGAATTTTCAGATGTCGGCGCGTCGACCGAGAAAGTTCGCGCGCCATGACGCGCGCGAATTGCCGCGCGGGCGTGGCACACAGCATGGCCGCGCGAGCGTCCGTTCCGCGAAATAATTCCAAAATGAAATACGATTGGTCAGAGGCTAACATCCACGATTTCAATTTGATGGCTACACGATCAGAACCGCGTATTACGTGATAGCCATCGATCGCCAATTGACATACCAACCGCCCGTCGATACTATCCGCGCGAGAGTGAGGGGGAATGGAACGAGAAAAGGTAAAAGTCTCTCCCAAGTTTCAAGTCGTCATTCCAAAATCGCTCCGCGAAGAGCTCAAGATCGAGGCAGGCCAGGAGCTCTTGATCTACTCCATCGATGGCGCGCTCCGGCTCGTGCCGAATCGTCCGATCAAGGAACTGCGCGGCATCGCGCGAGGCATGCGCTGGAAAGAGGAGCATCGTGACCACCCGGAGCGCTTCTGATCTGTACGTCGTCGATTCCTCCGGCTGGCTCGAGTACATCACCGACGACTCGAAGGCCGCGGCATTTGGCCACTATCTCGAAAACGAGAATTCGGTCGTCGTGCCCTCGCTGATCATCTACGAGGTCTACAAGCATCTCGCCAAGCATCGCGGTCGCGCGCTCGCCGATCGCTTTGTCTCTCAGGCGCTGCACCGTCGCGTCGTGCCTATGGACGAAACGATCGCCCTTGCCGCAGCGAACGCCAGTCTCGATCACCGGCTCGGGGGCGCGGATGCGATTGTCTACGCGACCGCCCGCGTCTGTCAGGCCCAGCTCGTCACTGCCAACACCCACTTCCGCGGCCTCCCCGGCGTCATCATCCCGTAGCCACTTCGGGTCGTACGCTCGCTCGCGCAGTTGCCCCGCGTCACTTCGTCCGCCTACCTCGACGAACTCGTCGGCACCATCGGCGCCGAGCCATTTGGTGAGCTGCCTCGTTAGTCCATGCCGGCCCACACGCTCAACTCGTCATCGCCAACATGCGTCGGCGGGACTGCATCATGGCTTGACGAAATCGAGCGAGCAACCTCCCTCTAGTTGATGACTTCGTAATAGCATTGAATAAATGCAATACGCCGCGATTCTCGTCTCCGCCCTGATCCTGTGCGGTTCTGCGTTTGCGCAGACAAAGGCTCAATCGGTGCCTAAGCCGGACCGATTCGAAATCGGCCGCGACACTTTTTTCGATTTCGGTCCTCCTTTCGACTACTACGAAGTGTTCGCCGTGCGCCCTGCCGCGGCCGGAAGCTCAGTCACTAGGATCCTCCTTACGCCACTTGTCGACGCTTGCTTTGTGCCGGCCAAGCTAGAAGTCGGTTCCGCTCACCTAGAGGAATCTGTGTCGGATCTTCTCGGCCCATTCAATCCCTGCGAAATCTCGGAAAAGGCTCTGCACCAGGAAGAGAAGCGGTGCAAGAACTGCCCTGTCTTTAGCGGCGCCGATGTATCGATGCAGGTTCCCTGCGGGACCCGAACTCGCATCATCAAGGCGAAGGTTCTCGAACGGGACTGGTTCGAGAAGTCTCCGAATACGCCGAAAAACACCCGATGGACGATGACCCTGCTGGAACGCCTGGACAAGGCTGTTGGTCCGGGAGTGATGGAAAAGCCTTCGTTCCCAACCGCCGAGGCGGCCGGGCCATCCGACGAAATCCTCGATCCTGAGATACGCACTAGCCTAGCCTCGGGCAAATACGATGCGCTGTTTGAAGGTACCATAGACAAGCCATCAGATTTGTACGTCGCAGCTCAAAAACGGCCAGCGGTCCCAACGGTACAGGCCGTCAGCATCGAGCCAGCGAGTCCGGAAACTCTCGTTTTGCCGCAATACCCAGCTATCGCTCGAATGGTTCATTTCAAGGGTTCAATTTCTGTGGGTTTCGAAATTGGCTTCAACGGTGTGCCGATTAATTTAATGTTAGAGAATGGACCGCAATTCCTTTATGGCACGGTGACAAGCGCTGTTGCGCATTGGCGATTCCCGCAGAGCGCATCCGGCCAGCGCGTCCACGCGACGTTCCAATTCGATTCCAACTGCCCTCGCCCGTCACCGTAGTTTCTTGCCGACGCCCGATTCACAATGCATAGGCCTACGCCTGTTTACACCAACAACGACGTGAAATCGTCGGGGGATCGTGCTACGGTAATCGCGAGTTGAAATGACAATGTTGAAAGCGAAAACATTCGAGAGCAAGGAAGCCGCGAGACACTGGTCCGCCGAGCGGGATGGCAGCAGTTTGACCCACTTCTACCCGACAATGCTGCCGAGTAGAAACCGCCGTAACTCCATGAAAATGAACGACCGAGGCCTCGGCTACCCGACAATGAAACCGGGGGGTATGACAGCCCTTTCGAGCACCCTCGGCTAACCCGAAAAACGACATGGGAAACATTCACATCACGCTGCCGGATGGCGCGACACGCGAGGTGCCGCAGGGCTCCACCGTCGCGCAGATCGCGAACCAAATTTCGCCGCGCCTCGCGAAAGAAGCTCTCGTCGCATGCGCCGACGGCGAGCTCGTCGATCTCTCGCGCCCGCTCGATCATGACGTCAAGCTTTCGATTCTCACCGCGAAAGATCCTGACGCAGTGCAGGTCTTCCGCCACTCGGCCGCACATCTTCTCGCTGCCGCTGTCCTCGAACTCTATCCCAACGTCAAGCTCGGCGTCGGCCCGCCCACCGAAACCGGATTCTTCTACGAGTTCGTGCGCGACGAGCCGTTCACCCCCGAAGACCTCGAAAAAATCGAGGCCAAGATGCACGAGCTCGCCGCGAAAAATATTCCCAACGAGCGCAAGCTGATGCCCAAGGCCGACGCGCTCGATCTCTATCGCCGCCTCAACCAGGAATTTAAGTGCGAGCTGGTCGAAGAGAAGGCCACGGAGCCGATGGTTTCCTTCTACACCACCGGGAAATTCATCGACTTCTGCCGCGGCCCGCACATTCCCTCGACCGGCCGCATCAAGGCGTTCAAGCTGATGAGCGTCGCCGGCGCGTACTGGAAGGGTGACGAAAAGAATCCGCAGATGCAGCGGATTTACGGCGCCTGCTTCGTCGAGCAAAAGGATCTCGACGAATACCTGCACAAGCTCGAAGAAGCCAAGCGCCGCGATCATCGCAGGCTCGGCCAAGAACTCGATCTCTTCAGCATTCAGGACGAAGCCGGCCCCGGCCTGATCTTCTGGCATCCCAAGGGCGGCACGATTCGCCGCCTGATGGAAGACTGGCTGCGCACCGAGCTGACCCGTCATGGCTACGATCTGGTGTATACGCCGCACATCATGCGGCTCGATCTGTGGAAGACGAGCGGCCACGCGAATTTCTACCGCGACAACATGTTCGGCGCGATCGAAGTCGAAAAGGCCGATTACCAGCTCAAGCCGATGAATTGCCCAGGCCATGTCCTGATTTTCAAGTCGCACCTGCGCAGCTATCGCGAGCTGCCCGTCCGCCTGGCCGAGCTGGGCACCGTCTATCGCTACGAGCGCTCGGGCGTGCTCCACGGCTTGATGCGCGTGCGCGGCTTTACGCAGGACGACGCGCACATCTTCTGCATGCCGGATCAGATCGAGCAGGAAATTCAGGACTGCATCGAATTCGCCTGGGAAGCGCTGCGCGTTTTCGGCTTCGACGATTACGTGGTCGAGCTATCCGCGCGCGATCCTTCGCGCCCCGGCGACTACGCCGGCACCGTCGAGGAATGGGAACGCGCTGAGGGCACCCTCATCAGCACTCTCAAGCGCATGAACATTCCGTACAAATACATGCCCGGCGAGGCGGTCTTCTACGGCCCGAAGATCGACGTGAAGATGATCGACGCGATCGGCCGCCCGTGGCAGCTCACCACCGTGCAATTCGATTTCAACCTGCCTCGACGATTCAATCTTGAATACGTCGGCGAGGATGGGTCGCGGCACCAGCCGCTGATGGTCCATCGCGCGCTCTGGGGCTCGGTCGAGCGGTTTTTCGGCGTGCTGATCGAGCATTACACAGGAGCGTTTCCGGCGTGGCTCGCTCCGATACAAGCGTCTGTGCTGCCCGTCAGCGGAAAGTTCGAGGACTACGCGAAGAAAGTGACGCAGCAACTCAAGGACGCGGGCTTCCGCGTGCATTACGACGACCGCAACGAAAAGCTGCAAGCCAAGATTCGCGACGCGCAGCTCCAGAAAGTTCCCTACATGCTGATCCTTGGCGGCAAGGAAGCTGAAGCGGGAACCGTCTCCGTCCGCCATCGCTCGAAAGGCGATCTCGGCCCGCGCCCGCTCGAGCGATTCATCGCCGACCTCCGCCAAGAAGTCGACTCCCGCGCGCGGCAATAGCAACGATGGACAAGAAGAGCCCAGTATCGCGTCATTCCGAGCGGAGTCGCACGTCTTCTTCATTCTCCACCCCGAGTCATCGGGATGGGCGCGCGACGGAGTCGAGGAATCTCTCTTCGGTCGCCACAAAAACGGCT
>DASPVC010000058.1:0-68052 GCA_035622585.1 Candidatus Acidiferrum sp.
GGCCTCTTCCATCTCGCGCAGCAGAGTTTCGAGGCGCGCGGCCTCGGCGTCCAATTGCCCCGCCTTGCTCGCAAGGACGATGCGCAGCAGCCCGCGCATCTGTTCACGCAACTCGGCGTAGCGCCGCGCTTTCGAGGCTTGACGTTTGAGCGACGCGAGCTGCTTTTCGACTTCGACCAGAATGTCGTTGACGCGAGAGAGATTGACCTTGGAGGCTTCGAGCTTGGCCTCCGCGAGACGCCGCTTGGTCTTGTACATGGTGATCCCAGCGGCTTCTTCGATGATCGCGCGGCGGTCCATCGGCTTCGAGTTCAGGATTTGGCCGATGCGGCCCTGCTCGATGATCGCGTAGCTATCCGGGCCGAGACCGATGCCCATGAAAATTTCCTGGACATCGCGGAGACGCGCCACGCGGCCATTGATCAGGTATTCGCTTTGTCCGGAGCGATACAGGCGGCGGCCCACAACGACTTCTCCGGGCCGCAAATGGATGGCCGGCTTCTCGGCGGCGCGCTTCTTCCAGGCTTTGCGGTTTTCGGGGGCCGCTTCGGCAGGGATATCTTCCACTGGGGCCGACTCGGCGGCGGGAGCCGCGTCCGCGGACGGCTCGGGGGCGGCATCGATAACCTTGGCGACCGCTTCGGAGAGTTCGGGATCGACAAGGGTCAGCGAAACCTCAGCCAGGCCCATGGGCGGGCGCTTAGCGGTGCCGTTGAAGATGCAATCGGACATGCGCTCGGCCCGGAGCATCTTGTGGCTCTGCTCGCCCAGCACCCATGTAACGGCGTCCACCACGTTCGATTTGCCGCAGCCGTTCGGCCCGACGATGCAGGTGATGCCCGAACCGCTGAACGTGATCGGCGTTTTCTCGCAGAACGACTTGAAACCGAATAGTTCGACTTTGCGAAGTTTCAGCACCCGGTCCCTCGCGCGGTCCGCTTCTGATTCTGATGCGTCATCGGCAGCAGATGAAGCGTCGCTTGGATTTTGTGAAGGAGAGATTTCGAGACAGAAACGTTCGGAGGGTCAATCCTGGCCCTTCCGCCTGGCGCTACCGGATCGGCGGTTACGGGAGATCAAAGTAGCATGGCGCACCGGAGGTGTAAAGCGGCGTTTTGCCGATGGCGCGAAATCTCAACTAAGAGAGACCGGTGCGGGGCCCACATTCGCATGCAACCTGTTGGGTGGTGCGTGCATCGATTTACGCGTCCCCTGCCCAGCCCTTCCGTGTGAGTGTTGCTACGCGAACCTGCGGACCATGTCCGGAGGCACGTCAACCTATTGTCCTGGTCGTGGAGGAAAACATGAAGCGCGCGATTTCGCTTTTTCTCCTAGCGATTGTTGGCAGTCTTGAGGTCACGATCCTTGCGGCTTGCGGAGGCGGTATGAATGCCTCCAGCGGCACAACTGGCGTCGGCGTCTCGGGCCAGGCAGTGCCTGCAAGTTTTAGCATTAGTGACACCGCTCCCCAAGGAGTGATCGTCCTGAGGTTTCAGATTGATGTGACGGCAGCGGCCCTTCAGCCGAGTTCCGCGGGTGAGCAACCTGTGTCCATGCTACCCGTGCCCGCTACGGTCGAGCTTATTCACCTGCAGAGCGAGTCTGCCCTGCTTGCCAACTTCAATGTTCCCGCCGGAACCTACACGAGCCTCACGGCCAGTTTCGCCAATCCTCGGATGACGATCTTGAACCAGAGCAACATGGAATATACGGTTGGCGGAGTGACCTGCCAGCCGACGCAGGTGTGTACGCTGACCCCAACGCTCAATCAATCGACGGTGACGGATGAGGCGGCACCATTTCCCATTACGCTTTCGAGCTCTTCTCCGGTCGCGTTTCTTATGCATTTTGATGTGAATGCCTCCGTGCAAGGCGACCTTTCCGTTTCGCCAACGATTAGCCTGAAGGAGCTCCCACCGTTGCCGAGCGGAGCCCTTGAGCAGTTCCATGTGATAGGCCGCATCACCGGAATCAACGCCCAAAATTCCACGTTTACGCTGCAAACCGGTTTTGGAAATCTTTCCCTTACCATTTCCACGACCTCGAGCACGCAATATGATTTCGGCAGTGTGTGCGCCGCCGACACCTTCTCTTGCCTAATGAAAGGAGAAGTCGTCCGCGTCGGTCTCAGTGGCATGCCGGGAGGCACGCTCGTTGCTACCAACATTGATCTGATCACACCGCAATTCCAGCCGGTCCTAGAGGGCGTAGTGATCGGGGTCGACACGGCGAAGAACCAGGCTGAGCTGGTTCTAATTGACTTTCAAGATGACACTCAGGGAGACCTGGCCAACGGCAAGATGGCGTACGGGCTACCTGTTACGGTTCAGCTTTCAAACACAACCACGTTTAAGATAGACACCGACGGCATAACGCTTCCCAGCACCGGCCCGGCCCTGAGCTTCGCCAGTGTGAATGACATGATCGTCGGCCAGAGCTTGGCCGTTCAGCCAGTGATCTCGTCCATCCAATTCAGCGGAACACCGCCGTCAATCCAAATCACGTTCACGGCCAGCAGCGTGCGACTGGAATCATCTGAGGTGACGGCGACGGTCGACACGGTTAACCCACCCTCCTTTACTCTGCAAGAGTTGCCTGCTTTATTCACGAGTGCGACGCCTGCAATCACGGAGCTTGACGTCGAGACGGTCGCTGGCACGAATTTCGAGAACGTTAGCGGCGTGAGTGCGCTCGCGGGCGGCGACAAAGTTTCCGTCGGCGGTCTGCTGTTCAACACTGCCAGCGTGCCGACGGTCGTGGCCGAGCGGGTTTTGCTGCGCTGAGGGGGTCGGCCAGCAAGCATTGCGAAAGACATGCGAACCGCCCTCCTGCCGCGATTCGCGTTACGCGCGAATGTACCAGGGGACGTTGATCAGGACGATGCGCGTGCTGCCGTGCAGCAGGAGCAGCGCCTTCAGAATCTCGGCGCGCTGGTTGTGCAGCGGGTAGTGATACCAGTGCCTTTCGACCAACTCGGGAACGATGATCGCAATCTGGCGCTCCGGGTGCTGCTTTTCAGCGTCGAGTACGTAATCAAGAATCGGTCTCAGCACCAGCCGGTACGGCGAGGGCAGGGTGATCAGTTCAGGCGGCTTGCGCCCCGCCCGCTGCAAGGGCTCCTCGACCATTGGGCCCCACTGCTCGCGAAGCGCGTCCGTTTCATCTTCGGTTGCGACGTGCAGTGCGTGAATATCCGGAGACAGCGTGAGCGCGAATTGAAGCGCACGCTGTGAAATCTTGCTCCAACTTTGGATCGGCACCACGACTAGCGGCGGGGCCACCGAGTTGAGCTGCAGCGGAATTGAATCGGACAGTTCAGCGGCTACATCCTTGTAGTGCCGCTGTACCCAAAGCATTGCCGCTACCATGCCGGCGATGAGCAGGGCGCTGACCCAAGCCCCCGCCGTGAACTTCGCTACGAGCACGACGACCGCAGTGATGCCCGTGGCCACGGCGCCCAAGCCGTTGACGAGCATGCTCCTCGTCGCGCCCGGCCCGCCCAACCGCTTCCAGTGAGCCACCATTCCCGCCTGCGAAAGCGTGAAGGCCAAGAATGCGCCGATGGCGAAAAGCGGAATCAGGCGGTCCGTCACTCCGCCGAATAGAACCAGCAATATCCCGGAGAGTATGGCTAGAACAACGATCCCCTCCGTATAAACCAGCCGCCGACCGCGGTATCCGAACGCGTGCGGCAAGTAGCCGTTCTGTGCAACAGCCCTGCACAGCCGCGGAAAATCGGCAAACCCGGTATTCGCAGAGAGGGACAGAATGAGCAGCACCGAGCCGATCGTCACATAGTAAAACCATCCGCGCCCTGCAACCGCCGCGACGAGCATCGAGAGGACGCTTTGGTATCCGGGTGCTCCCGGGTCAGTGGCTGCGATGCCGTACGCACGGACTAGATAGGCGATGCCAGCCAGCAACACGATGAGCAAGCCGATGATGACGGTGAGGGTGCGCTGCGCGTTGCGCACTGTAGGCTCGCGGAACGCGCGCACGCCGTTGCTCACAGCTTCCACTCCGGTCATTGCTGTGCACCCATTTGAAAAGACTTGTAGGATCATCCACGCGCTCGCTGCGGCGACGACGGCGGAGCCGGCGGCAGGAGGCGCGACGACGGGTAATGGATGCCCGCTGGCGAAGACCGTCTTGATCGTGCCCATCAAGATCACCCAGAGCAGCGTGCCAAGAAATAGGTAGGTCGGCAGCATGAAGAAGATTCCCGCCTCGCGCACACCTCTCAGATTCACGATCGTGATGACCACGAGAATCCCGAGGCAAATCAAGAGCGTGTGGGGTTGCAAGCTGGGGGCTGCGGACACGAGCGCACCGACGCCCGCGGAAATGCCGACCGCAACAACGAGAACGTAGTCGAGCATCAGCGCCGCGGCGGCCAGCAATCCGGGAAACGCGCCGAGGTTTTCCGAAGCGACCGTATAGGAGCCGCCTCCGCCCGGATACGCTGCGATGGTTTGACGATAAGAGAAGTAAACGATGGTCAAGAGCAGGATGATGGCGGCGCTGACCGGCACGATGTACGCGACTCCCGCTGCGCCGAGCGGGAGAAGCAGCGTGAGCGCAGCCTCCGGTCCGTATGCAGCCGAGCTCAGCGCGTCCAGACCGAAGATCGGAATACCGGCGGATGCGCCGATCTGCTCGGCGCGTTCGTCCGAGGTCGCCAACGGCTTTCCGAGGAGGATGTCGAGAAAGGACATGGGCCCTCACGGCTCGAAAAGATGAGCGGCTAGAGTAGAGCGTCAGGGGAAAAATTGGAATCGCAAAACGCGTGGAGCCTCGGCCGGACTCGGCTTTTCACAAACCTGTAATGTGGGGCGCTGGCACGTGCGGGGCCGGGTTTATTCTTGCGGAACTTCTCTGAGCAGAGCCTTGGCCTTGCGGAACCACGGGCGCTCGAGCCGCTGCAGATAGCGCGGCATGGTGCGCTTGCGGTTGATGATCTTTTGGGCGGCTTCGCGGGCTTCGCTGGCGCGGCCCTGCGACTTCAGAAACTGCGCATAGTTGTAGTGGACTTCCGGAAAGTTCGATAGCTCGGTGACTCGCGCAAACAGAGCGTTCGCTTGCTCGGCGTGGCCCTGAAGGGCGTACGCATGCGCCAGAAGGCCGGCGGCGCGATCATGGTCGTAGCGCGCTTCATGGTGGACCGCATACTCGAGATCGGGTACGGCGCGGGCCACGTCTTGCAGGGCCAGCGAGCAAAGCGCGCGACGGTAGAACGCGTCGACCGAATCGGCTCTCGCGGCGATCGCCTTGTCGTAGCACTCACGGGCGCGCGCGTATTTCTTTTGATCGAGCAAGAGATCGGCCAATTCTTCGTAGTTCCCGGCGGAAGGATTATCGAGAACGATCACCTCAAGCTGCTGGATCCGCGAACGCCGGTGAAAGCCCTTGAAGAAATCGCCCAGCAGTCTCGTATCCGGGACCACCTCCGCGACGATGTACGCGGCGGCCCCTAGGAAGCCACCCATCAAGATGATCCAGTACCAATAGGTGTCCGGGCGGCGCCGCACGGCGTGGATGAGCGCCAACGCTTGGAGAACGAATCCCCACGGGTAGAAGAGGTAGCTTAACCCGTACAGCATTTCACTTGAGGTTAACTGCCTGTCCTAAGGGTGTCAAAGGGCTTGGACGCTAACCGAATTGAACGAGTAAAGATTCGAACTGGTTTGTTTTTTCTGCCGGACACCGTTGCTGCAGACAAATAGGGCTGCACTAATCTGCCGTGATCCATTGACTTACGGTGGAGCGCAGCCTAGCATGGCGCGCACGGGAGACCAGCGTGGACTCACCCAGGGGTCCGGGAGTGCGCCGAGTCTTTTCGGCTGCCGTGCTCTTGGCTGCGATTTTCGCTCTTTCGCTCGCCGGACTAAGCCCGCCATCACCAAAACCAGCGAGTGCACCCGCCACTGATTTTTCGGCAGTTCGCGCGGGCGACGCGCTCCGCCGGATTCTTGGCGCCGACGTCCCACATCCGGTCGGCAGCCCGGCCGACGATCAAGTGCGCGCGCGCATTCTCAATGAACTGACTCAGTCCGGATATCAGCCCCAGATTCAGACGGCGTTCTCGTGCAGCAACGATGGAAGCTGCGCGACGGTGAACAATGTGGTCGCGCGCCTCGACGGATACGAGACTGGCGCAGCCGTGCTTCTCGCCGCCCACTACGACTCGGTTCCGGCGGGTCCTGGCGATTCCGACGACGGCACGGGCACGGCAGCAGTACTCGAAATTGCACGGGCGCTGAAAACGCGGCCGGCACCGCGCCATTCCGTAATATTCCTGATCGATGAAGGCGAAGAGGCGGGCCTGCTCGGGGCGCGGGCGTTTGTCGATGCACATCCGTGGGCGAAGGAAGTGCGGGCGGCCGTGAACGTGGATGCGCGCGGAACGTCGGGACCGAGCCTAATGTTTGAGACAGGATCCGCGAACGACTGGGTCATGCGCTTGTACGCACACAACGTTGCGCGTCCGGCGACAAGCTCGATCTTTTACACCGCCTACCAGCGGTTGCCCAACGACACGGATTTCACGATCTTCAAGGCCGCGGGCTATCAGGGACTCAACTTCGCCTTCATCGGCGGCGTGAGGCATTACCACACGCCGCTCGACAACTCCGCGAACATCGATCTGGCGAGTTTGCAGCACCAAGGCCAGAACGCGCTGCAGGCGACGGTCGCGCTGACGAACACTGAATTCTCGAATCTACCGGTCCGGGAAGATGTGTTCTTCGACGTCGCAGGACGATGGGTCGTCCGCTGGCGAGCGCGCCGCACGATCCTGTGGGCCCTCGGAGCGCTTCTGCTGCTGGCAGCTCAGATTGCGTGGATGCTCTACAGCAAGCGCCTGACTCCGGCTGCGTTGGTGTGGGGGCTGATTGCTTGGCTGGTCACGGTAGCGGTCACCGGTGCGGCGGCGCTCATCCTGTCGCGTGCGATTCGGCTGGCAGGCGTGACGCAGGTGAACTGGATCGCTCATCCAATCCCGCTTGAACTTGCGTTCTGGTCTCTGGCAACCGCTGTTGTGGTCACCAACGCAATTTTTTTCTCTCGCAGAGCGGGCGCTGGGGGACTTTGGGCAGGCGTCTGGACCTGGTGGACGGTCCTCGCGGTAATCGTCGCTTTGCAAGCGCCGGGATTGAGCTACGTATTGCTGGTACCGGCAGCCGTGGCGGCTGTGGCAGGAGCACCAAGCGCGTTGCGGGGCAACGAAAGCGACGGTGTTTTTACTTTTTCGGCTATTCTGCCGCTCGCAGCAGCGGCTGTTGTCGGCTTTCCTCCTGCGATCCTGCTTTACGACGGTCTCGGCAACCGCGCGTTGATACTGATCGCGATGGTCGTCGGGCTTCTCTTGAGTCCGCTCGCGCCTCTTTGTGCGGACCTGCGAGGCGCGCCCGGCGTGCGAGGCGTCACAGCGCCATGGATTCCAATTCTTACCGCGGCGCTCGCCACCTTCATGGCGGTCGTTATTCCCATCTACTCGGCGAAGGCGCCCGAGCGCGTAAACATCGACTACTGGCTGGATGCGGACTCGGGCGCAGCGCAATGGATTGTTCAGCCCGAATCCGGCCGCCTGCCGGAGCCGATTCGTCTGGCAGACACGTTTCGGCGCGCGGATCGCGGAGCATTTCCGTGGGATGGGCGCGCCGCGTTCGTCGCCGACGCGCCGCATCTCGATCTTGCTGCTCCGACGTTCACAGTTCTGGAATCTTCACAATCGGACGGCCGCCGAAACTACCGGACGCTCCTGCGCTCGGAACGCAGCGCGCCATTCGCCGCGGTATTTTTCCCGCCGGACGCCGACGTCGAGTCCGTGCGGGTGGCCGGGAAACCCCTCGAGCCAGAAAGCGCGCGCATTCGGCAGATTCTCAACGGCTGGTCGGCATTTTCGTGCCCGACGATGCCACCGACCGGGGTTGAGATCAGCTTCTCCGTGCCCATCGGAAAATCGATCGAGGTGATCGCGGCGGATCAAAGCTACAGCCTTCCAGACGAGGGCGCATTCCTGCTGCACGCGCGTCCGTTGACAGCCACACCATCGCAAAATGGCGACGTGACAATCATCAGCCGGCGAGTTCAGTTGATTCCCTGATCGGGACTTCGCCCCCCGTCTCGCAAATCCTTTCGAACTCGGCCGATCGTTGCAGAATCTCGATATGATGTTCGCGTTGAGAAATGCCGAAAATGGATGACAACGGCGGCACATCGCCTGCGCCGATCTGGCGCAAGCCGGCGCGCTGGTGGGCGGGCCTTTCGGCGCAGCGCGAGGAGCGCCTGCTGCTCATTCTCAGCATCCTGATCGGCGCACTTACCGGATTGGCAGTCGTCGCGTTCATCCTCTTGACGGAGCGGCTCGGGATGCGGCTGTACCCGGTCGGGAGTGCGGCGTGGCGCCGCATTCTCATTCCGGTGCTGGGCTCGATCGGCATGGGCTATCTGCTGTTCCGCTACTTTCCCGACGCGCGAGGGAGCGGCGTGCCGCAAACGAAAGCCGCACTCTACGCGCGTGAAGGAGTCATCACCGGCGGCACGATTTTCGGAAAATTCTTCTGCACATCGGCCACGTTGGCCAGCGGTATTCCTCTCGGACGCGAAGGCCCCTCTGTGCAAGTCGGTGCTGGTATCGCGTCGATATTGGCAAGGCGGCTTGGGCTGCGACCACGGAACGTGCAGGCGCTCATTCCGGCCGGAGCAGCCGCTGCCATTGCGGCGGCATTCAACACACCTCTCGCGGGCGTTATTTTTTCGCTCGAAGAAATCATCGGCGATTTGCATGCGCCTGTATTGGGTTCGGTGGTGCTCGCGTCGGCCACGTCCTGGCTCGTGTTGCGCATGTTGCTGGGCAACAATCCCCTCTTTCAAGTGCCGCAATACCAACTGGTCCACCCAGTGGAGTTTGCGATCTACGCTGTGCTCGGATTGCTGGGCGGCTTGGTTTCGGTCGCATTCACGAAGCTGCTTTTGGGAATGCGCGCCTGGTTTCTGCATTTGCCGCTTCCGACGCGGTGGATTCAGCCGGTGGCGGGAGGTCTGCTCGTTGGATTAATGGGCTGGTGGGTGCCCCAGGTTTTGGGCGTCGGATACGGCTACGTCGGCGACGCGCTGAACGGGCGAATGGCGCTGCGGCTGATGGCGCTGCTCGTCGTGCTGAAGCTGCTGACGGTGACCGTCAGCTACGCCTCAGGAAACGCGGGCGGCATTTTCGGCCCAAGCCTGTTCATCGGCGCGATGGTGGGAGGCGTGCTCGGCAGCGTGGCGCACCATTTGTGGCCCGCGTACACCGCGTTGCCCGGCGCATACGCACTGGTCGGCATGGGTACTCTCTTTGCGGGGATCCTGCGCGCGCCGATGACTTCCGTACTGATGATTTTCGAGACGACGCACGACTATGCTGTGATCGTTCCACTGATGATTTCGAACCTGGTGAGCTTTTTCATCTCGTCGCGTTTGCAACACGAGCCGATCTACGAGGTACTGGCACAACAAGATGGCGTACATTTGCCGAGCGAGGCAACACGCCAGCGCCGCGGGCTGAATCCCGTCGCCGACGTGATGCGCCCGGCCAGCGAGACGCTTCGCGCAGACTCGACTGTTCGTGAGGTCCTCGAAACGAAGAAAGAAAGTGGGATTCATGCCTGGCCCGTCACGGACAGCCGGGGCGTGATTGGAATGGTCAGCCTTGCGGAGCTTCAACAAGCTGCCAGCGGTGAAGGAAGCAGAACTCTTGCCGATCTGATTCCCTCACTCGACTTTCCTCATGTCCATCCCGACCACCCTCTCGATTTGGCGCTGGAACGCATGGGTGCCACGAAGTTGGATTTGCTGCCGGTCGTTAGCCGAGCCGACACTCATCAACTGCTGGGGATCGTCACACTGGCTGATATCCTCAAAGCCTTCGGGCTGAACCAGCAGACAGAGCCGAGCGTGTAGCGGCTCAGAGCTCAGTCAAATCAGTAAGCTGTACAGAGCCTTGTTTCGCTAAACCGCGTCAAACCCCTTCTTTGCTGCAAGGCGAAGCGTCAGCTAGAATAGCCCTTTTGTGAATACCTCAAAAATGACAGAGATACGCCTGCACAACACGCTGACGAACCGCGTCGAGCCGCTCAATCCCGTGCATCCCGGAGAGGTGCGCATCTATACCTGCGGCCCGACCGTGTACGCGTCGGCCCACATCGGAAATTTCCGCACCTTCATCTTTCAGGACATTCTGCGCCGGTTCCTGCGATCGCAGGGCTATCGCGTGATGCAGGTGATGAACGTTACGGACGTGGATGACCGCATCATCCATTCGGCGGCGGCCGCCGGGATCGGCATCCGCGAATTCACAGACAGATACATAAAGGCGTTTCTCGAGGATATCGAGGCACTGCACATCGAAATGCCAGAGGAGTTGGTGAGGGCGACCGACCACATCGACGATATGGTCGCGCTGATCGAGAAACTGCAGCAAAAGGGACTCACGTACACGAGCGACGGCTCGATCTATTTCCGCATTTCCCAATTCCCGGAGTACGGCAAGCTTTCCAAGATCGACTTGGCCGGCATCCAGCCGGGCGCGCGCGTGGATGTGGATCAGTACGAAAAGGAAAATGCACGCGATTTCGCGCTCTGGAAAGCGCCGAAGCCGGGCGAACACTTTTGGGAGACACGCATCGGCCGCGGCCGCCCCGGCTGGCACATCGAGTGCTCGGCCATGTCGATGAAATATCTGGGCGACACGCTCGATATCCACACCGGCGGCGTCGATCTCGCATTTCCCCACCACGAAAACGAAATCGCGCAGAGCGAAGCCGCGACGGGCAAGCCGTTCGTCCGCATGTGGCTGCACGCCGAACACCTGATTATCGACGGGCAGAAGATGTCGAAATCGCTGGGCAACATCTATACGCTGCGCGACCTTTTCGCCAAGGGCCACAAGCCTTCCACGATTCGCTTCCTGCTGCTTTCGGTGCCGTACCGGCGGCAGCTGAATTTCACGGAAGACGGACTCACCCAGGCGCGAAACTCGGTCGAGCGGCTGCGCAATTTCGTCGCACGGCTGAAGGCGGAGCAATTTCCAGCGGGGTCGAATGCCGAAGTGCAGGCGCGGATTGAAAAGGCGGAGAGCGAATTCGACGCGGGCCTCGCGAACGACATCAACACAGCCGTCGCGCTGGCCGCGGTCTTCGACATGGTGCGCGACATCAATACGGCGATGGACCGAGGCGCTTTCCTGCAGCAGGACGCGCCGCGCGCGGTGGCTGCGATGGAAAAGTTCGATGCGATCCTCGCTCTTCTTACAGACGATGACGATGAAAAGCTGCGCAAACTGGGATTCGGCGGGGCCGCGCGCCTTTCGACGGGAGAAATCGAGGCCTTGATCGCGGAACGCATCGCCGCAAAGAAGAACCGCGACTTCAAACGCTCCGACGAGATCCGCCAAAAGCTCGCGGATTCTGGTATCCTAGTCGAAGATACGAAAGACGGCACAGTCCGCTGGAAGTACAAATGAGCGCTTTCTCTCAACACGGACATCCACTTCATAGGCCGCCTTCTTACGAACGCCCGAGCCTCTTCGGCGTAGATTAAGTCTTCATTCCTCCAACGGTGTTTCGGCACGTGCGCGACCGGAAAGAATCCGCACGCCGAGAAAAATCCATTTCCGGGAGGAACATATGCAAGTTGCCGAGAAGATGAGGAAGTTACCCCATCTCGTGACCGCGCTGCCGGGTCCCAAAGCAAGGGGAATTGTCGAGCGGGACCACCGGGCCATCTCGCCGTCCTATACGCGCGACTATCCGCTGGTGGCGAAATCGGGCCGCGGCGCGATGGTCGAGGACGTGGATGGCAACACGTTTTTGGATTTCGCGGCCGGCATCGCCGTCGTCGCCACCGGCCATTGCCATCCCGACGTTGTGGCGGCGATTCAAAAACAGGCCTCCGAACTGATCCATATGTCCTGTACGGATTTTTACTATCCGGGCATGGTCGATCTGGCCGAAAAACTCGCTTCGATCACGCCCGGCAACGGCGCCAAGCGCGTCTATTTTGGCAATTCCGGCACCGAAGCGATCGAAGCCGCAATGAAGCTTGCGCGCTATCACACGAGGCGCGACAAGTTCATCGCGTTCCACGGCTGCTTCCACGGACGCACGATGGGCTCGCTTTCGCTCACGGCGAGCAAGGCCGTTCAGAGAAAGCGCTTCGGCTCATTGCTCGGCGGTGTTTTTCACACGCCGTATCCGAACACATATCGCGGCGCATACGGCGTGCGCCCCGAGAACGCCACTGAGGACGCGCTCGCGCACATCGAGGACGAACTCTTCAAGCGCCTCGTCGATCCCGAGGAGGTCGCGGCGATCTTTGTCGAGCCGATTCAGGGCGAGGGAGGATATGTGGTGGCGCCGGCGGAATTCCTGCAGGGCCTCCAGCACCTGTGTCACAAGTACGGCATCTTGCTTGTCGTAGATGAAGTGCAATCGGGAATGGGCCGTACCGGAAAATGGTGGGGCATCGATCACGCGGGCATCGAGCCGGACATTATTTGCGCCGCGAAAGGCATTGCGTCAGGCATGCCGCTGGGCGCCGCGATCGCGAAAGCGGATGTGATGGATTGGACTCCGGGCGCGCACGCGTCAACGTTTGGCGGCAATCCCGTGGCGATTGCCGCAGCACTCGCCACGCTTGACCTGCTGAGAAACGGCATGATCGAAAACGCGGCGCGGGTCGGCGATTTCATCTTCCGCGAGACTGCCGATTGGCGGGAGCGCCACAAATGCGTCGGCGACATTCGCGGCAAGGGGCTCATGATCGGGATCGAACTCGTGCGCAATCAAAAGACGAAAGAAAAAGCGCCTGAACTGCGCAACCGCGTGATCCATCTGGCATTTGAGAAGGGATTGCTCATTCTCGGCGCGGGCGAAAATTCGTTGAGGCTCGCGCCGCCGCTGATCATCGACGAGGAGCAAGCGGATTTCGCCGTTCGCACCCTTGATGCGTGCATCGGCGAAGCTGAGCGGTCGCTCTAGCTCCGTAGTTTCCACAACTGGCCCCGAATAGCGCAGCGCGCTATTGTGCGCGGCAATTTCCATGCTGGGGCGTTTGATATTCGCACTGGTGGACTTCGCGGCTCGAAAGGGCCTTGCGGAACCGCCTATGGACGATTCGGCCGCCGACTCAGCGAAGGAGCGCGCCCGCCGCACGGGCGTGCGCGGCGAGACCTACGCCTACTGGTATCTTCGCCGCCACGGCTACGTGCTCGTCGCACGCAACTACGCTGTGCCGGGAGTCAAAGGCGAGATCGACATGATTGGTTACGACGGGCCTGTGCTCGCATTTGTCGAGGTGAAAACGCGTGATGCAACGAAGTCCGACGCGCCCGATCCTGAGCACGCCGTGGACGCGGAGAAGCGCGGACATCTGGCTCGCATGGCGCGGCGATTTCTGCGTTCGCGGCGAGCGGAGTCCGGTTCTTGGCGCTTCGATGTCGTCGCCATTGAGACACGCCCGGGCAAGCGCCCGGAGATCCGCCTGCACAAGGGCGCATTCGGAACGAGTCGTGAGAAATCGGGATAATTAGGCCCCACTATTGTTTTGACCAGTTCTCGTGTTGACCCGTCTCGGCCCACCAGATCCTGCACTGGGTGAGCCTTGTGTCGTATTCCCTATTGTTACCATCCTCGGGTGGGGTGCATGCCGGCTCGTGCGTGATGTTGCCGATCCCTTCGAGCGCGCGGTAGGAACCACCATTAGGATCGGAGAGATGAGCGGCAAGGGCCGGTACCGCGCGACGATCTTTCAGATTCTCACCCAAAGCGATCATAACGCCGGATCTCGTCAAATCACCCGGCGCTGTTTCGAGGATTGTAAGCAGATCCGCGAGGGCAGCCGGATCGTGGACGTACCGTAGTTCGAACGCCATCCCATATTCTGGCAATTCTTCATCGCCAGCCGCGAGGAGTCGGTTCACTCTCGGCAGGGCCGTGACGTCGCCTGTACGCAAGGCCGCGTATAGTGCCCACTTGGATTCGACGTCGTTGCCCTTCCCGATGAAGCGGCGGAGTGTCGACCGGGAAGAAGGCAATCCAAGCTCGCCTAACCGCTGAATACTCACCAGGCGTGCCGAAGGGTCGTTTTCGTTTAGCCCGGCAGTGAAGTCGGCCGCCATTTGGGCCTTCCAATCCGAACCGTGCAGGTCTGGTCCGAGGCGACGCGAGATCGTCAAAGCTCCATCGCAACTGTCCGATAGTCTAAGTCCGTTCCCGCTTTTGCTCGCGAAGACCAACCAATAGGTGCTCGGCGCTAAGTCGATGCAATTCATACCCGAGAGGCCTCCTCCAAACTCAAAGGCGATCCAAGCCTCCTGGCCTACGTTCCCTCGATACACGCGATCCACTTGGAAAATCGCGATGGCATCGCGCACGCGCGGACTGTATGGGTCATGCCATAGGACCTTATTCCTCACGACGTGCCCTCTAAAGACTGCGTCCGAACTATCCGAAAGGTAGGGAATGCTCTCCATTCCGGTCGGCACTTCCAGATGAGCCCAGGCTTGGCTCGCGCCCAGCGCCCAGAGGAGAGCGAGGAATGATCCGCAGAGTCTAAATCGAAGTATTCGCATTGTTGGATTGCGTCCTCTAACCGGAGGATAACATTTAACGAAACGGTAACGTCGGCCGTGAAACATACTGATTACTCCTTTAACGCGGTCTGGATCCGATGAGACGCATCTTTCCCGTCGCCCGTATAATCCTGTGCGTAAGAGTTGGCACCCCTTTTGCAGTAAGTCCGTTGGCACACTTTGCCGTAGTAGAATGACGAGCTTCATCACTGACCGTGTTCCGAATCGGGACTAGCCAGCATTAAGGAGGAGCGTTTGCCGGAGCTTCGCAGAGACCCCGTTACGGGCCGCTGGGTGATCATCTCGACCGACCGCGCCAAGAGGCCCACCGACTTCATCCGAGAGAGCGTCAAAATCACGGGGCCGAAGAATTGTCCGTTCTGCCCGGGCGCCGAGGGAAAGACTCCGCCGGAGATTTTGGCGTATGGACGCCGGGATGGCAGCCGCGACACGCCGGGATGGTCGCTTCGCGTGGTGCCCAACAAGTTTCCCGCGCTGGGGATCGAAGGCAGCCTTGATCGCGAGGGCGAGGGCCTGTTCGACCGGATGACTGGCATCGGCGCGCACGAAGTGATCGTCGAAACGCCCGATCATCAGGTCACGCTCGCGACGATGCCGGAAAAAGCGATCGAGGAAACACTATGGGCCTATCGCGATCGCGTTCTCGATCTCAAGAACGACCGCCGCTTTCGCTACATCCTGCTCTTCAAGAATCACGGCGAGGCCGCGGGCGCCACGCTCGAGCACACGCACTCGCAGTTGATCGCTTTGCCGATCGTGCCCAAGCGCGTGCGCGAGGAAGTCGACGGCGCCAAACACTACTACGACGAAAAAGAGCGCTGCATTTTCTGCGACATCATCCGGCAGGAAGTCGAGACCGAGAAGCGCGTAATCCTGAACGACGACCACTTCATCGCGCTCGCTCCCTATGCGCCACGATTTCCGTTTGAGGCGTGGATTCTGCCGCGCCAACATAGCTCGGCGTTTGAAAACATGCCCACGCCCTATTACGGAAATCTTGCGAGAACCCTCCGCGAATTCCTTTCGCGGCTCGACTCCGTGTTGCAGTTTCCCTCGTACAACTACGTGATCCACACTTCGCCCGTCGGCGAGGAAATCAACGATCACTACCATTGGCATATCGAGATCATGCCAAAACTTACGCGCGTCGCGGGATTCGAGTGGGGCACCGGCTTCTATATCAACCCGACGCCGCCCGAGGAATCGGCCCGTTTCATGCGCGAAGCGCGGGGCAGGTGACAATTCGACAAGAATTGTCATCCCGAGGGAGTCCGCCGCGGCGGACGACCGAGGGATCTCTCTTCCCACCGACGCTACGACTGTTTGAGCTTCTTTCTCGCGGAAACAAATAGCGTCGCAGCGAGCGCGGCGAAGAGCAGCACGCCGAACCACTGCGCCTGATGCAACTGTGGCAGGTATTTCTCGCCCCACGCGGTGAAGAACTTCTCAGGCCAAGGCAGACGCAGCGCGTGAACCAGCCAATGGGGCACATGCTGGCTCAGTTCCGGGTCTTGCAGCAGGTTGATTACGATGGCGAGCAACCCGAAGACCCCGCCAGCCGCGATCAGGCCGCTCGAATACAGCGATCCCGGACTTACTTCGCTCTCGGCTCCGCTGGGCTTTTCGCGGCCCTGCTCCGCGAGCCACCGAACCATTCCTCCGGCAAACATCGCCATGGTGGTGCCGATGGAAATGTACGAACCCACCGCGAATGGCAGCGAGCGCACCCCGAGAATTTCAATCGCGATCACCAGAAACACGCCGAGGAATACCAGCCGCCACGGGAGCCGCCGGTTCAGGATTCCGCTGATTACCGTTGCCATCAGGCGCGCCTGGGGCGCGGCCGCCTTCGCGCTGCCGATTCCCTGCTCCCACTGAATTTCGATCTGCTTCGTTGCGGGGTCGTAGAGATATTTCCCGTCAGGAATGACGCTCGAGCCGATCGCGTTCACCAGCACGTAGGACTTGCCTTCGTGCAGGTAGTGATTGTCCTGACGCTCCACGCCGGCCGGCAGATTGTTGACGTCCAGCGGAATCTGCATCGGTTTGTATTGCGCGAGACCGACGTTCATCAGGATCAGAGTTCCGCCAATCGCAAGCGAAGAAACCAGCACGCCGATGACGAGGGCAATCTGCTGGTTCGCCGGAGTCGCGCCGACGAGGAAGCCTGTCTTCAGATCCTGCGAAGTGGCGCCAGCGATCGCCGCAGCGATGCATACGACACCGCCGATCGTCAACGCGAGCACCGCGTAGGCGTTGGCCGTCCAGTGAATCACGAGGAATACGGCGCAGGTGGCCATCAGCGTCGCGATTGTCATCCCGCTGATTGGATTGGATGAATTTCCGATGAGCCCGCTGATTCGCGATGCGACCGTCACAAACAGGAATCCGAACACAACGATGAAAAGCGCCGCGCACAGATTGGCGAATAGCCCGGTCTGTGCACCCGGCACCGGCTTGAACGTCAGAAACACCCAGATCATGGCGAGGATCAAGATCGAGCCGCCAATCACAACGGTCATTGGCAAGTCACGCTCGGTGCGGTTTGCGGCGCGCGTGGCTTCCTGCTTGGCACGCACATCTTTCAAACCGGCGGTCAGCGCCGCGAAAATCGTCGGCGTCGTTTTGATCAGCGTGATCAACCCGGACGCAGCCACGGCGCCGGCACCCATCGGACGAATGTATGTGGCCCAGAGTTGATCGGGAGTCATCTGCGGAATCGGCACGGTGCTCGGGTAGAGCGCAACCGTGGGTGCTAGCGAGCCGAAGAACCGGATCGCGGGCATCATGACAAGCCAGGAAATGACGCCGCCCGCAAAGAGGAAACCTGCGACGCGCGGCCCGATGATGTACCCCACGCCGAGATACTCAGACGTGATCGTGCAGCGCATCGACGCGCCCGGCAGCCATTTCGGCTGGTAGTCAGGCTGGCCCGGCCACAAACCCAGCGTGTTCATGCAAAACGTGTAAACGCCGCCCAGACCCAGCCCCCAAAAGACGCGCCCGGCAAAAGAGCCGCCGCGCTCTCCGGCCACCAGCACGTCAGCGCAGGCCGTGCCTTCTGGATACGTGAGGTTGCCGTGCTCTTTGACGATCAGTTGCCGACGCAGCGGAATCATGAACAGCACGCCGAGCGTCCCGCCGAGCAGCGCGAGGAAGAAGACGCGCCAGTATTCCGTGTTGAGTGAAAAGCCGAGGAAGATCAGAGCCGGAATCGTGAAAATCACGCCCGCGGCAGCCGATTCCCCGGCCGATCCGGTCGTCTGGACGATGTTGTTTTCGAGGATTGTGGACCGACCAAACGCCCGCAGGATGCTGATCGAAAGCACGGCGATTGGGATCGACGCCGATACTGTCAGCCCAGCGCGCAGCCCCACGTACACGGAAACCGCGCCGAACAGGATTCCGAAAACTGCGCCAAGGATGATCGCGCGGAGACTGAATTCCACTGGGCTTTCTTCGGCTGCAACGTAGGGACGAAACTCATCGGGCGGTGCGGTGGAGCTCCACGGTTTCGTCGCCACTCTGTGCCTCCCTTGGCGCCAGCCTGCGCCTGCTCGACCAGCCGCAAAGTACGCAAAGTAAAACGGGCACAGTAGCATCGGGCAGGGGTGCAAGCAAGGCGTGGTTGTTGCGACGCGCCGCTGCGCGGAAGCCGCTAGGTATTGCCGAAGGGTACCTCGAAGAACATCAAGGGTTTGTTCGCTGGTACGGTCGTCACGTTGGGCACATAGAGACTCGAATGTTCAGCCAGCAACAGGTCGTGGCTCAAATCAAAGAACAGGAAACCGTGAATCTTGCCGAGCGGGGGGATGACGTCCGCATCCAGCGCCAAGGGACGAAGGATCCCGGACAGCTCGTCCACTTTCTTGTCGGCGCCGGTCTGGACGCCAATGGGGAATCTGGGCTGTCTGGGAGCCGCTGGTCCGTGCGGATGGGCGATGGCCTTTGCCACTGCCTCTACCGGCAGCCAATCGACGCCTTCCTGGCGACCGTTCTCCAAATGCACTTCGAGCTGAATTGTGTCCATGTCGATTCGAAGCGGTTGCGGGGTCTCATTGGTCAGGAACACCTCGACTGGCAGGATTCCAACGGGAACGGGACTGGCCTTGCCGAATTTGTCTTTGGCGCGTTCCCGGTCGGCGTAACAGTCCGCAGAAATCGTCAAACCTTCGTGACGGTCTTGCGGAAGCGAAGCCACGTGGCCAGATGGACCAGCCGGCGCGGAGTTCGACTGGGCAAAAGCACTGCCGCCCACGAGAATCGCGATCGCAAGCAGTGAGACTCTTCGAATCATGGGCCAGTAATCGGATGCCCCCGATACGCGAGGCGTTGTTCGAGCTTTGCGCACGCCACTATACCGCAGGTTTACGACTTGTGAATTATTGTGATTTGCGTTAGGCGTCGGCGACTTCCGGCGGGACACCGCAAATTCCTCTTGACACAGGACTTGGCGCGTGCAAACTTCGCCCGGCCAACACCCTCTCAAAAGCAGGAGAAGATACGATGGCGAGCAGGAGAGAGTTCCTTCAAATGGGGGTTGCGGCGCTGACACTGCCAATTTCAGCGCACGCCGCGCTATCGACCGCGCCCTCGCTCTTGGATAGCGAGCCCATGGCGACGCCGCTCTACAAGATCGTTTTCGACGAGCGGTTTTCTTCGAGCCGCGCGTTCGCTGAGGAAGCAGAGCGGCTGGGCACCTCCGTTCATGGAATCACGGGAGACATGACCGATCTCTGGTACCACGATTTGTATGCCCGCTGGAAGAAGGGTCCGGCTGCAATTGCCGGATTGACCGCGCATGGGCCAATTTTTTGTTTGGAAAGGCTTGCGTGGGATCAGCGGATGCGCGTCATATTCCGCGCCGACCATCGGTATCGCGCCGACGGTTCCATCGAACACGCGCTTTCGGGCCCAGCCACGATGTTACGCCAAGCCGCAGCGCTAAGCAGTGAACCCGACTGGGCCAACCGAATGGCGAGTCTCGTAACGCACTGCCCTGCCAACCGATCTCAATCGTCGCAGTCAAACGTCATCGGACCTACAGTCAAACATGCGGATGATCCCGAGCACCTGATTTCCTGGGTCATCGCACCTATCCACAGAGCCTAGAGGTTTCGCAGAGTAGTCGCAGTCTTCGCAGGAGCGCGGAATGAGGGTTCCCCCGGGTGTTAGTCTGACCGATTTCACAGAGGCGCTCAAGCAATTCGAGGACGTGGTCGGCAAGGAGTGGGTTTTCACGTCGGATGAGGACGTGGACCTCTATCGCGACGCCTATTCTCCCGTTTGGAGCGAGGAGGAAGAACCCATCCCTTCTGCGGCGGTCGCGCCGGGTGGAGTCGAGCAGGTTCAGGCGATCGTCCGGATCGCAAACCAGTACAGGATTCCGCTCTGGACCATTTCCACCGGCAAGAATCTGGGCTACGGCGGTTCGGCCCCCCTATTGGGCGGCAGCGTGGTGCTGGACCTGAAGCGCATGAATCGCGTGCTCGAAATAGACGAAAAGAACCACTACGCGCTGCTCGAGCCGGGCGTCAGCTACTTCGATCTGTACCGCTATATCCAGGATCGCAAGCTCAAAGTCTGGATCGATCCTCCCGACCCGGGATGGGGCAGCCCGGTAGGCAACTCACTGGAGCGGGGCGGGGGGTACACGCCCATGCACGACCATTTCGACGCGGTGTGCGGAATGGAAGTTGTGCTGCCAAACGGCGAGGTGATGCGGACAGGGATGGGCGCCCTGCCGGGGGCGAAGACGTGGCAGCAATACAAGTACGGATTCGGTCCCTACGCGACGCCGATTTTTTCGCAGTCGAGCCTCGGCGTTGTGACGAAGATGGGAATCTGGTTGTTGCCGGAACCCGAAACCTACCTGTCGGGTACCGTAATGGTCTGGAAGCACGACGACCTGATTCCGCTGGTTGATGTTTTCGGCGGTCTCCAGAACTCTGGAATCATCCGGGGCACGACCACCCTCGCGAGCCCTTTCTGGCTCGGCCCGCCCAATCCGGAGTTGGACTCTCTGCGCGCCAGCGGGTCGGTCAAGGACCTGGAGGATTACGCCGCGCGGAAGAAGATGCCGTACTGGAGTATTCCTCTAAACTTCTACGGCCCGGCCAAAGTTGTCGCGGCGCAATGGGAGCACGCCAAGGAGAGGTTCTCTTCGATTCCGGGAGCCACATTCCAGGAAGGTCCCTCATATCGCTTTCCGCTGAGCGCGGAGGAGCAGGCGAGAATCCGGGACACCGTTCCGCTCGGAATTCCCAGCCTCCAAATTTTCTCGCTGCTTCCGCCGCGGAGCCAGGGGCACATCGGGTTTTCCCCCATCATCCCCATGGACGGCGAAGCGCTGCTGGAGGCCATGGCGCTGTTCGACCGCGTTCACCGCGAGTTGGGTTCGGGCCGCGCCGTGCTTACTGTCCTATCGTCCTTCCCGCGGGCCCTTGTGATCATCGACCTTTTCCCCGTCGAGCGCGACGTGGAAAAGAATCGCAAGATGCGCGCGCTCTACCGGCAGTTGATCAAAGAGGCGGCAGCTCGTGGCTGGGGCGAATATCGCACTCACACGACCTTTATGGGGGACATCTCCAACACCTACTCCTTTAACAACCATGCGCTGCGGCGCTTTCATGAAACTATCAAGGACGCAGTCGATCCGAACGGAATCCTTTCACCGGGAAAATGCGGAATCTGGCCCAAGCGGATGAGAAAAGCCGAAGCATGAAAAACGCGCAAGTGGGATTGCTGATCGCAGCCTGCCTGATCTTGACGGGCCCGGCATTTGCAGCGCCGCCCGATCAGGAACAGATCGAGCGCGGACACAAGGTCTACGACAAGTGGTGTTTTCCGTGTCATGGCACCGGCTTGGGAAAGCCCGGAACCGAGTCTCTGGCCGCGCGGGGGCAGAAGCCGGCCGTGCTGGAAGAACGCACCGATCTGACAGGGCCGGTGATCAAACAGTTTGTTCGGCACGGAGTTTTGTTCATGCCGACGTTTCGGAAGACGGAAATCAGCGACGCCGAACTGGACGCCATCGCGGCGTACCTGACGAGAAACAACAAGCCGTAGGAATGAGTGCCGCTGCTGGGTGGTGCGCCAAGTGGTAGGTGGTTGGAAGGCAGGGGGTGAAACGCCATGAAAGTCCCGCCGGGAGTGAGTGCGAGCGATTTCGCAGAGGCGATCAAACAGTTCGAAGACGTGGTTGGCACGGAGTGGGTTTTTACATCCGATGAGGACGTCGCGCTCTATCGAGATCCCTACTCGCCTTTCCTGGGAGAACCGGAAGAACTGGTAGCATCGGCGGCTGTTGCTCCCGATGGTGTCGAGCAGGTGCAGAAGATCGTCCGCATCGCCAATCAATACAAGATTCCGATCTACCCGGTATCCACGGGAAAGAATCTCGGATATGGCGCTTCTGCGCCGGTCTATTCCGGAAGCATCGTCCTCGACCTGAAGCGAATGAATCGCATCTTGGAGGTAAACGAGGAGAATGCGTACGCGCTCGTCGAGCCCGGCGTGAGCTACTTCGATTTGTATCGTTATATCCAGGAAAAGGGACTGAAGCTGTGGGTCGACGTCCCAGATCCCGGCTGGGGCAGCCCGATCGGCAACGCCATGGACCGCGGCGGCGGATACCTGATGGCGCAGTATCGCAACCATTTCGACTCGCACTGCGGAATGGAGGTGGTGCTCGCCAATGGTGAAATCATCCGGACGGGCATGGGCGCGATGCCCGGAGCGAAAACCTGGCAGCAGTACAAGACCGGCTTCGGCCCGTGGGTTGACGGAGTCTTTTCGCAGTCGAATTTCGGCGTTGTCACGAAGATGGGATTCTGGCTGATGCCTGAGCCAGAGGCATACTTTTCCGGCACCGTCTATGCGCCCAGGCACGGGGATTTGATCCCGCTCGTCAAGATTCTGAACCACCTCGAAAATACGCGCGTCACCAATGGCATGCCGGACCTCGGCAGCCCGCTGCTGCGCATTCCGATGATTCAGGAAATTGACGTCTGGAACGAAGGAAGAGGGCCAGCACCGCCCGACGCAGAGCTTATGGAGTTGATGGCAAAGTCTGATGCCGGCTTTTCACCCGAGCTGGAAGCGTACGCTGTTCGCAAGGGCATTAGCTACTGGAGCTGCAAGCTGAGCTTCTACGGACCGCCCAAAGCGAACGAAGCAAACTGGGAATACGCGAAGGAGAAGTTTTCCGCCATTCCCGGAGCCACGTTTGTCGAGAATGAATCGTACAAATTGCCGCTGACTCCCGAGCAGCGTGAGAAAGTCCACAAGCCCCAATTCGGCATACCGAGCCTGGCGATGTTTTCCATCGGCGCTCGAACGCCGACCAACCCCAATCCCACAAATGGGCACATGTGGTTTTCGCCGATCATTCCTCGAACGGGCGAGGCGATTTTCGAAGCCAACCGGGTGTTCAATGAAGCCGCGAAAGAATTCGGGCTGCCGGTGCTGGCGTTCAGCCTACCGTCAACTTATTGGGAGCGGGCGTTCATCTTCATCTTCGCTTTCCCGGTGACGCGCGACGTAGAAACGAACAAAAAAAATCGCGCCGCCTTCAAGAAACTCGTTCAGCGCGCGGCCGAACACGGCTGGGGAGAATACCGCACGGCACCTGCGTATCAGGACACGATCATGGCGACGTACGCCTACAACAATCACTCGCTGCTGCGTTTCCACGAGACGCTCAAGGACGCAGTCGATCCCAATGGAATCCTTTCGGCAGGCCGCTACGGCATCTGGCCCAAGCACCTGAGGAAGGAACAAGCATGAAAAAAGCAGCGATGCTTCTAGCGATGGCGGTAGCGGCCCTGTTCGGAGCACGCGCAGCCGCGGCACAAGAGAAAGTGACGCCATCGTGGACCGTGGCTACTGTGTCTGGCCAGGGCCAGCCGAAAGGCTACGTGGAATACCAGAAGTATTGCGTCGTGTGCCATGGCGAAGGAGTGGGACGACCGGGCACGCTCGCGCTGCAAGCGAAATATAAGGGTGCTCTGCCGGCACTCTTGGACAGGCGCACCGACTTAACGCCGGCTTTGATCAAGATGTACGTGCGCAATGGAATCACGGTGATGCCCACGTTCCGCAAGACGGAGATCAGCGATGCGGAACTCGATGCGATCGCTGCGTATTTGACGCGCAACAACAAGCCGTAACTTCGATAGGAGCGTGGGATGCGAGTTCCGCCCGGCGTGACGCCCAACGATTTCTCCGACGCGATCAAGCAGTGGGAAGAAGCGGTCGGCAAGGACTGGGTTTTCACGTCTGACGAGGACGTCGATCTCTATCGCGACTCCTATTCGCCCTTCTGGCACGAAGATCTCGAGCCAATTCCCTCGGCGGCCGTCGCGCCTGACACAGTGGAGCAGGTGCAGGCGGTGGTCAAGATCGCGAACGAACACAAGATTCCTCTCTGGACGATTTCGACTGGCAAGAATCTCGGGTACGGCGGCTCGGCGCCTCTCCTGGGCGGCAGCGTGGTGCTCGATCTCAAGCGCATGGACCGCGTCCTCGAAGTCAACGACAAGAACCATTACGCGCTGGTCGAGCCGGGAGTCAGCTATTTCGATTTGTACCGGTACATTCAGGATCGGGGACTGAAAGTGTGGATCGACGTCCCCGATCCTGGGTGGGGGAGCCTGATCGGAAACGCGCTGGACCGAGGAGGCGGCTACACGCCGTTGCGCGATCATTTCGACGCGCATTGCGGGATGGAAGTCGTATTGGCGAACGGCGAAATCATCCGCACGGGCATGGGCGCGCTGCCCGGCTCGAAAACCTGGCAGCAATACCGCTACGGTTTTGGCCCTTATGTAGACGGCATCTTCTCGCAATCGAATTTCGGCGTCGTGACGAAGATGGGATTCTGGCTGCTGCCGGAGCCCGAGGCCTTCAAATCGGGCAATGTGCTGGTGCAACGGCACGATGACCTGGTACCGCTGATTGAAACGCTGAACTATTTGATGAATTCGAACATCGTGCAGGGCACCACGACAATCGGAAGCCCGCTGCTTATGTCGAGAGCGGCAGCGCAGACGGCGGGCGGCTCCGGAGGCTCGGCGCTGGTGATGTCTCCGGGCGGGCCCACGATCGAGCAACTGGAGCAGGTCGGACGGGATCAGAACCTCGCCTACTGGAATTGCGAGCTGAATTTTTACGGGCCGCCCAAGGTCGTCGAGGCAGAGTGGGAATTTGCGAAAGAGAAGTATTCCGTCATACCCGATGTGAAGTTCGTCGACGGCCCGACATATGCGCTGCCTTACGATCCAAAGGATGTGGACAAACTACCCAAGCGCCAGTTCGGTATCCCGAGTCTTACGATCTTCGGTTTGATGGGCCGCAGCGAAGGGCACATGTGGTTTTCGCCGATTATCCCCATGACCGGCGAGGCAGTCTTCGAGGCACAGAAGGTTTTTGGGCAGGCCTATCACGACATGGGTGTCCCGGCGATCAGCCAGCTGTTCGTTTTCCCGTCTTCGTTTTTTCCGCGGTCGTTCGTAATTCTGTGCGGCTTTCCGATCTATCACGACGTCGAGAAGAACCGACGAAGCCGCGAAGTATTCAAGGGTCTGGTGAAAGCGGCGGCCGAGCATGGTTGGGGCGAGTACCGAACGCACACGGCCTTCATGGACACCGTGTCGGACGTTTACTCCTACAACGATCACGCGCTCCGGCACTTCCACGAGACGATCAAGGATGCGGTCGATCCGAACGGAATTCTTTCACCGGGCCGCTGCGGCGTCTGGCCGAAACACGTGAGAAAGGCACGAGCATGAAAAGCGCAAAGACCGCTCTTCTGATCGCGATGAGCCTGTCGTGCGCCGCTCCGACGTTCGCGAGTCCGGACGACGCCCAGATCGAGCGTGGCCATCAGGTGTACGACAAGTGGTGCTTCCCGTGTCACGGCACCGGAAGCGGGAAGCCTGGCACGGACTCCCTGCGGCAGCGCGGCCAGAATCCCGCCGTGCTCGAAGAGCGCACGGATCTGACGGCGCCGATGATCAAAACTTTCGTGCGCCACGGCGTGCTGTTCATGCCCATGTTCCGAAAGACCGAGATCGGCGACGCCGATCTCGACGCGATCGCCGCGTATCTGACGCGCAACAACAAGAAATAGCCCATGCGACTACCGCCCGGTGTTAGTGCGAGCGACTTTTCCGCGGCCCTGACGCAATTCGAGAACGCCATCGGCAAAGAATGGGTCTTCACGTCGGATGAAGACATGGAGACCTACCGCGATTCCTTTTCGCCTTTCTGGCATGAGGAAGAAGACCGAGTTCCGTCGGCGGCGGTCGCGCCGAACGGTGTGGAGCAGGTCCAGGCAGTCGTTCGCATCGCCAATCAATACAAAATCCCTTTATGGACGATTTCAACCGGAAAGAACCTAGCCTACGGCGGCTCGGCTCCCGCGCTCTCGGGATGCGTAACTCTCGACTTGAAGCGCATGAACCGGATTCTGGAAGTCAACGATAAGAACCACTATGCGCTGGTCGAGCCCGGCGTCAGCTATTTCGATCTCTACCGCTACATTCAGGACAACAAATTAAAAGTGTGGATCGATCCGCCCGATCCAGGCTGGGGCAGCCCGGTCGGGAATTCTCTTGAACGGGGCGGTGGACGCGGCGTGTTGCACGACCACTTCGCAACCGTCTGCGGCATGGAAATTGTGCTGCCGAACGGCGAACTGGTCCGCACCGGCATGGGTGCGATGCCCGGCGCGAAAACGTGGCAGCAGTATCGCTACGGTTTTGGCCCGTATGTCGACGGCCTTTTCTCGCAATCGAATTTCGGCATCGTCACGAAAATGGGTGTCTGGCTGCTTCCAGAGCCGGAGGCCTACCGCGATGGCACGGTCGCGGTCACGCGTCACGACGACCTCATCCCGTTCGCCGAGGCCCTCGCCTACCTCTACAACTCGCAGATCGTGCAGGGCACCTCGGCGCTCGATAGCTCGCTGCTCAATTACCGCGTTTCCAAGGGAGGAGGCGTCGTAGACCTTCCCGGCGACATTTCCGTTGCTGAACTCGAGCGCATCGGACGCGAGCAGAACATTCCTTACTGGAGCATCGAGCTGCATTTCTACGGCCCCGCGAGAGTCGTCGATCTGCAGTGGGAGTACGCGAAGGAAAAATTCTCGGCGATTCCTGGCATCACTTTCAAAGAGGGCCGTTTCTACAGGTTTCCCCTCGAGCCCAAGGAGGCGGAAGCCGTTCCGCTGCCGCAAGCATTCGGCATTCCGAACCTTCAGGTCTTCGGTTTGCTTGGGAAGGCCGAAGGTCATATGGACTTTTCGCCGATCATTCCTTTGTCAGGCGAAGCGGTGTTCGAAGCGCTGAAGGTTTTCGGCGATGTCTATCACGAGATGGGCATCCCTCCGCGGAATCAATTCATCTCGCTTCCGTGGACATTTTTCCCGCGCGCCTTCGTATTTCTTTTCGGTTTTCCGATCATGCACGACGTGGAATTCAACAGGCGCAACCGCGAAGTCTTCCGCCGCATGATCCAGGTTTGCGCCGAGCACGGTTGGGGCGAATACCGCACGCACATCGCCTATATGGACGACGTTGCGAGCGTCTACTCCTACAACAGTCACGCGCTCTGGCGCTTTCACGAAACGATCAAGGATACACTCGATCCAAACGGCATTCTGTCGCCCGGCAAGCAGGGCATCTGGCCGAAAAGCATGCGCAAGCCTCGCGCCTGATCGCAGAAACCGAGGTTGCTGTCTTGATCTGCAAGCCGTGGTGATCGGGCTATAATGCCGGTCGCCTGCCATGTACTTTCTCTATCGCGTCGCTACCGCCATCGCGATGATTTTTCTCGCGCCATACTACGCCCTGCGCGGCTGGCGGCGCGGAGAGCCGTCGAGTACTCTGCGCGAACGCCTGGGTGGCTTGCCGCAGGAAATCGCCGCTCATGCAGCCGCCTCGGCACTAGGCCAAAAGGCCGGAGCCATCTGGATTCACGCTGTTTCGGTCGGTGAAGTCCTTGCCGCAGAGCCCCTCGCTCTCGGTCTGAAGCGGCGATTCCGAGACCGCGCTGCTTTCGTTTCCACAACCACCGAAACCGGGCAGCAGCTTGCGCGCGAGCGCCTGGATTTCGTCGACGGCATCTTTTACTTTCCGCTCGATTGGGTGGTACCCGTTCGCCGCGCGCTGCGGACAATTCGCCCTGCGCTCGTAATCGTAATGGAGACGGAAATCTGGCCGAATTTCTTGCGGGAGGCAGGCCGCCGGGGAGTCTCCGTCGTTTTCGCGAACGCGCGCATTTCCGAAAAGTCCTTCGCGCGCTTTCGGCGATGGGAATTTCTCGTGGGCCCTTTCTTCCGCCGTGTTCTCGCGGACGCTAGCCTGTTTCTCGCGCAGACACCAGAGGATGCTTCGCGCCTTTCTGAAATGGGTGCACCTGAGGGCCGCGTCGAGGTGACCGGAAACCTCAAATACGACACGGAGCAGCCGGACTTAAGCGGCTTCGGCGTATGGCTCGAAGGCGAAGTCGAGCGGCAGGAGCGCTGGCCTGTGCTGGTGGCAGGGAGCGTGGTCGCGGGAGAAGAGGAGGCCGTGCTCGCGGCCTACGACATCGTGCAGCGCCGCTGGCGCCGCGCACTGTTGATTGTCGCTCCGCGCAAACCGGATCGTTTCGACGCAGCGGCGAATGTAGCGAGCGCCGGCGGATGGAACGTCGTTCGCCGCAGCAGCGTGGATTTGCAAGCACCGCTCAATGACAACGTCGATGTAATCCTTCTCGATTCGATTGGAGAACTGGCTGGGCTTTACTTGCTCGCCGATGCGGTTTTCGTGGGAGGCTCGCTCGTGCCCGAGGGAGGCCACAATATTCTCGAGCCAGCGTGGTTTGCGAAGGCTCCCGTTTTCGGCCCTTCCATGGAAAATTTTCGAGACATGGCAGCGCAGTTTCTAAAGGCACGAGCAGCAATCCAGGTGGCGAGCGGACCGCAACTCGGAAAGGTGTGGGTGCAGTTGATCGAAGACAATGCGGAACGCGAGCGCATGGGCCGGGCAGCGCGTGAACTTTCCGAGCGCAACCGCGGAACCACCGCTCGCTCGCTCGAACGCATTGCCGGAATGCTCGGCCCTCGGGAGCCAGCGGCGTGAATGCGCTTGAAACGCTGCTGTGGCCGCTGACTATTCCTTACGGGGCAGCAACGCGTCTTCGCGCACGAGCATATGCAACAGGCGTGCTTCGCCAGCACAGGCTCGACGGCACGGTCATTAGCGTCGGCAACCTGACCGTAGGCGGCACCGGGAAGACTCCGATGGTCCTCTGGGTCGCGCAGCGCCTGATTGCCGAAGGCAAGAAGACAGGCATACTCTCGCGCGGGTATCGCGGCAAGGCATCGGCGAATGGCTCAACGAGCGATGAAGTGCGATTGCTGCAGGCAAGGCTGGGCGATCGAGTTGCCTTTGGCGTCGGGGCAAATCGCTGGAAGCACGGCCGCGAATTTACCCGGCGCGGCGTCGAGTGGTTCATACTCGACGACGGATTTCAGCATCTTCAGCTCGCGCGGAATGTCGATGTTGTGTTGATCGACGCAACGAATCCCTTCGGAGGCGGGCATCTGCTTCCTTCCGGCCGGCTGCGCGAGCCGCGATCGGCGCTAGGGCGCGCCAGCATCATCGTCATCACGCGTTCGGATCATGCTCCGGCGTTGGAAACAGTCATTCAGCGCTATGCAAGGGCGCCCATTTTCTACGCGCGCACCGTGCTCGACTCCATTAGCTCAGCTGACCCGGGCGGCCCTGCAGGCGATACGGCCCGTGAGAGGAAGCTTTTTGCATTCTGCGCTATCGGGAATCCAAAGGCGTTTCTCGAAGATCTGCGCGCTTGGGGGCTTGAAATCGTCGGCCACACCTTTTTCCGCGACCATCACCGCTTTTCACGGATCGATATGAAGAGGATCGAACGGAGCGCCAAGGCGGCCGGTGCGACGGCGCTGATCTGCTCGGAAAAGGATCTCTATAATCTTGCCGACTGCACTCCGTCGATGGATATGTTTGTTTGCCGCATTTCTTTGCAAATAGCGCGGGACCAGCACTTCTGGACAACCCTGAAGCAAATCGCGGAAGCCAGCAGGCGGGAGAGAGCCGGCGTTGCTCGCTGAGCCGAAAAGGGAGGGCTCGTTTGCGGTTTTCGAGCGTGCTGTGATACGTTCACGCACACGCTACCCGTCCAGATGGCTAATCCAAGGAATCTCGCGCGGTTGCAGGAATCTACAGCCCGCGTGGGGCACATCGCCGCCGAGCGTCAACGGAATACGGCCGCCGTCGCTTTGGGGGCCCGGCGCTTGAAGGAATCGAGAAAATTCTGGGCGCGCTGGCGCGTCCGTCTAGGGTATCCAGTCGCCCTCGTCTACTGGGCGCTCGCGGCACCGACCTGGCGGTCGATGCTCATCGGCGGGATCGTTGCCGCGCTCGGCTTGGCCACACGCGCAGCCTCATCGGGATATCTGCGAAAAGACGAAAGGCTTACGACGACCGGTCCCTACGCTCGCACGCGCAATCCTCTTTACCTGGGCAGTGCGCTGCTCGCTGCCGGATTTATGATCGCAGGGCTCTCATGGGTAGCTGGCGTGCTCGTTGGGATCTACTTCGCCGTTTTCTATTACGCGGTGATGCGCAGCGAAGAAAGAGACCTGCGTGAGCGCTTCGGCCCCGCCTTTGATGAATACGCAGCCCGCGTGCCGCTGTTCTTGCCACGCTTTGGCCGCGCAGCCCCAGAGCTGGAGGCAGAGTCATTTTCTTGGGCGCAGTATCGCCGTAACCGCGAGTATCAAGCGCTGATCGGAACGATTGCGGGCCTTGGCTCTTTATGCCTGCGGATGTGGATTCGAGCGCGATTTGGTCACTGATCGCGTGCGACTTTGCGGCACGCTGAGTTACTGCAGTCTATACACGGCGTTCATCAGGCGCTGAAACTGAGGCTTGTAGATGAGGTCGAATGCGCTCTCTTTGCCGGGGAACATCTCCAACGCCACGCGCCGCGTCGCCGCGATCATACCCGCGGCTTCCTCGGCGCTCAGATCGCCCGCGGCGATCTCTTCCAGCGTAAGGCGGACCAAAATTCGGAGGCGGCGGATGCGCCTGCTTTCCTCGTCGATCTGTTCCTGGGTGGGCGCCGCCGACGCGCCATGCGGGAGGGTTTCCATGATTGGCCCGGTACTCAAACATGATGAACTCGCGCGGCCTGGAGCGCAATAGTACTTGGGTCGCGCGTTTCCAGTGCCCAGGTCGTTTTGAAGGAAGCGCTCTCGTCTGACGGAGGCCGAAAGCATGCGAAGAAGATTTGTCCGGACCATGGTAATGATGGCTCTGTTCGGCTCGCTTTGCGATGCCAACCGAGTGGCTTGGGTTCGCGCCGACCAGAGTGCTGCGGCCGCGACAAGCTGCGACTCTGCCTGCCTTACCGGTTTGGTTGACCAGTATCTCGCGGCCCTCGTCGCCCACGATCCAAGTCAGCTACCCGTCGCGGCCCAAGTAAAATTCACGGAGAATACGATACCGCTGAAGTTGGGCGACGCGCTCTGGGGCACGATCAGCGGCTTGGGAACCTACAAGATCTATTTCGCCGACCCGCAGGAAGGGCAGGTCGGGTGCGAATGTACGATCCGTGAAAATGGCACGCCCGCGATCCTGGTGGTCCGCCTGAAGGTGGTCGATCGCAAGATTGCCGAGGTCGAGACGATCGTCCGCCGCGGCGCGGAGCCCGCTCAAAATCTGGAAAAACTCGGCCAGCCGAATCCTGTCTGGCTTGAGCCGGTGGCTCCTTCCGAGAAGACGCCGCGTGCGGTGATGCTCCAAGCGACGAATCAGTATTTCGAGGGCATCGTCCACCTTTCCGGCGATATGGTGCCGTTCGATGAGAAGTGCAACCGCATTCTCGATGGCACGCAGGACACGAACAATCCCTCGTACAACGAGGGCTGGGCCAAGGGCACCTACAATCCTGCGGCGCTCGGATGCCGGGAAAACATGAACACGAAGATCTGGGCCTACATCAAATCGGTCGATCCGCGGCGATTCATGATTGTCGATGAAAAGATGGGAATCGTATTCGGCTTCTTCATGTTCAATCATCCCGGTACGGTTCTCACGGCCGACGTGCCCGGCGTCGGCAAGATCGACATGCCGCCATCGGCGAAGAGGCCCTTCAGCGTCGAGGTGGCGGAATTTTTCAAGATCCAGAACGGCAAGATTCGGCAGGTCGAAGGCGTTCAACTCGCGCTGCCCTACAAGCAACCCACTGGTTGGTAGCCGCGACACACGCGGCGCTCATGGTCGGGCATACTGGCTCACTGCGAGATTCTTTCCGTCCGTGATCGCAGTGATTGCGCCGTCGCGGTCGGTCCGCAGCAATCGCACATCTCGGTTCTCATAGCGCTCGACAACACTCGCCGCCGGTTGTCCGAAGGAATTCGTTTCGCTGACGGATATGGCCGCAAAACGCGGATTCACGGCCGCAAGGAAAGGATCGGTCGAAGATGTCTTGCTTCCATGATGCGGGACTTTAAGGAAATCGGCCGCGAGAGGTGCCTGTTCACCGACCAGCCTTTCCTCGGCGCCGCGCTCGATGTCTGCGGTCAGAAGGAAGCGAACGTGGCCATCAGAAAGCCGGAGAACGAGCGAGTTGTCGTTGGACGACGCTCCGCCTCCTCCTTCGGGAGGCCATAGAACCTCCACGCGCGCCCCGCCCTCATCGAACGCGGCTCCCTGTGATACGCGAACGATGTGAACTCCGCGCGCGCGGGCTTCTGCAAGGACCCGCCTGAACGCTGGTTTCTCGTCGTAGCGGCCGATCCACAATTGCCCCACCGAAAAATTCTCGAGCACCGCGTACAAGCCGTCCATGTGATCGTGGTCGGCATGTGTGAGCACGACGATGTCGAGCTGTTTCAATCCGCGCGACCACAAATAGGGAGACACGACTTCCTCGCCTACGTCCGTGCCCGATCGATATCCACCGACCCATTCCGAGCCGGGAAGGCCGCCGCCGTCGATCAACATCGTGCGGCCGTTTGGGAGCGCAGCGAAAATTGAATCTCCCTGGCCCACATCGAGCACGGCGGCTTCTAGCCTGCCGCGCTGAAGACGAGGCGCGAAGGGGTGTGACACAACGAGAATCGTAAGTACAGCCAATACGATACCCGACGCCCATTCGACCGGCGCGATTGGCGGAGGCAATTGGCGACGAGCAATGGGGCCCGCTCGCCGCGCCGCTGCGGCGCGTGCGAACGCAGTGAGTAGAGCAAACGCCGCGAGGAATCCGACAATTAGCCAGACCGGGGGGCCAGGGGTTCGGTAGGAGACGTGCAGTAACCTGCTAAACCATTCCACTGTTGCGAGCAGCAGAGTCGTGCAGAATCCGAGCGCTTTGCCGAGCAGCGCGGCGAGCCGCGCCCAGACGAACGTTGCGACCAGTGCCAAGAATCCCAGCGGCACAATCAAACCTGTCAGGATGACGGCGGGAATATTGCTCAGCGGACCAGCGAGGCTGACGCGGTGAAAATCCTGTGCTAGCAGCGGCGTCATTCCCCACTGAATCACGATCGACAGCACGACGACTTCCCAGAGCCGCAAGCCCGCGCGAACCGCTGCGACCAGCATCGAGCTCGTGCGCGGCGCGAGAATCTTTGGCAGGTGCGGTGCAAGCCAGTGCGTGGCCGCCCGCATTTCGATTCTGAACTGCGCAACTTTCGGCGGATGAGCGTTGTCGCGTGTGACGTCGCCGAGGTGGCGAAGGCCGGCACGATAGGGCGCGCTCGAACGTTCCATCCACGGCACTGCGAGGCCGGCAATGACTCCCGCCGCGAGGAACGAAAGCTCGAAGCTGGAATCGGCGAGCGATGAGGGTTTCCAGATCAAGATGACGAGCGCCGCGAGCGCCACCGTGTTCAGCAAGTCCACGCGGCGAAACAGAGGCCGCGCGCAGAGATAGAATGCGGCCATCAGGGTCGCGCGCAGAACTGGTGGACGATCTTGTACCATCCCCAGGTACGCTGTGAGCGCACCGAGTGTTGCGACACTTGCTAGGCCGATCGTCAATCGCAGCCTGCGGCAAAGCCAAAACAAGAACGCCACGAGCGCGCCCACGTGGAGGCCGGCGACGACCAGCACGTGGTACGCAGCAGTCTTCTGAAATGCTGTCACAGTTTGCGAATCGACGAAGCTCCGGTCGCCAAGCAGCATCGCGCGCAGCACGGCCGCGTGTTCCGGATGATCTGGGGACAATTGATCAAGCCGGTGGAGCAGGTCGCCGCGCGCTCGGGCCAACCGCTGCGCGAGAGTTGGCGCCGGATGATCGATCAACTGCAGCAGTTCGCCACTCCGCAACGAACCCGTGAGATCGATCCTCTGGCGACTCAGGAACCCGCGCAGATCGAACGCTCCGGGGTCCTGAAAATCGCGCGGAGAGCGAGCCTTGACCAGCGCTTCGACCCGATCGCCCGCGCGCAGCCCCTGCGGCGCATTCGCAGGATCCGGCGAATCCGCTCTCCCGTACAAACTGAGGCGCAGCCCCCCGCTGACGGGCAGCATCGATCCTGCCACTTCTACGTGCTCGAGGTCGATTTCGAAGCGACGCCCCCAGGGCAGTGTCAGCGGATCTTCGCGCAGCCGTCCCTGCCATCGTAGTGGTTCGCCAAGGTCGAGACGTCCGTCGGCAACAAGCCGCGAGACGTGACTTTTCGGCACGCCCGCACGGTCGACGCCGGTCGCAACGGCGCCGACCGCCGCCCACGCGATCAGCGCGAGAGCCCAGGCGCTCTCTCTACGTCCGCGCCAAACGAGAACTGCGCCGGCCGCCATCGCCGCCATCGCAATGGGTGTCCAGACCTTGAGCGAGTTGGGCCAGTGATCTGCGACTCCGATACCTGTCGCGAACGCCGCTGCAAGCCAGAGTGCCGGAAGCTTCATGAGCGTCGCACGAGGCGAACAACTGTTTCGATGTGAAATGTTTGTGGAAATAGATCGAACAGGTGGATTCCAGAAATGTCGTATCCGGCTGTTCGCAACGCCGCGAGATCGCGGGCGAGCGTCGGCGGCTCGCAGGAAACGTAGGTGATGCGTTCCGGCGCAATTCGCGCAAGAGTCTTGATCGCGCCGGCTTCCAATCCGGCGCGCGGAGGGTCGAGCAGTACGAAATCCGGCTTGTCCTTGAATTTCTCGAGAAACCGTTCGACGTCGGCGGTCCGAACCTCCACCGATCCTTTGCTCGAAACATTCGATTCCAGATCGCGCGCTGCGGCTGGGTTGGACTCTACGGCGACAACGCGCTGGAAATTTCGCGCCAGCGGTACGGAGAAAAGCCCGACGCCGGCGAATAGGTCTAGCGCGAGTTGCCCGCCGGTTTCGCTGCCAGCGACGTCACGCGCCAATTCGTCCACTAGAAAACGATTCACCTGAAAAAATGACAAGTGGCCGACGCGGAATTTCGCGTCCCCTGCCTCACACTCGACGAAACCAGGCCCATCGAGCTCCATGCGTTCACTATTGGGATCGTGGAACAAGAGGCTTTCGATCTCGGGCAGAACCCTGCGGAAGGTCTCCACAAGCTGTGGGCGGCGCGAGGGGAAGCCAGCGAATGTGGCCGTCAGAAGCAGCTTCGTGTCGTGGGCTCCAGCGAACGCTTCGATTTCGCGCAGCTCCGAAGGCAGCGCCTTTTCCGCAAGCGCTGCACGGAGCGCAAGCAGAGTTTTCAGCAGCAGCGGCGAAAGAATGGCGCAGTCTTCCGCCGGACAGAGCGCCGTCGAATTTGCGCGAAAATACCCAATCCCGAGGCCCGAACCGCTCGCCTCGCCTAGCGCTCGGATCTTCCACTGCGCGCGATTTCGGTAGCCCCACGGCGGCGAGGCGTGAATCGTAATCGCTCCGGGCCAATCGATACGACCAAGCCGACGTAGCGTCTCGCGAAGAATCTCGGCCTTGTACTTGAGCTGCGCCTCGTAGGGAATGTGCTGGTAGTGGCAGCCGCCGCAAACGCCGTAGTGCGGGCAGCGCGCCGCCGTGCGTTCCGGCGAAGGTTCGAGGACACGCTCCACGCGTGCCCGAACGAATTTCTTCTTCTGCTCGATGGGCGCGGCCGAGACGCGCTCCGCCGGGATCACGAATGGCACAAAGACAGTCGAGCCATCGTGGTGCGCCAAGCCATCGCCGCCGTACACGAGCTTTTCGATTGTGAGTTCCATCGTCGGCTGTACACGCTATCACACGGTGCAAATCCCGGTTGCTTGCCGTGTGGCCGAGCGAAGGATGCGATTGAAACAGCGTTCCGGGCAAGCTTCAATTACGGGAAATACGTAAAGCGCTGGCTAGGTGAGATAGAACAAGCTCAGTCGCGGCACATCGAACTGCTCGAACAGGCGCTTCTGCGTGTACTGACGCTCGAGTTGCGCGAGTTGCTCGGCTGACATCTTCCGGCGGTATGGCGCGAGCGAGCGATCCATCTCGCGGCGGATCGCGAGCAACAAGTCGTCGTTGGCATCGGCCGAGAGTGCGGCGGTCAGTTTTTCTTCGACGATCGTCAGCCGCCGCTCGAGATCTTCCAGGTCGAGAGCGCCGGGCGCATCAACGATGGGTTCCATTTCTTTGAGGCGTTTCGCGGTCTCTTCCAGCCGCGCGGCTATGGCGGCGTGCGCGGCACGGTGTTTTTCGGCGCTGGCCTGAAGACGCGACCGATTGCGCTCCAAATATTGCTTCAATTCTGCGCGCGAGAAGGGTTCCGCGGCTGGCCGTGCCGATTTGACTTCGGGACCGCTGCCCGCGGCGGCTTCCTGCGCTTCGGCAGCAGCATCGAGCACTGCGTCCACGCAGTACGCGAGGCTCTTCAGTTGGCGGCCACCCGCCGCCCGCCGCGACCGACCCCAGCTCTCAAACGCGCGGTCGATCCCTTTGAGCACCGCGCCGAGCGGAATGCCCGCCTTCTGCCACGTCTCAACGATCGCCCAATCGAGCGGCGAAACCAGCAGATGAGCGCCGCGCTTGCGCCAGAAATATTCCTCGATTTCTGTGAAATAGTTGAAGTAGTTGAAGGATTCCATCAGGCGAACGACTGTGTTAGGCCTAACGCTTCTTACCGCCGGCCGCCCGGCTCTGCATCTCCGATTGATTGCGTTCCCAGATGATGCGCAGGCCCTCTAGCGTGAGGAATTCATCGACAGTTTCGATATGGCGCGAGGCACTGCCAATCAACGATGCCTGCCCGCCCGTTGCAATCACCTTTGTCTCAGCGCCCATTACCTTCTTCATTCGATCGAGGATGCCGTCGACCAAATCCGTGTAGCCATAGAAAAGGCCGGATTGCAGCGACGCGACTGTATTAGTCCCAATGATTTTTCCGGGATCCTTGATCTCGACTCGAAACAGCCGCGCCGCCCGCGCGAACAACGCATCTGCCGAAATGCCAATCCCCGGCGCAAGCACTCCGCCAAGGTACTCGCCGCGCGGCGAGACCGCGTCGAAATTGATCGCGGTGCCGAAATCGACGACGATGCACGGGCCGCCGTACTTTTCGAACGCAGCCACGCTGTTGACGATGCGGTCCGCACCCACTTCCTGTGGATTGTCGTAATGGATGGGCATCCCGGTCTTTACGCCCGGCTCGACGAAAAGCGCCTTGTGCCCGAAATATCTCTGCGCCATTCCCGCCAGCGTCACGTTGAGCGGCGGAACGACGGAACTGATGATCACGCCCCCGATTTCGCGAGGTTCGAGTTCCGCCAGAGTAAAAAGGTCTCGTGTGAGGATGCCGTACTCGTCGACGGTCTGATCGCGCGATGTGGTCAAGCGCCAATGAGCGACAAGCTCCCGCTGCCGGAACACGCCCAGCACAGTATTCGTGTTTCCCACATCAAGTGCGAGAAGCATCAGGACGCCTCCGCGACGTCGCCGGAAAGCACGGGCACGACTCCGGCACCGTCATCGCGCGCCACGCGCAGGACGCCGCTCGGTTCGAGCCCGGCGGTGGTACCGGTAAACGTCTCAGTTGCGGTCGTGATGCGCACACGCTTGCCCTTGAAGTAGCTCGAAACCTCAGCGAAGCGCCTCAAGATCGGCGCAGCGCCGTCGGCGAGGAATTGATTGTAGTAGCGGTCGAGGCAGCGCAGCAACCGGATCAGAAGTTCGAGCCGCGAATGCGCCTTTCCTGTTTCCATGCGGAGCGAAGTGGCGATATCGGATAGCTCTTGCGGCATTTTCGCCTGGTTGACGTTCATGCCGACGCCGACGACCGCGTAGTGGATGCGATCAGGTTCAGCATGCATTTCCGTGAGGATGCCGCAGAACTTGCGGCCGCCGACGAGCAAGTCGTTGGGCCAGCGGATATCGGGCAGGGCGTCGAGTTCCTCCGCGACAGCGTCGCGTACGGCCAGTCCCGCGACGAGCGTCAGAAGCGGCGCGTGGGCAGGCGGAATCGGCGGCCGTAAGAGAATGCTGCAATAGATGCCAGCGGACTTTTCGGAAATCCACGAGCGCCCGCTGCGGCCGCGCCCGGCGGTCTGCTCCTCGGCGAGGACAATCGTGCCGTGCTGCTCACCTGATTCGCCCAGGCGCATCGCCACAGCATTCGTCGAGTCGGTTTTGAAGAAATGGTAGATGCGGCGCGCGAACGGCGTGCCGTAGAGGCGATGGCTCAGCATCTGCGGCGCGAGAATGTCCGGCACGCGCTCGATGTGATACCCGGTGCGCGGATGGCCCTTCACGCGCACGCCCAGCGCGCGCAGCTTCTCGATCCAGCGCCAAACCTGCTGCCGCGTGACGCCGATTTCTTTCGCGATCTTGGCACCGCTGATGACGATTGTCGAGTTTTCCGCGAGCAGTGTCAGTAGCGCGTCGATGCGCCGGTCGGTCGTGCCTGGCAGGTCCGCCATTCGCTTCGTCGCCATGGGCTGAAACCCCGAAGCATACTCGACGGCCGAGCCGAAAACTAGTCGGGGTTGCGCCTGAGCTGGTCGAGCCGATCTCTTAGCTTTTTCAGTTCAATTTGGCGCTCGATCAAGGTCGCGCGGAGCGCGTCGACGACTTGCGGAGGGGCCTTGCTCGTGAAATTAGGGTCGGCGAGTCGCTGTTGCTTGGATTCAATGTCTTTTTCCAGGCGTGCGATTTCTTTCTCAAGGCGCGCGATTTCGGCCGCCTTGTCGATCGTCTCGCCGTAGGCGATGCGCAGATCGAATGCGGCCGTGGAGCGCATCGCGGAGCCGCTGGAATCGAGATGGTCGCGCGACACGCGCAATTCCGACAGGCTTGCCAGACGCAGAAGCGGGTCCACGTTTTCTTGAACGAGCTTGGGAATCATCGTGCCCCGCGCCGAAAAATCACCGGGCACCTTGCGCTTGGGGTCAATCTTCATCTCGGCTCGGATGTTTCGCGCCGCGACGACGATTTCCTGGAGGATCGTCATAGCATCGTCCGCACCAGCGTCGCTCCAGTGAGCGTTCGGCTCGGGAAAGCGATCGAGCGCGATGGACCGGGCACCGTCGAGTTGCGGCAGTCGATGCCACAGCTCTTCCGTGAGAAACGGCATCACGGGATGAAGCAGGTGCAGAGCGTGATCGAGGGTCGCGAAAATGTTGCGCCACGCGGGCAGCGCCACGGCGCGATCCGTTGCAGTCAGTTGCGGCTTCACCCACTCGATATACCAATCGCAGAAATCGCCCCAGAAGAATTGGTAGATCGTCTGGCAGGCTTCGTGAAAGCGAAAATTCTCTAAGGCATCGTTGACCTGAGCGACGACGGAGGCAAGGCGTGAAAAGATCCAGCGGTGCGCGAGAGCTCCTTCGCCGGGTACCGGGTACGGTGCCTTCGCGCGGATCTCTGGCGCGGCCAGTTCTTCCAGCGTCAAGCCGCTGGCCTCAACCTTCTCCAGATTCACATAGAGGAATCGCGCCGCATTCCAGATTTTGTTCGCAAACGCACGCGCACCGAGGATGCGATCTTCGCTCAGAATGATGTCGGTGCCGGGCGCGGCCATACTGGCGAGCATGTAGCGCAGAGCATCGGTGCCGTATTGCTGCGTCAGGTGCAGCGGGTCGACGCCCGTGCCTTTTGTCTTCGACATCTTCGCACCTTCCGACGTGCGCACGAGCGAATGCAGGTAGAGTCGCCGGAAGGGAATCCGGTCCCTGGGTGTCGCGCCCGAAGTTAGCTTCAGCCCCATCATGATCATGCGCGCGTCCCAGAAAAACAGGATGTCGTAGCCGCTGATCAGCAGGCTCGTGGGGTAGAACGTGCGCAAATCAGGCGTGTCGTCGGGCCAGCCGAGAGTCGAAAACGGCCACAGCGCCGAACTGAACCACGTATCGAGAACGTCGGTATCCTGCGTCAGTTTCGATCCGCCGCACTTCGGGCATTTCGTTGGCACGCTTGCGGCGCGTGCATGGCCCTCGACGATTTCGACGCGCGAATCCGCGGCGGGAACCATCTCCTTGCAATCCGCGCAGTGCCAGATCGGAATGCGGTGGCCCCACCAGAGTTGTCGCGAGATGCACCAGTCGCGGATGTTATCGAGCCACTGCAGCAAAATCGTGCGCTGGTTATCGGGCACGACCTCAATCAAGCCATCGAGCACGGCTTGTTTGGCTGGCTCGGCGAGCGGCTTCATCTTCATGAACCACTGCGTCGAAATGCGCGGCTCGACGATGGACTTGCACCGGTCGCAGACACCGACGGCGTGCATGTGGTCCTTCTTGCCTTCGAGCAGGCCCAATTCCTGGAGATCCGCGACGATTCGCGCGCGGGCAGCAAAGCGCTCGACGCCCGCGTACCTTCCCGCTGCCTCGCTCATGTGACCGTCGCTGGTCATCACGTCGATTTCGGGAAGGTTGTGGCGCTTGCCGACTTCGAAGTCATTCGGATCGTGCGCGGGCGTGATCTTGACTACGCCCGTGCCGAATTCGCGGTCTACGTAGGCATCCGCGATGATCGGAATCTCGCGGTTCATCAGCGGCAACATCACGCTCTTGCCGATGAAGCTCCGGTAACGCTCGTCGTCCGGATGCACGGCGACAGCCGTGTCGCCGAGCATCGTCTCCGGGCGCGTGGTGGCGACGACGAGGAATTCGTTCGATCGGGCGATCGGATAACGAATGTTCCAGATTTCGCCGGTGCGCTCGTGATGGACCACTTCCAGATCGCTAATCGCGGTCTGGCAGCGCGGGCACCAGTTGACCATGTAGCGCCCGCGATAGATCAGTCCTTCGCGGTAGAGCCGGAGAAACGCCTCAAGGACCGCGCGATAGAGTTTCGGCTCGAGCGTGAAATGCTCGCGCGTCCAGTCGCAGGATGCGCCAAGGCGGATCATCTGCTCTTTGATCACGCCGCCGCTTTCCGCCTTCCACTGCCAGACGCGCCGCTCGAATTCCTCCCGGCCCAGATCCTGGCGGCGAATCTTTTGCTCGGCGAGCTTGCGCTCAACCACGAATTGCGTCGCAATTCCGGCGTGGTCCATGCCGGGCAGCCAGAGCGTGTGGTCGCCCTTCATGCGATGCCAGCGCGCGAGCATGTCGATCTGAGTGTGCTCGAGCATATGGCCGATGTGGATCGAGCCGGTCACGTTCGGGGGCGGGAGCGCGATCGAAAACCGGGGGCCATCGCCCGAGTTTTCTGCGCGAAAGAGCTTCTCCTCAAACCAGACTTTGGCCCAGCGCTCTTCGATCTCCTGCGGCTCGTAAGCCTTGGGGATTTCCCGGGGCATGCGTTCCTTATGTTCGTGAATTTGCTGCTGACGTGAAACACTCAATATACGAGGCGTGCGCGCGAGGCGTCAAATGGCTTGCAAGCGTGCTCAATGCTAGAAAGTCAAAGGCAAAGCGGCGCACGCGACGCAACCCAGCCCCGGCGCATCGAATTCCTCGGATTTGTGTCATGTCGCAACTAGCTGAGGAGAATGCCTTCTGGTCCTGCCGGGTTGCGACGGCGTGCCAGCGGCTGATAAACTGCCAATTCTGCGACCATAAAAGAGCCGCACCGCAATCAATCCCTTCGTGCAAGACCGGCTCGGGGGCAATGAGAGACATCAGGGAGGATTTGCTTGGCCAAATATGATCTCGTGATCATCGGCAGCGGACCGGGCGGATATGTCGCCGCGATCCGCGCCAGCCAGTGGGGATTGAAGACGGCCGTGGTCGAAAAAGATCCGTTTCTTGGCGGCACCTGCCTGCACGTCGGCTGCATTCCCACGAAGGTTTTCCTGCACCACGCGGACATCTACGAGAATTTCAAACGCGCCGAGGAGTTCGGATTCGAAGTGAAGGACGTGAAGGTCAACTGGCCCGCGATGCTCGCGCGCAAGCAGAAGATCGTCAACAAGCACGCTAGCGGCATCGGGATGCTTTTCAAGAAGAACAAGGTGGACTCGATCACGGGCTGGGGACGCATCGCCGGGCCGGGCCGCGTTTCCGTGGAAAAGGATGGCAAGACGACCGAAATCGAAGCAACTTACACGATGCTCGCGACGGGTTCGGAGGCGCGTTCGCTGCCGAGTGTCGAAATCGATGGCGATGCGATCTTGACGAACCGCGAGATTCTGCAGCTCGGTGCCGTCCCGAAGTCTCTCGTGGTCGTGGGCGCGGGAGCCGTCGGTGTCGAATTTGCGTCGATCTTCCGGACGTTCGGCAGCGAGGTGGCGATTCTCGAGATGCTCCCGCGCATCGTGCCCTTGGAAGACGAAGAAATCTCCGCCGAGCTGGAGAAGGCCTTCAAGAAAAAGGGCATTCGGATCGAAACCGGCGCCAAAGTCAATTCGGTGAAGAAGGACGCAAGCGGCGCGACCGTCAGCTTCACGGACAAAGCAGGCAAGGCGCAATCGATCTCGGCTGAGAAGGTGTTGATCGGTGTGGGCCGTCGTCCGCTTACCGAAAACATCGGGCTGGAGAAAACCAAGGCGCAAGTCGAGCGCGGCTTCGTGCACGCCAATGCGTACCTCGAAACAGCCGAGCCGCGGCTTTATGCCATCGGCGATATTGTCGCGGGGCTCCCCCAGCTCGCCCATGCGGCCTCGATGGAGGGAATCATCGCCGTTGGGCACATGGCCGGCAAAAATGTGCAGCCATTCGACAAGAAGCGCTGCCCTGGCTGCACATACTGCGAGCCGCAAATCGGGTCTATTGGTCTGACCGAACAGCAAGCGCGCGACGCGGGCTTCGAGGTCAAGACTGGAAAGTTTCCGTTCGTCGGCAATAGCAAAGCGACGATCCTCGGCCAGCACGAGGGTTTCATCAAAGTGGTGGCGGAGGCAAAATACGGCGAGATACTTGGTGTCCACGCGATCGGGCCGCTGGCGACCGAAATTATCGCCGAGCCTGTGGCGGCGCTGGGGTTGGAAGCCACGCTCGACGACATGGCGGCCACGATTCACGCGCATCCAACCGTGTGGGAAGCGATGGGCGACGCCTTCAACTCCGTACGCGGCCTGACCATCAACTTTTGACGTTGCCGCGCCACGGGCCGGTATTCCGAGAAGCCAATGAATCAAGCCGAGACAAACTGCTGGGTGGTCAATCAGGGCCTAATCGCATACGGCCCTGCGTGCGAATTGCAGTGGCAGCTTGTCGAGGCGAGGAAAGCGGGCGCGATTCCCGATGTCTTGCTTTTCTGCGAGCACTCACACGTCATCACGCTGGGCCGAAATTCGCGCCGACAACATCTGCTGGCCGGGGATGACTTGCTCAAGCAGATGAATGTCGAGGTGCATGCCTCGGATCGGGGCGGCGACATCACGTACCACGGCCCCGGCCAAATCGTCGGCTACCCTATTCTTGATCTGGCGACGCATCGCCGCGACGTCCGCTGGTATGTGGAACAGCTCGAAGAGGTCATGATTCGCACGACCGGCGATTTTGGCATCGCGGCCAAGCGCGTGGAGGGCCAGCACGGCGCGTGGATCGACGCACAGACCGGCCAAGAAAAGATCGGCGCGCTGGGCGTCCATATCAGCCGATGGGTCACCTCCCATGGCTTCGCATATAACGTTTCCACCGACTTGCGCCATTTCGATCTGATCGTCCCATGCGGCATCGCGGGCAAGGGCGTCACGTCGCTGGATCGCGCCCTCGGGAAGTCCGTTTCAATCGAGGATGTCCGAAATCAACTCACGTCCCATTTCTCGGCTGTTTTCAATCGTCACCCCGAACCAATCACGCGTGAGCATTTGGCGGGGGTTCTCGCTTCATTGCGAGAAGGCTCCGCTCATCTGCTGGCATCGACAGTTTAGTTCTCAAGAGCGATTCGAGCCCGCCTGCCGGGGCTAGAGCGCGCCAGGTGGTGGAAGGACGCATGAACGCGAAGCTGACTCCTGAACAGCACTTGGAGCTGTATTACTTCATGCAGCTCAACCGCCAGCTCGAGGAGCACCTGGTTCGGCTCTTCCGGCAGAACAAGATCGTGGGTGGCGTGTATTCCAGTCTCGGGCAGGAGGCTGTATCCGTGGGTACGGCCTATGCTCTGGAGCCGCGCGACTGGCTCGCCCCGATGATTCGCAATATCGGCGCCCTGCTGGTCAAAGGGTTCAAGCCGCGCGACATCTTCACGCAGCATATGGCGAAATATACTTCGCCCACGCATGGCAAAGACGGCACGAGCCATTTCGGCGATTTGAAGGTTCGCCATGTGGTCTCGCCCATTTCGATGTTGGGAGACCTGATTCCGGTGATGACGGGCGTGGCGATGGCCGGTCGCTATCTCGGGCAGAAGATTGTGGCGCTGACGTGGATTGGCGATGGCGGCAGTTCCACAGGCGCGTTCCACGAGGGGCTGAATTTTGCCGCGGCGCAGCGCGCTCCGTTCGTACTCGTGCTCGAAAATAACCAATGGGCCTATTCGACCCCGGTGGCCCGCCAGGTCCCGTTGCGCGACCTGGCCGACCGCGCCAAGGCGTACGGTATTGCAAGCAAGATTGTCGACGGCAACGACGTCGTCGCCGTTTATGAGACAACCAAGGGTGCCATTGAGGAATGCCGCGCGGGCCGCGGCCCCGTGCTGATCGAAGTGAAGACGATGCGGATGAAGGGTCACGCGCAACACGACCCGGCGGAATACGTCCCCAAGGCGATGTTCGAGTATTGGAAAGCGCGGGATCCGATAGCCCGGTATGAGGCCTATCTGACGGAGCACAAGCTCTGGAACGCGAGCAAGAAATCCGAAATCGACTCTCGAATTGAGCGCGAACTGGATGAAGACCAGAAGTTCGCGGAAGAGTCTCCGATGCCCTTGCCCGAGCAAGCGAAAGAGGGAGTCTATTGCGAGGGCTGCCACACGATCGAGGCGGAATGGAAACGGCCGAAGAAGGAAGTGATGCCCCCGGTGGCGAGCGTCGAAGCAGCATGGACGATCACAGATTTTGGCGCCCTCGGCGAACCGGCTCGGCCGGCACCAGCGGCTGTTTCCGTGACGGCGAAGCCAGCGGCCGCACCCACGGAAGAAGTTGCGATCGAGAAACAGCCGCCGCTGCGCGTCCCGTTTGGCCGAGGACCAAAAGACCGAGCGTTTGAGCGCGAGCGGCAAGAGAAACACGCCGCGAAGCCGCAGCATCCACGTCACAAACGGCGAAGGCGCTGACAATGCCCGAGATTACGATGCTGGAAGCGATCCGCGAAGCGCTCTTTGAGGAGATGGAGCGCGATCCCGCCGTCGTGGCTCTTGGCGAAGACATCGGCGTCTATGGCGGCGCGTTCAAGGTGACCGAAGGTCTTCTGGCGAAGTATGGTCCTGAACGCGTGATCGACACGCCGATCAGCGAGACCGCCATCGTCGGCGCGGCCTGCGGAATGAGCTACCTCGGCCTGCGTCCAGTGGCCGAAATGCAGTTCATCGATTTTATTGCATGCTGCTTCAACCAGGTGACGAACTTTGTCGCCAAGTCGCACTATCGCTGGGGCGCGCCGGTGCCGATGGTGCTGCGCGGACCTTCCGGTGGCGGTGTGCACGGCGGGCCCTTCCATTCGGCCAATCCGGAGATGTACTTCGTCCATACGCCCGGTTTGAAGGTGGTTTACCCTTCGACAGCGTACGACGCAAAGGGCCTGCTCAAATCGGCGATTCGCGACAATAATCCGATTTTGTTCTTCGAGCACAAGTTTCTCTACCGGCGCGTGAAGGAAAACATTCCCCGCGGCGATTACACCGTGCCCATCGGCGAAGCGATTGTTCGGCGCCAGGGCCGCGATCTGACCATCGTGAGCTACGCCGCGGCGGCACACACGTCGCTCGAAGCCGCCACAACATTGGCAAAGGAAGGCATCGAGGCGGAAGTGATCGACCTCCGGACGCTGCTGCCGCTCGATCGCGAGACGATCCTCAATTCGGTGAAGAAGACGAACAAGCTGCTCGTGGTGCATGAAGACACGCGCACCGGCGGGATCGCCGGGGAGATTGCGGCGGTCGTCTGCGAGGGCGCCTTCGATTACCTCGACGGGCCGATCGCGCGCGTGACGGGACTCGATACGCCAGTTCCCTATTCGCCGCCACTGGAAGAAAACTTCCTTCCCAGCGTCGAAAAGGTTGCCGCTGCCGCGCGGGAATTGGCAAAATACTAGGTCGGAAAAGAGAGGGGCGTGCGCCTTGGGAAAAACCAAGGGTTTGAACGTAGCCGAGTTTGGAGTCGGGTCGGAAGTTCGCATCGCGGACCGAGTCTTCCTTGAGAATTTTCTCGAGGAGGGCCAGTACCACAACGAACTCGAGCCCGAGCAGGTCGAATACGCCGGCCGCGTAGCCAAAGTGCAGGCCGTGGAATTCTTCCACGGCGGAGATGAGATTTACACGCTCGAGGGAATCCCGGGCGTGTGGCACGAGGAATGTTTGAGCGCAGTCTAAGTCCCGCGTCCCCAGGAGAAAGCCATGGCTGTTGACGTCATCATGCCCCAAATGGGGGAAAGCATTTTCGAAGGCACGATCACGAAGTGGCTGAAGAAGCCCGGCGACAAGATCGAGCGCGACGAACCGCTGTTCGAGATCTCGACCGACAAGGTCGATGCGGAGATTCCCGCGCCCGCCGCCGGCGTGCTGAAGGAGATCAAGGTGACCGAGGGCCAAACCGTGCCGATTCAGACGGTGGTGGCGACGATCGATGCCCCTGGCGCGGCGGCTGCAGTGGCACCTCCGGCGCCTGTAGCCAAGCCGGAAGCAGCGAAGCCCGCTCCCCCTGCGCTGAAAGTGCAAGCGGTCAAGCCCGTCGCAGTGCCTCCACCACCGCCCAAGGCAGCTCCTGTCACGGCGGCGCCTGAGAGGGTAGGCGGCAACGGAGAGAAAATTCGCAGTTCCCCACTCGTCCGCAGGATCGCTCGCGAACACCAGATCGATCTCGCGCAGGTGCCCGGCACGGGAGCGGGTGGTCGCGTCAGCAAGCGCGACATACTAGCCGCCGTGGAAGGCGGCGCCGCAGCTCCAAGTGCCGCGCCCAGCGCGCCACCGGCCGTCATGCCCGCGCCTTCGGCTGCGCGCGAAGCGGGCGTGCCGCGCGAACGGATGTACTTCGGCCATTACGAAGTGCAGCCGATGTCCACCATGCGACAGAAGATCGCCGAGCACATGGTGATGTCGAAGCGCACGTCGCCGCATGTTTACTCAATCGAAGAGGCCAACGTCTCCTCCATCGCGGCCTTGCGCGCCAAGAGCAAGGAGATGTTCGAGAGAGAGTCCGGCACGAAGCTGACGTTCATGCCGTTTTTTATCCGCGCGGCCGTCGAAGCACTGCGCGCATTTCCGACGGTCAACTCATCCGTCGACGGAACGAACCTCGTGCTGCACAAGGAGTGCAACATCGGCATTGCGGTGGCGCTGGACTGGGGATTGATCGTGCCGGTGATCAAAAATGCCGAGGAAAAGAATTTCTATGGCCTTGCGCGGTCGGTGAACGATTTGGCCGAGCGAGCGCGCACAAAGAAGCTTAAGCCCGAAGAGGTGCTGGAGAGCACATTCTCGATCACGAATCCCGGCGTCTTCGGCGGATTGATGGGTTTGCCGGTGATCAATCAGCCGAACGTCGCCATTCTCGGTCTCGGCACGATTGAAAAGCGCCCGGTCGTCATCGACGACGCGATCGCCATCCGTTCGATGGTTTATCTCACGCTCTCTTACGATCACCGCGCGGTCGATGGAGCCGTCGCGCACCAGTTCATGGGGCATGTCAAGCATACGCTCGAGAACTGGACCGAGCCCATTTTGTAGAGCGCGTTGAGTTTTGCAAGCTGGTCAGATTTGTTGAGGGCAAGCGGAGCTTCGTAGGGAATGGGAAATGCGCTTGCTCTCAGCTTGGGTCTTCACATTGTAGCCTCGACGTACCAGCTCACCGTGACTGGCGCCACTGGCATGCCTTCCGTAGAGACTCGCGATCCCTGGGGCGCGACGCCTTGGAGGATTGACTTCACGCCGCCTCGAAAGCCGCTTCCTGAAAGCGCGGACTTCGCGATCGTTGGCGCGGGATTCACCGGTCTCGCCGCTGCGGCTTGGCTTCGCCTTTTAGCTCCGGAGAAGTCGGCGGTCGTCCTGGAATCGGGACGGATCGGCAATGGCGCCAGCGGACGCACTGGCGGGCTCGTACTGAGCGAAACCGCAGCAGGCGATCTTCCCGGTTTAGGCGATGTTCTCGCGGGTTTCCAGGAAACACTGCAGAAGCTCGGCGTGGATGGCGATCTCGACTTGCGCGGCGCGTGGGAAATCGCGCGCAACGATCGAGCCGAGAAGTCCGAAAATGGCCGCCCTCCGCGCGGCCCGTCGCCGATCGACTGGCAAGATTCCGGGCGGCTCCATGTGATCAGCGAGGTTCCCGGCGGAACACTCGATCCCGGAAGACAGGTGAGCGGGCTCGCGCAAGCTGCTGAGCGGTTGGGTGCAAGCGTTTTCGAGAACGCCAGGGTTCAGCACATCCGTTGGAGTGAAAGTCCTGAGTTGCAATTCGCCGGTAGCCGACTGCGGGCGGACAAGATCTTGCTCGCGACGAACGCACTCTCGGACGATCTTTCCGGCCTCAGCTCAACCATCTATCCGAAACTCACCCTCGCCGCGCGCTCGGCGCCCCTGACCGACGCGCAAATCGACGCGATCGGCCTCGCCGAACGCAAGCCTTTCTACACTGTGGATTTTCCCTATCTGTGGGGGCGCGTGTGCCGGGACAATTCAATCATCTGGGGTGCCGGTTTGGTCGACCCGCCGGAATCAGGCGGCTTGGAGAAAGTGGATGTCGCTGGAGGGGCATCGGCGAAGATGTTCTCGTCTCTAGAGAATCGAGTTCACAACCTGCATCCTGCACTTGCGGAAGCGAAATTTACGCACTGGTGGGGCGGGCCCATCGCGTTCCGAAAGAGCTTTCTCCCGATTTTCTCGCATCATCCCGAAAGTCGTAATGGCATCGTTCTCGGGGTCTTTGCCGGCCACGGCGTGGCTCTTTCAGTCTATCTGGGAGCTTGGGCTGCGGAAGCGTTGCTGGGCCGGCGGAAATTGCCGGAATGGGGCCGCATCGGCTCGGAAACGAACACATCCAAACTGTGGTAGCTCAATCTCTCGCAAGCTCGAACTGCCTTCCGCGTTCGCCAGTGCTCGAGACCGGCTTTGTGTCCCTATGCGGTTTGAACAGCCGCTGCTAGAATTCGCCGGACTTTGATGACCTCCGCAGACGAAGCAGCGGTTCCTGGGCAATCGGCTCTTATCAGTTCGCGGCTCGACCGTCTCCCGACCACGCGATACGTTTGGAAGCTTCTGCTATTGCTTTCGCTGGGCGGCTGCTTCGAGTTTTACGATCTCTTCCTGATGACCTACATCGGTCCCGGCCTGACCCGCAGCGGACTATTCTCCAGCGGCTCCGCCTCGTTTTTTGGTCTAGCCGGATTGGCGAGTTTCGTATCAGCGACATTCGCAGGTTTGTTCATCGGGACGCTGGCGTTCGGTTTTGCGGCCGATAAGTTCGGTCGCCGGACGATCTTCACCTACTCCTTGTTGTGGTACACAGCTGGATCGATCGTAATGGCTTTTCAAACCGGCCCGCTCGGTATCTTGGCGTGGCGGCTGATCACCGGGATCGGAATCGGGGTTGAGCTGGTGACGATCGACACGTACATCGCGGAGCTGATGCCAAGGCAGACTCGGGGTCGAGCGTTTACCGTGAATCAGGTGGTGCAGTTCACCGCCATTCCGGTTGTCGCGCTCATCTCTTGGATGCTCGTTCCGCGCAGTCCATTCGGCATCGATGGCTGGCGCTGGGTCGTGCTGATTGGTTCCGTTGCGGCGATTTTCGTGTGGTTCATCCGGCGCAGCCTTCCGGAAAGTCCTCGTTGGCTGATCGCTCGCGGCCGCCTGCCGGAAGCGGAACGCATCGTTGCTGGTATCGAAGAGCGAGTGGCAGCCGAATTCGGCAAAGAGCTCCCGGCAATCTCTCTGGAAGACTCCCTAGTATCGACGGCCTCCGTGAGATTCATCCAGATCTTCCGCCCGCCGTATCGGGGACGGACTGTAATGCTCATGGTCTTCCACCTGGCTCAGACGATCGGGTACTACGGCTTTGCTTCCTGGGTGCCGACATTGCTCATCGCGGCGGGTATCCACACCACGGCCAGCCTTCAGTACTCGTTCATCATCGCCGTCTTCGCACCGATCGGTCCGCTTCTTATCTATCGCATTGCCGACAAGCTTGAGCGCAAATGGCAAATCGTTTGGAGCTCGCTGTGCATTGCGGGATCCGGTTTGCTGTTCGCGCGGCAAAGCCAGCCAGGGTGGCTCATCCTGCTCGGAGTAATTCTGACCTGTTCAAACAACTGGATGTCGGTGGCGGCTCACACCTACCAAGCCGAGCTGTTTCCTACGCCGGTGCGCGCGCAGGCGGTCGGCTTTGTCTATTCATGGAGCCGCTTCAGTGCGATCTTCACCAGCCTCATGATCGGCTTCTTCCTGCAACATTCCGGTGTGCGGGGCGTTTTCGCTTTCATCGCTGGCTCGATGCTGCTGATCGTGATAGCAATCGGCGGCTTTGGCCCACGGACTCGCGGCCTTTCGCTCGAATCGATGTCGCATTGAGACTCGATTTCGACAACTAGAATTGCGCCGGGGCAGCGTCAAGCACTGTTGTCAGGGAGTCCCGCAAAGAGAGCTAGGGAGAAAAAGCTGGAGTCTCATCGCTTCTTGCTTTTGTATGCCTGCGCTCGAGTACCCGCAGGCGCTCTGCTCTTCGATTTCAATCTTGTCTGATTGTAATCAGCGGCGGCACGGACGAGATTTTTCAGAGCGCGCGAATGAATCTTATCGCCCTCGAAAAAATCGATCGCTCGCCACACTTTGCCCTCAAGGCCTGCGTTGAAGAGCTTGTTTGGATCTGGGAGGCTCGCTCCGTGGGAAAAGGTAAGCTTGACCTTGTCTTTGAGGATGATAGCGACCGCGATGATTCCGTCGCGAGACCACACGGGGCTTCCCATCCACTTCCATTCCTCGACGATCTGCCGGTCGGCCTCGAGGACGCTCTTGCGGATGCTGGCGAGCGTATTGCCACGGAAGTCTTTGAGTCCTGCGATTAGCTGGTCGATACGTTCAGATGGATTCATTAGATCTTCATGCCTCGAATTCTTGTCCCGTTTTGATGCGAGTAGTCCTATCGGGCGTTGGGCGTCCAACTGGGCGTTTCAACGCCGAACTGCTTGGCGTACTCGGCGTTCAATCGCTGCCAGCCGGCGAACTTCATCGCGTCGCCGCCAGTGATGCGGCCGATGGGAGTTCCACTGAGAAGGTGATCCAGTACATCGAACGCAATGTGCCACCCGGCGGCACCCATCGAAATGAAGCGGCGATCGATGTTGTGCCACAAAGTCAGGCGCGTCCCGCCACTAATCGCTTCGAGTTCCCACCGGGCATCGCCGTACTCAAGCACCTTGGGAGCATCGGCTCGGGTCACCCTTGTTTCGATCGGCGTCGGCGTTCCCACCCAGGTAAGCTTCACCGTGCCAACCGTACCCAGGCTCCCATCAACCTCAAAGGGCGCCCACTCGCGCAGCTGCGCCGGGTCGGTAAGCGCCTGCCAGACTTTTTCCGGCGAGTGGCGGAGTTCTCTGACGAGAATGAGCGTCCACTTCTCTCCGTCCTTTCGTACCTGCGCTCCGCTGGCCGGACCCGGAGTGTACTGCGCGCGGTCGCTCATCTTCGTCTCCTTGTCTTCCTTTTCGTTGATGTTGCCCTCGTGTTGGTTGATGGACCCATGCTATCGAGGTGGCATTCGAGAGCATCCACGTGAGCGGACCAGAACTGGCGGAACTGAGCCAGCCAGGCATCGACCTCCTGAAGCCGCTCAGGTTTCAGCCGGTAGAGACGGCGCTGTGCGTCCACCATGGATTCGACGAAACCGGCCTCGCGCAGCACTCGCAGATGCTTTGACACGGTCGGCTGCGGCATACGAAGCTGACGCTCGATCTCTCCCACCGACTGTTGTGATGAGACCAATAGGCTCAATATGGCGCGGCGGTTCGGCTCCGCAATGATTTCGAACACAGATTCCATGCGCCTTATATACCTCTATAGGAATATACATGTCAAGGAATATAACGACCTAATTCTGCGCAGACAGGCTGGGTGGGGATGGATCCGGTTGCAGGTTATCGGAAGGTTGGTAGCGCTAACGGGAATCGAACCCGTATTTCGGCCTTGAAAGGGCCGCGTGCTAACCGTTGCACCATAGCGCCACAGTGCGGCAAAACAGCGGTGAGATTTGATTATCGAGGAAAGCCGCACGATTGACAAGCCGCGCACCTGCGCCGCCCGGCACCTGTCCGTTGGTACACGCTTACCGATACAACGCAAGCGGCTGGTTTTACATAAGTATTACAAAGCGGCCCATCCCATACTGCTACTCTGGACTCGTACCTCAGGAAGCACCGAGTCTTAAGAATCAGAAAAACTGGAAGAAAAGGGCCTTATGACACTCAGTGATCTGGGAAAAGAGTCTGCCAAGGAAAACGGAATCAATTGGACTACCGCGACTTTCATGCTGTTGTTTCACGTGGGCGCCGTAGCGGCGCTCTTTTTCTTTAGCTGGAAGGCATTTTTCACCGCGTTGTTTCTCTATTGGGTGGCGGGCAGCCTGGGAATCGGCATGGCCTACCATCGTCTGCTGACTCACCGCGGCTACAAAACTCCGAAATGGATGGAGTATTTCCTGACGACTTGCGCAGTACTGGCTCTGGAGGGCGGCCCGATTTTCTGGGTGGCCACGCACCGGATTCATCACCAGTTTTCGGACAAAGAGGGCGACCCGCACTCTCCGCGCGACGGCAAATGGTGGGCTCACGTCGGCTGGATTCTGGTCGGCAAGTCGATGCACCACGACACGAAGACCCTCGCGCGCTACGTTCCCGACCTGGCGAAGGACAAGTTTCACGTCTGGATCACCAAATATCATTACGTTCCGATGATTGTGCTTGGGCTGGCTCTGCTCGCGATCGGCGGCGTTCCGCTCGTTCTTTGGGGCGTTTGCTTCCGCACGGTGCTGGGATTGCACGCCACGTGGCTCGTCAATTCCGCGACGCACATCTGGGGTTCGCGGCGGTTTGAGACCCGCGACATGTCAACGAACAGTTGGTGGGTGGCGCTGCTCTCTTTTGGCGAGGGCTGGCACAACAATCACCATGCCCATCCGGTTTCCGCGGCGCACGGGCTCCGGTGGTATGAGATCGATCTCAACTGGTATGGCATCTGGTTGCTGAGCAAGATCGGGCTGGCGAGGGACGTCTATCGCTACAAGCTTTCGGCGAATCAGCAACCGAGCGAGGTGCTGCCTCCAGGCGTTGTTGCGGCTCAGCCTGAGACGGATCTGATCTCGGCGTAGCCTTCGCCGCGCGACGCCTCTCTCGAATCTGGAAATCGCTGGCCCGCGAGGCGAAACACCTTGCGGGCAGCAACTCCGCGCGAATCTTCCGGCCGGCCGCTGTAGAATCATAGATAGCCGCCGTGAAATTCACAGGTCGCCAAAAGACGGTCGCATTTTTCGTTGTGCTGGGCGTTTGTCTCGGCGCGGCCATTACGCTCAACGTCGGCTGGTTTATCCTCCACTGGCGCCAGGGCGTCCTGATGTTCCTCGGCTTTCTCGGGTTTCTCGCGATCATTCTCGGAATGATTCTGAACACCGGCTTTCTCATCCGCGAGATCCGGCGCAACGAACACCACGACAGTTTCATCAACGCGGTTACGCACGAACTCAAGACGCCGATCACGTCCATTCGCCTCTACCTCGAAACCCTCCAGCGGCGCGACGTGGACGAGAAACAGCGGCAGGAGTTCTACCGGTTGATGCTGGACGATGCCGACCGCCTGCGCGGAACCGTCGACCAAGTTCTGAAGGCAGGCGAGTTGGGATACAAACATTCCGTCAAGAAGTCCGCGCAGGTCGATTTCGGCAGTCTCGTGAGCGACTGTGTCGAACTCGCTCGCACGCGGCACAATCTGCGGCCCGCTGCGTTGCACTGGAGCGGGTCCACGAATGGTCCCGCCATCAACGTGCAGGGTGATCCCGACGAGCTTCGTACCGCCATCGGAAACATTCTCGACAACGCGATCAAGTATTCCGGCGGAAAGGTCGACGTGTCGGTGGAAATCGATACGCCCACGCGCGATCTCGTGGCGCTGCGCGTCCGCGACCGAGGCGTCGGAATTCCTCGCCACGAACTCAAGCGCGTCTTCAAGCGTTTCTACCGCGTCTCCGGTCGATCGGTTTCGCAAGTAAAGGGTACCGGGTTGGGGCTCTTCATCGTGCGAGGGATCGCGCGGGCGCATGGGGGCCGCGTCTTCGCGGAGAGCGCTGGCGAAGCTCGTGGCACCACGGTCACGCTGGAATTGCCGAGGAGCGCCGCGTGAGCCGCGTCCTGATCGTCGAAGACGAAGCCCACCTCGCCGAAGGCTTGCGATTCAACCTCGAAGCCGAGGGATACGAGGTTCAAGTCGCGGGCGACGGCGAGGGCGCGCTGGAGCGGCTCAGCCAACCCAAGGACAAAATCGACGCCGTTGTGCTTGACGTGATGCTTCCCGGAATCGACGGTTTCGCCGTGGCCTCCGCTCTGCGAAAATCTCAAAATTACGTGCCGATTCTCATGCTGACGGCTCGCGGCCGTCCGGAGGACGTCCTAGCCGGGTTTGCGGCGGGAGCGGACGACTACCTTCCCAAACCATTCGAGCTACCCATATTCTTGGCGCGCCTGCAGGGATTGCTGCGCCGGAGCGCGTGGCTGGCCAGCGCCGCTCACTCCGCCGCCGGAAAAGCTGCCATCAAAACCGAAGCGGCCGTAAGCACCGCCGTAGATGCCGACGTGTATCGCTTCAACGGAAAGACGATCGACTTCAGTTCGCTGGAGCTGCGCACGGAAGAGGGTACGATTCACCTGACGTTGATGGAAGCGAAACTCCTCCGCCACTTGATCCGCAACAGCGGGCGAACCGTATCTCGAAAGTCGATTTTGGAAGACGTCTGGGACCTGCGCGAGGATACCGATACGCGCGCGATCGACAACTTCATGGTTCGCCTGCGCCGCTACCTGGAAAAGGATCCGTCGAAACCACAACATCTGCTGACGGTCCGTGGCGTCGGCTATCGCTTCGTCGCCTGAGGAAACGATAGGCGCCTAGTTGTACTGCAAGGTCGCAAGACCTATCCTACCAACCACATAGCCTTTGTGATTGGCGTCACCGCTGAGGCGTGACGCGGCGCACGGCCCCAAGTCCCCAGCTGGGGCTACAAATCTTCTTGCAAGGACCGATTCCCTGACGACACGACCGGACCCGCGGGCTCCGTACCCTGCGAATTGAAAAGCGGGTCGCCGACATGTCTAGCTCGGCCCTTCAAGGAGGAAAGGTCATGAAAGCGAGTAAGGCAGTGCTGCTCGTGCTGGGAATCTTGCTCAGCGGGGCCATTGCCGTGCATGTCCAGGCGCAGAACTTCGACAAACTAACTAAGGTTACGTTCAGCCAGCCCGTGGCTATTCCCGGAAAAGTGCTTCCCGCGGGCACCTATTCGTTCACGATCCTCGATACGCTCGGTAGCCGGAACATCGTGCAGATTTGGAATGAAGACAAGACCCAACTGATTACGACGGTCCTGGCGATTCCGAATTATCGACTGGAAACCCCTGAGCAAACGATCATCCAATTCGCCGAGCGGCCAGCCAATCGGCCGCAAGCCGTGAAGGCGTGGTTCTATCCCGGCTTCAACTACGGCATCGAGTTCGTCTACCCCAAGCCGGAAGCCGTGCAAATCGCGCAGGCTGCAAATGAAGTCGTGCCGGCAGAGACTGTCGAGCCGACTCCAAGCACCCTGAAGACAGTTCCGCTGATCGCGGTGACTCCAAAGGGTGAAGAACAGTCGCTGGCCAAGGCTTTCCCGGCGAAGCCAGCCGAGCAACCGAAGGCGGTAGCGAAAGAGCTGCCGAAGACTGCCAGCCAACTCCCGCTGATCGCCCTATTCGGTGCATCGTGCCTGATCGTTGGCTTTGGTTTGAGGCGGCTTGTAACTAAGCATCTGTAAGCATCAAAACTTCTCTCGTCGCCGGGGGGCCAGCTTCGAAATCTGGTCCCCCGACGCCAGGAGTCTGTGGCGGGAACGCTCATGTCTCGCTCATCTAGCGAAAAAAGGCGGGCGGGCGGATTCCGCGCCGCTTTCGTCGCTATTCTCTTTTTCGCTTTGGAGGGCGTGAGTAGCGCGTCGCCTCTGAAGCAAAACGCACGGGGCCAGTCCAGCCTCTCATCCAGAACCGATTTGGTCGCGCTGCCCGTCAGTGTGACGGATGGGCACGGCAACTTCGTGGCCGGCCTGGCGATCGAAAATTTTCGTGTTCTCGAAGATGGCCAACCGCAAAACATCACGTTCTTCGAACAGGAGAATACTCCCATAACGGTCGGCCTGATCGTTGACCACAGCGGCAGCATGGGTCCCAAACTGCGCGACGTTGCCGCCGCCGTACTTGCATTCGCGCATTCGAGCAGCCCGGATGACGAAATGTTTGTCATCGACTTTGCCGATACGGTCTCTGCGCAGCTTCTTCACGGAAAACCTTTCAGCGGCGATCCTCAAGAACTTAGCGAGGCCGTCACGGCGGTGTCCGCCCGCGGCCAAACCGCTCTTTACGACGCTGTCGCGGAAGGCTTCCTCCACATTCAGCTCGGCCACTGGAACAAGAGAGCGCTGATCATCGTCAGCGATGGCGGCGACAACGTCAGTCAACATACGTTCGCGCAGGTCCTCGGGATGGCTCGCAGTTCTCATGCCGTGATCTATGCGATCGGTTTGCTGAGCGAATCCGGACAGGAGGAAAATCCGGGTGTGCTTCGGCGGCTCTGCCACGACACGGGAGGCGTGGCATTTTTTCCGCCCAAGGGTGCGTCGATCGAGGCCGTTATGGCGCAGATTGCTCGCGATCTTCGAGGACAGTACATGCTCGGCTACGTGCCGCCTGCGAAAGCCGAAGCCAGAGCGTTTCACAGGCTGGAAGTGAAGGTTTCCGCGCCTGGCCGGGGCACTCTGCACGTTAGAAGTCGCGCTGGCTACTCGGCCGTCCCCAGCTCGACCGTGGAGTCTGGCAGGAGCGCGCCATGATTTCGCTGAGCCATTCAGCCAAGTGGCGCGGAAACATTCTCGCGCCGATTCTACGCGGTCTATCGTTACTTATGTTGATCGCTGGAGTTGTGGCGCTTGGCTATGTCCTATTCGTTCTTGTGAATGCTTACTTCTTCCGGGCCTCCGAATCCCGCAAGCTCGGCCGGGCGTCCGCGCATCCCGGAGTAAGCCTTGCGCCGCGTATCGTGACCGACGGCGACGTGATCGGGCAGATCGAGGTCCCCCGGCTCGGCTTGAGCGCGATCGTGGTCCAAGGCGATTCAGACGATGTTCTTCGGCGCGCCGTTGGCCACATCCCGGAAACGGCATTGCCGGGTCAGGTGGGCAACATCGCTCTCGCGGGCCATCGCGACACGATCTTTCGGCCGCTGCGCGCTATCCAATTGGGCGACACCATTCTGCTGAAAACGCCTGCGGGTGATCACGCCTATCGCGTCGATTCCACCGAAGTCGTGCCTCCCACCGATGTTGAAGTCTTGCAATCCGGTGGGCAAAACGAGCTGACCCTCATCACCTGCTTTCCCTTTCACTACATTGGCCACGCACCGAATCGCTTCATCGTGCATGCACGTGAGGTAAGAGAGTAATTGCTGCCCTCGGCGATCTTCGTCTCACAGGACAACGATCTGGAAAGAATGGCAGGCCCTGCAGGGTCGAACTGTGGACCTTTACCGTGCCAATTTAGAAAGGGATAGCAGTAGCGATATGGTGGAATAGGCCGCGACGCGGATCAGAACCGTAATTAGGCCCATTCTGCCGGCCTTTGCGCAATCGCGGCATAGCTGTGCTAGGCGGGAAAAGACTAGAGCGGCGCGCCCCCCTCGCGGCGATCAACGACATCCTGAGCTGGTCGCCGCGAGAGATTGAGTCTGAGCGCCTGTTTTCCCACTTGCTACTTTTCCTTGCGGTTGACGCCGACACTCGTCACCACGACCTCGTTGTCAGTGAGGTCGCCAGTGATCGTGACGGAGTTTTCGGCGGCAGCCTTCGCCAGTTCCCTCTCGAAGCCTGACAGCCGGTAGTGGCTATTGCCGACTACGAGCACGTACGAAGCTCCCTGGCTAATCCACCATTGCGTGCAGGAAAGCCGCGTCTGAGCCTTGCACGTGTTCGGCATAAGACACGTCGTGCAGCTGACGTAGCCAGTCAAAGTGACGTGTTGCGACACCGGCCGCGCGCTCGCACTGCCAGCGAAGATCGAGCACAGCGCGAGAACACCAGCTAGAACTACTGCCTGAAAAATCATTTTTCTGTTCATGGTCTCTCCTCGGATATCTCGCTACTTCCCACAGCGCGCGTCGCGGCAAAGCTGAAAACCTGTCTCACGCGACGATCACGTTGTGTGAGTCTCCTAAGGCAGACGTTAGGTGATGCAAATACGGATTACCTGAGATTTTGGTAAGCGCTATGTAAGGAGACGATAAAGGCATTTTGATGGGATTCAGGATGGCACTCATCCACAAAACGGATTGATGAGATATAAGGACAAGATTAGCGTGTAACATGCGGATGCATATACAATCCAAATTCGATTGAGCGAATCGGCGCCTAACCAGCGACGCCGGGCGGATTTCGTGAGGAGCCAAAGGCCATGAGCCAATGCCGATATCCGTGGACGTTCCTCCTTGCCTTACTTATTGGCGTGTTTCCATCGGCCGCGCACGCCCGCGGCAAGAACAGTTCAACTTATGACGGGGTTGTCGACTTCGGCTCGCAACTGCTTCACCTGAATGACGGGTGCCTTTCGATCGATGGCACGGTGACGTCCGGGAAGTTTTTCGAGGATCTAAGGCGAACGGACATCGACGGCCGGCTCGAGTATAGGAGACACGGCAGAGTAGTGACGGAATATCCCGAATCGTTGACCACTTCCATTCGCATTGTGGGTGACCGGTGCGCTTCTACGCTTTCCAATTCGCCATCTGCTGTTTTTCACGGAAACTCGTACTCGCTGAAATTCGCGGTCGAATGGAAACACGAAATGCAGCTGCGACCAGCCGTGCTTTCCCCTGCTGCCGCGCACTGCGTTGGGTATTCGAGTGTCACCATGCCAGCTAGGGACACCACAATCCCTTCGATAAGCTGCCAGATGACTGTGGACAGTCGCGGCGTGCCATTGGGCGACCACCTCATCGTCTCTATCTTTGCGGAGGGCGGGAAACGGTTGACCCGGATATCCGCAGCACCGTGAAGTAGATCGCGGATTATTGTTCCCGGCGTTTTTTGGACGGCCAGTCAACGCTCACGACACTGAGCAGGTTGCCCGTCAGCTCACCGGTAACGGTGACCGACGTTTCTGCGGCGGCCTTCGCCAAGTCCTGTTCGTGGCCCGACAACACGTAGTGCTTCTCGCCCACGACCAGCACATATGAGGCGCCATGGCTGACGCCCCAGTGCGTACAGGACAACCGTGTTTGAGCTTTGCACGCGCCCGGTTCAAAGCAAGTGGTGCAACTGATCCATCCGCTCAGCGCGACACGCTCGGGCGCAGGCCGCGCGGCTGCCGGGCTTAGAAACCCGGGGCCGAGCGACACGATGCCGACCAGTACTGCAATTGATGACAACCATTTGACTCTCATCGTTCTCTCCCCGAAAGATCCCGTGGTCCACAATGTCCGTCGTCATGCAGGCTCAAATCGTTCCCGCAGCGGGTAGGTTCAGCGAGCGTTCTGGGGAAAATGGTAGGCCAGACAAATACGAGACGCGTAATGTGTCCCTAAGAGCTTCATAAATAAAAGTTACGGCGATTCTGCTCTTCGGCCTATCGATACGATCCATAGGTTTTATGAACTTGACGCGATGCCCAGATGCGGTAGTCTTGATTTGCTGCGGCCCGGCTGGAGATGTTAGTCCCGTTAGGACTGACCGGACCATCCAGATATGTCCTCGAAATCTATAGTTCCGCATTCAGCAGTTCCACTGGGATTGCGGCGAGAGCCAAACCCCGGCGGCTTTGGCACTGGACACCCAGGAACCACTGGGATTGCAGATGCAGGTCGCTACGAAACCTTCAAGCGGCTAGGGAAGGTAGTCAGCTCCTACATCGTGGGACTGCTGGCGGTCTGCGCCATCACCGTGATTTACCTGCGCGCACCTTTCGCAAACGTCACAACCGAGGGCTTTACGTACTTGCTGGCGATCCTAATCGCTGCTGCCGTGAGTGGTTTTGGACCTTCCCTTCTGATGTCTGTGGCAGCCGCGATGGCCTATGACTATTACTTCATTCCGCCGGTCGACCAATGGAACATCACAGACCCTCAGAACTGGGTTGCACTCGGTGCTTTTGTGATCACGGCCGTAGTCGGGAGTACCCTCTCGGCGTCGGCGCGCCGGCGAACTCAACAGGCTCGGCAACAGCATCTGGAGGCCGAACAGCTGTACAACCTGAGTCAGAGGATGCTAAGCGCGGGAGACTCGCTCGAGTTGTGCAACGCAATTCCGGGCGACATCGTGGACGCTTTCGGCGCGAAGGCTGCGGCGTTGTTTCTTACCGAGGGGCAGTCCGTTTTCTATTCGGCCAACGGCTCCCGCGAGATTGACGCGACTCGATTGAAAACGGCTCTCCTTCATGGGGATGTTCAAATTGAGGAGAACGAGGGCCTCTGCTTCATTCCTTTGCGCATGGGAATAAACGAAATTGGAAGCATCGGCATCGCCAAGACTTCTGTATCCGACACGACTCTTGAGTCCCTCGGATCTCTGATTACGATTGCGATCGAGAGAGCGCGTGCGATTGAACAGGTCGGAAAGATCGAGGCTCTGCGCGAAAACGAACGCCTGAAATCGGCTTTGCTCGATGCAATCACTCACGAATTCAGAACCCCGCTTACCGCGATGAAGCTTTCTGTCACCGGCATGCTTTCCGACTTGCAATTCGACAGAAACCAGTGCAGGGAACTGCTGGCGATGATCAACGAGGGATGCGACCGAATCGATCAGCTGGTCGGCGAAGTATCCGAGATGTCGCGCCTCGAATCTGGCGAGATCAAGCTCGATTTCGCGCGCCACTCTGTGGCGGAATTGGTTGAAGCAGCGCTATCAGGCTGCGAGTCCGCTTTGGAAACCAGACCCATCGAGCATGGAATAGCAAATCAGGAAGTGCCGATTAGAGCGGATCTGTTCTGGGCGGCAAAAATCCTGCGGCATCTGATTCGAAACGCCAATTTGTACTCCTCCCCTGATAAACCGATCGCGATCCGTACGGAAACCAAGGACGGATTTGTGGTCTTCAGCGTTGCAGACCAGGGACCGGGCATTGATCCGAGCGAGGTGAGGCGAATCTTCGAGAAGTTCTATCGTGGCAAAGAGCATCGCTGCCGCGTCCAGGGCACCGGGATGGGACTTCCCATAGCCAAGGCTATTACAGAGGCCCATGGCGGTACGATGACGGTCATCAGCAAACCCGGAGAAGGCTCGATCTTCACGTTCAGCTTGCCGATCGACCGTTAGGCTGATCCTACCAGCTCACCCAGGCCGCACTCAACAACCTGTCGAAGCTGAGCGGAGACTTCGCGAGCTGTTTGGTAGCGTTTCGCGGGATCGCGCGCAATGGCACAGCAAACGATGCCCTGCAGCCGTTCCGGAACTTCAGGATTGATTTCACGCGGAGGCACGGCATCTTTGGAGAGCCTCAGTTTTAGCGCCATCAGCGGGGCCACCCCGGAGAACGGCACTTCCCCCGTGAGCATTTCGTAAAGAATCAACCCCAGGGAATATATGTCACTGCGAGCGTCACCTGCTTTGCCTCGAATCTGCTCGGGGGAAGCGTAGTCGGGTGTACCCATTCGTCTCGGCCGAAATAGACTGAGAAGTCCGCGCCGTGTTTCCCGCGCGATATCAAAGTCGATTAGTTTGACGGCGTCATCTGAGCCTACAATGATGTTGTCCGGCTTCAGATCGAGATGGGCGAGCGCTCGCCCGTGAATGTACTCCAGCACTTCGCAGATCTCGAGCGCGATGTGGACAGAGCGCTCAGCTGAGAGGCCTGTTCGTTCTTCAATAAGGTGCCGGAGGAGACGTCCCTCGATCCACTCCATCACGACATACCGATGGCCGGCGCCGTCGTCACCAAGTATCTTGACCAGCCCCGGATGATCGAATTTTCTGTCCAGCCCAGTTCCCTGGCGGAAGCCAGTGACAGGCGGTCGATCACTCGCCTTCCCAAAATGCGGAATCTTGACGGCGACCGTGCGACCTGTCCTGATGTCTGTTGCCCGGAACACCGACGCCGTGCCACCGCTCGCCACGAGGTGCTCGAGCCGGTAGTGATCGAGCAAAGTGCCCGGTCGAATGCGAGTTGCGAGGTGCAGACTCATGCGTCGCAGCCATGATAGGGCGACGCGCGTACGGAATACGTAAGAGCGTGATAAGTCTCCGATAAGAGCTGTATTCTGTTTCGAGGTTCGTCCGCTTACACTTACTCAATACGGTGGCGTGGGGCGCGGGTCGTCTGGTGGATGAGAGCGGCGGCGTCAGTTCTTCCCGGATTTGCGACCTTGCGGGTCGATGCACTACCCCATGAATCTGCCCTCTCGCTCTGGAAGCTTCCCTTCACGAGCACTTTTGACAAAACCCACGAATCTGCGTGTCAGTTCATGGATCCGTTGTTCCTGCCGATGCCGGATGGCATCCTCGGGAATCAGTTCCCGGCCGATCCCCAGTGCAACGGCGCCGGCACTGATGTATTTTGAGGCGGTTTGTTGATTGACGCCTCCCGCGGCGATCAGAGGAATATCCGGATACATTGCATGAACGGATCTTATGTAGGCTTCTCCGCCGATCTGTGCGCAGGGCACAACCTTAACAAAATCGCAGCCGGACTCCCATGCTGTGACCACTTCGGTGGGTGTCAGGGCACCCGGAAAGATAACGGCCCCCTTCCGGACGCCAAGTTCGACCCGCGCCAGGTGCAGGCCGTCGCTCGTCAGGAATTGCGCCCCAGCGTCCAAGCATATTTGCGTTGCTTTGGCATTCAGCACGCTTCCGGCCCCCACGATTATCTGTGGGTTTTGCTCCCGTAGTTGGGAGATTACCTCCGGGGCCCCGTCAAGCGTCATCGGGATCTCGATGACCGGGATACCGCCGCGGCCGACTGCTGCGCCAGCGAACAGGGCATCTTCCCTTGAGTTTACCCGAATCGCTGCGACGACACCGACATCCTCGATCCTTTTCAGCACTTCTTCGCGTGTCATCTGGCGCGACTCCTTCCTTTCGAACTTTGCCAAGTAAGCTGGAATTCTCTTCCTAGTTTGGGGTCGACCGGAGGCATGCGCGTTTGGAAAATGGATTCAAATGGCGCTCAACACGCAAATTTCGGATCATCGCGACTCCGGCGCGTGTCTCCTCAAGGCCTCCAATTGTCCGCGTGCATCGGTCACGAACCGGCGGAAACGCTGTGCGAGCTCGCGAATGCGTTCTGACTGCTTGAGGCGCAGGGCGTCTTCCGGTATCAGGTCCGCGCCGACGCCGAGCGCGGAGGCACCCGCCGTGATGAACTTGTGCGCAGTCTGCTGGTTGACGCCGCCGGCAGCGATCAAGGGCACGTGCATCAGGGCTTTCTTTATGATCCTGATGTAGCTGTCGCCGCCGACCGACGCACACGGAAAGACCTTCACGAAGTCGGGGCCAGCCTTCCACGCCGTGATGATTTCGGTCGGCGTCAGCGCGGCGGGCCACACCGCGATGTTTTCGCTGTTCGCGAATTCAACGATGTTCAAATCGAGACCATCCGTTGTCAGGAATTTCGCTCCTACACCGATGCAGCGGCGCGCCGTCTCGACGTCGTACACGCTGCCAGCGCCGACGATCATGTCCGGGATATGCTCGACGAGGTAAGCGATGACGTCGGTTGCTCCGGGCACCGTCATTTCGATTTCGACGACGGGGATCCCGCCGCGAGCCACGGCCTCGGCAGCGAAACGCGCGACGTGCTCGGAGGAAACGCGAACGGCAGGAACGATTCCGATCTCCTCGATGCGTGCCCGAACCTCAGCTCTCTTCACAAGGGCGCTCCTTTCAGCGACCACCCGTCCGCGATGCGAGGTTCGGCCGACATCGCCCGCCGGGTAACTGACTCAAGGCAAAGTCCGGACGCCAACAGCTTCGCGAAGCTGCTCCAGCGCGGTTAGATACGACGCGAGCGCCTGGCGATAGGCAAGCTCCGTCACTCGATACGTCCGCTCCGCGTTGAGCCAATCGAGCAGGCTCGCGCCGCCGTGTTCGTAGGCGAACTTTTCGATCTCGCGAGCCTTTACCGCCGCGTCGAGATAGCCCGAACGATACAGGACAACGATAGTATCGTTCTCGTGCAGTGTTACGTAGGCGTCATGGACGTCGGTCAGCACCTGGTCAGACGCCCCTTTCTCTAGCTCCTGCGACTGGGTGATGGCGTAGCGGGCCTGTTCGATATTGCCTTGATTGCGGTTAAAGACGGGGAGTGGAACACTGATGTTCCATGTCGCGGCATTAATGCCGTTTACGTGCGAGTAGTTGGCCGTGGCAGTGACGTCCTGCTTGCCGATCGATTTTTGGACTTCCCACTGACTGGTCGCCGCGGTCACGCCCTGCTGCGCCGCGCGAAGATCCGGACGGTTCGCTATAGCCTTCATTTGCAGGTCCTCGAGGTTGGCCTTGAGCGGCTCGTAGTCGAAGGGGCCGGCCACATCATAATCCGCGGGCACTGACTCGTACCCGATCATGTTTCGCAGGTCGTCAAGCGCCGTGTCCTTGGCCAGAACAGCCTGCTCGTAATCGGTCTGGTACTGCAGCAGCTGGAGCTTTATCGCCAGAAAATCACCCTCGCTCATGCCGCCGATTTTGTATTGGTATTCGCTTATGTCCGTGGTTTGCTGAAAGCTCTTCACATCTAACGTAGCGAGATCCAAGGTCGATTCAGCCAGTTGGACGCTGACAAACTGCGAGGCGACATTGAACGTCAGGGTGCGCTCGTTATCTGCTACGAGCGAGCGCGTCTGTGCCGTAACGTCCTGCGCTGCCTGCAAGCGGGCCTGCCGTTTCTTGCCGCGCTCGAACAAATAACTCAGGCCCATGTCCGCTTCCGTGTTGTCGTGCAGGTATTGGCCAAGGGTGTAGCCTTCCGGATACAGCCTTGAGTTTTGACTTGTAGGTGAGCCGAGTGGCAAGTATTCCCAGTCGGTGAAGAATGTCGGATTCGGCCGTAGGTTTGCCTGCACTTCGAGAGCCTGATCCTGCAGGATGGTCGTCTGAGCGGCCAAGAGCGCGTGGTTGTGTTTCAGAGCCAATTGAATGGCGTCGTCGAGCGTGATTTTGACGGGACCCTGCGTGGGCGCGGTTCCCTGCGCTCGTACAATCGGCGCGGCTGCGGCAGAGGCCAGCGCGACGAATAGAGCGACGAGAGCGGCTCGGCGCCAAGCGTGGGTTTTGCGGTCGTCGAAAAGTCGAGAATTAAGTCTCAAAGGATTCCTCCGGTGCCGGAAGCTTATCGCCTTCCCTGGCGATCCACGCGTATAGCGTGGGCAATAGAAAGATGCTCAACGCCAGGTCGGAAATCAAGCCGCCCACGATGACGATGGCGAACGGCCGCTGCGAGTCAGATCCGATGGCATGCGACATCGCAGCAGGCAAGAGCCCGAACGTCGCCACCAGCATCGTCATCATGATAGGACGAAGCCTCAAGATAGCTCCCTCAACTGCGGCATCCGCTGGCGTGTAGCCGCGCGCCCGCAACTGGTTGATGTATTCGAGCATGATGACGCCCGTCTGAACCGAAACGCCGAAGAGCGCCAAGAAGCCGACGCCCGACGACACGCTGAAGAATGTGTGGGTGACAAGGAGAGCGAGCAAGCCTCCAACGCGAGCCATCGCCACGTTGGCGAGAATCAGCAGCGCCCATTTGAAGGAACGGAACATTGTGTAGAGAATGATGAAGATCAAAAAGACCGTTAGGGGCACGATGAAGAGCAGCCTCCTTTCGGCTCGCTTTTCGCTATCGTATTCCCCCGACCAATCGAGGTGATAGCCGTGCGGTAACTGCACCTTCTTAGCAATCTGGTCGATGGCTTCCCGGACCGTCGTGCCCAGATCGCGCCCGCGAACCTCGAAGCGGATGGCCACGTAGCGGGAACCGTCCTCTCGGTAAATATCGTAGGCGTCATCGCGGACCTCGACTTTGGTCAACTGAGCCAGCGAGACGCGCTCTCCCGAAGGAGAGAGCAGTCGAATGTTCTGGATAGCCTCCTTGGTATCACGATACGGTTTCTGATAGCGCACGACTACGTTGTAGACCGCCTCTCCCTGCAGGACTTGGCTGACAGGATTACCGCCGATGGCGGTCTGGACGGCATCTTGTATATCGGCCACATTGATGCCGAAGCGCGCCGCTGCCAGACGGTCAACGGTGAGGTCAATATTCGGCTGGCCTGTATCGCGTTGAATTCCCAAATCTTTGACCCCGTCAATATTGCCCATAACATCCTTGATCTCTTCGCCCTTTTCCTCGAGCACGTCCAAGTCCGGCCCGTAGAGCTTGGCGCACAGTCCGCCTTTCGTGCCGGTTAGCGTTTCATCTACGTTGTCCTCGATGGGCTGGGAGAAATTCCAGAAGGCACCCGGGTATTTCTCAAGCTCGCGGTCCATCGCGGCGATCAGCTCCTCTTTGTTTTGATGAAAGACGGGCCGCCATTGGTCCTTGGGCTTCAAGTCCACGAAATATTCCGTGTTGCCGAACCCACCCGTGTCGGTCCCGTCATCGGGCGCTCCGGATTGCGAGACGACCTTGGTGACCTCGGGGAACGAGGAGAAGATGTAGCGGGATTGCTGGGCGAAGCGCGTGCCTTCCGTCTCGCCTATGCTGTTCGCCATCTCGCCGCGCGCCCAAATGGCGCCTTCATCCAAATGGGGCAGGAACTCCGAACCAATGAGTCCACTGAATGTCAGGAAAAGAGCGACGGCTAACGAAGCCACGCCCACGCCGAGTACAAACATGCGGTGTTCGACAGCCCAGCGCAAGCTGGTCCGGTAGCGATCGGTGAGAAAGCCCATGACCGGATTGTGCCACTCCTTCACTTGACCTCTAAACACGAAGCTGGATAGAACCGGCGCCAACAGGATCGAAAACGTCATGGCGCCGAGTAGCGCGAAGGCAACGGTCCAGGCCATGGGCCGGAACAACCGCCCTTCCACGCGTTGGAGCGTGAAGATGGGCATATAGGCGGTGATGATGATGGCGATGGCGTAAAACTGGCCGTTGGACCTCGTGACAAGCATCCCGGATTATTTCCGCGGGTGTTTTCGCGGATGCAGAACCGTTGTGCGCGCGGCTCAAGTGCCGAAAGATGTTCTCGACCATGACCACCGCGCCGTCCACAACCATTCCGAAATCGAGCGCGCCCAGTGAAATGAGGTTTGCGGGGATATCGCTCAAATTCAGAAAGATCGAGGCGAACAATAGGGAAAACGGTATCGTTATTGCCACGATCAAGGCCGCGCGAACGTTGCCGAGGAAAAGAAGCAGGATGATCGTAACCAGGATCATCCCTTCGCCGAGGTTGTGCAGCACCGTGTGCAGCGTGTAATGAAGCAAATCGCTGCGGTCCAGCATCGTGACGACTTTCACGCCTTCGGGCAAAATCCTGGTGTTGAGCTCCTCTACCTTCTTGTGAATCCCTTCGAGCGTTGGGCCTTCTTCGGCTCCCTTGCGCATCAGCACGCCACCCTGGATGACGTCGGGCTCGTCGACAATCACGCCGTCCGGACGATGATCGGCTCTGGCCATGCGCCCCAGCCGAATTCTCGGGCCCCAGTCGACGACCGCGATGTCCTTTACGCGAACTGGAGCCCCATTCGAAGTCGTCAGCACG
>DASPVC010000059.1:0-3448 GCA_035622585.1 Candidatus Acidiferrum sp.
CTCCAGACGTTGTTCTTCCGTGATGGTGGCGCGAAGATATTGGACTTCGACCAGTCGCTTGCGCACGAAGACGACCTGGGCGACTTCGGAAATACCGGTCACCCATGAGTAGCACACCAGTTGTGGATCGAGGGCCAGCAGCCCGTCCGGTTCTTCCGGATAGCGGCTGGCGGTGGTTTTCCATTCGATCAGACAGCGTGTCCTGTCGACCTTCCCAATCGCATCGACATAAGCCACGAAGTCATTCTTGTCGGAAACTGGGAGAGTGAACTTGATCTGTAGATTGCGGCGGGGGTGGCGGATGCGGATGTGGTCGTCCTGGCAGAAGCGGTTCAACATCTGGATCCCTTGCTGTAGCATGCGATCCCAGCTGTCCCCGTTCGAGTAGTACAAGTGCCGGTCCTGATAAGCGGCCCACTCGCGAAACAGGGCCGCTGCAGCGTCTTCCCGCAAGAAGTAGGCGCGTAAAGCCTGTTCGAAGGCTCGCCCAAAGAGCATTGCAGCCCGCATGTCTTTCTCTTGCCAGCCGTCGAGGTAACGGTGACGGTAGCGGCGAGGACAGGTCAGGTACTGGCTGATCTGGGTGTAGCTATAGGTCATCGCGCGACCTCCACAGCGGAGGTTCTCATCGACGGAGTGCTCGAAAGTTCTTCCCATTGACTTGCTGCTGCAAAGCCATCAAGGTTCAGCAGGGCGGTGCCATTCACCACTGTGTGGCTGATCTTGACGACACCGCGAAGCCCAACCAGGCTCTTCTCATCAATCTCATCTCGCCCCAGTAGATCGCTGTCATAGCCGAAGTCGCGGAGAAACCAGTTCAGCTTCCACAGCGCTCTGGGCGTGCAGTAGAGTCGGCCGGCGAACGAGTGGCCAGCAAGTTCTCTCGGTTCGAGGATCGAAAGCCGCAGAAGATAAAAAGGCTTGCGCGAGTCCCATCGATGCTGGGCTCGCTCGACGCGAACCAGGAGCAGGCCATCGCGAACCTGGCCAGCAGCAGATTGGTCTGCCTCGTGGAGACCCTGAATGTGGCGTCTCATGCGACACCAGCTTTCGTGCCGAGATAGCTGTTGAGCTGGCAAAGCAGAGCATTGCGGTCACTTTCAGCCCACTCTGCCAAATGGGTGACGAAGTTCTCGACTTGTTCGCGGCTAGCTTCGCGCAAGGTCTTCACGCCTCAAAAGTCGGTCGCGTAGGACTTAACCAGCGTGGCGTCGAGCTGATGCTGACGGATGATCTGGCAGAGGCGATCGCGGACGGTCCGCCCGCCGAAATTCCCGTTGCCGTTGCCATTGGTAGGTTGTGCCAGCTTCCTGGTTTCGGACGCCGCACCGGGCTGTCCCGCGAAGGATCCGATTTCCTCGACCGAGCAGATGCCGATTCCATACGCCTTCCGCAAAGCTCGGTTGACAGCCCGAGTCTCGGCAACACGCATTTCGGCCCCGTGAACGAGCGGAGACACGTTGCAAGGATCGGCATCGCCGTAGCCGACGAAGCCGCGACAAGTTCTCGATTTGTAGACCGTGGCCTCGAACGCCCACCGCTGGGAAGAAGGATCACAGAAGTTTGAAACAGGCCGGACGTGGATGCCGGTACACCGATTACGGCGCGCGAGTCCCAGTAAACCCGTGTGGGTCACGTACCAACCATTCTCCAGGTAAGTCAAATCGCCGGCCGGAATGGAGAAGTTATTCTGCTCTGTAATCTCCCTGAGCCTGCTTACCGCTTCCCGGGAGAGGTTGGTCCAAATCCGTCGCGCCATGCGAATGGATGCTTCACTCCTCTTAGTTGGTCTCATTTCTGGCTCCTCCGCCGCGCCGCTTGTTCAGCCGGGTGCATCTCCTGAGCGCGAAAGTCAGGCTCTTGTGGCGAGAGATGGTTCGGTTGGTGGACGGGGCTACGACGCGCCAGTGATATTCCGCTTCGCCGGTGGGAAACACGCGGAACTCACATTGCGATTTCTGGTAGGCCGCCGGTGCGAACGGCCGCACTATCTCCGCGAACAACTGCTGAGGATTGTGGGAATTTGCTAGAGTGGACGTAGCTACATTGGCCTCCTTAACAGGTCCTTGTGGTTAGAGCGGCACGGGTGTAGCAGCACTCGCGCCGTTCACCTTTTACGCGCTTATCTTATGCGTGCCGCTACGCATTGTCAAGAGCTAAAGTTGGCGTGTTTTCTATCGCTTGCGTGACGCTACGCATAAATGAAGATCTCGACATGGTAAAAATGTCGCAATGACCAAGAACAAGGCTGCGGCAGCTCTTGGGAGACTCGGTGGGAAAGCGCGTGCCGAGAAACTGAGCAAAGAGGAACGAAAGGAATCCGCCCGCCGCGCCGCCCATGCGAGATGGGCGAAAGCAAAGAAGAAAAACCAATAGAGCCATTCAACTCGGCACAGGCTGCGCAGCGATCTTAAGACATGGTGCCCCGGAGGACGTTTATCTTTCGGCCAGCACCTCGGCTAGGTCACGGCCTAAGCACACTTTCTCCCGTTCCGGTACCAGGCGAGCAACGGGAGTTCCATTCTTGAGGAGAACAAACGTCACGTTTTGATAATGAGCGCGGTTGACACAGTCGGCAACTTCGCGGTGCATGGGGTTGATCGAGCATTCTTATCCTGTGGTCAACGAAGGTGTGCGGCCCTGGAAACGTGTCAGGAACGTCTCGAGCGCCTGCCGCGGCGCCGCAAAGGAGAACCGGTTCTGCCTCCCGTGAGTGTGCGGTTGACGGAATGAATGCAGCTGTTGTTAGTTGGGGGAGCGCTGAGCGGGATCGGGGGATTAGACAAGCTCGAAGCCAGCGAGCCGTATTGCCTTTTGATCGAACGTCAACGTGCGAGTACAGCCTGCGCGAGCTCCAAGCTCGGCGATCAGGGCATCCGCAAACGATCCGCGCCCCTGTTTTAGAGCAACCATGGCCGTGAAGACTTGTTGCTCGTTTTCGATCGCGAGAACGTCAATCTGCAGCAGGCGTTCGACAGCGGTTGCGATCGCCTGAGCTGTTAAACCATATGCGCGATCGAGAACCCATGCGGTTTCAACCATGGCTACGACGCTGACAAACCCCGGATTCTTGAGTGTCAAACGGCTTTCAAAAATGTCCGTGGCTTTGGCTGACTGTACCGGGTCGTCCTGGGTGAGATAGCGTATCAGGATGTTGGTGTCGAGCCCGATCATCGGCGTCGTCTCCGCGGACTTCGACTCAAAGCGCCCTCGGCGGTCGCCACCGTCATTTGCTCGGTGGTCACAGGCCGCGGATTCCGGGATTTGATCATGCCGCGTGCCGCCGAAGCCGAGACTTTCGGCAACAACACCACGCTGCCGTCGGGATGCACGAAGAACTTAACCCGATCACCCGGCTGCAACCCAAGATGTTCACGGATAGGTTTCGGGATGGTGGCTTGGCCCTTGAGGGTAATTGCGGATTCCATCTTCCTCCATTACATATTCA
>DASPVC010000060.1:0-183721 GCA_035622585.1 Candidatus Acidiferrum sp.
AATGATTGGCGTTTCCGCTGCGGAACTGCCAGAAAACGATACTATTCTGGCCTTCACATGCTGTCAAATGACGTGAGCTAATAAGATCCGGTATCGCGGAGATCAGATGCGGCTTATCGGAATTGTCGGCACCATCGCGGCAATCTGCACCACAGTCGCCTTCGTTCCGCAAATTCTGAAGATCCGGCGGCAGGGCGGAAACGATCTGTCGTATCCGATGCTGTTTCTTTATCTCACCGGAATTCTGCTGTGGCTTTTCTACGGTCTGCTCATACACGCCGCTGCGGTGATTTGGGCCAACGCCGTTACCGCAGTGCTCGTCGCAATCGCCGTCGTAATGAAAGCTGCCCATCCTGCCGGCAAACGCACCACGAAAGCAGCCGACTAAGCACCCGATCGCCCCTTGCCTCTTGCTGGGAATCCTGCCTGCTAGCATCAGGCGCGGAAAGAACTACAGGCCGCTGTGCAAATCGATTAATCGGAATAGTATCCGTCTCGCGCCTCGACGGTGACGTCCTTCTGTTTCGTCGTGACGTGAATCTTGTGGTAGCCGCCTCCGGTATCCGCGGGGGTGGGTGTGTAGGCCAGACTGTATTGGTTCCTCAGCTCCTCCTCGATCTGCGCATAGACCTGATCGATCGGAAGCTTCTTGGAGACCTCGAACAGGCGTCCTCCCGTCTCCGTCGAGATTCGGTCGAGCACTTTCTTCCCGTCGGGACGCTGCTCCTGGGGATATCGACGTCCGCCCCCTCCGCCGCCTCCGCCGCCCCCGCCGCCGGGCCACCCGCCTCCCATTCCGGGCCCTCCGTGGCCCCCTCCCCAGCCGCCATGGCCGCCGTAACCCTGGTGCTCGTGCGATTCTTCATCCGCGAAGAGAATCGAATAGATCGACGTATCGGCGCGCTGCGCCGCCTGCACCGAATCTTCAAGCGTCTCCTTGCTGCCTCGGTCCACGCCGTCCGACAAAATGAAAAGCGCTTTGCGTCCCTGCTGCTTTTTCATGAGCTCGTTCGAAGCGAGATAGATCGCATCGTAGAGCAACGTGCCCGCTCCGCCGTGCCCGCCGCCTCGGTCTCCGCTGTCGTCGCTGGCCCGTTCCAACTCCGGGGTCTGCAGCAGTTGCAGCCCGGCCTGGAGCTTTGGACGCGAGGAAGTTAGGTCCTGCAGGAGTTCCACTTCGTGGTCGAAGTGGATCAGGAACGCCTTGTCTTTGTCCTCGCGCAGCACGTGGTCCAGGAACGTGTAGCTGGCGCTGCGTTCGGCGTCGATCAGACGCCGCTGGCTGAAGCTCGTGTCCACGAGCAGCCCCATGGTGAGGGGGACGTCGGTCTCGCGCATGAAATTCGCGATTGTCTGCGGCCGCCCGTCTTCATCGAGCACGAAGTCCTCTTTGTTCAGATTCGCCACGATCTTTTCGTGCTTGTCGCGCGCGGTGGCGTACAGCGTCACCAATTTCACCTGCACGGAAATCTTCGGCGTCGGCGTTGCTGCCGGGGCGGGGGCGGCCGCGGGGGCCGGCGCTTGCTGCTGGCTGCGCGCCGCTCCGTCCATCAACAAGAACGAACCGCACAGCGCCGCTATCGAGACAAGAACTGCTTTCATTCGTTTTCTCACGGGTTATCTATCAAGATTCGAGCTTCGCTCTCTTGGTTGCACGCGATTGCGCTCGGTTGTTCCCTTGATCGTGCTTGCGCATCAGGCGAAGGCGAGCGAAGCGTGCCCTTGCTAAGTCTTGCTCCTTCGCCTCAACTCCGTTCCACAAAGTCCACAGAGCTTTCCGCTTGCATTCCGCTCCTCTGGCCCTAGCATGGAACGATGAGCATATTGACGACAGTTCGTCCGGTGCTATCGCGCACGGAAGGCACGGCGTCTTGCCCTCGGTTTCCTAATCGCCAAATTCGGAAATTAGACTCCCATCTATCCTATTGGAAACATTCGGCCGCACGAGTGTCTAAACGCCAAAATTCCACACCCGCCATTTTGACCCAATTTGCGGCGCTCCCTATAATCGGCGGATTCGTTCGACACCGGGAGCCCTGTGTATAAATCACTCGACGACAGATTTCGCGGCGCGCTGCAACGCGTCATCCGCGAGCGCTACGATCTTGACGTGCCTGTGGTGACCGAGCGCCCCCGCCAGCTCTCGATGGGCGAAATCGCTTCTCCCGTCTGCTTCGAGCTGGCCAAGCGATTGAAAAAAGCTCCTCGCGCCATCGCTCAGGAAATCGCCGCCGCGCTGCCGCCTATCGAAGGCTTCGCTCGCGTCGAAGTCGCTGGTGGTGGTTATCTCAACGCGTTTCTCGACCGCGCCTCGTTCTTTCGCGCCGCGCTCCAGGAGGCTGAACGCTCGACCCTTGTGACGCACTCGCCCGATGCGCCTAAAGTCATCGTCGAGCACACCAGCATCAATCCCAACAAGGCCGCGCACATCGGCCATCTTCGCAACGCTGTCCTTGGCGACACCTTCGCGCGCCTGCTGCGCTATTCCGGCCGCCGCGTCGAAGTGCAGAACTACATCGACAACACGGGCGTCCAGGTCGCCGACGTCGTCCTCGGCTTCCTGCACGTCGAGCCGAGAACTCCCGGCGAAGTCCGTGCGCTCGCCGACGAGCCGAAGTTCGACTACGTCTGCTGGGACCTCTACACGCGCGTGACCCAATGGCTCGCCGAGGACAAGTCCCGCCTCGAACTTCGCGCGCAAACTCTGCCACACATTGAAGAGGGCCGCGGCGAAGCCGCCAAAGTGGCTGAAGTCGTGTCCACCGCGATCGTGCGTTGCCATCTGCGCACGCTCGACCGCCTCGGCATCAGCTACGATCTTCTGTCGCGCGAAAGCGAAATCCTCCGTCTGAAATTCTGGGACGCCGCGTTTGAAATGCTGAAGAAGAGCGGCGCGATTCAATACGCCACGTCCGGGAAGAATGCCGGTTGCTGGGTGATGCAGCTTCCATCCGACAAAGAAGCGCCAGCCGAAGAAGCCGCGCAGGAAGAACCTTCCGAACTCGCCGAAGCGAAAATCATCGTGCGCTCCAACGGCACAGTCACTTACGTCGGCAAGGATATCGCCTATCACCTCTGGAAGTTCGGCCTGCTCGGGCGCGATTTTCACTATCGCCGCTTCGAAGCTGAAATTCGCGGCCCATATCCGTGGATCACGGCCAGCGAATCCGGTGATCCAGACGCGCCTGCCTTCGGCCACGCGCATGATGTGTTCAACGTGATCGACGCGCGCCAGGCCTATCCGCAGCAAGTCGTCGCCGAGGGTTTGCGCGCTCTTGGCTACACCGAGCAGGCCGACCGCCTGAAGCATTTTTCCTACAACGTCGTCGCGCTCACTCCGCGCTGCGCCGAAGAACTCGGCTACGAAATTCCGCCCGAAGACGCGAAGAAGCCCTACATCGAAGTCAGCGGCCGCAAAGGCCAGGGCGTCAAGGCCGACGATTTGATCGATCAGCTCGAAATGACGGCGAGAGCGGAGGTGGAAGCGCGCCATCCCGAATTGGTCGGCACGACCGAGTATCACCAGATGGTGAACTTCATCGCCGTCGGCGCGCTGCGCTATTTCCTCCTGCGCTTTACTCGCTCGACCGTGATCGCCTTTGATTTCAAGGACGCGCTCAGCTTCGAAGGTGAAACAGGACCCTACGCGCAGTACGCCGTGGTGCGCGTGAACGGGATTGTTCGCAAGGGAACCGAACGCCTCGGCGATAAGGATGCGGCGAATCTGCTGAAAATCGGAAGCGGAGAGATCGACTCGGCGAAATTTCTCACCGCTCCTGCGAATGATGACCTATGGGATGTCGCACTGCTGGCTGGATCGCTCGACCAGCGCGTGGACGCGGCCGTTGGCGCGCAGGAGCCGGCGTTTCTCGCGCGGTACGCTTTCGAGCTGGCGCAGGCGTTCAACGCTTTCTACCACAAGCACCCGATCCTCTCAGAGGAAGATGCGGAAAAGCGTGCTTTCCTGTTGCGGCTCACTCAGCTCGTAAAGGATCAGCTCGTCAAAACCCTCGACCTGCTCGGCATCAAAGCGCCCGAACGCATGTGACGGCTCGTGAGTACCGGTGGAGCGCTCCTCCCACAGGATGCCCCAGAGAATTCGAGCGTCGGCTTCTGGCCGTCATCCTGAGCCCATCCGGCAAGGATGGGCGAAGGACCTCGCTACATCTTCATCGCGAAATCGACAATCGATCGCAGAGCGATGCCCGTAGGCCCTTTCGCGAGCCACGGACGGCCTTCATCGACCCAGCAGGTCGAAGCGATGTCGAGATGCACCCACGGCGTGTCGTCTACGAACTCCTTGATGAACCACGCGCCGGTGCTCGCGCCGCCGCCCTTGCCGCTGCCGGTATTGCGGATGTCCGCAATCGTGCTCTTGATCATTTCCTGATATTCGTCGTCGATCGGCATCGGCCACATCTTTTCGCCCGCCGCCTTCGCGCTCTCGAGGAATCTGTCGAGATATTCGCGCGGCGTGCCGAATGCGCCCACGTGAACGTTCGAGAGTGCAACTTCGATCGCGCCGGTGAGCGTCGCCGCGTCGATCAGCTGCGTGGCGCCGAGCTTGCGCGCGTAGAAAACGGCATCCGCCAAAATCAGCCGGCCCTCGGCATCGGTGTTGATCACTTCGATCGTTTTTCCGGACATCGCCGTTTGCACGTCGCCCGGCTTCTGCGCGCGCCCGCCCGGCATGTTTTCGGTCGCGGGAATCACGGCGATCACCGGCACCGACGGCTTCAGTGCCGCTAGAGCGCGCATCGCGCCAAGCATCGTCGCTCCGCCACCCATGTCGTACTTCATCTTCTCCATGTTGGCAGCGGGCTTGATCGAGATGCCGCCCGTGTCAAAGGTGACCGCTTTACCGACGAGCCCCAGCACCGGCGCGCCCGGCCGCGGATTCGCCGGCGTGTAGCGCACCACGATGACGCGCGGCGCCTCTACACTTCCCTGCGCGACGCCGATCAGCGCGCCCATCTTCAGTTCGGCGATTTTTCGTTCGTCGAGGATTTCGATTTCGAGGCCCGCTTCCTTTGCCATCGCCTCGGCGCGCGCGGCAAGCATGCGGGGCGTCAATTTGTTCGAGGGTTCGTTGATCAAGTCGCGCGCGAAATTCAGCGATTCGCCGATCACCCGGCCGTTGTCGATCGCGGCAGCCATGCCGCTGTCCGAGTCGAAGCCCGCCAGCGTTACCTTCTCGATTACGCGATTCTTTTTCTCCGTGCGGTACTTGTCCGATTCGAAATCCGCCGCAATCAATCCTTCCACTACAGCCTGCGCTGCAGCAGGTCCGCGCTCGCCATCGCGCGCAAGGAAAGCAATCTTCTTCGCGCCGCGGGATTTCAGGAAGCGGAGCGCAGTCCCCGCGATCTTGCGCAGATCGACCCCAGCGTCAAACTTATCCGGCTTGCCCGCGCCGACGATCAGCAGCCGCTTTGCCGCAAGCCCCTGCGGAAAATGGACGAGCACGGTCTCGAGCGCTTTGGCCGTCAGCTCCCCGCTCTCGGCGAGTGCGCGCAGATGTCCGTCCATCACGGCATCGATTTCGCCAAGCACTCCGTCGAATTTATCTTCCTGGTCAAAAACGTAGGTGACGAGTGCGTCGGCCGGAACCGAAGCATACGGCTGGGTCTCGAATCGAATCTCCATGTGGTCCTTTCGCTTTCATCGCCGCCGGGAGCGATAAATCGCTTCCTCGGCTTCGCGTTTGGCTTCTTTTTGTCGTTCGGCTTCGCGCCGGTCGTGGAACTTCTTTCCTCTTGCTATGGCAATCTCGCACTTGGCTTTGCCGTCCCGAAAATAGATCTTGGTCGGAACCAGCGTCATGCCCTTCTGCTGTGTCTGGGCAAAAAGTTTGTCCAGCTCCCGCCGGTTCAGCAGCAGCTTGCGCCGCCGGAGCGGATCGTGGTTCCGCGGCCCTCCCGGCTGATATTCCGGAATATGACAGTTTACCAGCCACGCCTCTCCGTCGCGGATTTCGGCATAGCCTTCCCGGAGGCTGCCTTTACCCTCACGCAGGCTTTTCACCTCGGTGCCAACCAAAACCAAACCCGCCTCGAGCTTATCGAGCAGTTCGTAGTTGTACGAGGCGGCGCGGTTCTGGGCGACGATCTTGACGCCTTCCCACTCCTTCTTTTTCGTAGCGGATTTCACGGCCCGGCTATCATAGCCGCCGCGAGAGAGAGGCCGCAAGTGACGGAATCCAGCGGGTTTCTGCTGGCGTAGTGAGACTTTCATCTTCCTGTAACGCATTGGCCACAAAAGGCATGTTAACCGGGGCAACCGGCAACGGAGCGGTTCCTTGCCGCATCTTAGCTCGGGTGCTAGACTCCTTAGGAACAAGGGCGTCCCGCGGAGGATCTGTTTGCGCCGCATAGCATATTTGTGTCTCTTGGCTCTCGCGGCCGTGTTCCTGAACGGCTGTCCCAAGGGAAATCAGGATTACGACGCGGGCCGCAAGGCCGAATCCTTGCAGGACTATGATACAGCCCTCGTCAGCTACGAGCGCGCCCTGCGAGCCTCGCCCAACGACGCCGAGTACAAAGTCCGGGTCACCCAGATGCGCTTCGAGGCCGGCCAGTTTCACGTCGAGCAAGGCGAAAAAGCTCTCCAAAAAGGCGACCTGCAGTTCGCCCTCGGGGAATTCCAAAAAGCCCAAGCCATCGACTCTTCGAATTCCGCGGCCGCGCAGGAAGTGAAGCGCACGATGGAACTGATCGCGGCTGCGTCTGCAGCCACGGCCCCGAAGCCCCTCAGCACGAGTACGCCGGAAGAAGAGAACCTGCTCGCGGGCCCGCCCGAGCTGAAGCCGGTTTCATGCGAACCGGTCAATCTGAAGATGACCAACGACTCGCGCGTCGTTTTCGAGACCATCGCGAAGCTCTGCGGGCTGAGCGTGATCTTCGACCCGGATTTCACGTCGCGCCGGATTCCCGTCGAATTGCCGAACGTCAGGCTCGACCAGGCGCTGGATGCCGTGGCGCTCGAGAGCAAGGCCTTCTGGAAGCCTCTGACGAGCAGCGTGATCTTCGTTGCTCCTGACAATCCGCAAAAGCGCAAGGATGTGGAGGACGAAGTCGTACAAACGTTCTACCTCTCCAACACCATTACGGCCCAGGAACTGACGGAAATCGTGACGGGGTTGCGCCAGCTTCTCGACTTGCGCCGGGTCACGCAGGTGAATTCCCAGAACGCGATCGTCGTCCGGGACACGCCCGATAAGCTTGAGCTGGCTTCCAAGATCATCCGGGATATCGACAAGGCCAAGCCCGAGGTTCTCGTGCATGTCCAGGTGCTTTCGGCCAGCGTGGACCGCCTGCGCGACCTCGGCATATTCCCGGGCCAGAGCGTCGTGGCTTCGTTCACCCCTCGCACCTCCGTGCAGCCAAGCACCAGCTCGAGCAGCAGCTCTTCTTCCTCCTCAAGCGTAGGGCAGATCACCCTGGACAGCCTCAGGAATCTCTCGGGAGCTGACTACAGCCTGACGCTGCCCGGCGCGACGGCTAACGCCATTCTGACCGACAACAAGACGAAGATCATTCAGGATCCTGAGGTTCGAGTTTCTGACGGTGAGAAGGCGACGCTGACCATCGGCGATCGAGTGCCGGTCGCCACAGGCAGCTTCCAGGCAGGCGTGGGCGTGGGCGTCGGCGGCGGAGCTGGCGTGGTGAACCCGCTGGTCAATACGCAGTTTCAGTATCTCGACGTCGGCGTCAAGATCGATGTTACGCCGCGCGTGCATCCGGATGGCGATGTCAGCATGAAGCTCAGCGTCGAAGTATCGGCGCTTGCCGGCACCAGCAGCATCGGCGGCATCAACCAGCCGGTCATAAGCACGCGCAAGATCGAGCATGACATTCGCCTTAAGGACGGCGAGGCCAACGTGCTCGGTGGACTGATCGAGCGGACCGAAACCAAGAATCTCAACGGCTGGCCGGGCCTGGCGCAAATTCCCTTGTTTGGATACATGTTTTCCGACAACAGCAAGGAGATTAAGGAAGATGAGGTCCTCATCGTCCTGACTCCGCACATCATTCGTCTGCCGTCTATTTCGGCGGAGAATCTGCGTACGCTGGCTGCCGGCACGGATACGAACGCTCGCGTCTATCACGAGGAGGATCAGGGCTCCGCTGCGCCGGCGGCACCCGCGGCGCCTGCGTCTCGCACGCCCACGTCGCAGGCGGTTCCCCAGCCCGGTCAGGCTCCGGCTGCGCAGCTTCGGTTCGAGCCTGCCGCAGCCACGCTGAAGTCGGGCGATACGACCACTCTCGGTCTGTCGGTGGCAAACGTAAGCGACCTCTACTCGATTCCGCTGCTGATTCACTACGATCCTGCGGTGATTCAGGTCGAAGAAGTGCGCAATGGCGGGTTCCTGACCGGAGGCGGCGAGCAGAACATCGCGATCGTCCAGCGGGTCGACCAGCAGCGCGGCGAGGTGGTGGTCTCCGCCACGCGCCAGCCCAACACGCCTGGCGTGAACGGCTCGGGAACGCTGCTGGGAATCGTGGTCCGCGGCCTCGCGCCCGGCACTTCCGCTCTGCAAATTCTTCAGGTCAACGCCCGCGATTCACAGCAACACACGATCCCCATGGTATCGAGCGAGGCCACGATTCAAGTGCAGTGAGCAGGCAATGATTCCGATTTTCCGCATGCGAAGCGTCGCTAGTAAAGCAGGCTCGAAGCACGGGTGCGCCCGGCTGGCGCGCACCGGCCGCCCCACAAAAGCCGCGGGCATGACGCTGCTGGAGCTCATCATCGCGTGCTCCATTCTTCTGATTCTGGCGTCCGTGGCCCTGCCGCTTGCCAGGGTCGCTGTGATTCGTCACAAAGAGGATCAGCTTCGCCGCGACCTGCGCCAAATGCGCGTCGCGATCGACCGTTACAAAGACGACGCGGACAAGAATCTCATCACGGTCCAGGCTGGAACCGAGGGGTATCCGCCGGACCTCCAAACTCTCGTCAACGGAGTTCAACTGACCGGCGCGCAGGACAAGAGAGTGCACTACCTGTCGAAAATTCCGGTCGACCCGATGACCAAGAATGCGGACTGGGGCATGCGCTCCGTGCAGGACGACCCGGACACGACGAGTTGGGGCGGCCAGGATGTATTCGATGTGTATAGTCAGTCGACCGGGACAGCGCTCGACGGCACGAAATACTCGGATTGGTAGTTCGATGTCTAGTCAGATTGGATAGACCGATGCAGATTGGCAGAAACTCTCGACGAAATCGCGGGCCACGTGAAGCGAGTGAGCTTGGTTTTACTCTGCTCGAGATGATGATCGTCATCACGATACTGATGGTCCTTCTCGCGCTGGGCGCGGCGCACTACGACCTCGTTGTCGTCCACGCGCGCGAGGCGGCTCTTAGGCAAGACATCACCGAAATGGATCAGGCGATTCAGGACTACACGCGCGACAAAGAAGCTGCGCCAACGTCGCTCGACGATCTGGTCCCGGTGTACCTCGGAAGAATTCCCAACGATCCCGTCACTGGAGCCAAGGACTGGGTTACCGACACCTGCCCCGACCTCCTGAGCGTTGACCAGGATTCCACCGGAATTTGCAGCGTGCATTCGGGCTCGAACCAGGTCTCGCCGATTACCAATCAGGCGTACAGCGAGTGGGAACCCGAGTGAATTCGCTTGGCCACCCGTGGCGATTCGTTTGACCGGGCTCCGGCCATTCGCTATCATGGGTTCGCGGGGTGGAGCAGCCTGGTAGCTCGTCGGGCTCATAACCCGGAGGTCGTTGGTTCAAATCCAACCCCCGCAACCAGGCATCTTACTTAATTCACTAGGGGTTGCTCGATTCGGGCAACCCCTTCTTTTTGGAAGTTGGGACAGTTTAGGGCAGGAATTCCGCTCAGTAGCTCGCCCAACTGTACTGCAGTCCGCACGTCATCCTCGCTGACTATATGTGTGTACACGTCGAGAGTGAGACGCGGATCGCTGTGTCCCAACCGCTGTTGTCGGACCTTGAGCGGAACGCGCAGCCGGTCCATAAAGCTGCTGTTGGCGTGACGGAAAGCGTGAAGCCCGCCCCGTTCGATTCCTAGCGAACGGAGCAACGGGCGCAGCTTCCGTTTCCGCAACAGATTCGCGTCCCACGGCGTGCCGTCGCGTGTGGCGAACAGCAACCGCTTTTCGTTCGGACGCCACTCGCCCAGATACTCCCTCAGATGCGCGACAACCTGAGGAGAGAGGGCAAATGCGCGCATGGCATTTTCAGTTTTCGGTTGCTGCAACTTTCCATGCCACGCGCTCTGACACACATGCACCAGACCGCTTTCGAGGTCCACGTCATCTACGCGAAGTCCGCAGAGTTCACCAGCTCGCATACCCGTCTCGGCAGCAAGCCAGTAGAAAGTTCGATATGGCTCCGCCGCGATGACGACTGCTCTAGAGCCGAGCTTAGGCCAAACGCAGAAGTCTCCAACTGAGAGGATGCGCTGCGTTTCCTGGACGGTGAAAAAGAACCGCCGCGCCTTGCGTTGCTTCGGACGCACGACACCATCGAGCGCATCGTGCGCGACGTAGCGCCAAGTCCGAGCAGACTTCCACACCATCTGAAGCGTGGCGTAGAGATTTCGTACTGTTTTCGGACTGACCTTCACGCTCTAAACGAAGCGTTGAACCGTTTCGGGCTGAATGTCTCGCATCTGAGATTTTCCGAAGAACGGCACGAGATGTTTTCGCAAGTGACCGCGAATCGTGGCCTGGGTTGAGGGTTTGTGTTGAGTGAGCACGGTGGTTTCCCACCGCGCGGCGAGTTGTTCAAACGTGGCCGTAGGGCGCGCTCGATAGCACGGCGAGTTCACCGTGTCCAATCGCAATTGAAGTTCGCGCAGCGCCAGTCTTTTCGTCTGGCAATGCGGAATGTTCAACCGCTCGGCATCTTCCGGCCTCACAGCGGCGAGAATCTCCGAGCGATGGACGCGGCGAGGCGTGCCATCGGGTAGCAATTCATCTTCGAGCCATCGGCCTACCCACACGGGCTGACGCTTACCTCGGCGAAAAACACTTCCCTTCTGAAAACGGCGTCGGGCCAATTTCCTTGCCTCCCGCTCGCCGTTCTGTTGCGCTTCGAGCGAGAGCGTAACACAGTTCGTCGGAGCTAGCGATTGCATCGGGATTTTTCCGAAAGCGGAAACTGCGGCGTCGCGGGAAACCCGACTAGGTCCCACTCAGCAAGGCGCTTGGCGACGTACTTCGAGACGTAGAACTTCGCGCCCAGCTTCGGATCGTAAGGCAGCACGCGCGCGATTCCGCACGGCCACGCATGGACCATGCAACATCCTCGTCCCCATTGCCCCGGCGCGAGCCGCGCTCCACAGTACGGGCGCAGATGCCCGACGTTGCCCGCGAGCGCGTGCAAATGAAGCAAACCGCCAGTCTCGCCCCTCTCGACGCCCACGAAGCCGTAAATGTGCTGCGCAGCCATTTCTTCGAGCCGTCGTAGATGTCGCCGCGCCCAAAACATCGCGCCATCCACGGTGATTGGGCGCGAGAACGTCCAAGTTGCGAACACGTCCCACGGTGCGATTTGTCCGAGCCATTCGCCCATCGCTTGCTTCAGCTCCTCGCCAATCGCGGGCACACCCTCTCCCTTCTAGCAATAGGGAACGGGTGCGCCCGCCCCCTCTCCCCCTGCCCTCTCCCCGCTTGCAAACCCTCGCGGGGAGAGGGAGCGCGTTTGTTCCCGCCGGGCTCTCAGGGGCACCCGCTAGAGCGAGCCCGTGTGGTCGCGGGGCGCTCGCCAGCGTTGCCCGCTCTTGTGCCCCGCCCCAGCGGGCACCCCACTCGCAAAGATTTCTCTAGCGTGCCGCGCTCGCCTGTTTCTCAAACTCGGCCAGGATCGCGGCCTCGACGCGCTTGCGTAGCTCGCCGCCAAGCGAGTAGTGAGGAAAGAATTTCTTCTCGCCCTTCGACGCCGCCGGCGCAACCCAAGCCGGTTTGCCGTTCGGCCTGAACACGTGAAATCCGTGGAGTTCGATTTTTCCTTCTGGGAGTTCGAGCACTACATCAGCGAACGCCGCAGTCTTGCTCTCCGGTTTTGCAGAGCGCCGGAGTTTAACTTCGATCTTTCCCATGTCGTTCCTCGATTCCGCGCCACTCTTCGGCGAAGAGGTCCGCGAGACATAGCCATCCGAAATCGTTCAGCGGTATTCCATTCTCGATTCGTAAGAGCTGCAAGCGTATCTGCGCGAAGATCACAGCAGTGCGCGTAAGTCCTCCGAATAGCGCGCAACGCGAAAGTCGGCTTAGGCATTCGGCGGCATCGCGCACCTGGAAGCAGGTGAGTTCCGGCTCAATGTGGTTGCGTTCCACTGTTTTCACTCCTGACTTGAGCGGAGCAATGCGGACGCTCTTGACGCCAGTGGAACGAACAGGTAGGCTCTACTCGATAACAAATCCAAGTTCCACTGGCGGGGCGTCTCAGCGCCCCGCTTTCGTTTTTAGCTGTCCTCGTCTTCCGTGTCGCCGCCTTGGTCTTCCTCACCATCCCCGTCGCTTTCGAGCATGTCGTCAAGCTGATCGCGGACAGATTCCAGCGTGTCCCAAAGCTGCTCATTCTCTTCTTCGAGTTCTTGCCGTGTGGGTCTAGCCACAGGTTTCGCCTCCTTTCTGCGTGGATTTTCGACGATCTGAAATCCTCGACGCTCGGCATACTCTTCCGGGGTGAGGCTCTCCAAATCGTCGGCCAAATCGGGGTCATCGAGAACAGTCTCGGCGAAGCGAACAGCCTGAGCCTGTTTTCGCTCTGTCTGCTCTTGTGTGATCTGCCGCTGTTTCATCGCGTCCCCGCACGCGAACGTATCCGACACGAGCTATGACCCAAAGCATTACCTGATGAGCGGAAACTCGAAACTGGAAGTATTTCGCTGTGAGAGACTTGCGGAATGGAGAGGGTAACTCGGTAACTCGCGGTAACTACGACTGAGACGTTTTCTTCACCGCGGACCGACGTTTACTGATGTACGTTGCTACCGCTCCACGAGTCGATGGGTTTTCGTAGGCACTGAGTAGGCTCGTCGCCCCGCGCTTCTGCCAACTCGACAGTATCGGAGTTTTCTTTTTCTCACGCGCGCACAGTTCGTCAACCCTCTTGCGCACGTCTTCCTGTGAAAGGTTTGGATCATCTGGAAGAACTGCCCTGACCAATCGGTCTAGTGAATTCTTGCGACGTTCGGCACGCCGTGCGTAGAGCGAGGGTTGGCCCAGGGATTGTTTTCGCGCTTGTGTGAGCAAGGTGGTCAATCGGGCGAGATCCTGATAGCACCTGCTCTGCTCGAGATCCGAAAGTTCGGGCGGATGTCCCGCTAAGGTGACTTCCGAGGTCACGTTAGGGTCATCGGATTCTTTGTAGCGGACCGTCCGGCCTCCTGGCCAAAGAGCACCATCACCGACCGCCGGGAATTTCATCTTGTCGGCCTTGGCAGCGAGTTCTCTGCATTCCGGCCCAAGCAAAGCCAGAAGGCTCACAGTCTCCCGCTGGAAGTCGCGCAGTTCTTGGGCCACGGTTATTCGGTTCTTGTCTGAGTAGGCAGCCCCGCGCCGGATAAGGTCATCGAGTCTTTCCAACAGAGAATTTTTCGCGCTCTGCGCAACGGGCCAGGAAAGCAACCCGGACCGCAGGGACGTCAGATCATCGCTCATGGCAACTCCTCGTCAACGATTTCTTCTGCGATTTGCCTTGCATCGTTCTCGGATTCGTCATCGGTGCCTGTGAGTTCGGATTCCAGAGCTTTGCGGACCTGCTCTTGCAATTCGCGCTGCCACGCAAAATCCAACCATTCGTCGCGCGTGATCTCATCCTCGCGGAACAGTTCGGACAAATAGCTTGAAACATGCGCTACGCCCGCCGCGACAATATTACCCTTTCGAATCCGGCGGAGTATTGCGTCAGCGCGCGCCTTGGCCTCACGTTCTTCCCGTGCGCGCCGTTCTGCGTCTCTGACCCGTTCCGCTTCGACGCGCTGCCTCTCTTTCTCTCGCTCTGCCGTCTTGCGTTGTTCTACCGCCTTCACCATTGGTTCGACCGCAGCGGAAACGGCCGCTCGCAATTCCCAGTCACTTGCGCTCGTGGGCACCAGAGCAAGCGCGGATCGTGCGCTCGCCGCCGCTCTTGCCTTTTCTGAGTCCGTCGCGCCGCTGGGCAGCCCTGATGTCATCGTCAGCTCGATTAGCTCCTCGCGCCTTTGTCCAGCCTGACGCTCGGATTCCCACGGCGCACAGATTCTCGAAATGGTGTCGCCCAATAGTCGCGGCATCAACTCGGCATCCCCAGGATCGCGCACAGAAATAGTCTCCTCTACCGCCGCGAGAACCATCTGACGTTGCTCATACGAAAGCCAAGCCGGAAAGCAATCTGTCGCAAATGAGACCCAGCGCCTCAGAAATTCGGCACGTCTCCGCTGGGCCTCGGCCTCGCGTTGCTCACGCTCGCGTCGTTCCGCATCGCGAGCGGCCCGTAGCCGAGTTTCTTCCAAGGCGCGTTTGTCCGCGAGTACCTGCGCTCGCTTCGCGCCGTCAGTCCGTCGCTCGGCTTCGGCGTCCTCTTGGCTAAGTTTCCGAATCTCCCGAAGCGCGCGTGTTTCTTGGAGTTGGAGCGACAGCTCCTCGACTCTCTCACGTTTGCTTTGCAGCACGCTCGACGCCGGAGCCTGTGGAGCGAGAGTTTCGCGGCGCAACAGTCTGTCCACATCGGCCCTCAACACGCGCATGTGATCCCCCGGAGTGCGTGAGGATGTCAGTTGCCCCTCGGCAGCCATCCGTTTGATCGTGCGTACCGAAAGTCCGGTCAGTCTCTCTGCTTCAGAAACTGAAATCCAGTCACTAGACCCTGCCATAGATCAACTCCTGCCAGTTTGCCACGTGATTTGCCGAGCCGTTTGCCCACCCTGTCTATCCACGTTTCCCACGGCGGCAGCCAAGACCGTGCGTCTCGCTTTTCGCAACCTAGTCTGCGAGTCCATCTTCAACGGCAATTCGAGCAAGGCTCTCGACAAGTCTCACGTCCTTTGAAATTCGGACGTTGTCCTCACGATTGTCCGGATCAATGACGGGCTGATGAAAGACGTGCGCGATGGCGCAACGGCCGCTGTAATCGAGATACTCGGCTACGTTCGGATTGACCGCCACAATCTCTGCCGCACGCTGACTATCGTAAGTTCGTGCAGCATTGTTGTTGATCCAGTCCCATCTGTCCTTCTTGTCGGGTATCGCTACTTCTAGAATCTTCCAGTAGCTCAAGTAAGCGTAGAAAACGCTGTCCGCGTTCTTCCCCTCTTTGTAAAGTGCTAAAGCGAGATTCCGTCTTGCCGACGAGCCGGGCTTGTAACCCGTCAAAAGATAAGCTGGGTTGACCTTGATTCCGCCGCTCATTCGCGGTCCCCACGTTAGCGGCAGCGTTCTCTTAAGACCTCCGATTCCAAAGCCTTTTCTAATGGGTGCGTGATGGCTCCACACAAGGCAGCTCAGCAAGCGGTTCACCGCCTCGACAGCACTGGGGTCCTCCAGGTCTTTGCAGCCAACACTGAGAAGCGCCTGACTCTCAGGTGTGCCATTTATCCAGCGGAATGTCCGTCCTTCGAAGGGGAAATAGATTTCTTCCTCATCCCCGATCACGAGTCCCGAATCCAATGTGTGGTCCAACTGGAATGGGCATTCGGCATCCAGTCTATTCTCGCGCTGCTTGTATTTTTCGATGCGCTCTGACCATGGGTCCCGGTCCAAGTTGTCGGTTAGGCGTGCCAACACTTGCTCGGCGAGCCACTCTGGATCGCAGAGAATATCAAGAGGTCGCCAGCGGACCGTTCTTACCTGATGAAACTGCATCCTGTGCCAACGAGGAGTCAGCATTCCAGACTCTGGTTCTGCGATGAGGAGCCGCAAACAGCCGGGGTAGCTAGCTGAGTTGGCCGCAAAGTCTTCGGAAATTGCAAACAACGCGAAAACGTTGAGAATTTTCCTAATCGGCCCATAACCCCGCATGACTGCGTCAGTGACAAAGTCGAGATGCGTCTCAGGCAGAGTCTTCGCTCCGATTATTTGGATGAGAATACCGTCACGGTCGTGGTAGTAGTAATTCCCGTCCTCTCCCTTGAAGACTCCCCTCTGCTCGGCATCCTGCCTATGCCATGATTTTCTCCAGCCACTGAGGTTATCGATCGTCCCGAGGAGAAACTCTTCGATTCTTCGCCAAGCATCCCCGTGCGGCCTTGCGGTCATCAACTTCAGCAACTCGATGAGATGGGCCTCAAGATTTTCGAAGTCCGAAAACTCGCCCGCGTAGTACGTTAGGTAATTCTTTAGGAGGGCATACCACGTTGACTCCGGCAAGACAGTATATTGGCCACCCACAAGGCCCTTTCGAATCAGGGAGTCGAAGACCTCCGAAATCGACTGCCCTTCTCCTAACCTCGTCAGAACCTCTTGAGCATTTTCGTAGAGTGAGTTTGGTAGATCGACGCGCGTTCCGCTTACGAATCTCAAGAAGGGGGACGTTCGAGGATCGTGATCGCTCATGTGACCCCCCGGACCAAGATTTGGGCAAACTTGAGCAAAGAATCTGCTCTTTGTGCCTTGATCTTCGCCCGGTCGTGGGGGGAAGCGCAACAGAAACGCGAGACTTTAGAGTCAACCTCCGGTTGACCTTTCAAGCTCATAACCCGGAGGTCGTCGGTTCAAATCCGACCCCCGCAACCACTTCTGTTTCTAGTTCTGATCCTGAGTCAAATCCTAAACCGGTCGGTCCGCGTTAAGTAAATTCCAGTCCCGCATAAGCGGGACATGAATAAATTGGTAGCGGGTGGCCGCCGTGAGCGCTGGCGCCCGGGCTCTTGGGGCTGGCAAAAGCTCAAACGAAAACAGCCTCTGCGTCCTGAATCGTGTCGTAGGGATGGATAAGCTGATCGATGTGCATCATCTCGATCAGCGCGCGCGCCTGATCGCTCATCGCGGCGAAGGCAATCTTGCGGCCTGCCTTGCGCGCGGCCACATGAACACCAACGAGCGCTCCCAGCCCTGCCGAATCTATGAAAGGCACGCCAGCAAAGTCGACGATCACGACGGGAGAGGGCTCGGAATGCAGGGCATCCTGAAGTTTGAATGCTGTGTGAACGGTCAGCGGGCCTCTGAGCGACAGAATCGTCTGCCCACGCGCCCCCTTGGAGACAAGTATCTGCAAGTTGTCCAATGTCATTGGGCGGAATTTTAGCGGAAAACCAGCCTGGTTCATGTTAAAAGATGGGACCCGTGTGCGCTCGCGACACGCTTGTCCGAGGGCTATCCCTCGCGGTTTCAACGAGCCGATTAGGATGCGAAAGTCCGAAAGAATGCAAAACAATGCACACGCTTTCAGGGGGTGCTACAAGCCGCATACCGGAACAGTGCAAATAAAGGACTTGCAGCTGCATATCGCGTCTCAAATTGGCATTTAGCGTGCTCAAGTTGATCCGATGTAATTTCCGGGAGATTCCTGTGAAACCAAGACGATTGCTGTGGGTGGTTGCCCTAGTGGCTCTGTTCGGGTTTGCAGCGAAGGCAGACAGCGCGAACGACCCAAAAGTCATCCTCCAACTCAGTGGCGGAACAGGATCGCCCGTGTGCACCAGCAGCACCTGCGATCTCGGAACGATAAACTACTCGAGCTTAAACGGTTTCAGCGGCGACTTAGATACGACCAAGGAGGTCACCGAAATCGACCTCTTCGTGGACAACTCCCCTCTGCCCCCTAGCGACTTTACATGCGAATCAACCGATTTTGCTTCATGCTCGGTTAACGAAGTGTCGGATCCGGATCACACATATGATCTTGAGTTCATTTGGGATTGCATGTGTACCACTAGCTCTTGCGGCATTCCTCCTGGGGATTATCATTACCACATTACCGTGGCTCCAGAGCCTTCGACGGTTGGCCTGCTTTTGGGCGGCTTGGTTCCTCTTTTTCTAATCGGCAGGAAGCGCTGGACTAACCTTCGCGCTGTTTAAGGTTTCTTGGCGGAATACTTCCTGACCAATTCGGCAAATTCCGGATTGCCCTGAAGGCTTGCCAAGTCAGGGTCTCCCCCTGCGTAGTCGGCCGGATAGTGCTTCTCTAGGGCGGCGCGAAGCGCCTTGAGCGCATCGCTAGTATGGCCCAAAATCGCTTCGATTTCCGCTTCTGTGTACATGCAATCGACGTTGTCGTGGTCGATTGCGAGCGCCCTGTGGATTGAGTTCATTGCTTCCTGGGCGTTCCCTATCTTGGCGTAGGCAAGCGCAATTTCGGCCATCACATTTGCATCTCTCGGATTCGTCTCCAATTCCTTGTACCCAAGAGAGATTGCCTGTTGATAGGCCGCGCGGGCCGCATCCTGATTCCCTGCTCCACGATAGGCATCGGCCAGATTGACTCTGGTCACAGTGTCGTTAGGGTTGAGGGCCACAGCCTTCTCAAACATGTCGGCGGAGTTCGAATACTGTTTCAGGAAAAAATAGGCCGTTCCAAGGTTCGAGTCGGTGGCATAATTCGGCTCAATTTGAAGAGCTTTCTGAAGGTATGGGACGCACTCCTGGTACTTGCCCTGTTGGAGATACACGTTCCCGATATTCTCATACCCGGCGTCAATGTCCGGCTCCAGCACGGTTACCTGCTGGAACGCTTGCAAAGCCCTCGAATAATCTCCTAGCCGAAAGTAAGCACTGCCCAACGCGTCTTGGTTCATCCAGAAATAGGGGTTCAGCTCGGCGGCCTTTTGAAACGCCTCAATCGCATGCGCGCCGTCACCACTCGCCAAATAGGCGGTTCCCAGCCGGCGATAGGCGTCATCCGAAGTAGGCTGCAAGGAAAGCGCGCGCTTCAGCTCGGATATCGCCTCCGCGTACTTGCCGGTGGAGCTATAGACCGTGCCCAGCACAGAATGAACTTCCGGCAGTTTGTCATTGAGCTGCTGGGCTTGCTGGGCAGCTGCAAGCGCCTTTTGCGTCCACAGGCTATCCTTTTTAATCGCTTGCATCCTCAGGCTGGCGTCGGCGATACCGGTATAGGCGAGGGCAAAACTTGGATCCTTTTTCAAGGCCTGATTGAAGAAATCCATGGCTGACTCGATGCTCTTCGAGTCGTGGCCGCGCAATGAATCGCGCCCGTGAAGATAGAGATCGTAGGCCTCGACGTTCTCCGTGGGCCGCTCGGCTGCGTGGGCCAGTTCTTCATTGCTTGGATTGACGGCGAGCGCAGTCACGAGCTGCGCCGAAATCTGATCCTCGATAGAGAGCAAATCCTTTGTGACGCCGGAAAATTCCTGGCTCCAGGTTCGCTTTCCGCTCGTCGCGTCATCTAGGTTCACAATGATGCGCATCTTGTCCGGCGAACCTTGCACCATCCCGGTGATGATCAGGTTCGAGCCGAGCGCTCGCGCAACCTTCTCTGTCGGGTCCTTGTCGGAAACCTTTTCAACCGCGGAATTCGGAGCCAGGTGGAGTCCCTGCAACTGAAACAATTTCGCGGATAGCGCTTCGTTCAATCCTTCCGCTACATACCCGAGCGCCTTTTCATCGCCTAGAACGCGAAACGGTAGGACCGCCACGAATCTTCCTTGCGTGAGGGAAGGAATGCCGGAGACGCTCGGAACCGCTTCCCCGGCTCCCTTGCCTAAAATCAGATGCCTCGTTTGCGGAATGGCGAACGCGAGAATCACGAGTGCTAGAAGCCCGGCGACCGCCCAAATCCAGCGCTTCCCGACAACGCTGGGAATCTCGATATGAACCCTGCGGGCAGCCCCCGCGGGAACGGCACCCGATCGCTGCCCCTGCAAGTCCAGCAGAATTTCATTCGCGTGCTGATAGCGCGTCCCCGGATCTCGTTCCAGGCAGCGCATCACGACCGCCGCGAACCACTCCGGCAATTCGGGGTTGATCAACTTCGGATTCTTCGGGATCTGCTGAATTCGCTGATACATCAACTTCAGCGTGGTGTCGCCGGTGAACGGCACATCTCCGGTCGACATCTCGTACAAGATGAGCCCGTAGGAATAGATATCGGATCGCTGATCGGCGGGATTGCCCTCGACCTGTTCAGGAGACATGTAGCGCGGCGTGCCCATGAACGCGCCGGTCATGGTCATTCCCGCGTCGTCCTCGAACGACTTCGCCAGGCCGAAATCGGAAACATACAGGTGATCTTCTTTGCCGACGAGAATGTTTTGAGGTTTGAGATCCCGATGGACAACACCTTCGGCGTGCGCCGCGGCCAAGGCTTCCGCCAGCTGCCGGGCGAAATTCAGGGCGCGATCGAACGGCAGCTTCGGCGTATCGTGCAGAATTTGGTGTAGATCCTGGCCTTCCACGTAGGCCATGGAGATGAACTTCACCTCACCCACTTCGCCCATGTCGTGGATGCGCAGGATATTCTTGTGCGAGACCTTGCTTGCGAGCAGCAGCTCCTGCTTGAAGCGCCGCAGCGCTTCATCGCTGCCCATCATGCCTTGGCGGACAACCTTGATTGCCACTATGCGGTCGAGTTGCTTATCAAACGCCTTGTAGACGCGCCCCATGCCTCCCTGGCCGAGGACCGACTCAATCCGATAGCGGGTCCCAAAGTCGCTGCCTACGGAAAGCGCGCTGGCGTCGACAATTCGGATCGTCACCGCATCGCTAACCGGCATCGGCGTGCCGCAGTGAGAGCAGGACTCCGCGAAATCGGGATTTGCTGTGCTGCAATGGGGGCAATTCATACCGAGAACTTGGGCGCCGGCCTGCCCGCAACTAATAGTGAAGAAAAGCACCTACGCGTTGCATTAAACATTTCCAACGCGGCCTTCGGCGAACCCTCTTAACTTCTTGCCAAAACGGATAAATGCGGAAGAATGCGTTACGGGAGACCGAATTATCCGGCATACCCTGCCGAGGCGCAATCAGAATGTTGTCTGTGCTGTGGCAGAAGTAAACCGGCCGCGAGATTTGTCAACCTTTCGGGCCGTACGCTAGCTGCGCGCTCCCGCGTGCGGGCCCCTATATTGGATCGTGACCATTGTGATGTCGTCCGACTGGGGCGCGCCTGCCGTGAACTCCTTTACGCCATCGCGGATGGCATCGGCGAGACTCTCAACCGTGCCGCCCTTGAATTCTTCGAGCACTAGCCGCAGCCGAGCCTCCTCAAACAGCTCGGAATGCGCATTGGCCGCCTCGGAAACGCCGTCACTGTAAATCACGAGAAAGTCGCCCTCCTCCAGCTTGGCGGAGGCGCTCGCATATTCTGCTTCCGCGAACATGCCCACCGGCAAATTCGCTGAGACGAGCCCTTCAACCGCCCCTGTGCGTCGCCGGATCAGAGGCGGCACGTGCCCGGCGTTGACATATTCGAAGTGGCCCGATTGATCCAGCACGCCGTAAAACACGGTCGCATAGCGGTCGTCGCCGCTCCGCTCGCAGAGGTACTGATTGACGCGCGAAAATACGCTGGGAAGCGCGATGTCCATCGACGCCGTCGTGAAGAAAATTCCTTGCAGCAATGTTGCGAGCAATGCCGCCGAAATTCCCTTCCCCGACACATCGCCCACAAAAAAGCCGTGTCTCCCGCCTCCCAATTCGATCACGTCGAAACAGTCTCCGCCGACGGAAAGGCAAGCGAGCGTGGAGCCGGCCACCGCGAGATACGGCAGATCGGGCATCGATTTCGGCAGCAGCCTCTGCTGAATCTGGCTCGCGATTTCGATTTCATGGTCGAGCCGCGCCTTCGCTCGCGCGGCAGAAAACAAGCGTGCGTTTTCGACCACCGTCGCCGCTTCGCGCGCCAGCGTTCGAAGCACCTCGCGATCGAGCGCGGAGAACGAGCTTGAGGGAGCATGGCTATCGAGGTAGAGCACTCCCAAAAGTTCGGTTTGCCGCGACGCGATCGTCGCGTCGAGCGCCTCGATCACAGGTAGTTTGTCGATCGGAATCGCGACCACCGTGTGCAGGTCCAGACGCATCATGCTGCTATCAGGGGGGGTCGTCCGCGTCGGGCTGGCGCCAACGCTGGCTCCTTCGTCACTCACAATCAACTCGCGTCGCGACGTTGCGACTCGCTTTACGATGCCTTGTGAGACTTGCACTTCTTCTGGACGCACCGTTCCTCGCTGCGCATTCCGGGCGACGATCGTTTCCAGCTCACCTTGCGGATTCTTGAGCAGCAAGACGCCCCGCTCCGTCCGCGTCACCGCGATGGCTGCGTCCAACACAACGGTGAGAACGTCCTCCAGCGAAAGTCCCGAGCCGAGCGTGCGCGCTACTTCCAGCAGAACGCCCAGATGATGAAGTTCGCGCGGGCCAGCCGCCGACGGCGCCGGCGCTTCAATCCGCTCGACGAGCTCCTCGATCGTCGCGCCCTCGCCGACGAACATGAGTTGATACGAATCGGGCACTCCAAAGTCGATCTTGTCGCTGGGCTTGAGCTCATGTCGGAGAATTTTTTCGCCGTTGACGAACGTTCCATGGCTGCTGCCCATGTCTTCGAGCACCAGCTTGCCGTCGTCGGTCAGGATCTGTGCCTGATGGCGGCTGACGCGGCTGTCGCGCAACGTCAATTCATTCCCCGCCTGGCGGCCGATGCGAAATGGAAATGTACCGATTATGACGTCCCGGCGGATGCCGTTCGGTTCAACGACGACGAGTCTGGGTCCCCCGGGCACGGACCGCTGCACCTCAATTGGAAGGGTCGTGAACCACTGTGACGAACGCCCCTGAAGCTCTACGCACATGGTAGAGCAAACTCGCGAGCGAAGTAAACCCCGGCCCGCGCGGGAACGCGAAGTGGAGTTTTCGCCTCCAGCGAGTCCAGTATCCCGAAATTGGCATCAACGTCCTGCAGGAGCGTTTCTGACTGCTCCGAATTTCATCCGGCTCGTTTCTTGGAGGCCCGATCGGGATCTGCAGAAGCGCGCCTTTCTCAGATTTTCCGGTCGCGCGTTTTGCGAGCAGATTGGCGCGTTCTGCAAGTGCAGCCGTCCGTTTGTGCCGCTACACTCGTCTCGTGAAACTTTGGCCGGGCAAATCGGAACAGCAGAAGGCTCGGCTCACCGAAGAAATTGCAAGTGGAGTCATGCGCGTTCCTCATTACGGCGAGGAGTCGGTTTCGCTGGCGATCGAGGAAGTCAAATAGGAAGATTGGGTGGAGAAAGTCTACAAACCGGGCATTCACGACAAGTGGGACGAGCTATACAAGAAGCCCGGATACAATCCGTTCGAATAGCGCGAGAATTACGAGTACCTAGAGGGAGATACGAAATGCAAAAGCGCAAACTTGGAAAAAGCAACCTAGAAGTGTCGGCCATCGGGCTCGGCTGTATGGGAATGAGCTTCGGCTTCGGCCCGCCCGCCGACAGGCGGGAAATGATTTCGCTGATCCGCGCGGCCGTCGAGCGCGGCGTCACATTCTTCGATACCGCCGAGGTGTACGGCCCATTCGCGAACGAGGAACTCGTGGGCGAGGCTCTCGCTCCAGTCCGAGGGCAAGTGGTGATCGCCACGAAGTTCGGATTCGATCTCGATCCCAACGCTCGCGAAGCCCAGCCGGGTTCGGTAGGACTCAATAGCCGGCCCGAGCACATCAAGCAGGTCGCCGAAGCGTCGCTCAAGCGCCTTAGGACCGATGTCATCGACCTCTTCTATCAGCACCGTGTCGATCCGAACGTTCCGATCGAAGAAGTCGCCGGAGCAGTGAAGGATCTGATTCAGGAAGGCAAAGTGAAGCACTTTGGACTTTCGGAAGCAGGCGTGCAAACCATTCGTCGCGCACACGCCGTCCAGCCGGTCACGGCGCTGCAAAGTGAATACTCACTTTGGTTCCGAGATCCTGAGAAGGAAGTCATCCCGACTCTCGAAGAGCTTGGCATTGGGTTCGTTCCCTTCAGTCCTCTCGGTAAAGGGTTCCTCACGGGAAAGATCAGCGAAGATACGAAGTTCGAGAAGGGCGATTTCCGCAACGTCGTTCCTCGCTTTACTCCAGAGAATCGGAAGGCGAATCAGGCTGTCGTGGATCTGCTCGGCCGATTTGCACAACAGAAGAAGGCGACGCCCGCTCAGATCGCGCTTGCATGGCTGCTCGCGCAGAAGCCGTGGATTGTGCCGATCCCGGGCACGACCAAGTTACATCGCTTCGAAGAGAACATTGGCGCGGTTAACGTCGAACTTTCGCCCGGCGATCTCCGCGAACTCGAGGCCGCAGCTTCAAAGATCACGGTGCAGGGTGCGCGTTATCCCGAGAGACTGGCGCAGATGACCGGCCGCTGACCATGCGGCATCGGCGTCCCGAATCCTTCGCGCTATTCTATTCCCAGAGATGACGAACCGATTTCGAGTTTCGACCTCGCTTTGCCGTAGGCTCCAAGCCGTGGGGCTTGCGCCCGGAGCGGTCTTGCGCCAGGCGGGGCTCCCACTTGGGTTGGAAGCTCGGCGCGAACTCGCTCAACACTGCCTCCTTCATTCATCGCTTGAGTTGAATGAGACCGCTTACCTCTTGGGATACGAAGATTCAAACTCCTTTTTCCGGGCCTTCCAGCAGTAAGAAGGCGCGTCCCCCGGCCGCTGGCGCACCACTCACGCCCAACCCTCTGCGTCCCAGGACGGCCGTCCCGAGGCTGCGGCTCGGCCTTCGTGGTATGATGCGTGCCCGCGCGGGCAGGGGGAAGAGGAACGATCTCAGGCGACGCCTCGAGCAGGTACGCTCGCGGTTGTGCAGCGCGCATCACTTCTTCAGGTTTCAAGGGGACTGCGTTGAGAAGACTTCTGCTGATTCTCGCATGTGCGGCGTGCCTGTCCGCGCAGGAACTCGATCCTGCCAAGCTCCTGAAGCCCGCGACCGACACATGGGCCAACTACAATGGAGACTATTCCGGCCGCCGCTATAGTCCGCTCGCGCAAATCAATCAGTCCAACGTCGGCTCGCTGACTCTGGCTTGGGCTTTCCAGACGCACGGGACGCCCGCCATTTCGGCCACGCCGCTCGAAGTCAATGGAATTCTCTATTTCACGCTGACGAACGATGTTTTTGCCGTTGACGCACGCACTGGACGGCAAATCTGGCACATCAATCGCCCCGCGAAAGGCGGGCTGCCGGGCGCGGGCCATCGCGGCGTCGCCATGTACAAGGATCGCCTCTACTACGCCGCGCCCGATGCCGTGCTCCTGTGCCTCGACGCCCGCACGGGGAAAACCCTCTGGCAAGTTCAGATGGGTGACCCGGCGCTTCAAGCATTTGGAAGTGCTGCGCCGCTGATCGTGAAGGATCATTTGATCATCGGCATCTCCGGCGACATCGCGGATCTGCCCGGCTGGATCGAGGCGCGCGATCCGATGACCGGAAAGCTTCAGTGGCATTGGGATAGCGAACCCAAGCAGGGCGAGCCCGGTTGGGAAACCTGGCCGCACGATTCCGACGTGATCACCCGCGGCGGCGGCATGACCTGGCTCACCGGCACCTACGATCCCGAACTCAATCTCATGTATTGGGGCACGGGCAATCCGCATCCGGTGGAAGCGGGCGACGCGCGCCCCGGCGCCAACCTCTACACCTGCTCGATCGTCGCGCTCGACGTCGATACAGGCAAAATGAAGTGGTATTACCAGATTTCTCCGCACGACACGCACGATTGGGACGCGATTCAGACTCCAATCCTGATCGACGGCACGTTTCAGGGCAAGCCGCGCAAGATGCTCGCGCAGGCCAGCCGCAACGGCGTCTTCGCTCTAGTTGACCGCACCAACGGTAAATCGCTCGTCACGGAGCCGTATCTCGACATCAATTGGATGAATGGCGTGGACGAGCGCGGCCAGCCGATCCCGAAGAGAGAAACGGAGCCCCAACCGGACGGCGCGCTTGCGCGGCCGGGCGCAGCGGGCGGCGCGAACTGGGCGCCTCCAAGCTTCGATCCCGATACCGGCCTTCTCTACACGACCGCGCGCGAAAGTATCGGCGTCTACTACGTCACGATGAACGCGAAGAACGCCGAGGGATGGGCCGGGCGCGACTTCGTCCTCCATTCGAAAACCACGCTGAAAGCCATCGACTATCGGACGGGAAAAGTTCGCTGGAACAAAGACCTGAGCGGCGGCCGCGGCGGAAATCCCGGCGTTCTCACAACAGCCGGCCATCTGCTCTTCACGGCCAACGATGGCGGCGTCCTGATGGCGCTCGATCCCGCTACCGGGAAAACGCTCTGGCATGCGTACAGCGGGGGCGGCTCGACCACGGCGCCGATGACGTACGAACTCGATGGGCGGCAGTATGTGATCACGCCTGCCGATAGCGTGGTCTACGCGTGGACTCTGCCGGAAAAGAGGTAATCGCACATGGCAACGATCAGCGGCGGCGAACTTCTCGTAAGAACTTTGATCCGCGCGAATGTGAAGCACATCTTCGGACTGCACGGCGCGCATCTGGAGACGATTTTTCAATCCTGCCTCGACCACAACATTCCGATCACGGACACGCGTCACGAAGTCGCCGCCGGCCACGCGGCTGAGGGCTACGCCCGCGCCACGCGCTCGCTCGGCGTCGCGATGGCCACCGCCGGACCCGGCTTCACCAACATCATCACCTCGATTGCCAACGCGTATCTCGATCGCACCCCGGTGCTCTACATCAGCGGCTCGAGCGGACTAGGTCAGGCGGAAACCAACACGCTGCAATCTGGGATCGATCAGGTTGCCGTAGCAACTCCGATCACGAAGTGGGCGCATCGCATCACCGTCGCGCAGGATATTCCGCGGCTCGTCGCGCAGGCTATCCGGCTCGCGACATCCAATCCGACGGGGCCGGTCCTTCTGGATATGCCGATGGATGTGCTCGTCACGCAGGTCGACGAGAACGCAGTCACGATTCCCGAAAAAGTGCTCGTCGATTCTCGTGCCCTGCCGGAACCGCAAGAGGTGGACGCGGCCTTGAAGCTTCTCGCCGGCGCGGCCCGGCCCGTGATCATGGTCGGCGTGGGCGCGTACTTCTCTCACGCAGGCGCTGAATTGCGCGCGTTCGCGGAAGCAACCGGCACGCCTGTCTTCTCGGATTTTCAAGCGCATGGACTGCTGCCGAGCAGCCATCCGCTCTACGGCGGTACGTTTCACAAAATGGCCGATCTTTCAGCCCCGGATCAGCGCCCCGACGTTGTGCTGGCAGTTGGAGTTCGCTTCGGCCTTTTCACACTCGGCATGAGCGATCTCGCTGTGCCTCTCGCCGCAAAGATCATTCACATTGAGGTCGATCCGAAGGAGATCGGTCGGCTGCGTCAGGTCGCCGTTCCGATCGTCGCCGATCCGCGCGAGACGTTACATGCGATGAACGCGAGCGCCAAGTCGCAGAAATGGCCAGACCGAAGCCGCTGGCAGCAAACGATTCGCAACGCGAAAGTCGAGCGCTGCAAGCGCATGCAAAAAGATCTTGAGCGCACCGGCCCGCCGATTCATCCGCTGCAGGCCGTCTCCGCCATTGTGGACAACATCGCTGAAAACACCGTCATCATTGGCGATGGCGCCGAAGCCTACCACTGGATGAACGAAGTGATCCGGCAAAACCATCCGGGCAGCTATATCACGCACGGCTTTCTCGGCGCGGTTGGATTCGGCCTGGGGCTCGCGATGGGCGCGCAGGTGGCGCATCCAAAGCGGCCGGTCCTGTGCCTCGTGGGTGACGGCGCCATCGGCTTCACCATCGCCGAGTTCGATACGATGGTGCGCCGCAACCTTCCCGTCGTCGCCGTCGTGATGAACAATCACAGCTGGGCGGCGTCGCAGCATTTCCAGGAAATCGTATCAGGGAAGAATCGCCTGAGCGCGACGGAACTTCGCGATGCCAACTATCACGAAGTGGCCGCCGCTTTCGGCGCCTACGGCCAGCGCGTCACCGACGTAAAGGACCTCGGCCCAGCGATCAAGGCTGCCTTTGCCAGCGGCAAGCCCGCGTGCATCAACGTGGCAATCGACATCGCGCCGATCCCGCCGGAAGTTCACCTCCTGATGTCGCGCCACTGATTTCTGGTATGTGCAGTCATCCCGACAGTGCGATCGTACGATGTGCCACCCGAGCCTAGGCCGAGCCTTCAGGATCACATTGCCCGCGATTCTGCTGATCCTCGTCTTGCCGAAATCCGCTCCTGCTCAGAATTATTCGCAGGCTTCGCAGCACTTCAACTACGATGCCCGCGCTCCCCTCGACATCAAACAGATCTCGGTCCAGGACCGGCCGGGAGTGAAGGTATACGACATTACTTACGCCAGTCCGAAAGGTGGAGTGGTGCCTGCATATCTCGTTGTGCCAGAGGGGGATGGCAAGTTAGCGGCCGTTCTTTGGGCGCACTGGATGATGCCGAAATCGCCTACGGCCAATCGAACCGAATTCCTCGATGAGGCCGTGGCGTACGCCTCCATAGGTGTGGTTTCACTCCTAATCGACTCTCCACTTGTTCGCCCCGGTTTCAAGCCGGATCCCGATCCTTTCAGTTCCCAAGGGTTCGATACGGAAGCGCAGGAAGTGATCGATCTTCGCCGGGGTCTCGATCTCCTTCTGTTACGCAACGATGTGGACGCGAACCGGATTGCTTTTGTGGGGCATAGTTTAGGTGCCCAGTGCGGTAGCGTGCTTGATGCGGTTGACAAGCGTCCTGCGGCGTTCGTGTTCATGGGGGACCCCGTTTCGGTTCGGGACGTCGTCCTTCACAGCGTCCTGCCCCGAGACGTGGAGGCTCGTAAGTCCGTACCGGCTGACAAGCTCAAGGAGTGGCTAGATCCTAACAGTTGGGCCGATCCAGGCACGTACGCCGCTCATCTCGGCCCTGCGGACGCATTGTTCCAATACGCCACACATGACGAGTTCGTGCCCGCCGCACAGGCTCGGCATTATTTCGAATCGAGCTCAGGCCCGAAGGAGATCAAGTTTTACGATTCCACTCATGCGCTCAACGCACAGGCTCGCTATGATCGCTACCAATTCTTGCGGAAGCACATCGGCCTGGAAGCGCTACCTCCTGGCACCCTCGAAAAAATCCCGCCAACCAAGTAGGTAAGCTCGGTGGCACCCTACGCTTCGCCGCGCCGACGACTCGGTGGTTTCAAGCCACCTCAGGGCCTCGTGTCTCGCAGCTCCGGCGACTATCTCGACCACGGCGGCGGCGTAGGCGTCTCAGCCGCGGTGCTCGGCGCGGTTGGTTTGCTCGTGTGAGCGAGCGATCGCTACTCGCCCGCCACCGCTAAATAGCGTGCTAGCATGTGATCCCACCTGCGCTGACGTAGGGAGGGGAACCCAGCGCGTTGTCCGCGCTGGGGTGAGGGATCTGCTTTCGCTTTTCGAGCACTGGCCCGCCGCCGCGCAATCTTGCCGCCGGTGAAAGCTCAGGCCTTTAGCCGGAGACAAATCCGTCGCGCGAAGCGCGACACCGCTCTGCCGAAGGCCGTCGCGGAGGCCGCATGGCCGGAGCGACATCAAAAAACGGTGAACCAATGCAAACCCGCACTCTCGGCAACAACGGTCCCATCGTCTCCGCCCTCGGCCTCGGCTGCATGGGCATGTCGGGCCTCTACGGCCGTGCCGATGAATCCGAAAGCATCGCCACCATCCATGCTGCGCTCGATGCCGGCATCACTCTCTTCGATACTGGCGACTTCTACGGCATGGGCCACAACGAGGCGCTCCTGCAGCGCGCACTCGTTGGCGTCCCGCGCGACCGCTATTTTCTCTCCGTTAAATTTGGAGGAATGCGCGCTCCGAACGGCGCGTTCATCGGCTTCGATGGCCGTCCTGTCGCCGCCAAGAATTTTCTTGCTTACTCTCTGCGCCGGCTTGGAACCGACTACGTCGATCTCTACCAGGCCTCGCGAGTCGATCCGGCGGTTCCCATCGAGGACACGGTCGGCGCGATCGCCGAAATGGTGAAGGCTGGTTACGTCCGCTACGTCGGCCTTTCAGAGGCGGGATCCGGCACGATTCGCCGCGCGCACGCTGTCCATCCGATTGCCGCCCTGCAAATCGAGTACTCGCTGGTGTCGCGCACGATCGAGGCCGACATTTTGCCCGCAGTGCGCGAGCTCGGAATCAGCGTCACAGCCTACGGCGTTTTTTCGCGTGGACTTCTGACAGGAAGTTTTCCCGGCGCCGCAAGCGCTTCGCCGGGGGACATTCGCGGTCACTTTCCGAGATTCCAGGGTGAAAATTTGCAGCGCAACCAGCAATTAGCCACGCGCCTGCGCGAAATCGCCCAACGCAGGAACATGACCGTCGCGCAGTTGGCCACGGCCTGGGTTCTTTCCCGCGGTGCCGACATCATTCCGTTGGTCGGCACGAAGCGCCGCGATCAGCTCGCAGAGGCTGTTGCAGTTCTGGATCGGTCGCTATCCGCTGATGATCTCGCCGCGATCGAACAAGCCGTTCCCGCAGGATCAGTCGCCGGCGAGCGCTACGCTGCCGAAGGCATGCTGTCGCTCGATAGCGAACGCAAGACCTCCGCGTCAACTTCTTCGTAGCGCACGTCGGGCTATCGCGACGACGGCGGAGGCGTGCGTGTCTCCGCCGCTGCGCTGGCTGCGGTTGGCTTGCTCGCCTCATCCAGCAGCCGCACCGCCTCGGGGCTCAACTTCAACCTCGTCGCTCCCAACAAATCCTGAAATTGCTCGAGATTCGTCGCGCTCGCGATCGGAGCGGTAACGCCGTGCGCCACCAGCCACGCCAGCGAGACCTGCCCGGGCGTCGCGTGCAACTCCGCCGAGACCGTATCGAGCGCCTTGAGAATTCGGAAGCCGCGCTCGTTCAGCATGTCTTTCACGCGATATCCTCGCGGCTTCCCCTCGACATCTTTCAGCGAGCGGTACTTGCCCGTTAAGAATCCGCTCGCCAGCGCAAAATAGGGAATCACGCCGACGTTTTCCCGCCAGCACAAGTCCGCAAGCGCGCCTTCGAAATCCGCTCGGTCGTACAGGTTGTACCAGGGCTGCAAACTCTCGTATCGCGGCAGGCCCTTCGCGGCGCTCACCTTGAGCGCTTCCGCCAGCCGGTCGGCCTTGAAGTTCGAGGCGCCGATCGCGCGCACCTTCCCCGCCTTGATCAAATCGCCGAACGCCGAAAGCGTTTCCTCCATCGGCGTCTCTGTATCGTCTCGATGCGATTGATACAAGTCGATGTAGTCCGTCCTCAGCCGCGCGAGCGAACGCTCAACCGCTTTCATCATGTACGCGCGCGACAGCCCCTGTTCGCCCGGGCCCATTTCGACCCCGAGTTTCGTCGCGACAATCACCTTGTCGCGCTTTCCGCTCTTCGCGAGCCAATTGCCGATGATGGTCTCGGATTCGCCGCCCTTGTGGCCCGGAATCCATTTCGAATACACGTCGGCCGTATCGATCAGGTTCAGCCCCGCATCGACGAAGGCGTCGAGAATTTTGAACGATGTCGCTTCATCCGCCGTCCATCCAAACACGTTCCCGCCGAGCGCCCACGGCCCCACTTCCAGGCTGGAATTTCCGAGTCTCCGCTTGTTCACGTCTCCGCTCCTATACCCAGCGTGTTTCCGCTCCTGCTAAAGGTGCGACAGGGATGTTAATGGAGCGCGCGCTCGACCGCAACTGCCGCGCAAGCTATTCGAAAGCCGTCATTTAGCTCGATGAAATCGGGCACTCGTTTGCTATCATTTCGATGTATCCACGGGGCGCGGTTCTCGCGTCTAAGCTCATTGAGGTGACCTTCATCATATGAATTCGGCCAAGAAAGCGGGTTCCGTTGGCAGCGGTGAGAAATCGGCTGTTCTCAAGTGGGCCGTGCTCGCTGGCCTTTTTGTCGGCATGATGGCGTGCTTGGGCGGCGCCATCCGCTCGGTGCGGGCCGCCGACACGCAGAAAACCACGATGGACGGCGTCTACACGGCCGAACAGGCCGCGCGCGGCAAGGCCCAATACAGCCAGATCTGCGCCAATTGTCACATGGACGATTTGAGCGGTAGCGGCCAGGCGCTCCCGCTGGCGGGCGACGCTTTCACGCAGACATGGGAAGGCCAGAGCGTCGGCGATCTCTTCGACCTCATCCACAACACCATGCCGCAGGACAAGCCCGGCACGCTTAGCCCGGATGCTGTTGTTGACGTAATCACCTACCTGCTGCAGTACAACAAATATCCCGTCGGCAAAGAAGAACTGAAGGACGATCCGGACGCTCTGAAGAAGATCCTCATCACGACAAAACCCAGCCCCCCGCCAGCCGACAAACAGTAGCCCTTTCGGGTGCCCCACTTGCCCTGAGCGTAGTCGAAGGGCCCTCGGTTTGTGAGGGTGGGACTCTCTTCTCTCTCATTTGCTCGAAAACGCCAGCAGCACGTTCCCTGGCATCCCGCCGCCGACATTCGCGTAACCGGACGGCGCGTACACCATTCCGTTCACCACCGTCACTCCCGGCCCTCCCATGGAGCCGCCCTTCGCCGGTACCCCGTTTACGGTCTGGAAATCCTGTACCGTGTTGAATTGCCAGAGGACCTTTCCGTCAGCCGTCGAAAGCGCGCGCAGGATTCCGTCCCATCCACCGGTGAACACGACGCCGGGAATCCCCGTGACGGCCGCCGATTGACCGAAGCGCAGCCCCGCCTTGGTCCGGTTCTCGCCGTTGATGGTCGGCGCGCCGAGATCGTCGAGAGACTCGAGCCGCAGCTGCCATTTGCGGTTGCCGCTCGCGAGATCGACCGCCGCGAACGTGCCGTCTTCGAGCGCTAGATAGAGCGCCTTCGCATCGGCCGCGCCGCCGAACGCGATCTGCCCGTTATTCGGCGCCATCTTCTCCGAGAGATTGATTTTCCAAACAACATTCCCGGCGTGATCCGGATCGAGCGCAAACGCAGTCCCGCTCTTCGGCGTCGCAAGCAAAATCTGCTTCCCGCCCGCGAGCGTCATCAATATGGGCGAAGATCCGAAGTCCCAATCGACGCCCAAATCCTTCGGGCAATTCTCGGTCGACACGGGAACGCATCCGACCATCCACGCATCGTTCGGCACCGCCTGAAACGACCAGACAATCTTGCCGGTCGTCAAATCCATCGCCACGACAGCGTCGGAGTTTTTCGCCGCAGGTTCCGTGTACGCGTCTCCCGTCCCTACGTAAAGCACGTGGCGTTTCGCATCGATGGTCGGAGAATTCCAAATCGCAGCTCCCGCCGGCGCCCACAGCTGCGTCCCGAGCGAGTTTTTTCGCACCGGCTGCGGCTCTTCCGGAATCACGTACGTTCGCCACAGCTGCTCTCCCGTATTCGCATCCAGCGCAACCACGCTCCCGCGAAACGTGCAGCAGGGATACGCCGGCGCCGCGGAAAACGCCTCCTCCATCGCCGAGATTCCGAAATACACTGCGCCGCTATAGAGCGCGGGCGCGGCTGTGATCCGCGCGGTGTAGTGATCCGATAGCTCACGCATCCAAATCTGCTTGCCGCTCTCGGCGTCGAGAGCGTAAGCGTTCGCGCGCATATCTCCGACGTAAACCGCAAAGCCATGCCCTATCAACGGCGCGACAACCGGCGCGGTCCGCACGCCCGATCGCGCATGAAACGACCAGTAAACGCATCCGCTCGCCGCGTCGAGCGAGTACACGTATCCGTTGTCGCTCCCGATGAAAATTCTCCCGCCGACCACCGTCGGTTGCCCAAACGCCGTGTCGCCTCCCGGAAAACCGAACGCCCATTTCAGCTTCAGTCGCGCAACCTGCTTGGCGCTGAGCCCGGCGGCCTGCGCAGTCTGCGAGCGCGTATTTTCATCGTTCGCTCCCCATCCATTCCACGAAGCGCCGTGCGACGCGGCGTCGAACGGCGCATTCCCCGCACAGCGATTCGCCATCTTCTCGGCGCTGCCGGTATCGGTGAGATCGAGCAGCCGGCCGCCGAGATATTCCGCGACTGCGCGTTTTTGATCGTCTGACAAATCCTTTGCAGGCACGGCCATCGTGCCGGTCGTCACCGCCGCGTACACCTTCTCCGGCGTTAGCTTCATAAGTGCTCGGCGGTCCGGCGCGCGATCGGCCGCGCTCGGACTGTCATGGCAGGATGCGCAGCGCTGTCCGAACACGACCTGCCCCGGCGGCGTCGGCAGAGGATTATTCGCGATCTCCTGTGAGAAAACCGCAGAGGCACCAGCAAGGAAACTCAGCGCGCCAATCCCGAACATCAGATAAGCAGTCGAAACACGTCCCATTTCGAAGTCCCCCACGCGATTGCGGATGAATGCTCTCGATGCGCGGCGATCATAGTTCATTCGAGGCTTTCTTTCCACGGCCGCAAGGAACTGCTCGAATTCCGGCCGCGGGCGCCATGGTTTACCGGCAAGCTGCCTCACGGTAAGATCGCCTTTGCCGGAAACGCTCTCTGCAGATCGGGAGAAGCCCATGATCGCTCGCATCACGCGGTTTCGCATTCGTCCCGGAAAAGTCGAAGAATTCACCGCTACAGCCGAGTCGCTGATGGCCACCATGGGCAAGCTAGATGGATTTCGCGTCCTGCTGCTGCTCCGAGGAGAAGATCCCGACGGCCGGGGCGCCATTTCCATTTCAGTGTGGGACTCGCCGGAGCACTTGAAGAGCAGCGAAAACGACAAGTTGTACTACGGTGGGCTCAAGCGCTTGATGAGTTGCTGTGAGAGCTTCTCCCCGATGCACCAGCACGAGGTGCTGAAGAGCGTCTTCGCAAATCCATAGCGTGGACGCCCTCGCCGCTGTCGCCGCATTCTACCGGTTGCCGTGATACTGCTTCGACAGCGCGATTTCCTTTGCCGTGATGAACTCGAGCAGCGCGGGCACGCCTTTCTTCGTCTGCTCGATGCCCCGCCGAATTGCGGGAACGATTTCCTCAGGCTCGGTGACGCGCTCGCCGTATGCGCCGAACGCGCGCGCCATCGCCGCGTAGTCGCCCGAAATGTCGGTCGAGCGATATTTCTCCGTCGATATGGGCATCACCGGCAGTTCCATCGCCATGCTGAAGTTGTTGAGCAGAATCGACAAAATCGGAATCCGCTCGCGCACCGCCGTCTCAAGATCCATTCCCGTGAACCCGATCGCCGCGTCGCCCCACACGTTGATGCAAAGCTTGTCCGGACACGCCAGCTTCGCTCCCATCGCGAGCCCGAGGCCATAGCCGAGCTGCGTCGTCTTGCCCCAGCCGATGTACGTAAGCGGCCGCTTCGTCACCCAGAAAGGCGCCAGCTGATCGCGCGGGCTGCCCGCATCGTGCGTGATGATCGTATTCGTCACGTCCACGGTGTGCTGCAAATCCCAGAGCACGCGGTACGGTGAAAGCGGCCTGTCGTTCGAAATCAGCTTCGGCATCCACTGGTCCAGCCACGCCTTGCGCACCGCGGCGATTTCCGCGGTCACCGACGAAGCCCGCGGGGTCCTGATCAGCCGTTCGACTTCCGCGCACAGCGCATCGAGCGTGAGTTGCGCGTCGCCAATCAATCCGATTTCCGCGCGCACGTCCTTGTTCAAATGGTCCGGATCGAGCGTAGCGTGAATGAATTTTTTCCCTTTCGGCATCGCGACGCCGAAGTACGTTTCCGTGAAGCTGCATCCTGCGCCGAGAATCCAGTCGGCCTTCTCAAGGAAATAAGGAATCGTCTGCGGAAAGGAATTCCCGCCCGCTCCGAGCGACAGCGGATGGTCCTCCGGGAACGCGCTCTTGCCTTGCAGGCTCGTTGCGACCGGCGCGCCGAGCAATTCCGCGAGTTTCTTCAGCGGCTCCCACGCCCGCGCCCAGTGAATTCCCTGCCCCGCGTAAATCACCGGACTCTTCGCCTCGACCAGCGCCGCCGCTGCGCGCCGCACTTCCGCGATGTCCGGACCGTACCGCGTCGCAGTCGCCGGTTCGTAGACGAGCGGCCCCGGGAACTCTTCCGGAAACAGATCCTGCGGAATCTCGATCAGCGCCGGCCCGCCGCGCCCATTGCGCAGCCGCGAAAACGCGCGCCGAAAAATGTTGGGAATCTCAGCGGCGGAAACGATCGGCTCTGCCGACTTCGTCACCGTCCGCATGCTCGCGACCGAATTGAAATTCGGGCTGACGTGCGCCAGCCTCCGCGCGTAGCCCATCGGCAGCACCAGAGTCGGCACCGATTCGCTGTACGCCTGCGCCACGCCGCCAAACGAATTCTCTGATCCCGGCCCGTGCTGCATCGCGAACACGCCGATCTTCCGCCCGCTTGTGACCCGCGAAATGGCGTCCGCCATGTGCAGCCCGACGCGCTCCTGCCGCACGATGATTGGCCGGATTCCCGCCGCGGCCGCGGACTCGATCACATGGTTCACCGGATACGCGAACAGGATCTCCACGCCCTCGCGCTTCAAAATTTCCGCAATCGCGTCCCCAACCTTCATCTCATCTCCCCGCGAAACTCTATACTAGTCCGGCTCGCTCACAAAACGCGTTTGCATGATTGCCCCGAGCGACGCCACTGTCCCTGCGCTCTGCAATCGCATTCCAGTCGCAACCGAAGCTGCGCTACACTGTCCGCCGCCATGCGAACCATTACTCTCGAAGAGCATTTCGCCACGCCGGCATTCCTGGACGGCCCCGGCCGGAGGCTCAAGGAAGCTGCCAAGATTCCGGGAAGTCCTGTTGCCGGTGTGCTCGAAAGATTGTGCGACGTCGGCGAAGGAAGAATCGCGGAGATGGATGCCGCCAATATCAGCATGCAGGTCCTGTCGCTCACCGCTCCCGGCGTGGAACAGCTCGAAGCCTCCGATGCGATCGCGATAGCCCGCGACGCGAACGACTGCCTTGCGAACGCCGTGCGAAAACACCCGAACCGGTTCGCCGGCTTTGCAACACTGCCGACCGCGGCGCCCGAGAAAGCCGCCTCCGAACTGGAACGCACGGTTCGCGATTATGGATTCAAAGGAGCGATGATCAACGGCCACGTCCGAGGCCGCTACCTGGACGACAAATTCTTCTGGCCCATTTTCGAGCGTGCCGAAGCATTGGACGTTCCAATTTACGTTCACCCCACCTACCCGCCCCAGCCGGTGATCGACGCGTCCTACTCGGGCTTCGCGCCGGCTGTCGTTGAAACGCTCATGGGCCCCGGTTGGGGCTGGCACATCGAGACTGCGGTCCATGTGATTCGCCTCATTCTCGGCGGAGTATTCGACCGGTTTCCGAAGCTGCAAGTCGTGATCGGCCACATGGGCGAAGCGCTTCCATTCATGTTGCCGAGACTGGATACGATGTCCGTCTCTTTGACCAAGCTCAAGCGCCCGATGAGCGCTTACCTCCGCGAGAACGTCCATTACACGTTCAGCGGTTTCAATTTCACTCCGACGTTCCTTGATTTATTTTTGGAAGTCGGCGTGGACAGGATCATGTTCTCAGCCGACCATCCTTACGGCTCCATGACGCGAGCGCGCGCCTTCCTCGACAGTTTGCCGGTCAGCACCGCCGATCGCGAACGAATCGCGCACGGCAACGCAGAACGTCTTTTCCGGCTATGAGCCGATTTCGGTAGAATGGCGCGGAGAAAATCAATTCCTTTGATTGATCCGAGTCAGGATTTGTCCAGCCAGCGAGCGGACGGTTTAGTCCGATGACGCGCCAAGAGCGCAGAGTCGCTTCGCCGCGCGTCGTGAACGTCGGCGATCTCCGCCGCGTCGCGCAGATGCGCCTGCCACATGTTGTCTTCGACTACGTTGACGGCGGTGCCGAAGGCGAAGTCACCTTGCGCGAGAACACGCGCGCCTTCGAAGAAGTCACCTTCCGCCCGCGCAACGCCGTGGCCGTCAAGAAGTGCGACACGCGCGCCTCCGTCCTCGGCTCCGACCTCGCCATGCCGCTGCTCCTCGCGCCCGTCGGCTTCAGCCGCCTGATTCATCCGCGAGGCGAAGTCTGCGCCGCGCGCGCCGCAGGCAAGGCCGGCGTCGGCTTCACGCTCACGACGATTTCCGGCAGCTCTCTCGAAGACGTGGCCGCGGCCACCTCCGGACCCAAGTGGTATCAGCTCTATCTCGTCGGAGGCCGCGAAGCCGCCGAGGCCGCTCTCGCCCGCGCGCGTGCGGCAGGGTTCACGGTCCTCGCGATCACGATCGATACCGGCACGTTCGGCTTCCGCGAACGCGACATTCGCAATGGCGCCGGCGCACTGATCGGCAGCAGCCTTTTCTCCAAAATTCGCTTTCTGCCGCAAGTGCTCGCGCATCCCGAATGGCTCGCTGGCTTTCTCGCCGACGGACGCATGCTCGTCCTGCCCAACGTGATCGTTCCCGGCCGCGGACCGATGCTGCTTTCCGAAACGCAGGCAGCCTTGGCCCAGTCAGTGGTCACTTGGGCCGACCTCGCATGGATTCGCAAAGCCTGGTCCGGCCCGGTTGTCGTCAAAGGAGTGCTCACCGCTGAAGATGCGCGTCGCGCGCTCGACGAAGGCGCAGCCGGCGTCGTCGTTTCGAATCACGGTGGACGCCAGCTCGATGGCGTCGCCGCCACGTTGCGTGCCCTGCCGGAAGTGGTGAAAGCCATGAATGGCCGCGCGGAAGTCCTGATGGATGGCGGCATTCGCCGCGGCAGCGACATCGTGAAAGCAATCTGCCTCGGCGCGCGCGCCGTTCTGATCGGCCGCGCCTACGCCTATGGTCTCGGCGCCGCGGGAGAAGCCGGCGTCACGCGCGCTCTCGAAATCCTCCGCGCCGATCTGCAGCGCGCTCTCGCCCTCCTCGGCGTCGAATCCATCGCCGACCTCGACCGCCCCCTCGTCGACGTCCCTGCAACCTGGGCTACGCTGCCGCGATAACGACGAGCCCCCATTTCGTAGCGGTCCCCGCCAGACCACGGCTTTCCACCCTGAGCGCCTGTCGGCAGGACCTCTGACAGCTCGCACTCTTCTAACTAACGCTGACGAGTGGGCTGCCCATTTTTCCGTAAGGCTAGACCTCCCGCTTCCAAATCTTTCTCTGTTAATACTAAATTGATTTGACTTCTCTGAGAACGCGAGTAATGTCGTCCCATTCCAAGTGATCTTCGGCCCCTTCGGCCCTGTCTCTTACCAGTTCCACCATCCAACGGAAATACGAAAGTCAAAAGGGAGAAACATATGAAACGAGTCTTGACGATTGTCGCTGTTGTCGTTGTGGCTTTGGCTGGCTCGGGCCTAATGCTGGCGCAGAACGCTGCTGACCCCAGAGTCGGCACATGGAAGCTTAATCTCGCAAAGTCGAATTTTGCTGGCATGCCAGCACCGAAGAGCGAGATGCGAACAGTTGAAGCGCAAGGCAACGGAGAGAAAATTACGTTCAATGGAGTCGCCGCAGATGGAAGCCCCATCGCGTTCAGCGTCACGGCCAAGTTAGACGGCACGCCCGCCCCGCTTGTTGGCACGGGAGCAGCTGGTGGAGCGGACATGTCTGCTCCCAAGCGCATCGACCCGTATACGCTCACAAGCACAACTACAAAGGCAGGCAAGGTGGTGGCGACAGAGCGGTTTGTAGTTTCAAAAGACGGTAGGGTTACAACTCAAACAAGAAAAACAACGGATGCGAAAGGCCAGCCGATTACACAAGTCATCGTTTGGGATAAACAGTAAGTGTCATATGGGCTGAGGCGTGGCCCGCGTTTCGCCCTTTGTCCCAGGCCTGTGAGGGTGGGCCGCATTCACCTCACCGCACGGCCGCTTAGCACCGGAGGATCGGGCGCTCATCGAAGAACTTCGGGCGTCTAGCGTCCAGTATCAAGACTCCCAAATAGTCCATAGACTTTCGCGCTTGACGCGGCTCTCCCCATCTCGAAACATGGCAGCATGGTCGCAAGACAGGGCTCCCAGGTCGCCGGTAAGGCGAGCCTGGGAGATCAGACCGTTGTTGTGGCGCCGCCAGCGGCCCTGACAGGGCCGGGTACAAGTGTGTGCAGCCTGGGGAATATCGAGCGACGGGCAGCTCCGAGGTTTGAACGTAGCGCCGGGGACTTCAGCCCGGCAGCCTTCGCCTTTGGAGTTCCCGACCTTCAACGCTGCACATCCGACCTCGATTCCGCTACTCGACAATACTGTCGAATGGGAATCGACGATCCGGCCAGGATCGTCGTCCTGAGCGACCAACGGGAGTCGAGGGACCCCTCCGTTTGCCGCGCGATCCACAAATCTGCCCGACAGTACTGCCGAATAGAATCTTCTGTAACCCGCTCAAAACAAAGGTCCGAGGCACAATCTACCCGTCAATACTCCGAAGATTGCGCAACACAGATCGCGCAGCGCAGCCGCCTCGGCGAGCGCGCTATCACTTTGTGCCTCAGCAACTTAGCTCGTCTGCCGTTTCTACTCGACAATGTTTTCCGAGTAGATTTCGCCGCAACTCATTCAAAACAAACGATCGGCGTCTCGGCTACTCGACAATTTCTCGGGGGGTCTTCGGGCAAGACGAAAGCAGATCCCTGCCTCGCCGGCAGGCGGGCCTCACCACCATCCCCAACCGAAAGCGTCGGGGCTGGGCTCGGGATGACAGCCACTCAGGGTTGCGCGGAGCCGGGATCGCCGAAGAGAGCCTGCGGCTCGACCATTTTGCCGGGGTTCATGCGGTTGTCGGGATCGAGGGCTTGCTTGAGCGCGCGCATCACGTCCACGCCGGGCCCGTGCTCGACGGAAAGATATTTCTTCCGGCCGATGCCGATGCCGTGTTCGCCGGTGCACGTCCCGCCCATTTCGAGCGCGCGCAAAATGATTTTCTCTTCGAGGACTTTCGCTTCGGCCAGCTCCGCGGGATTTTCGGGATCGAGCATGAAGGACATATGGAAATTTCCGTCGCCCACGTGGCCGACGATCGGCGCGGGAAACGACGCGCGTGCCGTGTCCTCCTTCGCCGCCACGATGCAATCCGCGAGGCGCGAGATCGGGACGCAGATGTCCGTGGTGAACATCTTCGCGCCCTTGCGAACTTGGAGATTCGCGAAGTAGGCCTGGTGGCGCATCTCCCAGAGCGTCGCGCGCTCTTCGGGCGTCGTGAACAATTGAAAGCCCGTGCCGTGATGATCGCCGGCAAGTTGGCGGACTGTCTCCGCCTGCTCGGCGACGTAGCGCTCGCTATCGCCGTGAAATTCGAAAAAGAGCAGCGGCGCGACGGGATAGTTCGTCTTCGAGTATTTGTTGCAGGCGTCGATCTGAGCTTCGTCCATCAGCTCGATGCGCGCGACCGGGATGCCGAGCTGAATGATGGCGATCGCCGTTTCGACCGCGTCGCGAATCGTGGCGAACGTGCAGCACGCCGCGCCGACCGCTTCAGGCAGTGGATGCAGCCGCAGCGTGATTTCTGTGATCACGCCGAGCGTGCCTTCGGCGCCGACGAACAGCCGCGTGAGATCGTAGCCTGCGGCGGATTTGCGCGCCGCAGTGCCCGTTTTGATCACGCGCCCATCGGCGAGCACGACCGTAAGGCCCATCACGTTTTCGCGCATCGTCCCGTAGCGCACGGCAGTCGTTCCCGAGGCGCGAGTGGAAGTCATGCCGCCGAACGTGGCGTCCGCTCCGGGATCGATGAAAAACGTGAAGCCGGTGTTCGCCAGCGCCTTATTGAGCTGCAAGCGCGTGACCCCGGCCTCGACGGTCGCCTGCAAATCCTCGGGGCTGATGCGCAGAATCTTATTCATCTCGCGCATGTCGATGGCAATGCCGCCGTGAATCGCGTTGACCTGCGCCTCCATCGACGTGCCCGCGCCAAACGGGATCACGGGCACCTGATATTTCGCGCTGATTTTCAGGATTTCGCTGACCTCTTCGGTCGAATGCGGAAAGCAGACCACGTCCGGCAGCGCGGCGGGATGATAGGACTCGCCGTGGCTGTGGTGCTCGCGAACGACTTCGGCGGTCGTCGCGCGGCGGTCGAGCAGCGATTGGAGCGCGCGAAAGGCTGCGTCGATGCGCTCTTTGGCTGGCCGGCTGAAATCTACTTTCGTCGCCACGATCTTCCTCTACTGACGAACGGTCACGTCGTAGTAGCTCACCGAGCCATCGCTCGCGAGCGCGGGATCGATGCGCACCACCTGAAACGGCCTGTCGCGCAGATCGTCCACCGTGCGGCTCAGGATCGCGTGCGTCTCGCGTTCCAGCTCCGGCGTCGGCTTTGCCGTGCGCTTTTGCGGCGAGAGCGCCACCGCATCCAGGCGATACGTGCGCGTGCGCGCGTCGGAATCTTCGGCCACCAATTGAACGCTCGAACTCGACGCGACGACTTCCTGCGGCCGGTCGTGAAACCACGAGCGCGGCGCCAGCAGCACGAACACCAGGATGACGCCTACCAGCACGTCGTACGGCCAGCTTCCTCTCTCGTACGACCAGAAAATCGTCCGAACGATGCCTCGCCAGAGCGCGCGCATGGGTCAGTGAGCGGCGCCGTTGACTACCATCCCGTCGCGCATGTGCAGCACGCGATTGCCATACGCTGCGGCGTCCGGGTTGTGAGTGATCATCACGATCGTTTGCCCGAGATCTTTGTTGAGCTGGCGCAGGAGACCGAGCACGGCTTCGGAGGTCTTCGTATCCAGGTTTCCGGTGGGCTCGTCCGCCAGAAGAATTTTCGGCTCGCTGATGATGGCTCGAGCGATGGCCACACGCTGCTGCTCGCCGCCGGAAAGCTCCGAAGGTTTGTGGCGGAGGCGCTCCTTGAGACCAAGCAGCGCGGCGACCGTTTCGAAACGGTGCGGATCGAACCCGTTCCCGTGAATGTGCTGCGCGATCGCGATATTGTGATAGGCATCGATCGTCGGCAGCAGATTGAACCGCTGAAACACGAAGCCGATCTTGTGGCGGCGCAGCAGGGTGCGCTCGGCGTCGCTCATCTGCGTCAGATCGTTTCCGTCAATGAGGACGCGCCCGCTGGTCGCCTGCGCAAGTCCCCCGATCACGTGGAGGAGAGTCGACTTCCCGCAGCCGGACGGACCCATGATCGACACAAATTCGCCGGGCATGACTTCGATGCTGACACCGCTCAGAGCCGGCACTTCCACTTTGCCGGTGCGATAGACCTTCCACAGGTTTTCAGTCTTGAGTATCGGCTCCAAGCCGGCCCCCGGTGCGAGCAAACCTTCCCTTGCGAATTAAAATATTCTAGTCGGGTTTTCGGCTTCTGCCTAGCAGGGATACACCGTGAAGACCGGCCGATGGCCGCGTTCGCTTCATTCCTACTCGTAGGCGAGGGCTTCGACCGGGTCCTTGCGGCTGGCAAGCCACGCGGGATAGCCGGCACCCAAAAGGCCTCCGACCATGGCAATGGCGCCGGCAAGGCATATCCACTTGAGAGTGATCAGAATGCTCAAAGAAGGCCACACTTTGATAAGGATCACCCGCATCAGGTAGCTGAATCCGACGCCCGCCGCAACGCCGCCCACACAGAGCAGGCTTGTCTCGCTGAGAATGATTTCGACGATGTACGGCTTGGAGGCGCCGAGCGATTTCAGCACGCCGATCTCTCGCGTGCGCTCGATGATCGTGGTGTACATGGAGAGAAAAGTCACCAGGAATCCGATTCCGACGGCGATGCCGATCATGACGTTGATGAAAATATCGAGGCCCGGCAAGCTCGAGGACGTGATCTGCGACATATAGTCCTTGAGCGGCCGGATTTCATAGCGCGGCAGCAGCTCGCGCACCTCGTCCATCGCCGCCGCCGTGTGGTCCGAGCGGTCGCATTTGAGGAAAAAGATCGAAGCCTTGTCGCGCGCGCCGGACATCTCTTGCAGGGTGGATATCAGAACGAACAGCCGCGCGCCTTTGCCATGTTCAATGATTCCCGCCACGTGAAAATCGTGTTCGAGGACGTGCAGCATCTGCCCGACTTTGATCTTTCGCGACCGGGCATAGACGTCATCGACCAGGATGTCGTTCGGGTCTTGCAGCTCAGTGCCGGAAAGTACGACGAAACCACTGGAGACCTGGCGGAACGTGTCGGGCTGGATGCCGTACACGAGGTCGAGCCCGTTCACGGAATTGAATTGCACGAGCACCGGCGAGACGGCCTGCACGTATTCAAGCTGCGCCAGTTTCGTGCCGATGGTGATGGGCATGGGCGCGCCGCTGAACGCCATGAACACCGATGCCGACGGAGGCTGGACCATGATGTCGGCGCCGATGCCCTCCGTCCGCTTCGCGACGTCGAGCACCAGGCCGCTCGTCAGGCCGACGACGATAATGACCAGCGTGACTTCGATGGCGACAGCAATCACCGTGATCGCCGTTCGAACGGGGCGATGCAACGCGTTGCGCACGACCAGGTGCCCGATCAAGGATTATTCTCCTTCGGCTTTGTTTCTGTGGATTCCGCGCCAGCATCAACCAATTCAGTACCGGGAGGCTGCTGCAACACGAACTTCTCGGCCGGAACCGCTTCGTTGAACGCCACTTTCTTGATCCCGATCTGAAGCTTGTAGTCGTTGTCCGGCCGGCTCAGAGAAATCTGGTGTGAATAGTGGACGTCTCCGAAAGCGCCCCATCCGGCGTAGGAAACGTCCGAGCCGAGCTTGCCGCCGGGCTCATAACTCTGCACTCGCGCCACGTTCAAATCCGAGCGGTCGAACCAAATTCTCTTCATAATTTCCCAGTCGGACGTGGCCTCCGGTGCCGATGGCGCCGCCGAACTGGCTGCGCGAATAACCGTCAAGACATAGTATCGCGCCATTTCATCGGCCGCTTCCTCTATGAGAATTGGTGTGTTCGCGGGAATTGGTTCCCAGAAGATCGCATTCACGAGGTGCTGCGGGCGCATGTTCTCGATGGGCTTCGCGGATTGCCGCTGTAAGCTCGCCGGGCCGGTGATGAATTTGTGCTGCGAAGGGATGAAGATGTGAAACGTTTCGCCGTCGCTCACCATGTCGAAGATGTTGGTACCCACAACCGGAGCCTGCCCCAGCACCCGGATGCTCGCCGGCTTTGCGGCCAAAATAAAACCATTGATCTCGTGGTACTGCTTGATCACGCCGGTGTAGGCGGAGCCAGCTGTCAGCGTCATGGTGACGGTAGCATTGAGCGAGGTCACCGCCGCTGCTTCCTGATTGTAGCGCGCGATCAGGTCCTGTTTCGTCGCGGCCTGAAGCGGAATGGGAGCGCCGGACGGCCGTACAACGGTCGTGCGGCTCGCGGCACAACCGCCAGCAAGCAACGCGAAGAGAATCGCGGAAACTGCAAGATTGAGATTTGTGAGATGCCGTTTGGGTCGCGTGAGACGCACTAACTAAGAAATCTAGCAGCCGCTGTAAGGAGTGTCAACGAAGCGGACTGCTATTCCTCGGAGGTCGTGCGAGCCATGATCAGGCCCACGTGCTCGATCCCGGCGCCGCGCATGATGTCAATCGCCCGCGCCACTTGTGCGAACGAAACATCCTTGTCGCCCGTCACGAAGGCCACCTTGTCCGCGCGTTCTTTGAAAATTTCGGAGAGGCGAGGGCCAAGCGCATCCCAATCACTCTTATCGCGGTTAATCAGCAGCTTTCCACCTGGCATCACCTGCACGACGATTGCGGCGGGTTCAGATTGCGGCGGAGTCGGTTTCGTCGGAGGCTGGGGAACCTGCGCGGGCAATCCGGTGGGCACCTTCGGCGCGATCACTATGAAGATGATGATCAACACCAACAGAACGTCGATCAGCGGGACGATGTTGGGATCCGAAACTGGCCCTTTCTTGTCTGCACCAACGTCTAATCCCATGGAGATGCTCCTTGGCGCATTGCGTATGCCAGTGTCTCGTCGGAGCTAGGCGCCCGGCGGAGACGACGCGGGTGTCTTTTGAATCTTCTCAGTGAGCAAGCCGATGTTTTCAACGCCGGCTGCGCGAACTTCATCGACCGCTCGGACGACATCGCCATATTTGGCGCGAGCATCGGAGCGAACGTAGATCGTTCTGTCGAGGCGGCCCGCAATCAAGTCTTTGACGCTGTCGGTGATGCCTTCGAGGGCGATCTTCTTGTTGCCGGGGCTGAGAAAGACGCTGCCATCTCGCGTGACCGCCACGATGATCGCGTCGTCGCGGCCAGCGTTTGGCATCGCATTCGCGTTCTGCGCTTTGGCCATATTTACGGGCGCGCCGGGCACCAGGATCGGCGTGATCACCATGAAAATGATGAGTAGCACGAGCATGATATCCGCCATCGGAATGACGTTCGGAGTAGCGATCACGGGTGGAGCTTCGGGCTTGTAGGACATCGACGGCGTCTCTCCGTTTTCTCTGGATTGTCCACTCGGTTTTTTTGACACCGCGACTATGCGGTTTGTTTCCGGTGCGAACCCTAGAAACCTGCTATAGAACGATGGCCAAACTGAGGCAAGTATTCGTGCCAGGCACAGCATGTTGTGCCCCTACGAAGAAAAACGCGCGGCGATAGGCAGCAGCCTAGTGGCTTTGGCCGAGATGGGGGGTCTCGCCGCCGGAGGGGACCCAAGCTGCGATATCCGCAATCACCTGCTCATCGACGTGGCCGAGCTTGTCATAGTCCTGCGGGAGCGAAGGGCCTGTGCCCGCGACGAAGAGATGGTTGAGAGCCGGATAGAGTTTGAATGTGACGTTCTTGTTCGCCGAAAGCGCCTTCTTCCACTCCTCGAAATTGGTCGCCGGCGGCACCTGAAAATCGCGCCCGCCCTGAAGGATTAGAATCGGAATCTTGAGCGCCTGCGCAGCGGCAACCGGATGATAGTCGCGCAGATCGAGCCAGTAGGAAGCCGGCATGGGGCCGCCTAATACGGTGACGGTATCTCCGGGCTTCAGGTCCGGGCTATCAATCTTTCGCGCAGCGTCCTCGACGGCCGCGACCTGTTTCTGCTCGTCAGCCGTAGGAGCAGGTCCATTCGCAACGACGTAGTGCACCTCATCCACCAGAAGTTTTTCCATCGGCTGCGTATTGGCCGCCATCATGACGATACCGGCGATTTGCACGTCGCCCGTGGCAACGCGCGGCGCGAGGTACGCACCAAGACTGTGTCCGAGCAGGAAGATGCGCTGCGGATCAATCTTGCTCTGCCTGGCAAGGAGCGCGACGGCGGCGCGCGCGTCGCTGACGGTTTCCTCATCCACGGTCAATTTGGCGGGATCCTCGCTGCTTTGCGGACCGTACTTTTGCGTGCGTTTGACATAGCGGTAGACGGCGACACCGCGGCTCGCGAGGCCCCAGGCGAGGTCTTCGAAGGGCTTGTTTGCGCCAACGGTTTCGTCCTGATCGTGCGGGCCTGAGCCCTGCACCAAAACGACGGCCGCAAAAGGACCATTGCCCTTCGGCAGAGCGAGCGTTCCCGGCAACTCGTACTTGCCGTTCACCAGCGTGAGCGGCTGCTCGCTGAACAAATCCGGCCTGGCATAGGCGGGAGCGGTCCACGGCGGAGGCGGCTCGCGATGCGGGCCAAAATGGATGCCGGCGATCTTCGCTTCTGCGGTGAGGGCAATCTGCACGTCGATGAGGCCCTTTTGAAACTTGCACACGAGCAACACCACATCGAACGTCTGGACCTTGCCCGTGACGGCCGAAGCGACGGAGTCGAACGATCCCTCCTGCTCGAGCACGCTCGCCCAGGCTCCCGCAAGCCTTCCGGGAGCGAGCGCGGCGGCCACCTGCGGCGTATATTGCGCCTCCACGCTATCGAACTGGCCCGCGGCGATCTTCTGAACGATGTCTTTGGCGACGGAATCAGGGGTCCGCTCGCTCTCGGACTCTTGCGCAACGCAGGCGCAACTCACCACCGCGATTAGGACTGCGAACCGTGCCAGCGAGCGAATCTTCATTGAGAGTCCTTTCGGGAAATCACGGAACCACCGGGTCATCCTCGGTGGCCTGATCACCGCGTTTATCCGCGCCGTGAAACTTTCCGGTGGCGTCGACCAAGAACGAGCGGCGACCAGTCTTGCCATAGTCATCGGGCATTGCAGCCAATTCGAACGCGTCGTCGCCCTCTTCGGCGCCGGACACAATGCGATAGCGGAAGCGGTAGCCGCCGCCATCGCCCGCCGCGAGCTGATCGCTCACGAGGTCGGCCTGATCGGGAGAAACCTGATCCTTGGGCGCAGGTCCAAGCTGCGCCAGCGAATCCGGCAATTTGCCGAAAGCGCGGCGATACGTCTGAATCGCGTCGCTCAGGGCGCGAAGGTTTGCGACCGCACCATCCTCACGCGCCGCGAGATCCGATTCGGCCCATTGCTTGGAAAGCTGCTGGATATCCAGAAGCACGAGGCCGAGCGAAATCAAGCGCCAGCCGCCATTTTCGCGCACGAGGCCAAACTCGGTGCTCTCGCTATCTTTCACCGCCACGGGAATGAACGCGAGATTTTCGCGCGTGCGGGTATCGCCGAAGCGAAATTCGGAGGTGCCCCCGGGCGCGGTGCAGCGAAGTACGGTGTGATTCTGATCGTCGGAAGAGAGCAAAGGCTTGCCGGGCTCGTCCGCGAGCGAAAAGCGCTTCAGGACGGCCGATCGCTGCTCTTCGGGCAAGGCGCGAAAGGCCGCGGCATTATCGACCGTCAGATAGTTTTCGAACTGAGTTTCGTTCGCGCGACAGGCGGCGGAGAGCGCGGCTGCGAGCGCAGCGGGGGCTTCCGATTCGCGGCCATCCTGCGCTGCGGCGCAGGCAGGGAGCAGCGCCGCGACCAACACAGCGGCGACCGGAACGATGACAAGAAGGCGGCGTGAATTCATCAAGGTTCCGATTTCGCGCGCGAGAGAATGGTTGCCAGGTTCTGGGTGAACTTGGAGCGCGGCATCACTTCGGCGCAGCCAGCGGCGCGGGCGCGTTCGGCAAGATCGAGCTGCACGTGCGAAAGGAAGCCGATCAGCGGAATCTCGCGACCGGTCGCGTGCACACGGCCAACGGCATCGAGCGGGTTGGCGCGCGCGTTCAAATCGACGACGATCAGCTTCGGCGGGGCCTTGGCAATCTCGGCGTCAAGCGCATCGGGGGTCGCGCACGCGCGCAGCTCCACGCCGACCTGCTTGGCGGTCTCGAACAGCTTCGCCTGAAAAAAGATGTCGTCGATCAGCGCAAGGACCTGTGCCACGGTACATTTCCCTGTTCTCTCGTTTACCACGCGAGCGGACATAACACAAACGGACTGCGCGTGCCGATTTGCCGCCGCGAGCCATGGTGACCGGTCGGCAGAGCCAGTGTTGAAATTTGCTGCACGAGGCCGTCAAGCGCTGGGTGTACAATTCCGCCGTTTTCTCAGGACCAAAAGGAGGCTACAACAATGAGCCGTTTTCTTCGCGCCGCAGCATTTTTCGGCATCGTCGCGCTCATCGCAGGCGCTTCCGTTGCGAACGCGCAGCAGGAGTTCCCGCCGCCGCAGGGCAAAGGGCGGGTAGTCGTGCTCGCCTCCGGCATGTCCGGTCCCGAGCACTACAAAGAAGTCGCAAGCGAAATTGCCAAGCTTGGCTATGACGTCGTGCTGTTCGACGGCAATGCGGAGGAGAACACGCATGGCCAAGGCGTCAAGCGAGACATTCAGACAGCGACGACCATGCCCCATGCGCTCCCCGGCAAGGTCGCTCTCGTTGGCTTCTCGCTAGGCGGCGGTGAAGAGCTGTATTGGGGCACGCAATCGTCCGATCAGGTGGCCGGTGCTGTGGTGTGGTATCCGGCAAACGCTTTCATCCGCGACGTGCCGGGGTTCGCCAACCGCTTGGCTGTGCCTGTCGTCGTGTTCGCCGGCGGAAAGGATCATTTCCGAAATGGCTGCTGCACCGCCGATAAGGACAGCGCGCTCGAGCAAGCGTCGAAGGCGGCGGGAAAATCGTTTGAGCTGACCGTCTACCCGGATGCAAACCATGATTTCGTCAAGGGCGGAGACCACTATGACGCGAAGGCTTACGAGGACGCGCTTCAGAAGACAGCAGACGCGCTGAAGACGTATTTGTCGAATTAGCTTTGCAGCGTAGCGCGCGGCAGCCGCAAGGGCAGCGGACCCAGCGCACAGAACGCCATCAAGGCCCGGGATGAGCAGTGGCCCCAGTCGCTAGGCCGTGCGGACGGCGGAGTAGCGGCCGCTATTGAGCGCTTGCTCGGAAACCCACATGCCGTGGAACGTCATGCGCACGCGATGCGGCAGCTTGATGATCGCGACGGGTCCCGCCTCGACGTTCTGCGCGTCAAGAATCGCGAGATCGCTCCGATTCTCAGCCATGCGATTGACGAGCGTGAGCAGATAGCCATCGCCTTCTGGCGAATTCGGTTTGCGCGGCGCAAAGAGCGGCTCCTGCACGCCCGAATTCTCTCCGGGATTCCAGACTTTCGCGTTGCCCGTCTTGTGATCGAACTGGCCGACGGCGCCGAATCCGATGTTCCCTGACCCCGGGACCCTCGGGTCGCGGCAAATGACGTAGCCCCTTCGGTATGTCCGGTTGCCATAATACCGATCGTCGGCGCGCGGCATCTCGCACATATATTCGTAAAGCTGCTCGGTTTTGTAGTTCTCCGTGTTGCCGGCCACATCGAACGTCAGCCGCGTGAGATGAGGGATTGCCTCGCTCGGGTCGGGCGGCGTGCCATCGTGATTCGGGAAGAAGAGGAATGAACTTCCGCGCGAGAGGCAGACGTCGAGGCTGACTTTCGAGCCGTCCGTGCTGCCGTTCATCATGTGGCCGGCGAAGCTCGTGTCGCCGCGGAACCAGCGGACCTGATCGGCGGTGCCGTAGCGCGGGACGACGGCGACCACCGTTTGCAGATCGCGATGCCAGGTGTAGAACGGCCCGCCCTTTTTCAGCACGTCCACATCGGTGAGGAGCGGGAAGAACGGGAAGATCACGTACTTGTCGGAAATGGCGAAGTCGTGGACCATGCCGGCCCACGGCGCGTTGAACCAGACTTCATGTTTCAGTTTGCCGTTGGGGCCAATCACGTAGTAGGCGACGTCGGTGGTGCCATCGCCCTTGGCTTGATACGCGAACGTCAGAAGCTCATTGGTCGTTTGGTCGAGGTGCGGATGCGCGGACATCCACATCGACTTGATGGCGCCGTCGTAATCGTAGCGGCCGATTGTCTCGAGCGTGTAGGGATTGAGCTCGTAGGGCATGTCGTCTTCTTTGAGCACGAGCAGTTTGCCAGCATGCCATACGGCGTTCGTGTTGGCCGCGCCGGAATTGCAGCCTTGCGCAATCGGATCGCGCGTGTAGCGGTTGCGGTAGCGTCCAAAGAGCGCGCGGCGATTCTCGGCCTGAAGCTTGTAGCGCGCGGTCTTTACGTAGCGGCTCTTGAAATCGACGTGTCCGTTTTCGAAGCGGAACATGACCACCATGCCGTCGCCGTCGATGAAAATGTCGTCACCGCCCATCGGCGGGTACATACGATCCGGGCCGACTCGATAGAGAATTCCGTTGAGATCCTTCGGCACCTGGCCATAAGTGACTTCGCAATCCCGCAGATCAGCTTCGAGGCGCACCGGCGCGCCGAAACCCTGATAGAGGGGAATGTCGGGGAAGCGAACTGCGCCGACGGCGGACAATTCTTCCAGGTAAACGGACATGGGAAGCTCCTCGCCACCCGATACCTTCTGATCGGAGGGCCTACCGGCATGGATGCTATCCGCAGGCAGTTGGCTTGTCAACAATGCGGGGACCGGCCAAGAACATCGAGAAGATGCCGCGCTGAAGGCCGCCGCGCCACATGCAAACCTTGGGAAACTAGTGGTCGTGCTTGGGCTGGGCGCCGACGGTTTCGTCGGGCACGTCGCCGACGCGGCCCTTGACGCGGTCGTAGACGCTGTAGTGGCAGGTTGAGCCGAGCGCTTCGTTGTAGTAAGTCGAAACGCCGAGCGCGGTGCGCAGCTCTTCGTTGAAGCGGCGCAGGTCGGCGAGTTCGTTGACGCGCACCGGGAACTTCCGTCCGTCGTGGGTCAGGAGAAATTTCTGGTAGCCCGCATCCCACAGGTGCGTGAACTGCCCCTGCATCATGATCGAGGGGATGATGGTCATTGCGTAGTCGCCCTGCGGCTCTCTGCGCAATTCGGCGCCGCAATTGTATTTCTCGATGCGGACCACGCCGCCGGAGCTGCGAACGGTGAAGCCCTTCGCCCCGAGCGATTCGACTTGAGCTTGCGTGAAGCGCTTGTTGACGTACCACATGGCCATTCAGGATATGAATTCCGCCGGGCGTCTGTAAAGCCAAAAGATCAAGACTGACGGTTACACGAAAACTTTCTGCTTCAGGTCTTCTGCCTTAGATCTTCGGCCGCTTGCAGCAGGTCGCCGGGCTTGCCGAGGTCGCGCCAATAGTATTCGTCAGCCCGAAACGCGAGGGTCTTTTCGCCTTGCGCGGCGAGGCGCAAGTAGGCATTGATGATGGAGAACGCACCTTCCTCCGTCATCAGCGCAAGAAGGCGAGACGAAATAACGTGGATGCCGCAGAAAGCCAGCGCTTGCAATTGTTGTGAAATCCGAACGATTTCGTCTTTTGAATCCGGGCCAGAGCGGCGACCGCAGAGCTGACTCTGCTCGTCGAAGAGCAGGTATCTCGATGTTTCGCGCTGTTGCACTGCGAGGGTGGCGAGCGCCTGGCGCGCGGTGTGAAATTGCAGCATCTTTCCGAGATCGATCGTGCTGATCACGTCGACGTTGTGCAAAATGAATAACTCCTCGCCGCGTCCCGAGTTCCCAAGGAAAAAATAGGCGGCCTTCTTCAAGCCGCCGCCCGTATCGAGCAAATCCTTCTCGCGGGATACCTCGATTCGCATCCCGAAGTTATCGTGCGCTTTCAGATAGTCGACGATCATGTCCGCGAAATGGTGCGCGTTGACGATCACTTCGCAGATATCGAAAGCGCGGAGGCGGGACAGCGTGATCTCGAGCATCGTTCGGCCAGCGACTTCCACCAGCGCCTTGGGGCGATCGTCGGTCAGCGGACGAAGGCGCGTGCCCAGGCCCGCGGCCAGGATCATCGCTTTCATCTGCCCATGCTCTCCAGCTCGAGATGCTGCACGATGACCTCCACGCCATTCCGGGCACGCAATCGTTCGGCCAGCCGCTCCGCGAAATAGACGGAGCGATGCTGGCCGCCGGTGCAGCCGAACGACACGGACAAACTCGTGAAGCCGCGCCGCTGATACTCCCGCACGCTGGCATCCACGAGCGTCATCACGCCGGTGAGAAACTCGCTTACCCTTTCTTGTCGATTGAGATAGCCAATCACCGGCGCGTCCTTGCCGGTCAGAGGCTTGAATTGCTCTTCGCGGCCCGGATTCGGGACGCTGCGCGCGTCGAAGACGAATCCGCCACCGTGGCCGGTCTCGTCCTTGGGTATTCCGCGGCGGTACGAGAAACTGAAAATTCGCACCCTGAGATGGTCTTCCTTCGCAGGAAGTGTTTGCGGCTCTTCCGGGGCGGAAAGACCAAGCCGCTGCAGCCGCGCGGAAGCCACCATGCGTGAGAACACGTCCGTAAGCGTAGGCACCGCGATCGGCAGCTCGACGTGCTGCAGCAGCCAGCGCACGTTCTTCAACGCATACGGCACGCTCTGGAGAAAGTGAGGCTTGCGCTCGTAGAATCCGCGGAATCCGTACGCGCCCAGCGCCTGCATGATGCGGACGTAGACGTAGGCGTAGTAGTGGCGCATGAAGGCTTCGCGCCCGATCTCAACGAAATCCGCGAGCCGGTGAATATAGCGATCGAGGAGTTCCTGGCGCAGTTCCGGCGGAAGATCGGCTTTCGCGTCGTACAAGAGCGAGGCGATGTCGTAATGCAGCGCGCCTTTGCGGCCGCCCTGGTAATCCAGAAAAAATGGCCGACCGCCGCGCAACATGATGTTGCGCGATTGAAAATCCCGATAGAGAAAGTGGTTCAGGTCCGCGGTCAGCAGGAATTTCGTCAGCCGGGCGAAATCATCCTCAAGAGATTGTTCGTTGAAAGGGATACCGGCTAGCCTCAAGAAGTAATACTTGAAGTAGTTCAGATCCCAGGCGATGGACTGCTCGTCAAAGAGCGCGCGCGGATAGCAGAGTTTATAGTTCAGGCCGCGGCCCGCTTCGATCTGAAAACGTGGCAGCAGATCCACGACGGCACGGTATGTTTCGATTACCTGCGGAGCAATCTTGTCGCCGGCACGATTTTTCGAAAGAAACTCGAAAAGTGTCGTGTCTCCGAGGTCTTCTTCGAGATAGGCCCCTCGATCCAAATCCTCAGCGTAGATTTCCGGCACGGGCAGACCGTGCTTTCGAAAGTGCCGGGAGAATTCGAGGAAAGCGACGTTCTCTTCGCGTACGTCATAGAGGACCCCGATCGCGCTGATTTCTTCGTTTGAAAGGCGAATGATCTTGCGCCCCGAGCCGCCAAGCTCGCCCTGAAGCGGCTGCAAGCGCGCGACCGGCAAGTGGAAATGACTTTGAAAGAGATCCTTGAGAACGTCCATCAAAATGAGTCTAGTCGGTCAGCGGCCAGATAGCGAGTCGCTGCGGCGGCTGCGAAGTCGAAAGAAGCACTTGTCTGACGAAGTGGGCGCTCACGTTTCCGTAGTTTTGCTATCGCCTTGCGCCAGAGACTCAAAACTGATATGGCATTGCTGCGCAAGCCACAAATGAATGCGCACTGGGATCCGGATGACGACGAAATCGAGTTTCGTTGCTGCACTACTGTTGGCCATGGCGGTGGGGACTTGCGCGGGGCGCGCGGCGGGGCAGGCGGCGCCAAACGGCGAGGCGCTATTCAAGGGGCACTGCGCGATGTGCCACAACGACGCGGCGACGGGACCGAACCGGGCGCCCGCGCCGGCTGTGCTGGCGACGAAGACGCAGGAAGAGATCCTGCGGGCGCTCGAATCCGGCGCGATGGTGATCTATGGCAACCGCGTCACAGAGGCTGAGCGCAAAGCGATTGCAGCGTATCTTTCCACGAATCCTGGGAACAGCGCGGCGGAAGCGTCGGCCAACCTGTGCCGGGTGAAAAAACCGATCACAGCCGACGGCGTGGCGCGACGCGAGAACTGGAACAGCTGGGGCGTCGATATCGCCAACTCGCGGTATCAGGCGCACACCTCGATCGGCGCCGACAATATCTCGAGGCTGAAATTGAAATGGGCCTTCGGCGTGCCGGACACGAGCACGGCCTATGGGCAGCCGACGGTCGTCGCTGGACGCGTGTTTGTTGGCTCGGGCGACGGCAAAGTGTATGCGCTCGATGCCGAGACCGGCTGCACGATCTGGGTCTATCAGGCGGAGACGACGGTGCGTACGGCCATCACCGTAGGACCGGCGGGCAACGGAAAGTTTCTCGCGTATTTCTCGGATGGCGAGGCGAATCTGTATGCGGTCGATGCCGAGACCGGCACGCTTGCCTGGAAAATGAAAGTGGACTCGCATCGCACGGCGCGGGTTACGGGGGCGGCGACGCTGTATCAGGGGCGGCTCTACGTTGGCACCGCGGGAAATGAGGAGCTGACGGGAGGCGATCCTGATTATCCGTGCTGCACGTTTCGTGGAAGCGTTACGGCGATCGATGCGCTCACAGGAAAAATGATCTGGAAAGGCTACTCGATCACGGAAGAGCCGCACGAAGCGAAGCCGGGCGAGAGCCACGCCAAATTCACTCCCGCGGGAGGCGCGATTTGGGATGCGCCCACGATTGATGCGAAGCTGGGAAGGATCTACGTGGGAACGGGCGACGCATACGTCGATCCGGCGGCGGACGGCACGGACGCCATCGTCGCGTTCGATTTGGCGACGGGAAAGAGGCTGTGGGCGCAGCAGAAGACGCCGAACGACGTGTTCAACTTCGGCTGCCTCAGTCCGCAGCGAATCAATTGTCCGCCGCAAATCGGCCCCGACGTGGATTTCGGCTCATCGCCGATTTTGCAGGATTTGGGGCACGGGCATCGCGTCTTGCTGGCGGGGCAAAAGACGGGCGTGATGTACGGGCTCGATCCGGACGACGGAGGAAAAGAACTCTGGCAGGTCCGCATCGGGCAAGGCAGCGGTCTCGGCGGAATCGAATGGGGATCGGCAACCGACGGAAAGAGGGTGTATGCGGCGAACTCCGACATTTCGACACTGACGGGCGCGGCTCCGCCAAATCCGGGCGGGCTCGCGGCGATCGACATCCGCAGCGGCAAGCTTGTGTGGAAGACGATGCCGCCGGAGCCGGCGTGCAAGGGCGCGCCGGGCTGCAGCGCGGGCCAGCTTGCGGCGGTTACTGCGGTTCCGGGCGTGGTCTTCTCAGGCTCCATGGACGGCCATCTGCGGGGCTACTCAGCGGCGACTGGAAAGATCATCTGGGACTTCGACACGACGCCCCGGTTTGCGACGGTAAACGGGGTGACGGCGCACGGCGGCTCGATGAGCGGCAGCGGGCCGACCGTGTCGGGCGACATGCTCTACGTGACTTCGGGCTTCAACGTCACGGCAGGAATGCCCGGTAACCTCGTGCTGGCGTTCCAGGTAATGCCGTCCGGGGCAGGCTCGAGCTACTGATTGGGCTTGCTTCCCTGAGGGGCCATCGAGCATCATATAGGCGTATGAAGTTGCCCCTGCAAGCGGCCCTCATCGCCCGATACCTGCCATTTTCGGTGTCCTGCGCCTGTTGCTGTAGACCCTGCCTCTAGTCTGCTAAACTGCTCCGAATTAGCGAAGTACAAGGATTCCCCGAAGGCAGGAAGACAAGAGTGACGATAGCGAACAAACCCATGGTCTCAACGGAGCGGGCTAGCCAAGCTAGCCCGGTCGGCGATAGCCTGCTGGACCGCATCGGCAACACGCCGCTGATCCGGGTTTCGCGCCTTGGGGCTGAGTTCCCCAACGTCGAGATTTGCGCGAAGGCGGAGTGGTTTAATCCCGGCGGGTCGGTGAAGGACCGCGCCGCGTACTCCATGATCCGCGAGGGCGAGCGCTCGGGCAAATTGCGTCCCGGGAAAGTGATCCTGGACGCGACGAGCGGCAACACGGGAATTGCCTACGCCATGATCGGCGCGGCGCTGGGGTATCGCGTGAAGTTGTGCCTGCCCTCGAGTGCGTCGCAGGAGCGGAAGCAGATTCTTGGGGCCTACGGCGTCGAGATCGTGTACACGCCGGGAGACGAGGGCACGGACGGCGCGATCCGGCGCGTCAAGGAAATCTATGAGGCTGATCCGGAGAAGTATTTCTATCCCGATCAGTACGGCAATCCGGCCAATCCGGCGGCGCACTACGCGACGACGGGCCCGGAAATCTGGCAGCAGACGGGCGGGCGCGTGACGCATTTCGTGGCGGGCCTAGGCACGAGCGGCACGTTCATTGGCACAACGCGTCGCCTGAAGGAGCTGAACCCGAAAATCCGCTGCGTCAGCATGCAGCCGGATTCGGGCTTTCACGGGCTGGAAGGACTGAAGCACATGCCCACCGCGATCGTCCCGGCTATCTACGATCCGAATCTGGCAGATGAAAACATCGAAGTGCAGACGGAACCGGCCCAGCAGCTGGCGAAGCGTCTGGCGCGCGAGGAGGGCATTCTGGTAGGTATGAGCGCGGGCGCCGCGCTGTGGGCGTGCCTGCAAGTGGCGAAGCGCGTGCCACGCAACGAACACGCGGTAATCGTCACGGTGTTCCCCGATTCGGGCGAAAAGTATCTGAGCGAGCGATTCTGGAGCGAGGAGTGAGCATCGCACCGCTGAAAATAGACGAGCGACTGATGAAACGCATTCATGCGCACGGCGTGAAGACGTATCCGCACGAATGCTGCGGCGCGCTGCTTGGGCGCGACGGCGATGGCTCGCGCGAGGTGGTCGAATTGATGCCGCTGGCTAACCGGCGCGACGATTCGCCGCGCAACCGTTTTGAAGTGACGCCGGAAGACGTCCGGCTCGCGGAAAAGACCGCGCAGGAGAAGCGGCTCGAGCTGATCGGGTGGTATCATTCTCATCCCGATGCGCCGGCGCGGCCGAGCGAGTATGACCGCGACCATGCGTGGCCGTGGTATAGCTACATCATCGTGAGTGTCCAGAAGGGCGTGCCGCGCGACACGACTTCATGGCGATTGCAGGACGACCGCGCCGCGTACGATCCCGAGGCGATCGAAACCGTAGCGCATCCAGCGGGCATCCAATAGCAGGCACAGGAGGAAGACGAATGGCAGTAAAGGTCATCATACCGACGCCCCTGCGAGCCTATGCGGGCAAGCAGGAGAGCGTCGAAGTGCAGGCGGCGACGGTGGGCGAAGCGCTGTCGGCCGTCACCACGAAATTTTCAGATTTGAAGAAGCATCTTTTCTCGGACGACGGGCGCCTGCGCAGCTTTGTGAACGTGTACGTAAACGACGAAGACATTCGCTACCTGCAAAAGGATCAGACGAGCGTCAAGCCCGGCGACACGATCAGCATCGTGCCGTCCATCGCTGGAGGCGCTCGAAGGTAGGTGCGTTTGGAACGGAGAATTTTTCCATGGCAACGAAAATAGGAGTTCCAGCAGCGGCGCAGGGAGACGGCAAGCCGTCGGCAACGCTTTCCAAAGAAGAAGTGCTGCGCTACAGCCGCCACCTCATCATGCCGGAAGTGGGCATGGACGGGCAGCTCAAGCTCAAGCAGGCGCGAGTGCTGTGCATCGGCACGGGCGGACTCGGCGCGCCGCTGGGCCTTTACCTTGCGGCGGCGGGCGTGGGCCACATCGGCGTGGTCGATTTTGACGTGGTCGATTTCACGAATCTGCAGAGGCAGGTGCTCTTCGGCACGAGCGACATCGGGCGGCCCAAAATTACGGCTGCGGCGGACCGCCTGCGAAATCTGAATCCGGACATTCGAATCGATGCGATCGAGGAGCGCTTGAGCAGTGAAAACGCTCTGGAGCTGTTCCGAGACTACGACATTATCGTCGATGGCACGGACAATTTCCCGACCCGCTACCTGGTGAACGACGCGTGCGTTTTGCTGGGCAAGCCCAACGTGTACGGATCGATTTTCCGATTTGAAGGCCAGATCACCGTATTCGGCTACCCGGGCGGGCCATGCTACCGCTGCCTGTACCCGGAACCACCTCCGCCAGGCCTGGTGCCTTCGTGCGCCGAAGGCGGTGTGCTGGGCGTGCTGCCGGGCATCGTCGGCACGATTCAGGCGGCCGAGACGCTCAAATTGATTATCGGCAAGGGCGAACCCTTGATCGGCCGACTGCTACTGTTTGATGCGCTCGCGATGAAATTCCGCGAGCTCAAGCTGCGGAAGAATCCCGATTGCCCAGTCTGCGGCAACCATCGCACTGTGACACAGCTGATCGACTACGCCGAATTCTGTGGAATTCGCGGCGAGGAGGCACCGAGCACCGTGACAAACATTCCTGAAATCAGTCCGAAGGACTTGAAGGCGCGCCTCGATCGCGGCGAGGATCTTTACATTCTCGACGTGCGCGAGCCTCACGAATACCAGATCTGCAGCCTGCACGGGCACTTGATTCCGCTCGGCGAGCTGCCGCGCAGGGTGCACGAGCTGGATAGCTCGAAGGAAATCGTTGCGCACTGCCGCAGTGGAAAGCGCTCGGCGGACGCCGTGCAGTTCCTGCAGAAGGCTGGGTTCCGCAAGATCTGGAATTTGAAGGGTGGTATCCTCGCCTGGTCGGATGAGGTGGACCCGACGATCCCGAAGTACTGAGACCGCCTGTACGAGCCGAAGCAAGGTCGGCATGAAAGCAGGCTAATCCACACCGGAGGGCTGAATGGCCGGCACAAAGATAACGATTCGTAACGACGGTTCGATTCGAGTCGAAGGCGATTTCGAGATCGTCGATCAGGACGGTAAGCCCTTCGGCTTGGGTGGCCGGAACAAAATTGGCCTGTGTCGCTGCGGACAGTCCGAGACCAAGCCGTTTTGTGACGGCACCCACAAGAAGATCAATTTCCAGAGCGTGGTCCAAGCTCACGACCTGCCACCGGCTCCCCCTTCCAAGGCGTAGCCGTCAATCCAGCCTCGGCAAGTAGGCTCTCAAGCCTGCAAAAACTTCATCGTGGCCGAGACTGGATGTGTATCGTTTTGATACGCCCGGCAAATCTCGCCTGAGATGACCGAAGAAAACACGTACACTTAACTAGGACCGTCCTCGGTTTCAGAACGGCATACCACGTGCAATCCGAGTGCGGGGCAGTGTTTGCTCTTGATTCGGGGGGAATGTGGCCGGCATGCGTAAGTTCTTGGGGGATGTCCGGGTCCGCTTCGCGCTGATTGCGACTGCCGCAGCGGCGTACTGTGCCCTCCTTTGGGTATTACGCAACTCTACGTATGCAGCGGAGCCCCTGCTCGGCACCTACCTGCAGATGGCGGGGAGCCTGATCGCGTTCACGTTTGCCGCCAACGCCATGGTACGGTTCCGCGGGACGCACGACCGCATGTCGCTGATTCTGGCTTTCGGTTTCGTGGTCGCGGGGTTGATCGAGGTAGGAACCAGTATCGCGTTCTACCGCGGCATGCTCGTCACCCCGTCGATCAGCGACGAGATTTCCCTCGGCTGGCTCGCTGGACGGACGTTGCTCGGAATCGTGCTGATCGCAGCTTTAGTGGTCGAGCGGAGGATCCCCGTATCGCGCGATCCCGGCAAAGAGATTGCCGGAGTGATGCTGATTGTGGGGGCGGCGGCCTACCTGACCAGCGTCTTTTACTTCATGCTGCCGCGCGCGCCGAAGATTCAGCCCGGCGCGTTCGTGCCGCGATTCTGGGACCTGCTGCCGGCAGCGATTTACGTAGTTGCGAGTATTGGATTCAGTCGCAGGCTCCGGGGCGCCAGCTCTTCGCTCGATCGCGCTCTCTTCGTCGGCGCAGGGCTCAACGTGATCTGTCACCTCACGATGAGCCAGTCGCAGCGCGCGCTGGACGCTCCGTACACCTTCGCGCACGTGCTGATGGTGTTGAGCTACGTGGTCGTACTCGGAGGCACGCTGCTCGACAACGCTGAGATGTTCGATCAAGTCAGCCGAATGGCGGCTTCCGATTCGCTCACTGGATTGGCAAATCATCGCCGCCTGCTCGAAGCCATCGAGAATGAAATCCAGCGATCGCGCCGCACGGGCCGCAGCTTCGCAGTTCTACTTTTCGACCTGGACGATCTAAAGAAGATCAACGACCGGTTCGGCCATTTGATGGGAAGCCGCGCCATCAAGCGGCTTGGCGCTGTGCTGCGGAACAACAGCCGGTCCATCGACATACCCGCCCGGTATGGCGGCGACGAGTTCGCCCTCGTGCTTCCTGAGACGGGGCCGCGCCAAGCCGAGCAGACAGCCCTGCGAATCTGCGATCGTCTGGCGCAGGACGGGGAAGAGCCCGCTATTACAGTCAGCGTGGGCCAGGCAGTTTATCCGCAAGATGGGACGTCGATTGAGCAGTTGCTCGGCGCGGCCGATCTTGCTCTGTACCGGATGAAAAGACGAGGCGCCGGGAAAATGCGCCTTCATCAAATCGCAGCCTGCTTGTAAGGGGCAAAGGGGTCAGAAGCTATGCCACTGGGGATTGGGCTCCCCAAGACGAAGTCTTTCTCCGCTTTGCGCCGCGACGCGCGCGTGCCGATGGAAGTTGAGGTTCAGATCAGCGGTCACGGAATACTCCCCGGCACGGAGGCAACTTTCACTGAGAACGTGAGCGCGCGCGGGGCTCGCGTGCTGAGCACCCGCCGGTGGAAAACGAACGACCGGCTCGTGATTACGACAACGACCGGGTCTTTCCGCTCGGTCGCACGCGTGGCCTATTGCCAGTCGGTTCCGCGGGCTGGTTACGCGATTGGTCTGGAATTCGTGGAGGCAAGCGGAAGCTGGGTCGTGAATGGCGGCCTGGTGCGATAGCTTCCGCAAACGACGTTCAGACCGACACGCCTCGTCCGATCTCCTACTGCACAAATCCCACGTTGGGTTCCTGCCCTGAAGGCGGCCCTTCGGGCAGCGTTCCGAACTGCGCCTCATACCGCGTCACGTTTTCCTGCAGCGCCCGCATCAGCCGCTTGGCGTGCATCGGGCTTACGATCAGGCTGGCGACCAGCTTGCCTTGTGGCACCGTCGGGAACACGTAGATGAAATTCAACGTGAATTCTTCCGCGTTGTGATGCACCACAACGAGATTCGAATACTGGCCGAGCAGTTCCTTTTCGTCAGCCTTGATCTGTACCTGTTGCTGCTTTGGCGCTTCGGGCATCGCCCTCTCCTTTACGTCACGGCATACGGGTCATCCCGCAACTATAACAAAGCGTGAGAAGGCGTCGGATGATTTTTCGGAACGCTCGCGGGCGTCATCGTTGACGCACGAATTTATTAAGCGTAGTTTATTCAGGAAGTTTAGCGCGGTTAATATGACGAGAAGGAAAAAGGGTTCATCGGCGCCTTCGTTCGGCCCCGCTCATCCCACGACGGACGTGGCGGCCGCATCTCCGCTGGCCCGCGATCTGGCGGGACTGCTGACGCATGAGGATGTAGACCGCGCGCGCGACCGGTGGCGCGTGGGCCGCGCGCGCTGGGCGGAGCGGCGGTCGAAAATCTTCGGGCGGCTTTCGGTGCTGTGGCTTCTCATTGGGCCCGGAGTTTTGGTGTTCCTCGGAGAAAACGACGCGCCGAGCATGCTTTCGTACGCCGCAACTGGGGCGCGCTTTGGCGTCGGATTCTTCGTTCCTTTCATCGTTCTCACGTTCGCGATGGGGCTCGTGGTTCAAGAAATGACGGTGCGCCTCGGCGCGGTCACACACCGGGGTCACGCCGAGTTGATCTTCGACAGGTTCGGCAAATTCTGGGGATTCTTTTCGATGGGCGATCTCGTGCTCGGAAATTTTCTGACGCTGGTCACCGAGTTCATCGGCATCCGCGCGGGCCTGGGCTTCTTCGGCGTACGGCCAGTCGTCGCCGTGGGTATCGGACTTGCAATTGTGTTCGCAGCGATCACGACGGGCCGTTACTGGACGTGGGAGCGAATCACAATGGGCCTGGCTATTTTCAACGCGCTGTTCGTTCCAGCAGCGATTCTTGCGCGCCCCGACTGGGCGGCCGTGGGCCGTTCCCTGCTGACATGGTCTCCCCTGCCGCATGGAGACGCATTCGACATCCTGCTGCTGGTTCTCGCAGTTATTGGCGCGACGGTGACACCATGGATGATTTTCTTCCAGCAGAGCGCGGTCGTCGACAAAGGCATGCAGCCGCGCGACATCACCGCCGGACGTTTCGACACTTTTCTTGGCGCGCTGCTGGCCGCCGTGTTCGCCGTTGCTACGATTATCGCGACTGCTCCGCTGTTTCATCATGGCATCGACCCGTCGCAATTCGAGGCCGCGCAGTTCGCCGAGGCCCTCCGACCATGGATCGGGCGCGCCGGAGCAGCGCTTTTCGCGCTCGGCATTTTCGAAGCGGGAATCGTGGCAGCCATCGCGATCTCCACTTCATCCGCGTATGCATTCGGCGAGGTGCTGCATGCGGGGCACAGCCTCAACCGTCCATTGCGCGACGCGTGGCCCTTCTATTCCACGCTGTTGGGCTCCGCCTGTGCCGCGGCCGGGTTGGTGCTGATTCCCCACGCGCCGCTCGAATTTATCGTCCTGATCGTCAACGTGATTGCCGTGCTGGCGATGCCGCCGGCACTCGTGTTTCTGCTGCTGCTCGTGAACGACCGCGAAGTGATGGAAGAGCATGTGAACGGCTTCTGGGAAAACGCTGCGGCGATCGCAGTGACGGTGCTCCTGATTATTGCGGGGCTGGGATTCGGCATAGCAACCGTGATTCACATGAGCTGAAGCGGCTGCCGTGGAACTGTTCCGATCAGCTTTGGCGAGAGACTTTAGGCAAAGAATGGTGTGGATGGTGGCATGAAATCAACGCACATAGAGACAAAGACGGGCTCAAAGCCATTTGAGGCCGAAGCCGAGCTTGCAGCGGTACCGGATCTCAAAGACCCGGGCGTGGTGCTGTCGCTGCTAGAAGCCGATCAGGTGGTCGCTGCAAAGCAGCGAACGCAGTTCGGCCGGCGCAATCTTTCCCTCGGTGTGCGTATCCTCTTGTGGGGGCTCCGCGTCTACGTGGTCGCCATGATCGTGATCGTCGTGATTTCGGCCATTCGGGCCATGCATCCTGCTCCATAGAACCCGGCTCGCGCGTCCCCTGCAATCGACGGGTCGGGTTAGCGACGTCTTCTATGGGAAATCCCAGACGTCTATGGGAAAATTTCAGCCGGTCCTGCAGTTTACTTCGCAACGAGGGCACATCGTCATCGCCTCTCTGAACAGGCAGTCCTCGCAATCCAAGAAAATTCTTCGGCGTGGCGGCATCGTGGCCGTGTTTGCGGCTGTCGGAGCGGCCGTAGTAGCGATGGCCTTCGCGATGCAAAACTGGACTGCGCTTGCAAGAGCGCGGAAGCTGAAAAATCCATTTCCACCAAGCAGCGGAGCCCTGGCGGCCGGCTCCGAGGTGTACACCAAGCATTGTCGAAGCTGCCACGGGCCATCTGGCGACGGCAAAGGCGAGAAAGCGAGCGAGCTGTCGGTCGCTCCCGGGGATTTCACGGACGCCTCGAAGATGGACCGCCTGACCGACGGAGAGCTCTACTGGCAGACGACGAAAGGGCGGCGCCCGATGCCGGCATTCGCAGACAAACTGAACGAGCAGCAGCGCTGGGACGTGGTGGACTACATCCGCACGTTTGCGCGCAAGCCCTGAGCTGCCCGACTGGCTACTTCAGCTTCGCGAGAGCGTCCGAAACTTCCTTGACATCCGGCACAGTCGGGATGTCGTAGTTCTTGAACCATGCCATCTTGCCGCTGCGATCGATAATGGCGATGGCGCGCCCCGTGATGCCCTTGTCGGCAAGATATACGCCGAACTTGTCGGCGACGGCGCCCCGCGGCTGAAAATCGGCGAGGAGCGGGTAATGAATCCCCATCTTTTCCGCAAACGCCTTGTGCGACCACACGCTATCCACGCTGAGGCCGAGCACCTGCGCATCCAACTGCTCGAAGCGTTTCATGTCGTTGACGAAACAGGCGTGCTCGTTGGTGCAGATGGGACTCCAATCCAGCGGGTAGAAGACGATAACGACGGTTTTCTTTCCCTGGAAGTCTGAGAGCCTTACGTCCTTCTGATTCTGATCCTTCAAGCTGAAATCCGGCGCCGCCGCTCCAACCGAAAGTGCCATTTGCAACCTCCTAAGCCGCTCGCGCGGACAATCTTCCAATCACGATTAACACTGCGTTTTGCGGGCTCACATCATATCCGAACGAACCGCAACGAACAATTCCCATGCCGGGGCGCGGGGTTCGGCTGGCCGCCTCAAAGCAAAAGCCTCTCCGGCTTCCACCGGAGAGGCTCCGCAGCATCAATCGAAACAGGCAGTTGCTATTGCGGCTTCGCAGGCGTCGCTGGAGCCGGCTTTGGCGCCGGCCTCGGCGCGGGCGCCGACGACGTGGCGGCCTTCACGGGATAGGCCTGGTCGTACAACCGGATGATGTCCTGCGTCACGTCGATTTGGTTCGCTGCGAAGATCACGGGCGTCTGCTGGGATGACGTATCGAGGATCACGGAATAACCGTTGTCCTTCGAATACTTGTCCAGGACGTCGATCATCTTTCGCCCAATGCGATTGACCACGTCTTGCTGGGCTTCCTGGCTGTCTTCCTGAAACTCCTGCTGTTTTCTTTGAAACGTGCGATTCAACTGATCGTACTCACGCTGGAGCCTGGCCTTCTCGTCGTCGCTCAGCGTTGTCTGGCCATTTTGCAGCCGGGCGCCGACGTCCTGCCCCTGCTTCTGCAGATTCTGGAGCTCCGTCGTCCGGGGGGTGAACTGCGACTGCAATTCCGCCGCGGCCTGCTTCCCCTCCGCCGTACCGGCGATGGCCGCCTGAATATTGATCACCCCGACTTTCATGGGCGATTGCACGCCCGTGCTGCTCGCCTGGCCCCACGCAATGGGCGTCATCAACAACGCTGCCAGGGTCGGCACTGCTGCTCGAATCTTCATTCTCACTCCTCGATTAGTCTCTATTGAGAAAATTTGGTTCAGTCGAAATCGGGCATTATAGCTGCCAATTAAGAGCACGGTCAAGCAAGCGTTGGTTGCCCGGCGCGAAACTAGTGCGGCAACGGAACGAGCAAGACCTGATTGTTGTCCTCGTCCACCAAGACGGCAAGATTCAGTGTCGGATCGACGGCTACTGCATTCGGGCCGAACACCGGCACAGCCGCCTGGGTGCCCCCGAGTCCCAATACCGTGCGGACCTGCGGCCCCAAACATGCCGGGGCGCTTTGACTCGGCGGACACACGTAGGAGAGAACTGACATCGTGTGGCTGATCGAGTTCACCGTCACGAGGGTGCTCGTCTGGAAGCTGTAATCGAGCGAAGTGGGTCCGATGCCGACGCGCACGGGGGTCGCAACGAAATCCGTCGGATCGATGAGCACGACTTGATTCACCAGGCTGTTGGCAGCCAGGAAAATCTGATTCACCGGATCGAAAACAATGCCGCTCGGATTTTCCAGGTTCGACACACGACCCGCGAGCGTTCCGCCAGTTGACATATCGAGGAAATCCACGCTGCTCTGGGTGGAATCGGTGGCAACCGCCGCATACGGGAACAGCGGATTCGGATCCACTGCAACCGCGATCGGGTTGTGGTCGATCGCGGGTCCGGTCGTTAAAGCTCCGGAAGGCGGCGCGGTGGACGTCGCCGCGGATAGGCGCGCCAACGAGACTTGGCCTAGCGAAGTTGGACTGGTTACATTGGCATCGGTTATCACGCCGGTAGCCGAGTCGCGATTGATCGCGACGCCGGTCGGCGTCGTGCCCGCGCACGATGGCGTTGTGCCGCACAAATTCACAGGGCCGTAGGTCTGCGTCACGTCCACGAGAGTCGCGTCGTTGCTTCCGCTATTGGCCACGAGCGCGAGGCCCATGCGAGGAATCACTCCGACACCGGCTGGCGCGGTGCCAACTGTGATCGCGCTGCCGACTACGCCGATGGCGCCTGCCGGCGTCTGCGTCGGCCCCACGGGCGTCTGAGACGTGAGCGCAACAAGCGAGACGGTGCCGTCGGTCGAATTCGTCACCACGGCTAGGTCGCGGTCCGTATCCACCGCCACGCCAACCGGCCCGTTTCCGACCGGCACCGCCTGAACCACCGTTAGATCCGTGACGTTTGAGAAAGCGCTGCCCGGGTTTTGCACCTGCACCGCGTAATTTCGCGGCGTGTTTAGCATGGGCGCTGGAACGATCGCTGTGAGCTGGCGCGAACTCACGAAAGTCGTCGCGAGAGCGGTACTGTCTAGGAAGACTGTTGAGCCAGCCTCGAAGCCTGATCCATTGATGGTGAGCGAAGCCGCGGCTGTGCCGGGCCCGCCAAAGACTAGGGCTGGGCTCGCGTCGACAATCTGCAACGAATCGATCGTCGTTCCAAGCGACACGATCGACACACTGTTGCTATCCCGATTGACGGCGACCGCCTGATTCGTCACCGAATCGACCGCCACGGCCTGCGTGCCAGTCGAACTGCCGAGGCCTGAAACTGTTTGCAATACGAGGCCACTCTGCAGATCCACAATGACTGCTCCGCCCGATCCGTCAACGGCGATTCCGACGTTTTCCAGAGCGCTCGCAGCTGCCGCTCCGAATCCCTTTTGGCTGAAGGCAGAGGCACCATCAAACACGGTGCTCACAGAGAAGTCCAGCAGGCTGAACGTCGTCAGCGTTCCGAGCTGGGGATCGCTCACGAGGGCCTCATGCGTCTCGGAGTCGATTCCGATACCCTGCGCCGTGGTCGAAATGGTCACGGTGCCGATTACCTGCGGCGCTCTTCCATTGGGCAATCCCGGGTTCACTTTGTCGAGTCCCAGGTCGACCAGATTCACAGCCCCTGATCCGCCCGGTGTGACGACAGCCCAGTTCAGCCGCCGATCGATCGCAACGGCGGGAGTGGCTCCCGTGCCAAACGATCCCGAGGCGCCACCGATTTGCTGGACGATCGTCGCCACCCCGGTCGAGACGTCCAAAACGGTGGCTTGGTTTGTCGATTGGTAAGCCACTAGGGCCCGATGGGTGATCGGGTTGACGCCGATCGCCAGCGGGATTGGAGACGTGTTTTGCGGACCGATCGAAATGGACAGCGGAATTCCCACGGTCGCGTGCGTTTTTAGATCGACGGCTGACACCGTCTGGTCGCCGCTATTCACCACGAGTGCGATGGCATGAGGCAAAAGATCGTCCACAGCTACTCCCGTCGGCTGGTTGCCGACTGCGATGGGTCCTCCAATCACAGTGTCTGTGGCTAGGTTGATGAGAGAAACTGTGCCGTCGCCAGTATTGGCTACGACGGCGATCCCGTCCGCTTCGTCCACCGCAACGGCCGAGGGACTCGCTCCGACTCCAATCGAGGATGCAATCGCGGATACCGGGACCGAGGCCGGAACCGGCGTAACGCTGAGATTCAGCGCAGAGGTGAAAGTCTCGAGATTGCCGAGCACGACAGCCGAGTTCGTTACGACGATGGGATACAGGCCCGGCGTCCCGACGCCTCCGGATGGAATCGGGAGAGACAATTGGCGGCTGCTGCTAACGGTCGCATTGTTGACCGCCTGCCCGTTGAATGTAGCGGTTGTGCCGATCACATTGCCGTTCACAACGCCGGGCGGCGAGAAGAATCCACCGGTCAAGAGGATGGTCGGGCTCGCGAGACCGTTCTGTGCCACCGCATCCGGCGTAGCGCCCACGACGGCCGGGCGCACGGCGACAACGTTCAAGTTCGCTTGCGCAGGTGGGTTGCCTTCTTGATCCTGCACTTCCACCGAGATCGTCTCCGCCTGTGCGAGTTGAGCTGCCGGAACCGTCACGCGCAAAAGCGCTGAGCTGAGGAACGTAACATTGGCCGTGGGGAGAACGACGCCTCCGACCAGCACAGTGTCCGTTGCAAAGAAGTTCGTCCCCGTCAGGTACACGTCCTGCTGAACCGAGCCCTGCGCCGCTGTGCTGGGGTCGATCGATGTCAAGGTCGGAGCAATCGCCGCGACGACCGACACGCTGGTCGTCGCAGATTGATTCTGATCGGCAGCCGATATGGCTTGCACGATCACAGAGGCTGGGGCGTTGGGGGCTTGATACAGCCCGCTCGCACTAATGCTGCCCAGGCCAGCGCCACCGCACGTGAGCCCGCCAGCGGCAGCGGTCTGGCAAACTGCCCAGGTCACGGCCTTATTGGTGGTCGTGCCCGTCACATTCGCAGTGAACTGAAGCGTCTCTCCCGTACCCATGGTCGGGGTCGTGGGAGCAATCGTCACGCGTATTCCTGAATCGATGATCACCGTAAACTTGCCGAACGCGGTGGAATCAACGCAGCTGGTCGCCACGATGAATGCCTGGTCAGGCTGAGGCACGGTCCCCGGAGCCGTGTAGAGGCCATCCGGAGTGATCGTTCCGAACCCGGTCAGCGGACTTGATACCTTGGGAATCGCCGTGCATTGGATGGGGCCGACTCCCTGCGTGCAATCGGTCGGGGGTGTTGTCGCCGAAGCCGATGGCGTCTTGCAGATTTGCCAGAATACGATGTTCGAGGAAGCGCCCGTAACGGACGTGACAAACTGCGCCGGGGTATTCACAAGGATCGTCACGGAATTGGCCCCTGCCCCGGAAACGGTCGTGGTCACGGTAACGCCAACGGGCGTGGAGTTGGAGCCGCACCCTGCCACAAAAATAGCGAGGAGCATCAGCGCTCCCAGTCCCCACACTCGCATTTGCTTCCCTCCGACCACCGTCCGCCGATCCTCGCGGCGCTGCCGCACACCGCAAATCGATGCCGATTCTCCCATGATGGATTTCGGTTTCATCAGAATGTACGACTCACAGCAAATCGCAAGGTTCGCGCGGCTTCAAACAAACTCGGCGACACGACCTGCGACGACCGCGTTGTGTTCAAGAAAGTTTGTATGTTCGGAACAACCTGCGAGTAGTACACGCCCAGTTGTTGCAGCGTGCTACGTTCCTCCGGTGAAATGTAAAACGCCCCTTCCGGGGGAATCACTTCCTGCCGGAAGCGCAGGTAATTGTACGCGTAGTAGATGCGAAATGGCGCTTGAATGATGGGGATCTGCACGTCGATCTCCAGACCCGTCGACGTGTGCGGGCGAAAATTCGTGCCCGGCGCGATCTGCAAATTGTGGGGTATTGTCACGCATCCTATTTGATTGGAGCCAGGGGGGACAGGACACGGGGAAGCGAAATCCGCGTTTGGATACTGCTCCTGCAACAGGGCCGTCGCCGAGGGATCGAGTTGGAGCTGCGACCTCCGCATCACGCCAACGAATCCGAGGTCGTGGAACAGGGTCATGCTTACGTACGATCCGACAATCGGGATCCGGTACTCCACGTTGGAGATCGCTTGCGCGTCTCCTCCCGGGCGGATCGGGACGAACTCCAGGACGTTCACGGGCAGTTGAACCAGGCTCCCTCCGGCCCGCGGATCGTTGTATTGGACCGCCGTCGCCGTTGAATAGGGTATGAACACGAACGGCGAGATCGTGTAGAAATCGAAACCGCGCACGTCCTGCTCGCCACCCGCGTAGTAGCGGTTGTTGGGCGGAATCTCTTTGCCGCCGTAGCCAGTGACCCAGCTGCCCCTGAAGTGCAGCGCAACCGTGTTCCGGTGGTGGTACTGGGGATGAAAGTACGTCATATCGACTACGTTGCTGATGGTGTCGACGTTCCCCTGCAGCGGCCCGCCTACGAACGTCGCGCCAATCGAAAAGCTCTTTCCATGGGTCGGCGCAATCGGGTTGTCGCGCGTGTCGTGGGTCAGCGTCGGCGTGATCTGGCTCGCGCGGATGCCCTTCAATGCCGAAGGGCCGGCAAGGCTCGTGAACTTGGTGAATTCGAAAAGCAGCGTTGCCGCCTGGCTGAACGGCGTAATATTGGTCGTCGACCAGCCGTAGTTCACGCCGATGCGCGTAAACGATAGCTTTCGCAGCGGATAGCTGGCGAAGACGGTGAACCCCTTCGAGTTCGTATTGTAGTTTTCTTGCAGGGCGGGATTGATCGCGATGGGCTGTCCGGCAAGGATTCCCTCTTGCCGCGCCGTGTTGTAGTCGAACTTCGTCGCGAAGACAGTGAATCCGGTCGCAATCGGGCGGTCGAAAAGGTACGGCTCGGTGAAGCCGAACTGAATGCTGGTCTGAATATTGCCGACTTGCGCCGAGACCGTGAGCGTCTCACCAAGACCGAGGAAGTTGTTTGTCTGATACGAAAGACCGATGAAACTCCCGGCCAGGCCGCTCACGCCGCCCGAGAAACTGATCGATTGCTTGCCTTTCTCCTTCACCTTCAGGTTGATATCCACAGTGCCGTTCTTGATGTTGCGCTTCAGCTCCGCGTTCTCCGGTTTGATCGTGTCGAAATAGCCGAGCTGATTCAGGCGGAGGAGGCTCAATTCCCACAGGCGGTTGTTGAACACCTGGCCTTCGTCCAGCAGAAGCTCGCGGCGAATGACCTTATCACGCGTCGTCGTGTTCCCTGAGAATTCAATGCGCCGGACGAAGAACTGCTTCTGCTGATCGAATACCATCGAAAGATTCACGGTTTTCGTATCATCATGCACGTCGAATTCGGGCTCCGCCACGAAATCGATGTAGCCGTACTCTCCGTACAGCTTTTTGAAGTTGTCGAGGGATTTGCGGATCTTATCCGCGTTGAAAATGTCTCCCTGCTTCAAGGGAAACACACGAGAGAGAAAATCCGGCTTGAAGATCAATCCTTGATCCGGATCGGAGCTTCGGAAGGTCAGTTTCCCCATTTTATATTGCTGGCCTTCCTCGATTGAGATCACGATGTTGGTCGCTTTGCCGTGCTGAGCGCCGACACCCGGCCACGGACCAGGAATGCCCCCGCGATGGAGATCGACAGTCTTGAGTTCCTTCACGTCCACGACCGCTTTGAAGTAACCATTGTTTTGATACAGGCCACGCACGCCGACTTCGAGGTCTTCGTCGAGTTTCGGGCGATTGAAGGTCTTAGACATCACCGGAATATCGAAGATGCCGAGGGGAATCCCGTAAGGCCGGTCGTGCTTCATGGAACGAATGATCTTGCGGGTGGAAAACGCCTTGTTTCCGACGACCGTGATCGTGCCCACCTTCACCTTCGGCCCTTCGTTGATGTTGAAGACCAGCTTGACGGCGTTTGTGGCGGGGATGCGTTCGTAGGTGGGCTTGACGGTTGCAAACTGCCGGCCGTGCTCAGCAAGCAACTCCTTCAGCACTACTTCGGCGCGCTTGATCTTGGTCGGGTCGAACTGGCTCTCCACGCTCAGCCCGACTTTCTTCTGCTTGAAAGCGTCGAGGATGTCCGATTCCGTGATGGACTTGTTCCCTTTATACTCGATCCGGCGGATGATGGGACGCTCCGAGACGTGAAAGATGATGATCTTGCCGTTGGGCTGCTGCGGATCGTCTTCCACTTCCAGACGAATGTCCTCGAAAAACTGCGTGTTCCACAGGGCCTGAAAATCGCGGCGCACCGCTTCGGGGCTATAGGGATCACCTACGCGGGAAAAGATGCGCGCGCGCAGCGTATCGCGCTGAATTCGGCGCGTACCCTCAAAGTCGATTCGCGTAATGATGTATTGCGGTTCGCCAGCTTCCTGCTGGGCCGCGGCGAAGAGCGGCCTGCCGTAGGCGAGAGCCAGAAGGCACACTACCGCGGCGGTCTTGAGTGCGCGCAGAAAGATTTTCCTGCCGGCGGCCATGATCCCGCTCAAGGCCGCAGTTCCCCGCCCAAGATTTTTTGCTCCCCCGCCAGATCGGTTCCGCGGTTCTGACCCGGCTAGCGCGTGTAGGATTCCTAGTGGGCCACCGGGGTTGCTTCCGCCACGGGACGGAACGCAAGACCCTCGCCGGAAAGAAAAACTTCCAGCGTAGCGGGTGTTTGCAATCCGCCCTGTATGAGGGCTTCCGACAGTGGATCTTCGACGTATTTCTGCAACGCGCGCCGGAGCGGCCGCGCGCCGTAATTTCGGTCGCTGCAAGTCTTTTCGAGAATCCACTGGCGCGCCTCAGGCGTCAGGGCAATCTGCACCTGACGGTGCACCAGCGTGTCATTGATCTGTCCCACGAGCAGATCGATGATGTGCAGCAGATCGTCATCCGTAAGCGAATTGAACAGGATCACTTCGTCGAGACGGTTCAAAAACTCCGGATTGAAGACTCGCTTCACTTCCGACATCACCATCTCGTCCTGAGTTCTCGCCGCGGAGATTTCGTCCGCGGACTGGAAACCGAGCCCGGACTGCTTCTGCAATTGCCGCGCCCCGATATTCGACGTAAGGATAATGATCGTGTTCCGAAAATCAACTGTGTTGCCGAGACCGTCGGTCAACTGCCCGTCCTCGAAGACCTGGAGGAGGATGTTGTACACGTCCGGATGCGCCTTCTCGATTTCGTCAAGCAAAATCACCGAATAGGGCGTTCGGCGCACGCGCTCGGTGAGTTGTCCGCCCTCTTCGTACCCCACGTATCCCGGAGGCGCGCCGATCAGTTTCGACACCGAGTGCTTTTCCATGTATTCGGACATGTCGAAACGGATCAGCGATTTTTCGCTGCCAAACAAGAACTCGCCCAGCCTGCGCGCAACCTCCGTCTTGCCCACGCCGGTCGGCCCGAGGAACAGGAAGCACCCCACCGGGCGTCCCGGCGCCTTCAGGCCCGCGCGGCTGCGCCGAATGGCCCGCGCGAGAGAAGTGATCGCGCGATCCTGGCTGATGATACGCTTGTGCAGCTCCTCCTCAATGCGCATCAGCTTTTGCTGCTCGTCTTCCTTGATCGACGTGACCGCGATCCCGGTCCAGCGAGCCACGACTTCTTCGATATCCTCGCGGTTGACGATTCCAGTGGTGGAGTCGTCAATCTTGAGCTTCTCGCGCAGCGTGCGCAAATGCTCCTTTTCCTTGCGCTCCTCTTCGGAATAGAACCGCGCCTTTTCGAATTCGTGATTGGCAATCGCCGTTTCCATGCGGTGCGTGATGAACTTCACGCGCTTCTGTACCTCGGCCACCTCGTCGGGAAGCATCGCTTGGCGCAGCTTCACGCGCGCGCCAGCCTCATCCAGCAGGTCGATCGCCTTGTCGGGCAAGAAGCGGTCTGGGATGTAGCGGTTTGAGAGATAGACCGCGTACCGGATCGCCTCTTCCGTGTAGCTGACTGCGTGGAATTTTTCGTAGCGGTCGCGCACTCCCTGCAGGACGCTGATCGTCTCTTCTTCATTCGGCGCCGAAACCTTCACCGCCTGGAACCGTCGCTCCAGCGAGCGATCCTTTTCGACGGACTTTCGGTATTCCGCCGGAGTCGTCGCGCCGATGCACTGAATCTCGCCGCGGCTCAGCGCCGGCTTCAAGATGTTCGCCGCATCGAGCGAGCCCTCGGCTGACCCGGCTCCCACGAGCGTGTGCAACTCATCGATGAAGACGATGGCATTCTGGCTCTCCATCAGTTCCTTCATGATGGTCTTCAGCCGCTCCTCGAACTGGCCGCGGTACTTGGTGCCCGCGACAATCAGGGAAAGGTCGAGCGACAGAATCCGCTTATCCGCCAAAAACGGCGGCACGTCGCCATCCGCGATGCGTTGCGCCAGTCCCTCTACGATCGCCGTCTTGCCCACGCCCGGCTCGCCGATCAGCACGGGATTGTTCTTCGTGCGGCGGCAGAGAATCTGAATCGCGCGCTCCAGCTCCCGCTCTCTGCCGACGAGCGGATCGAGCTGCCCCTCCATAGCCGCTTGCGTGAGGTCGCGGCTGAATTCGGCAAGCAACGACGCTTCTTTTGGCCGGTTCACAGGCACCTTCTCTCCCGCGCTGCGCGCCATTTCCTCGCGCACGGTGGAAAGCCGCAATCCCCGCTCCAGCAGGATTTCGGCACCAAAGGATTTCTCTTCCCGCAAAACTCCCAGGAGCAGGTGTTCCGTTCCCACGTGTTTATGGCCGAGACGTTCCGCTTCTTCCGCCGCGTAGTTCAGAATACGCTTGCATTCCTGGCTGAGAGGAACTTCTACCGAAGTCGAAATCCTTTCGCGCACGGTAATGCGCGACTCGATTTCCTTGCGAATTGACTCGATCGAGCCGTGCGTTCGCAGAAAGCGGTTCGCGAGCGCCTTGTCTTCGCGCAAAAGCCCCAGCAGCAAATGCTCTGTCTCAATGTACGGGCTGCCGTACTGGCTCGCCTCATACCGCGCGAAAAAGATCACTCGCCGCGCTTTCTCTGTGTAGCGTTCAAACACGGGTTACGCACCACCTCCCAGGGTCCTGGCCCCTATGCCCGCCGCCGACGGTGCCGCAGCCGCGAGCACTTCCGCACCTGGAACCAGTTTCCCTTGCTCCAGGGCAAAGACGCGGTCCGTGCGCCGCGCCAGAGATACGTTATGTGTCGCGAGGATCGACGTCAGGTGGTAGGACCGATGAAGCCGCTCGATCAGTTCGAAAATCGCCTCCGCGTTCCATTCATCCAAGTCGCCAGTGGGCTCGTCCGCCAGCAAGAGCGCCGGCTGACTCACCAATGCGCGCGCAATCGCCACGCGCTGTTGTTCCCCGCCAGAAAGCTCTCCAGCGCGCTGCCCGGCGCGCCCGCCAAGCCCCACCTCGCCCAGCCTCTCTTGCGCCGCATTGAGAGCCCGACCGAGCGGCTCTCCTCGAACCAGCAAGGGCATCGCCACGTTTTCGGCGGCGCTGAAGTCCGGCAACAGATGGTGCCGCTGCCAAACGAAACCCACCGCTCGATTGCGATATTCCGCCAGTTCCGCCTCTCGAAAAGTGCGAAGAGAATTTCCGGCGAAGTATACTTCACCGCTTGTTGGAGTGTCCAGCGCGGCCAGCACATGCAAAAACGTGCTCTTTCCGGCGCCCGAAGGCCCAATGATCGAAATCATCTCCCCGCGCTCGATCGAAAAATCGATACCGTCGAGCGGCGTGATCTCTTGTGAACCCGATTGGAAAGTTTTGCGAAGAGCTTCGACGCGCAGTATCGCGGGGGAGGCTGAGACGTCACCCGAGGGTGCGTCCTCTACGACAACACCCGTATTGGCATGCCTGAACATCGCCACGTGCTCTATCTCATTTTAGATGCCGAACCAAGCTCTCCGTATGTCCTTTTCCTGCAATATCGCCATTCCGCCGGGGACAGCAATTCAATCCAAAAACTTTCCCAATTGTCCCCTCCCGCTTCCCTCACAGCCGGGCCGGGCGGCTGCCAATTTGTGGCCACGCTCGCCTTCGCTTTTGATTCTAGCACGCAGCGACGCTGCGAAACGAGTTGAAACCGAGCGGAAAAAAATTCAAATCGCACGCCGTACGCGCCTTATCCGCACGATTCAAAATTTGAATCTCGCCTGCGAATCGCCCCAACCCGCTCGTGCGGGGTGCCTGATATTTTCTGCATCAAGATTCGCCGGTGATCTTGAGCTGGGCCAGCGATACGCAGTCACTTTCTATTCGAATCTGAGGATTTCGACGGGCAGGATGCGCGCCGCGGAGCGCGCGGGAAGAATCGTTGCGGCAACGCTGATGGCGAGCGCGGCAGCCGCAATCCAGATCGCATCGAAGCCGTTCGCACGAAACGGTACGTAGGGAATGGCGTACACCTCGGGATTGAGAGGAATCAGCCGCCATCGATCCGCGACCCACGCCAAGCCATAACCGGCAACCAGTCCTGCGACGATGCCCACGATACTCACCGCCAGGCCTTGCAGAACAAAGATCCGGCGAATCTGGCGGCGCCGCGTGCCCATCGCCATCAACACGGCAATGTCCCTCGCGCGATCAGTTACGGTCATGGTCAACACAACAAGAATATTCAGCCCCGCAACAAACGTGATCAATCCGATGAACAGCGCGGTGACAAGCTTTTCCAGGCTTAGCGCGCGGAAGAGCGCGCGATTTTCGTCCATCCATGTGGTCGCCATAAAACCGCGACCAGCGCGGCGAACGAGTTCATCGGCCACGGCGCGCGCGTCATCCAGTTTCGTCACGCGCGCTTCGAGCAAGCTCACCACGTCGCCAACACCCGCAAGCGCCTGCGCCGAAGAAAGCGTCACGAATCCCCAGTTCGCGTCATAGTCGTAGAAGCCTGAATCGAAAATTCCCGCAACGCGAAAGCGCTTGGCGCGCGGCAACATTCCAAACGGCGTGAGATCGCCCTGAGGGCTCGTGAGCGTAACGTAGTCCCCCGCGGAGACTTTCAGTTCGTCGGCAAGGATTCGGCCCACGAGCAACACGGGAATCCCGTCCGCGCCCGGCTCAAAGGTAGATGTTCCGGCCACCACGCGGCGCAGCGCTTCGTCTGCCTTCTTCGCGAGATCGGGATCGACGCCCTTCAGCACAAGCCCGTGCGCGCGGCCGCCATAAGAAAGGAGCACCGTGTTGTAGATTGCCGGTTCGATCGAGCTCACGCCTGGTGTTCCCTCCAGCCGCGTGATCAACCCGCGATAATCGTGGATTCCTTCGGGGTTCGCCGGCTTGAGATTGACGTGCGCCGTCACGCTCAGCAGCCGTTCCCGAATCGCTTGGCGAAACCCCGTGTTCATCGAGAGCGCGATCACGAGCGTCGTCACGCCCGCCGCCACGCCGAGCACGGCCAGCAGCGTCACGAGCCGCAGCACCGCGGGCCGGTTCGGCGAGCGCAGATACCGCAGCGCCACCAGCCACTCAAACTTCATGTTCGTCGGTCGCTTTCGGGTGGACCGCTCTCCGAGGAAGCCGCGGCAGAATCTTCGGCTGCCTCGGCCCGCAAGAGCGGGAATAGGATCACTTCGCGGATCGCGTGTGAGTCCGTCAGCAGCATCACAAGCCGGTCGATTCCGATTCCTTCACCAGCGGTCGGCGGAAGGCCATGACTCAGCGCGCGAATGTAATCGATATCCACTTCCTTCGGCGCTTCGTGCCCTCCCTTTTCCACCTGTGCGCGGAAGCGCCGCTCCTGATCGTCCGGATCGTTCAACTCGGAAAATCCGTTGGCGATCTCCATACCCGCGATGAAGAGCTCGAACCGTTCCGTCAGCGTTGGATCGTCCTCGCGGCGTTTGGCAAGCGGCGAAATCTCGACGGGAAAATCGTAAATGAAGGTGGGCTGATCGAGATGTCGTTCTGCCACCGCTTCGAAAAGCTCTCCGGTGACTTCGCCGTCGGAACGCGCTTCGAGGCCCACGATCGGATCGGCTCCCGTCGAGCCCGCGAACACGTTGTAGCGGCGGGCGGCCTCTTGTGCGCCTCCCTTCTTCGCAAGCTCGGCGGGCGTAGGCGGCGCACCCGCCGCAGCGGGCCAGTATTTGCAGATGGCCTCGCGCATCGAGAGCCGTTCAAAGTGCTTGAAATCGATCTCGATCTCGCCGTACTTGACGTGCGTGCCCCCCGTGACCTTCTGTACCAGGTGGCGCAGCATTTCCGTGGTTAGGTCCATCAGCTCAAGCGCGTCGCTATATGCCTGATAGAACTCGAGCATTGTGAATTCGGGCTGATGGATCGCATCGATGCCTTCGTTGCGAAAATTCCGATTGATTTCGTACACGCGATCAAATCCGCCAACGACCAACCGCTTCAGATAAAGTTCCGGCGCGATTCGCAGGTACAAATCCATGTCGAACCGGTTGTGATGCGTGACGAAAGGCCGTGCCGTCGCACCGCCCAGAATCGGATGCATCATCGGCGTCTCGACTTCCAGATATCCGCGTTCATCGAGGAACCGCCGCAGTTCCTGCACGATCTGCGCGCGGCGCACAAAAATCCCGCGGGCGCGCTCGTTGACGATCAAATCCAGATAGCGGCGGCGAAAGCGCATCTCGACGTCCACGAGTCCGTGCCATTTTTCCGGCAGCGGCAGCAGCGCTTTCGTGAGCAGTTCAAGCTGTTCGACCCGTACGGTCAGCTCGTTCGTCTTGGTGCGAAACAGTTCGCCCGAGACACCGATAATGTCCCCGAGGTCCATCAGCTTAAACAGATTGAAGGCCTTTTCTCCGACGACGTCCATCCGGATGTAGACCTGCAGCCGCAATCCTTCACCCGCCAAATGCGCGAACGCCGCTTTGCCGTGGGGTCGCAGTGCTACGATGCGGCCGGCAACCCGGACGGAAACCGGCTCGGCGCCGAGCTGATCTGCTGTTCTATCCCCAAATTGTTCAACAACTTGACGCACCGTATGGGTGGAGCTGAACTTGTGCGGGTAAGGCGCATGTCCCAGCCCTTCGATCTCGCTTAGTTTCTTGCGGCGCTGCAGGAACTGGTCGAGCGGTTCAAATTCCAACGAGGCAATCCTTTCAGCAACGGAGGGCATTGCCGGCGAGCCGGGCGGCAGTATAGCGGGGTGATTCGGGAAGCGTCAAGAAAGCGCTCCAAAGCCAAACCAGTGATATACTCTCGTGGGCATCTTGGTCCTAGGCATGTTCTCCGAGCGAACCCCATCGCAATCTGTCCACCGCAGGGTCTGTGAAGATTGGATTAGTGCCCTGCCGCGCGAGAAGGCGAAGATTTTTGAAGCGCTCGTTCAGCAGTGGGAGTGCACCTACGCGATGATGAGCATCGCGCTCGACGACGCGCTCACGCTCCGCAGCCGCGGAGAGCTGGTATGTGCGCGCGCGCAAGTTTCCGTTGCGGCCGAACTGCTCGAACGACTTGCCGGATCTCTGACGTCTCTTTGCTCCTCCCTCTCCATGCACGGACGCCGGCTCCGCTTGCTTCCCGTGGTCGAGCCGCTGAACACACGTTTCTTCCGGGGCAACACCGGCCAGAGTGCGGCGTCGTGGAACGGGATTTTGCACCACGTGCTATTTGGTCAACGGCCTCGCTTCTTCCACAAGCTGCGAATTCTCTCGGACACCGTCGAGCATCTGACGCGCGAGTTCCGCGATGTGGCGGGGGATATTTCAAAGGGCCTCTCCGTCCAGCCGACGGATTGCTGGGGCAGGCTCGATTGGCTCCACTACGATTTCAACACCTGCCTGCGCGAGACAGAAATCGTTCTAAAGTCGTTCTTGCGCGTCGTGCCGGCCGAGCAATTGCCCGCGCTTAGCAGCGAGTTAGACGCACCAGCCGAGCCGAGGCGCCTCCGTGTCAGGCCCGGACTGTCTCGCGTCCCGGCCTGAATCCGGTTGAGTGCTGCGCAAGCGATCCTGAAGTAGGTCTGCCGCGTTGAACCTGCGTAGCCTGGCCGCCATCACAAGACCTTAGTGGGCCCGTGCGCTGGACGCACGACGCCGTTCCGAAGAAAATAAGTGACGGAGCGAATCCTCGGACGTAGCGCGTGTTACCGCAGTTTCCAGCCGTCGAAGCCCAAGGGCGGGATTGCTGCGGCGCAAGAACCATAGGTACAACTCTCAAAGAGGCTGACGCATCGCACTGAAGGATGCGTCCCGACGGGTAGCGTGGCCCGAACGAGACGAACTGAAGCTGGGGAGGTGCCGGAATCAGAGTCGATCCGGCTTGCCCAGCGAGGCGATGCGGCGGCGTTCGAACGCCTGTACCAGTTGCACAGCCGCAGGGTGTATTCGTTGTGCCTTCGAATGGTGGGGAATACGGCCGAGGCAGAGGATCTGACGCAGGAAGCGTTCCTCCAGCTCTTCCGAAAGATCTCCACGTTTCGCGGTGAGTCGGCGTTTTCCACTTGGCTTCATCGCCTGGCGGTCAACGTCGTACTCATGAAGTTGCGAAAGAAGTCGGGCAAGGAGACTTCTCTGGAGCAGGTGACCGAACCAGATGAAGAATCCGGCAGCCCGCGCCGAGATTTCGGAGCGCCCGATCTGAAGTTGAGCGGTTCTCTGGACCGCGTCAACTTGCAGCGGGCGGTGGAGCAGTTGCCGCCCGGCTATAAGGCGGTGTTCGTCCTCCATGATGTGCAAGGATATGAGCACAACGAGATAGCAGAGATCATGGGCTGTTCGATCGGCAATTCGAAGTCGCAACTGCACAAGGCACGTATGCGCCTCCGCGAACTGTTGCACGAAGCACTCCGTGACAAGGCTCGCGAGGAACGCCGGGCCGCGGGAAGCGCCTCCGCCAGCGAGGACTGAGTATCATGGCCACGATGGACTGCAACGAGTTCTGGAATCAACTCGAGCGGTGGATGGAGGGCGAGCGCACCACCGACGCTCACGTGCACCTGCGCGGTTGTTCGAGCTGTCGCGGGCTGGTCGAGGACCTCGACTCCCTCCGCGAGGCGGCGCGATCTACAGAACTCGCTGACGTGGATCCACCCGAGCGCGTCTGGCTTTCTCTCCGGTCCCAGTTGGAACACGAAAAACTGATTCGCCCCGAACGCGCCGATTGGGCGGAAACTTTCGCGAATTGGTTTGGCGGCATCTTCTCGGCTGTTCCTCGGCCGACCCTGGCCGGGGCTTATCTGGTCGCCCTCGTGGCGGTGAGCATTGCCCTCGCCGGGCACGGCTACCGCCGATTCAATGGCGCGGAGGTTCCCACGCAGCCTCTCACAGCTCAGCTTGACGCCGCAGAACAAAGCGCGGTGTCGGCGATGATGAATGCCGATCCCGTAGTCACCTCTTCCCTGCAGAAGAACCTGACGATTGTTGACAACTACATAGCTTTGTGTGAAAAAAGCGTGCAGGAAGAACCCGAAAGCGAAATCGCGCGCGATTATCTATACGACGCCTATCAACAGAAGGCGAACCTTCTCGCGCAGATAGCCGAACGCGGAGACTCCCGATGAGCACCCAAGCCCCTCTTCGGAGCCATCTTCACTGGAAGACTGCTGGCGTGCTCGTCCCGGGCCTTCTCTTGATGGCCGCGCCCGCTCTGGCGGACCGCCTCGAGCGGCATTTCAAGGTCGAAGCCCATCCTGTCGTGACAGTCCATAATCCGACCGGCACGGTGATTGTTCGTGCCTGGACGAAATCCGAAGTAATGGTCGTCGCCAAGCGCGCCACCGACCGCGTGGAAGTCGATACCGAACAGAACGGAAACCGCGTCGAAATCATGACGCGTCAGATTCCCGACAACGCCTCGCCAAACGATCTTCGCGCCGATTTCGAAATCAGCGTCCCAGAGGACACCGAGCTCCAAATCCACGATGATTCGGGTGGTGTCGACGTGTCGAATGTGCTCGGCGACATGAACGTCGAGACGATCGCCGCCGACGTGGCCTTGGAAGATGCCGCTGGCTACCTGACCGTCAAGACCGTGGACGGCGCGTTCAAGTGCCTCCGTTGCGCGGGGCGCATTGAAGCTTCCTCCATCAGCGGCAATTTCGGCTTTATCGATCTCCGGAGTTTTCACGTCCGCGCCCAGACCTCGGAAGGAAACATCCTCTTCAACGGCGAGTTTCTTCCCAATGGCACCTATCAGCTCAAGAATTACAGCGGCGTGATCGAAGTTCGCTTCTCGCCCGGCGACTCGTTCGATCTGAGCGCCACTTCGCTGAAGGGCAAGGTCAATAACGAAGCGAAACTCACGCCCTCTTCGCACCGCCATTTCCTGCCGCGGTTCGGTAACGCGCTGTTCGGCACGATGAACACCGGCCGCGCCAAAGTCGAGCTCAGCTCCTTCGATGGTACAATCAACATCCTGAAGCGAGATTGATTGCACGGTTCAGCAGTCGCGGGCTGCCGGTTTCGAATCACTTCATGACCACTGAGACTCGCATTCGCAGACTCGTCTGCCTCACCGGATTCATGGGTAGTGGCAAATCTACGGCCGGTCGCCTTCTGGCCGGACAGCTTGGCTGGCCCCACGTCGATCTTGACCGGCGCATCACGGAGGTTTCCGGCTCGACGATTCCCGAAATCTTCGCCCGGGCGGGCGAGCCAGAGTTCCGCCGGATCGAAAGCGAACAGCTTGCGCGCATCGTTGCCGAATCCGAAGAGACATCGAAGCCTCGTGTCGTTTCCCTCGGCGGCGGGACCATTACTCAACCGCAAAATCTCGCGCTTCTTCGCGAGCACGGAGCCATCCTGATCTGGCTTCGCTGCCCGATCGAGGAGCTCTTGCGGCGCTGCGCTCAAATCACTGACCGGCCGCTTTTCCGTGACGAGGCCAGTTTCCGCCGTCTCTACGAAGAGCGCTTACCGACCTATGAACTCGCGGACTACCGCGTGGATAGCGATGCCGACCCGTGGCGCGTGGTTGAGCAGATTCTCGCGCTCGGCATTTTTCCCAAGGTGACAGCGTGATGGCCGCCATGCGGCGACGCCGCGCAGCTATCGTGACTGCGGCATGCCTGTCTATCTTCGGCGCTGCGGGCATTCTGGCGCGAACGCCGCGTTCGCGAGCGGAGTTCCGGCCAAGCGCGGCCGGCCCCAATCCAGCGTCCGTCTTCGTCGAGGACCGGGGAACTTTCCGGATCGTCGTCAACGGCCAGCAAATGGGAAAGGAAGAATTCGAAATCAATCCGAATGGCGGCAATTGGGTCGCCCACGGAAGCTCAGAGGTTCAGACCGCGGACGGCGTTCAGCGCGTCTCGGGAACCCTGCAACTGCGCCCCGACGGCGCTCCGGTACGCTATGAGTGGTCCACACAAGGCAAGAAAAAAGCGTCCGCCGCCGTCGAATTCTCCAATCTGACTGCGACGATCGAACTTCATCTCGAGGGCGCCCATCCTTACACGCAGCAGTTCACGTACAACACGTCGCCCATCGTCGTCCTCGACAATAATCTCTACCATCAGTACGCCGTGCTCGCGCGCCTCTACGATCGCCAAAAAAAAGGCGCGCAGACCTTCTCCGTTCTCGTGCCGCAGTCTTTGGCTCCCGGCACAATTACTGTCGAATCGCTCGGAAATCAGGACGTGAACGGAAAGAAGCTCGAAGAATTGACTGCTAAAACCGAAGACCTCGAAATCGACCTCTTCCTCGACGGCGGCCGCCTCGTCCGCCTCGTCGCCCCCACCAACAACGCCGAAATCCTCCGCGAATAGAGAACGCGCTCAGCCCGCTAGAATCAACGTCGCGGCGTCACGCGCCGGGGTGTTCAAGGAGCAGGCGGATGCCGCCATTGACGGTGCGCACCGAGATTGCGCTGCCGCCGTGGCCGAGCCGCCCGTGGAACGCGCGCGAACCCGGCATCGCCTCCATCGACGTGACGGGAATGTCGGAATACAAATCGCCGTTCATGTTGCGGACGTTCAGATCGGCGCGTGCGTCCCAGGGAAGCCCGAGCTCGACCGAGCCGTTCACAGTTTCCAGATTCATCGGCGCGCCGTCGCCGAGTTCGCGCAGCTCGAGGCGTAAATTGCCGTTCGTCGTCTTGGCGTTGAAGCGGCCCGAGCTTTGCAGCACTTCGACGTCGCCATTCACGGAGCGCAATTCTCCGCCGCCATCGACTCCGCGCACGATCAGGCTTCCGTTCACTGTATGCACGCTGCCGAGCAGCACGCGGTTCGGCACGTGGATATGATATTCGACCGCCACTCCAGCGCCCTCGCCATCGGGATACCGCGTGTGAACGTCCACTTCGGAAGGATGGCTTTCGACCTCGATCTGCACGCGATCGACGTCCCGCGGATCGTTCTGCGAAGTCTTCACGGCGGTGACTTCCACCTCGTCGCGGTCCCAGCCCTCGACCTGCACCGAGCCATTCACGTTGTCGAGAACAAAATGACCGCCCGACTGCAGCGGATAAGTCTGATCGAAAACTTGCGTTGTGGTGGCAAAGCTTGGCATAGCGATGCAGAGCGCGGCTGCCGTCAGCAACAGCGCTCGCATCCCGAGAAATTGAACTCGACTGCCCCGCGTCGTTTGCACGTTACGCCCCCTTCGAGTGCAACCTTCGTGACCGCCAAAAGCCTGGTTTCCTGGATAGAGTTACGTTTTGCAGCGGTGTTTGGTTCCCTACGGAATCTGCCCCTCCAGCCCCTGCTGCATCAGTTGCTTTTGAAGTTCCTCCGTCTGCTTCTGGAGCTGCGCCATCTGTTGTTTGTAGAGTTCGACCTGCTTGTCCGTGTCGCTCAGGACAAAGCGGATATTGCCTGCGATCGTTCGCAGGCGCAGCAGTTCGCCGCCGCCGTTGAGCGCGCCCTCGGCATGGAGCGTGTGCTCCTTCGAGGATTCGTCGCGGCTCACCCTGAGCGCAAAGGCCGGATCCACGATCACGCGGTGATCTTCGCCCTTTTCGACCTGCGCATCGATCGTGACGGGCAACTCGCGCGGCAGATGCACGACGATATCGCCGTCGCTCGATTGCAGTTCGCAGGTACCGGAGGATTTCGGCGGCGCAACGAACCATGCCGTGATTCCGCCGGAATTCGTGGAGGCCTTCACGGGACTATCGACCTGCGTCAGATAGATGCTGCCGCCGCCCGTCTCGAGGTCCGTGGGTCCGAACATGCGAACCACGCGAATTCCGCCGCCACCGGTTTTCGCGCGCACAAGCCCAGCCGCTTCGCCGACCTGAATTTCGCCGCCCTCGGTGGAAGCGGTCAGCTCCGCGCCGGAATGGCCGACCGTGATATTGCCGCCGCCCGTTTCAAGGCGTGCGGTTCCCTGAATCGAAGCGACGCGAATGTGCCCACCGCTCGTATGCAGCGTGGCGTTGCCCGCCACGGCGCCGACGACGATGTGGCCACCGCCGGTACTGGCGTAGAGTTCTCCGGCGACGCTTTTCGCGACGATGTTGCCGCCGCCGGTCTCAAGCCGAGCCGGCCCGCCTATGTTGCCTGCCGTGATGTTGCCGCCGCCCGTGGAAAGCTTCACGCGGCCCTGAATTTCAGCGGCATCGATATTGCCGCCGCCCGTCGAGACGTCCAGGCTGACATTTTTGGGGACGCTCAACTCGAGAGTCGCCCAAAGGCGCCCAGTCCAATGCTGGCCCGGAGACTCGGCTTTGAGAAAAACTCCGTCGTCGGTTTGGCGCACCGAGACTGTGAAACTCTTTAGGAGCTGCTGCGCGTCTTCGCGCGATGAATCGGTTTCGAGATGAATGCGGTATTCGAGTTTGTCGGAGTCTTGCGCGTGGACAGCGATACTGCCAAGTTCAGTCGTAAGGCGGACGTGCTCCCCACCATGCGTAGGGACCGAGCCGGTAAGATCCTGCGTGATACGCTGGCCGGAGGCAGCACGACGAGATTCGACCGACCTGCGATGCGCCGACGCCGGTCCCGAAGCAAACAAGCAAATTGCCAACGTCACAACCAAGATTCCCGCCGAGGATCCTTTCGAGACATCGGGGCGGGAGATCGGCGCTGTCATTTTGCTCTGCCTTATTAGAACTTCGCGCGAGGACCCAGCTCGCCAAGGGCCGCGGCGCTCTGGAGACGAATGTACGTGTTGGGATCGTTTTCCATGCGATCGCGCAACACCGATGCCATGTGGTCGTCGGAAGCAGCCTGGCTCTTCGCGGCCATGCCGCGCAGCGCATTGATGGCCTCGACGCGCACGCCGGGATTCTGGTCCTGCACGAGCGCCTCCAGCAACGTCTGACGAACGACGTCTTCCGGATCGACGTTCTTCAGAGCTTCCAGCGCCTTCAGGCGGACAGCAGCATTGTGGTCCGTGCGGACGGCGCGGCACAGCGCGGAGCGAACGTCGGGATCGTTGCCGCGCGAGCGGAGGCAATCAACGGCGTCGAGGCGAATATCCGGGCAAATGCGATCACCCTTGGCCAGAATTCCAAGCAGGACGTTCTTCACGTCATCGTTGTCCACAGTGCCCTGCACCGTCACCGGCTGCTGCGCGCGAAGCTGCACTTCGACGCGAGCAGGCCCTTCACCGCTCGAAGGAAACACATTGAGTCCAGCGACGTCGGCCGAGTGCAGGTCAATGGCAGTGGGAATGGAATCGGTAGGCGCGGGGAGGTTGGTAGGTGCAGGTGCGACAATCTTCGTTGCGCTCGTGTCCGCCGGAGTGGGCGTTCCCGCATGCCGGAAGAGGCGCGGGGCCAAAACGCCCACCGTGAAACCGATCAGCAGGAGCATCGCGGCGCTCCACGCAGGACCCGGAACAAGCCAGCTTGATGGAAGCGCCGATCCGAACACGCGAGCCAGCCAGCCGCGATCTTCTTCGCGATCGAGTGCGTCCTGGAGGCTTGCGCGGCAGGCCGCCAGTTCGGCCGGAGTCGGATCGTTCCGGTGCGCCGCAAGAATCGTGAGTATTTCTCTTTCCTGCGCCAGCGCCAGAGAACATTCAGCGCAGTTCGCGAGATGCGTCTTCAGCCGAGTCTCATCGGCAGAATCGAGCTCGTCACCAGCCGCGAAAAGGACGAGCAGCGGCTCCCATTCGGCGCATGCCTGGCTGGGCAAATCCTCGCCTCGCATCTCTTCGTTCGGGTTGTAGCTCTCCGACATGCTCCCGTTCAATCCTCGATTAACGCAGCGAACCCAGACTCTCGCGAAGCTTTCGCGTGGCGCGAAAAAGCGAGTTCTTGGCGGTTTCCTCGGAGGTCCCGAGCAGATCGCCGATGGCGCGCAATCGCAGGCCCTGGTAATGCTTCATCTCAAAGACCATGCGTTCGCGCGGCGAGAGACGCTTCATCGCTTCCTGAATGTGCTTGCCAAGCTCTTGACCCAACAACTTTCTCTCGGGATTTGCCGCGGCGTTCGGTTCGGGCTGGCGGTCGAAGAAATCCCGCGTTCCGCTCTCGGCGTCCTCGGGCACAGGAGCCTGCTCTTCGCGATGGCTGGTCCGGCGGCGCAGATGGTCCAAAGCGACGTTGGTCACGATGCGATAAAGCCACGTGTAAAAGCTGCACTCGAACCGAAAGCGGTGGAGATTCCGGTACACGCGCAAGAAGCTTTCCTGGTAAACATCCCGAGCGTCTTCCGAGCGATGAACCAGATTCGTGGCCAAGCGCAGGACGTCGCGATCGTAGCGGCGCACTAAATCCTCAAATGCCAGACGGTCGCCCGCCTGGGCCTTACGGACCAGTGCCTGCTCTTCCGCGAGCCTCACTGCCGCTGCCTGGCGCGCATCTCCCTCGAGTGCGACGCTCATCCCCATAGTGTCTAGCACCCCATCGCGCAACAGCGGCGCTATGGGGGCCCCGCTTTCTGCCGTTGAGCTGAACTCGGTCTGGTTCCGCTCGCCTGTGCGGACCGGCCCGCCTGCCCCGGTCTCCAGCCTTTCTTCGGGCCCTGAACCGATAGACGGCCCAGAGGTCCCTTGGTTAGCACCTGATGAGGCCATTTTGGCACTCTCCGGGCATTGATTCAAAAAGGCTTCGTCGCCGGGCGGGGCGCCTGGATCGCTCGGTGTGATGGACATGGGAGCTCCCAGCGCCAGTCTCGCGCCGGTCCCAGAGTTCATACAACTGATATACGCGCGCGGCTATCCGGTTCTTGCGGACAAATTGGTCGCTAGCCTTCCCAGCGAACCGGAACACCGGCATCGTTAGCGTTCTAGGGCTAGGGGTCGCACTTCATCGGTGAGTATCTTCAGCACTAGGTTCAGCTCGGGAACGGTCGGCGCGTGGCCAGTGCCAGGTACCGAATAGAATTGCTTGCGCGGTGCTTTCAGGCTGTCGAAATAGGCTTTCGCGAATTCGGGAACCGCTGTGAGATCTTCTTGGCCCTGAATTATGAAGATCGGAACCTCAAACTCGGTTCCCAGCGCTGGAAGGTCGACCCTGGTGAGCGGTCCTGACAGAGTCAGCCCCCAGAAATGCTCGAAATCAAAATCGTCGGCGGCCGCATATTGGGCCCGCTCCTGCGCGGACGCGTACTCGGCGCTGATTGTCGTTGGAGCTGCCGGCGCTGTCACCAGCTTGGCCTGATACGTCTGTTCCCATTTGTGGTACATGGGCCATTTCGAAATCGAATTCCAGGGTGGCGGTCCGATTGTCGTCAGCGCAGTAATCGCCTGCTTGTCGCCCGAGGCACGCGCCATTTCCAGCACGCGTGAATAGCTTGCGGACAGACCTTTTTGCCAGTTCACGATTTGAGCCGTACCGATATATGCGTAGAACAGGTCGGGTCGAGTATGAGCCAGATAAATCCCGAGGATTGACCCCCAAGAGCCACCGACGATGATGATCTTCTTCTTGTGGAGTTCGTGTGTGAGAAACTCGGAGACTTCGACGCCATCCCGGACCATGCGGTCGATGGTCAAAGTCGACGCGATAGATGGGCCAGTTTTGCCGTAGGTTCTGCCTGCGCCGCGTTGGTCCCATTGCACAAGCGTGAAGTGTTTGTCCCATCCGGAGAACATGGCATCGGCGGATGGGCTGAGGGCGTCTCCCGGTCCACCGTGCAGGAAAAGGACAATCGGGTTGTTACGGTCCTCGCCTTTAATCGTTATCCATTGCTTGATGCCGCCGATTTTGACGAACATCTCCTCATTTATCCCGTTGTTCAGACGCGCGGGTAAGGCTTGCGTAGCTACATTCTGTCTACGCGTAGGAGATGCAAAACCCACAGCCGCCAACGCCGCGACCAACACTAAGACGCAAAGCGTACGCATCGTCGTCCCACAAAGCCTTAGCATGCCGCGACCATTCCTTGCTAACCGTATATGCACATGGCCGGGGGAAGGTTTCCCGCCAGCGTGTCCCTGGCTAGCTGTGTTGGAGATAGGTGCCGAGACGAATCAGGCCGTAGACGGCGAGACAAACCAAGAAATCCACCAACATGCCCAGGTCAACGCTGGAGCCGTGGTGGCGCAACGAATCAGGAAGGTGGGGCGTGAGGGAAAAGTAGTAGATCACCTGTCCCAGAAGAATCGCCGCCAAGTATTCGAGCCATCGCCGAGGAGTCGCTCCGAGAAATTGGCGCGTCATGTGATTGCCTCGCCCGCTGAGGCACAACCAATCCCCCCAGACTCGACTCGCCGTCGACCTGGGAGCCCGTCTGATCCCCCAGGCTCGACTCGCCGTCGACCTGGGGCCCCTTTATCAATTGTGCCGGATAAACTGGCCCTTCGTGCCTGTGAGCGAGTTGTAGACGGTCTCGATAAACGCGTCCGAATTCACGAAATCGCCGCTCCACTTTTGCCAGGGCGCGAGGATCTTTTCCTGTTTCATCTGATCGAGCGTTTTGTGATCTGCGAGAGCCTTTTGGATCACGGCGGTGGTTTCCCGCAGCATTTTGGCGAAGGCGCGCACGTCGTCCAGATTTGAAAGCGCGCCGTGGCCCGGGATGACTTTCACGTCGGCGGGAAGTTCGGCAGCGACTTTCTCGCATGCGTCGGCCATGCCCTGCACGGTGCCGCCGTTAGTCACATCGACGAACGGAAAGCCGTAGCGGACGAAATCGTCTCCCATGTGCACGACGTTGTTTTTGGGAAAGAAAATAATCGAGTCGCCGTCCGTGTGCCCGGCGGGAAAATGCAAGGCGCGAATGTCTTCTCCGTTCAGGTGAACCGTTACGTCGTGCTCGAAGGTGATGATCGGGAGCGCGGCCTTCGGCTGCGGCGGATTTTGCGTCTTGATCGAGCCGCCGTTGCCGCCGGGACCGCCGGTTTCCAGACGCTTCCGCACGTTGTCATGGGCGATGATCGTGGCGCCGCCCGTCGCGAACGGCACGTTGCCGCCCGTATGGTCACCGTGGAAATGCGTGTTGAGGACGAAGCGCACCGGCTTGTCCGTGATGCCGAGATTCTTGAGCGCGGCCTGGATCTTTTCCGCGAGCGGGGCGAATTCGTCATCGACGATGACGATGCCATCTTCGCCGACCGAAGCCGCGATATTGCCGCCCTGCCCCTCGAGCATGTAGATGTTGCCGGAAACTTTTGTGACCTTGATTTCGACTTTGGAAAAATCCTGCTGCTGTTGAGCGATAACTGCGGCGGGCAAGAGCAAGAAGGCGATCAGGCAGAGTCTCCGCATCGGCGATTCCCCTCCCTCAGAGTGCGGGGATTCTACCACTGAAACTGATGGAAATTGCCACGCGCGGTCATGCTACAGTGCGGCGCGGAGGCAATGTTGCGACACATCTCGGTCCTACTGATGCTGGCAGTTATCGTGTGCCTTCCGGGCGCGGCGCAGGACAGTGACTCCGCAAAAGCCGCTGGCGAGGCAATTTATCGAGAGCGCTGCGCCTCGTGTCACGAAGGGCAGGTTGCACGCTCGCCTGTGCGATCGGCGCTGGCGCAAATGTCGCGACAAGACATCCGAATCGCACTCACGACGGGAAACATGCGCACGCAGGCGGCGAATCTTTCGCCGGAACAAGTCGACGCACTGGCTCGATTTCTTTCTGAGCGAGAAGCCGTAGAGAAAGGCCCGTCCGCCGACACCGACATCTGTCCAGTAGGCGCGCCAGCCTTTCAGCCGCGCGAGGAGCGCCCGCATTGGAATGGGTGGGGCGTGGATGTGACGCAGCACCGCTTTCAGCCTGCGGCAATGGCGCGGCTCAGGGCGGACGACCTTCCCAGCCTGAAACTGAAGTGGGCGTTTGGATACGAAGACGCGAATCAGGCGTACGCGCAGCCGACGATTGTGGCCGGGCGCATCTTCGTCGGGAGCGCAGCGAACCGGGTCTACTCGCTCGACGCGAAAACGGGATGCATCTACTGGGTGCTGAGGACGGATTCTCCGGTTCGCACCGCGATTACGATCGGCGCGAATGGAAACGGCTGGGCTGCGTATTTCGGCGATCAGCATGGGAACGTGTATGCCGTCGATGCGCTTACCGGAAACGTTTTGTGGAAGACGAGTCTCGATGCGCATCCCGATGTACACGTGACCGGCGCACCGACGCTTGCCGAAGGAAAGCTGTATGTAGGCGTGTCATCACTTGAAGAAGTGAGCGGCGCGGATGCAAAGTACGAATGCTGCAAATTCCGCGGCAGCCTTTCAGCGCTGGACGCAGCTACCGGCAAAGTGATTTGGAAGACGTACACGATTGCGGAGGAGGCGAAGCCCGCCAGCAAGAACAAGAATGGCGTGCAGCTGTGGGGTCCGTCGGGCGCCGGAATCTGGTCGTCGCCGACCGTGGACCTCAAGAAGCACATGGTCTACGTGACCACGGGCGACAACTACTCCGATCCGCCGACGAATACATCCGACGCATTCCTGGCGTTGGACATGGGGACTGGAAAGATCGAGTGGTCGAGCCAGACCACGAAGGCCGACGCCTACAACGTCGATTGCGATCTTCCCGCGGAGCAACGCGTGAATTGTCCGGGATCGAACGGGCCGGACTTCGATTTTGGCTCGTCGGCGATTCTGGTCGATCTGCAGGATGGCAAGCGTGCGCTCGTGGCCGGAGCAAAATCTGGAGTTGTCTACGCAGTCGATCCGGATAGGCGAGGCAAATTGCTCTGGCGGAGGCGCGTCGGACGCGGGGGAACTCTGGGCGGGGTGCAATGGGGCTCGGCGGCGGATGCGGTAAACATCTACGTCGCGGTTTCGGACGTTCAGCGGCGAGCGGCGGCGCCGGGATCGGCCGCGGGCAGACCGTCCGTCTACGGCGTGCCCTACGAACTCGATCCGAACATCGGGGGTGGGCTTTTCGCGCTGAAGCTTGCGAGCGGGGAGATCGTCTGGCACACACCGCATCCGGGGTGCGATAGGGCTGGGTGCAGCCCGGCACAATCGGCCGCGGTGACGGCGATTCCGGGGGTCGTTTTTTCCGGCGGCGTCGACGGGCACCTGCGCGCCTACTCGATGAAAGACGGCAAGATCATCTGGGACGTGGACACGCAGCGGGAATACCAGACCGTCAACGGAGTGAAAGCGAGCGGCGGATCGCTCGACGAATCGGGCGCCGTGATCGTCGACGGAATGTTGTTTGTCAACTCCGGCTACTTCTTTCAGGGCAGCACGGCCGGCAACGTGCTGCTGGCGTTTTCAGTGGACGGCAAGTAGCTGCGCCTTCTGCGGTACGATCACCCGTAGCATGGCCATCGCGCTGAACACTCCCGTGAAGTATCTGAAAGGCGTCGGCCCGCAGCGGGCGGCGGCGCTCGAAGAGCGCGGAATCGCGACGGTCGGAGATCTGCTCAGCTACCTTCCCTTTCGCTACGAAGACCGCATCCGGTTTACGCCGATCGCCGAGATGCTGCCCGGTCAGGTTTACACGGTGCTCGCCGAGGTTGGCGCGGGAGGCGGAAGTACAGTCCGCTTCACGCGCGGCCGCGGGCCGATCTTTCATGTCACCGTGAAGGACAAGTCAGGCTCGCTGCACGCGCGCTTTTTCCACGGCGCGTACCTCGAAGGTCGGCTCAAAGAGGGGCAACGGCTGGTCCTGCACGGCAAAGCGGAAGTCGATTCCTACCGTCCCGGCCGGATTGAGATGGTGAATCCGCAGATCGAGCTCGTCAGCAGCGGCGACGAAGCGCCATCGGACTCCACCGAAGTGGGCCGCATCGTGCCGATTTACGAAGCGATTGGCGCAATCAGCTCGCGCATGCTGCGCCGGATTGTCTACAGCGCGCTGCTAGGTTTCGACGGCGATCTGCCGGACCCCTTGCCTGAAGAAATTCGCGAGCGCTTTCGCTTTCCGACTCGCCGCGACGCACTGATGTACGCGCATTTTCCGCCGAAAGACGAGAATCTCGAACTGCTGAACAGCTTTCGGAGCCCCGCACAGGTGCGGCTGATCTTCGAAGAATTTTTCTACTATCAGCTCGCGCTCGCGCTGCGCCGCCAGCAAGAGCATCGGCAGCCTGGAATCGCCATGCGCGTTCGCGAGGAGAGAATTCGCGAGGCGCTGAAGCGCATTCTTCCGTTCAAGCCGACGACGGCGCAAAAGCGCGTGCTGGCCGAAATCGCCGCAGACGTCGAGCAGTCTCACCCGATGCACCGTCTGCTTGAAGGAGACGTCGGAAGCGGAAAGACGATTGTGGCGCTCGAAGCGGCGACGATCGTGATCGAAAATGGCTACCAGGTGGCGCTCATGGCCCCGACCGAAATTCTCGCGGTGCAGCATTTCCTTGCGGCGCGGCGCGTGTTTCAAGCGGCGGGCTACAGCGTCGATTTGATCGTGAGCGGCCAGAAGCGCGCCGAACGTGAAGCTGTCCTCGCGCGAGTCGAAAGCGGCGAAACGCAGATTTTGGTGGGCACGCACGCGCTCATCGAAGAGCCTGTGAAGTTTCACCGGCTCGGCCTCGTGATCGTAGACGAACAGCACCGCTTTGGCGTGCTTCAGAGGAAGCGGCTGATCGAGAAGGGCGCGTCGCCCCACGTATTGGTGATGACGGCGACGCCGATTCCGCGGACGCTCGCGCTCACGCTCTATGGCGATCTCGAGCTTTCGGTGATCGACGAGATGCCACCGGGGCGCACGCCGGTTGAAACGCGCTGGGCGTCGGACGCGCAATTGACCGGTGTATGGGAATTCGTGCGGCGCGAAGTCGCGCGCGGCCGCCAGGCTTTCGTGCTCTATCCCGTGATCGAGGAATCCAAACAGGAACTCAAGGCGGCGACGGCGGAATACGAGCGCCTCGCAAAGATCGTATTCCCCAATTTTCGCGTGGGCTTGTTGCACGGCCGGCTGAAAAACGAAGAAAAAGATGAGGTCATGGAACGATTCCGGCGCGGCGAGCTTCAGATCCTCGTCGCGACGACAGTGATTGAAGTCGGCGTGGACGTGCCAAACGCGACCGTGATGGTGATCGAACACGCCGATCGCTTCGGACTGGCACAGCTTCATCAGCTCCGCGGACGGATCGGGCGCGGCTCGGAAAAGTCGCACTGCATCCTCGTGGCGCCGAAATCGATCAAGGGCGAGGCGCGCGAGCGCATCGAGACGATGGTGGCCACGTCCAACGGCTTCGAGATCGCTGAGCGCGATTTGAAACAGCGCGGCCCTGGAGAATTCTTCGGCACGCGGCAGCACGGCGATGCTGCCTTTTCGTTCGCGCAGCCGCTGCGCGACCGCGAGCTGCTCGAACTCGCGCGACGCGAGGCGTTTGCTCTCGCTGAAGATCCATCGCGCGCGGGCGAGGTGGTCGCGCGGCTCGAAGCGGCCAGCCCAGCGTGGCAGAAGCGGTATCAATTGGCAGCCGTGGGATAACCACGAACAGGGATCGAACCGTGCGCGTGATCGCAGGAAAATTTCGGAGCCGGAGACTGAAGGGACCGGGCACGCTACGCATCCGGCCGACGAGCGACCGCCTGCGCGAGACGCTCTTCAATATCCTCGGTCCCGCCGTGGAGGACTCGCTTTTCATTGACCTCTACGCAGGCACGGGCGCGATCGGGATCGAAGCGGTGAGCCGCGGGGCCCGGGAGGTGATTCTGGTCGAGTCCAACGCGAGGGCGGCACGGCTCATCCGCGAGAATCTGGCAACGCTGGGGATTCGCGCCGGAGCGGAGTTGATCGAAGCAGATGCCCTGGCCGGCCTCCAGAAAATCGGCACGCGGCATTTGATCGCGGACTTCATCTTTCTCGATCCGCCTTACGAGGAGACCGAAGAGCACTTTCGAGTACTTGAATTTCTGGACACGTCGCATTTGATCGCGCCCCATGGTGTGGTGATCGTCGAGCACAGGAGCGGCATGGAACTACCAGAACGCCTGAAGCGCCTGGAATGCACGCGAGAAGTGGAACAGGGTGATGCCACGCTAAGTTTCTACCGTCTCGCTGCAGCCGCGTGACCCTTGGTCCTGTAACCGAGGCACTGCATCTCATCAAGGTATAATGGCCGCACCCATGCAGCCCCTTCTCCAACGCGAGGCCGATCCGCCCATTGATGCCCTGATCGAGCTTTCGCCGCACGCGCGCCTGCCCAGGCTCGACCTGGGAATCGATTGGGAGACGCCCGGACAGGAATTTCGAACAAGCCTCGCCAGCGTTTTCAAGGGGCCGCATCCGCCCGCGGACAGCGAACTCGCGGAGATCCGCGACTTTCGCGTGGATTGGATACGCGGGCGGCTGCCGCTTCGCGCATTCACGGCATCGAGCGTGTGGCACATCGGGCTGGTGTGGCTGCTGATCCTGCCGATCTGGGGCTTTCTGCCGCAGAGCACCCCCACACTTGCGCCCGTGCAAATCGAGTTGACCTGGTATAGCGCGCCCGCCGATTTGCCTCCGATCTCGCTTCCGGCCGCTACGCTGAAGCGCATCGCTCCGCGCAGTCACCGGACTCAAGCAGCCAAACCTGTGGACGAGCGGGGCGCGGACGCATTTCATCCGCGGCAAACGATTCTCTCGATTCCCGTGCGCGTCACACACCCGCGGCAGACGTTGATTCGTCCCGATGCGCCGAACGCGCCGCCCAAGATCGTGCCGCAACTGCCGAACATCGTGCAGTGGAGCGCGCCGCAACTGGAGAGGCCAAAGTTCCAGCTTTCGGCTTCGGCTGTGGCCCCAAAGCTTCGCCACCGAGCCTTGCAAGAATCCGCGGTAGCGGAAGTGCCGAACACGCAAAAAACTTCCGGACCGCTCAATATCGCTCCGACCATGACAGTGATCGCACGCCCTCAGATTCCTTTGAGCGCGATGTCCGCGCCGGTGGCTCGCCAGCATGAGCTGGTTGCGAATGCAACCGCTCCGGAGATCGGCGCGGCGCCAAACGACTCGAGACTGCGAAATGTGATTGCGCTGTCAGCCACGCCGGGCCCCCCGATTCCGGCGGCGAGCGTGCCGGAGGGAAATTTGGCCGCACGCATCTCCATTTCCCCTGCTGGGACAAAACCGGGAGAACCGGGTGGATCGGAGAGCCGGTCGGCGGGCGGTGCAACCGGCGCTAGCGGGTCCGCAACACCAGGCGGAGTCACCGCCGGAGGCCCGGGCGGAGGTTCCTTGCCGGCGGCAATCAGCGTCAGCGGCGGCATCGAACCGAGGACGACCGGTGGCGGCGGAATTGCGGCGGGAGCAGGCCGTTCCGGCCGGCTAAACCTCAAGCCGACGACTCCCTATCAACCGTCGATCAACACCCGGCGTGTTCCGATCGATGCGGTTGCGCTCGACCCGAGCCTGCCGCCGGAGAAAATCCTCGGCAGCGAAGTCTATACGATGCACGTCAACCGGCCGAACCTGACCAGCGCCACCGGAAGCTGGATTCTCAGTTTCGCGGAGCTGGATGAAGGCGAAGACCCGCCTTTCAACCACAAAGATCCGCTGGCGGGACCGGTCGCACTGCGCACGGCGGATCCCAAATATCCGCCCGAGCTAATCAAGGGACACGTGCAAGGCCAAGTGGTGCTCTACGCGATCATCCGCAAGGACGGGTCCGTTGACAGCATTCAGATCGTGCGCGGGCTCGATCCGCAGCTCGACCGAAATGCGATCGAGGCTTTCAAGCAGTGGAGCTTCTTGCCGGCCACGCGAGCGAAGTTACCGGTGGATTCCGAGGTCGTCATCCACGTGCCGTTCCAATATCGGGACCCGCACGACTATGCGCCGCAGCAATAAGAACCCGGGCTCAAACCGATAGGACTTCCATCAATCGTGAAATGTCTTCCGGCGTGTTGTAGATATGAGGCGCTATGCGCAGCGCGTTTTCGCGGAGGCTGACGGAGACCTGCGCCGCGCGCGCCTTCTCGTAGAGGGAGCGTGTCTCTTTCGGATCGCGCGCGAAGATGCAGACGTAGGGGCCACGGAGCTCGCGTTCGGCGGGCGAAGCGAGCACGCAGCGAGTGGCCGGAAGGCGGTCGATGATCTCAGACGTGAGCGCGTCGATGTAGCGCTGAACCGAATCGACGCCGATGCGCAGCAAGAAATCGAGCGAGGAGTCGAGCGCCGCGAGATTCGTGAAATTCGCCGTCTCTGCTGAATCCCAGCGCCGCGCTCCCGGCGCAGGGCGCATGTTGGCGATGATCGGCATGGCGTGAAATTCGCGCGCGCCTTCAAGCGCCATGAAATAGACCGCGCCAAGCGGCAGCCGATCCGTCCATTCACTGGCCACCCAGAAGAAGCCACTGCCGTAAGGACCCAGCAACCACTTATAGCCGCTGCAGACGGCCATCGAGGCGCCGAGATCGCGAATGTTCATCGTCATGGCTCCAGCGCACTGGGTTACGTCGAGCACGAAGGCCGCGCCAACTTTCTCGCACGCGAGCGCCACGCGAGCCGCATCGAGCTTTGCGCCATTGTCGAATCGCACGAGACTCGCAGAGACGACGCGCGTCTGCGGCCCGATCTGTTCGATATAGTCGTCGGCGGAAATGAAGCGGCCGCGCGGTTCGACGACTCGCACGCGCAATTTTCCAGCCTGCTGGTAACGGAGCCATGTGGAGGAATGTGCGGGAAATTCGCCGCGTCCGACCAGCACTTCGTCGCCAGGCTTCCAGTCGATTCCGGCGGCAACGGCAGCGAGGCCGGCGCTCGCGCCCGTAGTGACGGCGACCTCGTCGGAACGGCCGCCAATCAGTCTCACTACTTTCTCGCGGATGCGATCGGGCAGGTCGAAGTAAGCGCTGTCCGGCAGGCGGTAGGGATGCTTCTTCCATTCGAGCGCCGCCTGCGCTTCACGTGCGGCGCACAGGGGCATGGGCCCCTGCATGGCTGCATTCAGATACGTGACACCCTCGAAATCGGCGAATTCCGCCCGGTAGCTGGTAGCCAGCCCAAGGGTTTCGTGTGTCATGATCCGATTCTATCGAGCGGGAAGAATTACGAGTAGCCAGTGCCCGGCCCACCTCTGGGACAATTTGGACTGCCGTGGGCCGGACGGCCTTCCGCGCAATTACCGCTAAAAGTGGCCGCGCAATTCGCGAAACGCGGCGAGAATCAGCAGCTTCCCCGTCCCGCTTTCGAGCGCGGACTTTTCCAGCTCCCACGTGGCGGAATGCGGAATGAAAACGGCGTTCAATCCGGACTGCAGCGCCGGATTGATGTCGCTGCGCGGACTATTGCCGACCATCCAGCCGTGCGACTTGACGATCTTGAACTGCTCGATCATCCGGCCGTAGGTGTCCGAGTCTTTTTCGAGCACGATTTCGATCGCTTCGAAATACGGCTGCAGGCCCGAGCGCTCGACCTTGGCCGCTTGCTCGGCCGGCTCTCCCTTGGTCAGCAGGATCAGCCGGTGGCGCTTCGCCAGGTACACCAGCGTTTCGGGAACACCTTCGAGAATGTGCGGTGGCGTGCTTTCGAGCTCCTTGGCCATCCGCTCGATTTCCTGCACGATCTCGCGCCGCGCGGAATTGCCGGCCAGCTTCAGATAGGTATCTTCCAGAGACCGCCGGAAGCTGCGCACGCCGTAGCCGTGCTGGCGGATGTTGCGGCGCTCGGTTTCGTTCAGGATGTGGCGAATATACTCGCGCGTGTAGCCCAGGTGCTCCAGCGTGGAGATAAAATCGTCGATCGCCTTCTCGAAGAAAATGTTGTTTTCCCAGAGAGTATCATCGGCATCGATCAGGAGTGTGTGGCGCGCCATCGCTTGAACCCAGGGTTAAATCTTGCGTCAGCGGGAAAGATAAGAGAAGGAGTTTTTTGCGGTGCGCGACGCCTTCTGGTCAGCGCCCGCGCGAGGTCAGGCGGGAGTGGGCAGGAATTCGTACCGTTCGATTCGGGCCGCGACTCCGTGCCTGCCATTGTGCGCCTCAACGCGCAGGACGCGGCCATAGCAGCGGATGTGGACGTCGCCGGCCAGGGTGATCTGCTGCGGGAGCGTGAGGACGAACTCGATCGCGCTGCCCAACTCCACGGCTGCTTCGATCATGAAATAGAGCCCGCGGAAACTGACGTCGCGTGTCTCGCCCGCCTTTTCCGTCACGGCGTCCCCGGCCGAAAAGCGCACCTTCAACGGAAGCATCATCGAAAACCGCCGGGCGGCGCGGCGCTCCACTCCGTTCCCCATGAGACCCCCATCCGTCGCAGGCTGCCCAAAACTACCATCGGTGTGTTGACCGCGCAACGGGTTTCCTAGGGCGAAAACGAGTACCAAAACTCACATTTCGCCGGCCCGCCCCTGGAAAAGGGGCACCAAAAAGGAACCAGACGTGCCGGTTTGACCTAAGCGTGCACAGCCGTTAGGATGAAACGTGATGGAGTCCTCCAGCGCCTGCAGCGAACGACGAAAACATCCCCGCGCACCGCTCCGGCTTCCTGCACGGATCCGCTGGCAGGGGCCTCTGGGTATGAGGATCGAAATGACGGAAACGCTGGACGTGTCGCGCGAGGGCGTCCTCGTTCATCGCAACGAGGCGTGCGAACTGCTGACCCGCATGTGGATCGTATTCCCGTACGACCGCAACGCTGGTGCTTCGGCGCAACCGGAGACTCCCGGCCGGATCACCCGCGTGGAACGCGATGAAGCTGGAGGTTACTGGGTGGCGATTCGCCTGGAGCCGCCGCAGCGTGGCGCCGCACGCCTGGCCCAGCAGGAACGGCGGCGTTCCGAGCGCGTCCCATTTGCGCTGCCGATTTTCGTCCGCCTCGCCGGCACACCGTGGCCGGAAGAATCGATGACGCACGACCTCTCGCGCAACGGCGCGCGGTTTGAGACCTCCCACATTTACGCTGCCGGCGAGACTGTGATCGCGCAAATCCCGTGGGGCGATTGGTCGAAGAAGGGCGAGATCCACGGACGCGTCGTGAGAGTCGAAAATCTGCCGGACTCACCTGGACCGGCACCGCTGGCCAACCCCGAAAAGGGCGCGAGTGCGATTATTACGTCTGTCGCGGTGGAATGGCTGAATGGCGACGGTCCTTCGCGTTCCGGGAAATCGTGAACTGGACGAACTGCCCGCCTGCCGGAGCACCCGCTGATGGCTGACGTCTTTCACCGCAGCTTCTTCCTTTCGGGACCCGCCGGACGCCTGGAAGCGCTCCTCTGGACTGCGCCGACAGCCAATCCGAATTTCGTGGCACTGGTGTGCCACCCGCATCCGCTTTACGGCGGTACCATGCACAACAAGGTCGTGTACCAAGCCGCCAAGGCGCTGCACCAGCGGGGCGCGCCGGTGTTGCGATTCAATTTTCGCGGCGTGGGGCAAAGTGAAGGCGCGCACGACCGCGGCGCGGGCGAGCAGGACGACGTTCGTGCCGCGCTCGGCTATCTCGCCGGGGAATTCCCGGATAAGCCCATCGTGCTGGCCGGATTCAGTTTCGGCTCGTGGGTCGGCCTGCGGGTTGGCTGCGAGGACAGCCGCGTATCGCGCGTGATCGCTCTCGGTCTGCCGGTGAACAACGTCGATGCGTCTTACCTGCGCCGGTGTGCGAAGCCGAAGCTTTTCCTTCAGGGAGCGGAAGATCAGTTCGGATCGCGCGAGAATCTCGAAGCGCTGTTCGCGACCCTGCCGGAGCCAAAGCGGCTTGTATTCGTCGAGGGCGCCGACCATTTCTTCGCGGCCCACCTCGACGAGATCGGACCGGCGATCGACGCCTGGCTCGATTCCCACCCGCCGGAAAGCTGACTGCCCGCGACACCTAGCTGCGAGGTCCAAACAGCTTCAGAAACTGGTCCCGCGGCGCAGGTTCGACCGTGATCACCTCAAGGTTCGCGCGCACGTGCTCCGCGCGGCTCATGCCCACAAGCGCGGTCGTGACCCCGGGTGCCGAACGCGCGAATTGGAGAGCTTGCAAGGAATTGCTCTTAAGTCCCAGCGCAGCGCCAATGTAGGGGGGCAGGTTTTGCGTCAGTTGCCCTTGCAGCAGAGCCGCGCTCGTGACCAGCGTGATTCCCAGAGCGCGTGCCGCCTGCACCGTCGCCATCGTTTTTCCGGTCACGATCTGATTGGCGCGCACGAGCGCCTCGGGCATCGCCAGATTCAGGGGCAACTGCACGAAGCGAAAATGATGGTCCTGGCCGCCGGCCTCGCGCGCAATTTCTTCCATCGCCGCGAGCGAAAGATAGCCCGTCTTCTTTGGATCCTCGCGAAAAGCAATCCACGTGGCAAGTCCGTACGCGCCGATCTTCCCCGCCGCGACGGCGGATTCGAAAAACTCGAATGCGTCGGTGATTCGCCGGCGAAATTCCTCGGCGGAAATCTCATCCAACTGCGTCTCCGGATTGTGGAGGTAGAAAACGTCCAGGCACTCGACGCCCAGATTCGCCAGGCTGCGGTCGAGCTGGTCAGCCAGGTAGCGCGGGGTCATGCAATGGCATCCGGCTGCAATGTCTTCCGGGCGGAAGATTCCTCGCTGCATGAACTCGCGGGAAAAATAGTCTTCGGCATTGTCCGGCATGGTGGCGTCGGGAGTGAGAAAACCCGCTTTGGTGCAAAGTACGATTTCCTCGCGCGAAAACCGTTTGGCCGCGAGAATCCTGAGCGCCGCGCCGACCGCGCGTTCGCTGCGCTGCAGGCGGTAGTTGATCGCGGAGTCGATCAGGTTGATGCCGCCTTCGACGGCCGCGACGACGGCGTCCGTGTACGACTTGTCGGTCGCGGCGTCGGCTTCGCCGAGATACGTCCCGATTCCGATTGAAGAGAGAGCCAAGCCGCCCGGCGTCTCGCGAAAGTGCCCCGCCGCTGCTCGTCCCTGAAATCGTGCGGCGTAGCGCAGCGTGCCCTGCGGCGTCGCACGACCGGGCATGCGCTGACTGGCAGTTGCAGTGGATGGCATGCAGACCTCGTTTCAATGCAGTGACGGCGTGAAAGTCCGCGCAGTATAGCAGAATGACGCACGGAGTACGGCAGAGTGAGAAAACTCAAGAAGCAGCGCGAACCCTTATTTGCTTCATCGGGTCCTCGCCCGCAAGTCCCTGCTCGCTGAGCAGCTGGCGGGCCTCCATGCGAATCTTCGGCAAGTGCCGCGCGAAAAGGATCGCCCCGACGATCGCCAGCGCTCCGCCCAGCGCCACGGTCATCGGCGCTCCGATTCTGTCCGCCGCAGCTCCCGCCAGCAGCGCGCCGAGGGGAGACATTCCCATGAACATCATCGAGTAGACGGCCATCGTCCTGCCGCGCAGCCGGTCCGGCACCATCGATTGCACCAGCGTGTTGGTCGCTCCCATTTGCGTCATCAACGAAAACCCGACCGGCACCAGCAGCAGCACCGAAAGCGCATAGTGATGCGAGAACGAGAACAGAATCAGAAATGTCCCAAACGACGCGCACGCCATCCAAACCACCCTGCCGAGGCCGTTGACTCGGGTGCGCGAGGCGAGTGCCAGCGCGCCTGTCAACGCACCGATCCCTGCCGCGCTGCCGAGAACGCCGAGCGTGGTGGCGTCGCCGTGCAAGATTTGCTTCGCGAAGACAGGCATCAGCACGCTATACGGCATGCCGACAAGACTCACGAGCCCCAACATTGTCAGCAGCGCCCGGATCGGCGCGGTCTGACGGACGAAACGGAATCCTTCCGCGATGTGGTCGTAGGCGGATTTGATGGCGCGCTCCGCCTGCCGCGCCGGAATCCGCATCATGAACAAACCCGCAATCACGGCGATGTAGCTGACGCCGTTCGCGAAGAAGCACCAGCCCTCGCCGATGCCGGCCACAAGGATACCCGCGATCGCGGGACCGATGATGCGCGCGCTGTTGAAGATCGAAGAATTCAAGGCGATTGCGTTCATCAAGTCTTCGCGCCCCACCATTTCGACCAGAAACGATTGTCGCGCGGGAATGTCGAACGCGTTCACCACACCCAGCAGCGCCGCCAGCACGATCACCTCCCACACGGTCACGCGATTAAGGAGCGTCGAAACCGCCAGGATGAACGCGAGGATCATTGACGCGGTCTGCGTGATGATGACGATCGTCCGCCGGTTCCAGCGGTCCGCCACCATGCCGGCTAACGGCGCCATCGGAAACACCGGAATCTGCCCCGCAAACGAGACCGCGCCGAGCAGAAGGGGCGAGTTCGTCATGCGGTATACGAGCCACGACTGCGCGACCGTCTGCATCCACGTGCCGACCAGCGAGATCAACTGGCCGCTGAAGAACAGCTGAAAATTGCGGTGGCGCAGCGAGCGAATCGTATCGTGGAAACGCGAGCGCTCCGTGGCGGGAGTAGCGACGGTCGGCCGGGTTGTATCCGCCTGTGCCATGAATTCTCTATTGTACGACGCAACTCAAGCGCTCTGCTTTTGCTCGCTGCGGCGCGTGCCCTAAGGAGTCGGCGGCTTGGGAGGCGCAGCGGCTGCAGGCGCCAAAACTCGTCCGCAGGCCCGAAGAATCCGGCGGTAAGGCCAGCCGTCCTCACGGAAGAGAATTTCGCCATCGCGCGGGCTCGAGTAGAACCAGCGCGCCATCAGGGACAGGTGCTCAGCCAGCTCCGGCGGAGCAGTTCGCAGGCCGTAGCGCTCGCGCCAGTTCGTGTCGCTACTCGCGGCCGCTTCCGACGCTCCGTCGGAGGCTGAAGCTCCGTCCGGCTCCAGCGACTGGCGAAGCATGGCTTCCACCGATCGCGGCTGGCTCGATAGCTCGCCGAAATCCAGGAACAAGGGCTCCGCGAGCAGGCCCCCCCGCAGCGGGAATACGCCGACAGTTTTCTCGTCGGCCCCTCGCTGCAAGATCACCGCGTCGAGTTCCCCGAGTCTCCGCGCGAGCTCGGGCAATTCGCGAAGCACTCCCGAAATCTTCTCCAGGCGCTTGTGCAGCGCGGCAGCTCGCTCGAAATCGAGGGCTTCGCTGGCGGCTTCACGCTCCTTCTGGACTCGATTCGTCAGGGCCTCGCCGGACGTTGCCAGCGCCTCAACGAGACGGAACGCTTCAGCGTCATATTCCTGCGGCGTGCAGCCGGCGAAGCACGGCGCAAGACACATCTTCATCTCTGAATAGATGCAGCCGGGGAAATTCAGATCCCGGCGAATGCGAATCTGGCAGCGGCGCGTCTTGAAGAGATCGAGAAAACTTTCGGAAAAGCCTTCCGCTGCCCGTCGCGACGCGAACGGCCCGAAATAGAATCCGTCATCCGCGCGAATCCGGCGCGTGACGTAGCACCGCGGATACTCGTTTCGCAGGTTTACCTTCAGCACGGCGGGCGGACGCAGTCGCAGCAAATCCCGGTACCGTCCCGGGGCGTGCTTCTTTGCGTTTTCGTAGAGCGTCAGCGTCTGCTCGAACTTGGACCCGGTGATGCGGTAGCGGATACGCGCCGCGACGTTGCGCAAATTCAATCGTTTGGAACCCGGCTCCGGCTCGCTCAGCAGGCGTTCAGTGGCGCGACGCAGGTCCGCCGTCCGCAAGATGTGCGGCTGGCCGCCGTCGGCGCGCATCTCAATCAGCAGGACTCCGGGCCGCTGGGGCACCGCGGCGAAGAAATCCCCCTCGCGTGCCAGATCGAATTCCTGCCCTGCGTCGAGCTCCAGCATTTCGCCAGCATACCAGCACTACCCACAAGCGAGTCCGACGCAGGTCAAATGAGCCCGGCTGGGTCAGGATGCGATACGCGGCCGGCTATTGAGCGGCGCCGACCCTTCGCAGGATCGCCTCGCTTTCCAACCTCGTCCGCCAACGGCGCAGCAACGGCACCGGCCAGATCGACCGCCACCCTCCGACAATCGCGCCTTTCCAGGTCAAGCGATATACCTTCCCCGCCGAGTCAAGATACATGTATCCGCGGGCTTGCTGCGATGGCCCAAAACGCTCCAACCGCCGCTGCAGTTCAGCGATTTCCTGGCCGCGAGGCGGCAAAATCGGGCGCTCGCCGTTGACGTTATGCTGCACCAGCATCCGGTGAACACGATAGAGCGTGAACACGTCGTCGATTTGAGGAAACGGGAACACGCGGTAGCTAGGCAACGGAAATAGCGCCGGCACAGTCACGTTCGTGTTCGTGTCGATTTGGAAGTCTCCCGAACATCGCGTGACGAATTCCATATAACCGTGGGACTTCCGGCCGGATACGACGTAGGAAACGTCCGCCCACTCGTTCGTGTGCGGATTGCTCAAAAGCGCCATGAAAACCTGCCGGCCCGGGGCCGGCTCGCCAAGATTCAGGCAAGACACAACTTCGAAGCCCCACACTGCGATGGCCTCCACCCTTGGCTGCATGTAGTCGCGAACGGCTGCAGGCAATTCTTCAAGTGAGACGGTGCGGGGAAAGACCTTGGACTGATGCTTGAAGGCGAGCCGCAGCGCCACGGGCGCCAGCACGAGCATGACGCCGTAGAACAAGAGAACGACGAGCACGACCTGGCCCGCAAGACTGTCCGTGTCCCACATGACGCCGCATTCCGCTCCGATTGCGCAATCGCGCTTGCACAGTCTCCAAGCCCGGCTTCACGCCGATTTCAGCGCCCACGACGCAATCACGAGCCGCTGAATTTCGCTCGTGCCCTCGTAGATCTCCGTGATGCGCGCGTCGCGGTAGGCGCGCTCGACCGGATACTCGCTGCTATAGCCGTTGCCGCCGTGAATCTGGATCGCTTTGTGCGCCACGCGCGTCGCCATCTCGCTGGCGAAGAGTTTCGCCATAGATGCCTCCATCGAAAAACGCGCGCCGGAATCCTGCTTCCACGCCGCTCGTCGCGCGAGCAGCCTCGCCGCGTCGATTTCTGTGGCCATGTCCGCGAGCATGAATTGAATCGCTTGAAATTCTGCGATGGGATGGCCGAACGCCTGCCGCTCGCGCGAATAGCTGAGCGCCGCTTCGAATGCGCCCTGCGCGATTCCGATGGCTTGCGACGCGATGCCGATCCGGCCGCCATCGAGCGTCACGAGCGCGATCTTGTAGCCGTCGCCTTCGTTGCCGATGCGATTCGCGACTGGCACCGCGCAATCCGTGAATACAAGCTCCGTGCAAGCCGTCGCATGAATGCCGAGCTTCTTCTCCTCTTTTCCCACAGCGAATCCCGGCGTGCCCTTCTCGATCACCAGCGCCGTGATTCCCTTTTCACCTTTTTCCGGCTGCGTGTTGATGAAAATGATTCCCGCATCCGCTGCGCCGCCGTTGGTGATCCACGCCTTCGTTCCGTTCACGACGTAAGCGTCGCCCTTTCGCACCGCCTTCGTCGCGAGCGCCGCGGCGTTCGAACCGGCGTGCGGCTCGGTCAGCGCGTAGCAGCCGATCTTTTCGCCACGCGCGAACGGCAGCAGGAATTTCTTCTTCTGCTCCTCGGTACCGAAATGATCGAGCGCGCCGCAATAGAGCGAGTTTTGCACGGAGAGGATCACGCTCGTGGAAGCGCACACGCGAGCGATCTCCTCCAGCGCAATCGAATAGCAAACGTGGTCCATTCCGGCGCCGCCGTAGCTTTCGGGCACGGCGATGCCAGTCAGCCCCAGTTCTCCGGCTTTGCGGACGATTTCGCGTGGGAATCGGCCGGTCTCGTCCAGTTCCTTCGCGAAGGGCTTTACCTCCGCCTCAGCGAACTCCCGCACGCTGCGCTGCAAGAGCTTCTGTTCCTCGGTCAATTCAAGGTTCACGTGCGCCTCTGAATCGGTTCAGCTGCACCCTTCTAATTCTCATTGGATTTTACAGCGGAAAACAGCGCTCCCGCGGCTGACGCGGCTGATTCGCCAACTTGCTTCCGCGGCGCTATACTCGCGATGGCCCTCGACAAGGAGAATTCCGGATGGAACCTCGCCTGAATCCTTACAAAGCATCGCCGAAAGCTTATCAGGCGATGTCCGCGCTCGAACAATTCGTCGATTCGTGCGGACTAGAGCGGCCATTGCTCGAACTCGTGAAGATGCGAGCCTCGCAAATCAACGGCTGCGCGTATTGCCTCGATATGCACAGCAAGGACGCCCGAGCCCTGGGTGAGACCGAGCAGCGCCTTTACGCGCTGAATGCCTGGCGCGAAGCCCCGTTCTACACTGAGCGCGAGCGGGCGGCCCTCGAATGGACCGAGTCGGTCACGCTGGTCGCGGAATCTCACGTTCCCGACGACATCTACGAACGCGTGAAGACGCATTTCACTCCGGAGGAGCTGGCCAATCTGACGCTCGCCATTGTCGCCATCAATGGCTGGAACCGGCTGAGTATCGCCTTCCGGGCGGTTCCTGGCACGTACAAATCCTCGCTGCAGCCTCTCAAAGCCGGGGCGTAGGAAAAACTAGCTGGCCATGGCCCTACGGGGTTGAAAGGGCGGCGCGGGAACGAGTCGGAAAGCGTCCATTTGGGCGGATTTGCGGGGCTTCTCTAAATCCCCTATAATCTGCGTGTCGGCATCACTGTCGGCGGGCCCTTGGGCGGGGCATAGCCCACAGGCCGAAATTCCGATGAGTGACCTCGAAACCAAGATCAAGAAGAAGCTTCAGGCCGAAATCGCCGCCTTGGAGCACGAGCTGCATACCGAGCTGCCGAAGGAAATTAAGGTGGCTCGCGCCCACGGCGATCTCTCCGAAAACGCCGAGTACAAGTACGCCAAGGAGCGGCAGGGCTATGTGGCGGCCCGCCTCGGCCAGCTTCACAAGCGCATGGCCGACCTTTCCTTACTCAATCTGAACAACCTGCCGAAAGACCGCGCGGCCTATGGATCGAGGCTCGTTGTGCTCGATATTGTGAAAGAGACCAAAATCGAGTACAAGTTAGTCACCGTCGAGGAAGCCGACGCGGCCAAAGGGCTGATTTCGACCACGTCTCCGATCGGACGGGCTTTGCTCGGCAAGAAGAAGGGCGACGAAGTCCGGGTGCATACGCCCGGGGGCGTCAAGGAGTACGAAGTCGTGGAGCTGATCACGATCTATGAAGAAGATTAGCGAGGTGACTCGCGCTTCATGTTGACGCGGACCATCGGCCGCTACCTCTCGTGGCCCGTTGACCGTCTCGCAGCTCTGCTGGCTCCTACAGGTATCCCTCCCAACGTCATCACCTGGTGCGCTCTCATTTGCAATCTCTGGGCCGGCATACTCTTTGCGGCTGGCCGTTTCGCCGCAGGCGGCGGAATGATGCTGCTGGCGGGGCTGTGCGACCTGCTCGATGGTCCTGTGGCGCGCCGCCAGAACCGCGTATCGCTGTTCGGCGCCTTCCTCGATTCCATCCTCGACCGCTATGCGGACCTGATCCTGTTCCTTGGCCTGCTGGTCTATTTCGCGCAGGTGAATCGTTTCCTCTACGCCGTCCTGGCCGGCGCATCGATGGCAGGAGCGGTGATGGTCAGCTATGCGAAAGCGCGCGCCGAGTCGCTGGTGCCCACCGAGGAAATCGGCTTCTTCGAGCGCCCGGAGCGGCTCGGACTGATGATTCTCTGCGCACTCCTCAATCGCATGGAGATCGCGCTCTGGATTCTTGCGATCGGCCCGAATATCACCGTGATCCACCGCATCATCCACACTTGGAAGCAGACCGCAGGTAGTGGAGCAAACTCACTCCCCGCCCGCGCGTCCTCCCAATCCCAGCCTGCCGGCGCTCACGAAGGTGCCGAGCCGCACGTCCTAAGCCATTCGGCGGGGCGCGGCGGAATCTGACCCGACCCGGGCCGCATCCGATTACCGTCCGTTCACATCTCTGGGGCAAAATGGGCTCCCAGGTCGACGGTGAGTCGAGCCTGGGGAATCAGGTTGAGCGGACCCAACCCACCATACCGATGGAGGAAACAATGGCAATACGCGACGCACTGCTTCCCGAGTTCGATCATGAAATGGCCACCACTCGGAAGACTCTCGAGCGAGTTCCCGAAGACAAAGTCAACTGGAAACCCCATGACACGTCGATGCCAATGGGCCGCCTTGCCGGCCACATCGCCGAGATGGCCGGCTTCGTGGCCGCTACATTTCAAGGTGATTCGTTCGACTTTGCACCGCCCGGCGGCACACCAATGCAGCCCACCGTGATGACTTCTCGCAAGCAGTTGCTGGACTTGTTCGACAAGAACGTCGCAACTGCACGGGCCGCGATCGCGAAGGCCAGCGACGAGGAACTCTACAAGACTTGGACTTTGCTGAACGGCGGAAAGACTTTCTTCGCGATGCCGCGCATTCAGGTGCTGCGCAGCATGATCCTGAACCACGTGATCCATCATCGCGGCCAGTTGTCCGTGTACCTGAGGATGAACCAGGTGCCGGTGCCTTCGATCTACGGCCCGTCGGGCGACGAAGGCAGGATGTAGCGGCCGGCGAGTCTGCCTTTCGCTTGCGGTGGACGGCTGCTAGAGAACCCTAGTGGCGGCCTGCTGACGGAATGACGATCTCGACTTGCGGTGCGTTCGCTTTCGGCTTGCGAGCCACCGCTTTCTCCGAGATGCGGGCGCGCCGTTCAGCCTGCCGCCGCTGGCTCGCCAGTTCGCGTTCTTTGAATTCCGGCAGCACCTCTTTCGCAAACAGACGCAGCGACGAAGCCTGCTGGTCGAGCGACAGCTTGCCGATCTGCCGCACGGCGATCACCTGATCGATCCCCGCTTCTTCGTATTCGCGCAGGCTTTCGCGCAGCATTTTCGGCGTCCCGATGCAGGACCTCGCCGTGAATTCCACTCCGGCGGCGTCGCGCGGCTTGCTCTTGTAATCATTCCAGATATCGGACTGGGCCGGCCTGTGCTCTCCGAAAAAGCTGTAGTGCCCCAACGCGTACACGAAGAAGCCGTAGTTTTCCTGCGCGATCGCTTCGACGCGCTTTTGGTCGCTATCGCAGAGAAACGGCGCGCCCACCGCGAAATTCGGATTCACCGCGTAACCGATCGGCTCGCACTCATTCTCGATCGTCGCGTAGTAGTCGTTAACCCACTGCCGCGCCTCGTCCAGAGTGATGAACGTAAACGTCAGCGCGCCGACGCCCAGCCTCGCCGCGTCCAGAATCGATTCACGCCGCGAGCACGCCATCCAAAGCGGCGGGTGCGGCTTCTGCAGCGGCTTTGGCACTAGGTTGCGCGGCGGCACTTTCACAAACGCGCCGTCGTGGCCGGTGAACGGCTCCTCCACAAGCATCCGCAGCGCCACGCGGAACCCCTCGATTTGCATCGCTTTCTTTTCTTCCTGCGGGACGTTGAATCCGCCGAGCTCGGTCGTCGTCGCGCCCGAGCCCATGCCGAATTCGCAGCGCCCGTCGCTGAGCAGGTCGAGCACGGCAATCCGCTCCGCGACCCGCGCCGGGTGATTGATGCTGGGCGGTGTCTGAATGATTCCGTGCGCCAGGCGGATATTTTTCGTGCGCTGGCTGCACGCAGCGAGAAACATCTCCGGCGCCGCGGAGTGCGAGTATTCTTCCAGGAAGTGGTGCTCGGTGCCCCAGACGTAATCGAGCCCGCTTTGGTCCGCCAGCTCCGCCAGTTCGAGTGCGTTGTTCAGCAGCGTGCGTTCAGACTCGCTCGTCCAGGGACGCGGGAGCTGCATCAGATGAATTCCGCCGAATTTCATGGGAGGCCTCTCCGCTTCTTGCGCGCTGCGTATTCTACGTGAACGGAAAGGCCGCGCAAGGGCGGCCCTTGCATGAAGGGGGGAGTCTAGAAGGTTAATCCGGCCGGCCGGAGCAATGGGGGAAGACCGGCCGGATCGAGAGGTGAACGCGCTTCCCTACCCGAAGCGCGTTCCCTCATACCGTTGCTACGCCGCGTTCTCGAGAACCAGCAGTCCCGTCGCCGTATTGGAGATGGCGATGTGGTAGCTGCTGTGGATCTTCGTCACCTTGTTGTGCAGAACGCCGCGCATCGCAAGCCACAGAATAAATTCCGCGCCCTGGGCGCCCGCCTCGCGCACCAGTTCGTGGATCGAGAGTTTCGTGAGCGCTTCCGGCTCGTTCACGATCTTGTCCAGGCACATCAAGTCGAACTTCTTGTTGATGAACCCGGCGCGCTCGCCGTCGAGCTGGTGGGAGAGCCCTCCCGTGCCCAGCACCACTACCTTCAAGTCCTTGGGATAGGATTCGATGGCGCGGCCGATCGCCTGCCCGAGCTTGAAACAGCGCGCAGGCGACGGCAGCGGATGCTGCACGGTGTTGATTTGCACGGGAATGGTCCTGACATCGCCGTAGGTGTTGCCGGGCCAGAACAGCGACATCGGCACCGTGAATCCATGATCCACGAGCATCTCCTGGCACGTGGTAATGTCGAACTCCTCGTCCACCAGCGATTCGATGATGTGCCAGGAGAGCTCGGGATCACCCTTGAACGGAGGGATGGTGGGTATGCCCCAGCCCTCGTCGGCGTGCTTGTACTCCGGCGCCGCGCCGATCGCGAACGTGGGCATCTTATCCAAAAAGAAGTTCAATCCGTGGTCGTTGTAAATGACGACGGCCACGTCGGGCTTCACTTTTTGCACCCAGGCCCGCGCGGGAGGATACGCCGCGAAAAACTCCTTCCAGTACGGGTCGTTGAGCAGTTCCTTTTCCCTCGGAACCGCATTCCCGATCGCGGGAATGTGAGACGTTGTCAATCCGCCGACGACGCGTGCCATGGTCATTCTCCTTGAGCGACGAGCTTTTTCTTAAATTCTTCCACGGTCATGCCCGTCTGCTGCGCCCCGACGTCTTGCACCGTCAAATGGAAAATTCCGGCGAACTTCGCCAGGTAATAGATGCACCCGCCCTCATGGATCATCGCCAGTACGTTGCGATCGAGGATCGCCTTGGTTTGCGCTGCCGTGAGACCGTACTTCCGGCAGTAGGCCTCCTCGTCCTTCAGAAACTCCTCGCGGTTTTTCGCCTCGTTGAACGAGTAGCACATCTTGTTCAACGCGTACCCCTTCATTGCCGCCTTTCCGTCGAACATGTAGGTGCCCGGAATCGGCAAGTCGTGGTGTGTGATTACGGTCATTCCATTGCTCCTAAGATTCCTAAAATCCCTGCACGGCGCTCCACTTGCGCGGAGACCGTGTCCCTGAAAATGTGAATACGCCTGATCCGGCTTCGCCTACCGTGACTGGCGTCACGATCGCAAGTGACAGCCGTCACATAACGATCCGTCGTTACACATGGAGTCACTGAGGCAGGGGTAGCGCGGCGTCGTGAGGTTCGAGAGGCTTACGCGCAGCGTGATCCGCCTACGCTGAGCAACGCAGGGCCGCGCGGCCCGGCCCTGCATCGAGAAATGTCTGACGCGAACCGCGATCAGAGAAACGAGCGGATGGGGTCCTTGCCGTCCCACGCGATCGTGGCGGCGTAGAAGCGTCCGAAAATCGACTCAAACGCGGCGCCCAGCTCGATCAGCTCGACCATACCGGCTAGCTCGTCGTGCGTGTCCATGTACGCCACGCGCCCGCCGCTGGGCACCTCCGCAAAAAACGCTTCCTCCCACCCTCGCTTTTTGAGCTTGTCGTAGTCGGCGTTGAAATTCGAGGTCGCCATGCCCCAGTGATGAAAGCCGTAGCCGCGCTTCTTGATCGTGTCCCAGTAAACCGACGGCGCGTCGTTGACCGGCTGAATCAGCTCGATATTCATGTGCCCGGCGAAGCTCATCGCCAGCGCGGACTCGGCGTGCGACGGCCGGCCGCGATATTTCGCGTTGCCGCCCCCGAAACGCTCGATCAAAAACCACGGCCCGACTTTGAGCACGTTCACCCACTCGTCGATCGCCTTGCGAATGTCCTCGACCACGTAGGCATGCTGAATGATGCCGTTGTCCGGCTGCCCGAAAATCACCTGGCTCATCTCTCCACCTCTCGAATATCCCGCTCGGATGCGACGCGTATTCTACGCCATTGTCAAGACAACGCAACCGACCGACCGGTTGCACTCACTCACCGCGAGCCTTTTGGTCGATGCGATGGTGCACGCGCCGACAGGCGGGACTCATCGGCTACTCCTCTCCAGCAACGTAATACCCCGGACGAGCGCGCACTCTCACCTCGGAACGCGAAACCGCAACCTTGATTTCGTTGAAACCCGGCGACGGATCCGGGCTAGGCGTGTAGCCCAAAACGTACTGCGCGTGCAGTTCGCCGCCGATCCGATCGAGCGCTCGGCGTATGGTCTCGTCGTGCAGCGTACGGTAATGGATACCGCCCGTTGAGGCCGCCGCAACTTCAAGCTGATGATTGCTGATCTCGTTCGTCCCGCGAGTGAGAAGCCAAATCGCGAGGGCAGCGTAACTCGAACCTGCCGCAATGGGAGGAAGTTTCGGCAGCTTCAGAGTGGGCGGCGGCCGCTGGCCGGGCAGTTCATCCTTGCCGTAGCGAAGATCGGCCGCAGAGCTGCTCGGGCCGATCGCGTAGATCACAATGTTCGCGAGCTGAGCATCGCGCAGCACCTGGCTCAGTTTGGCATGGCTGTGAGTGTCCTGCGATTCGCCGACGACGAGCAGAATGCGCCGATACTGGTTCGGCTGGGCGCTGAGGAGTTGCAGGCCTTTCGCCATGGCGTCGTAGAGGTTGCTGTCCGACCATTGAAATTGAACGTTCGCGATCGCTTTCTCCACCGCGTCGTGGTCCTGCGTGAATGGCTGGCAGACGTCCGCGGTCGAACCGTACGTGACCACCGACGCTTCGCCGCTCAGCGCCATCACGGTTTCCGTGAAAATGCTGCCCATCCCGCGAATCACCGGCGGCATCGCCTGCAAGCGGAGATTCGCTTCGATGACGAGCGCCACGGCCAGCGGCTCGGCGTCGATGTCGAACCGGTCGATCTTTTGCTCGGCTCCGCCATCGAAGACGTGAAAATCTGCGCGCGAAAGATCGAGCACGGGTTCGCCTTTCCTATCCATCACTGTAACCGGCACGATCACTTCGTTGACGTGAGTCCGAATTCGCCCCTTCGCCTGCGGAAGTTGCGGCGCTTGTCGCAGGCCACCTGGACTGGAATTGGGAATGGAATCTTGCGCCTGTGCCCGTGCCGAATGCGACGCGAACAGCACCCAGAACATCAGGGATGTGCGAAAAGCGCAGCCTTTGCTCATCCGTTTCATGCTCCGGGCCTATATGAACCAGCTAGGCAGGAGATGGTTGTCTGTCGCCTCCCGCTTCAACAGACGCTCCCGGGCCGCGCAGCATGAGGGACTGCGATTCGCTCGACACCGCAGCCGGCGCTTCACTTACCCTCGACGCGATGCTGCCCATTGGCCGAACAGCTCTTGTAGCGCCGCCATTCATCGCGGACGACGCGACAAGGTGAGTCGTCAAGACCACGCCAACCTTCGTCGGGCCGGGGATTTTGTCGTGACCAACGCGCCGGAAATCGACGCCGAGCGCACCGACGTCGAGCGCCTCGCCGAGGCCATCCGCCGCTCCCCCGGCCAATCGCGGCACTACGTTATCGAAGCCTCAGGCGTGGCCCAGCGACGCGCGTGTGTGTTATTGGAGCGGCACTCGGGCCAACTTTGGCATTCCCGCCGCGGACCACACAACTCGATGCTTTTCTTCCCAGGGGGCATATCGCCGGAGGATCGCGTCGAAGGGGGGAGCGGCGCATAAAAACTGGCAATCTTAGTTTGGCAGTTAGCCAAACCTTAGGGTTGGCTAACTGCCAACCGCCCAACCCCCGCCGTTTGCCGGGGCTAAAGCCCCACCTTTTCGAGTAGAGAGTTCGTGGGCCTAAAGGCCCACACTTCCACCGAGGGGAATGCTGCGAGATGTCTTCGTAGGGGCGTAGCACCGCTACGCCCGGCGAGGTTGCTTGGCGTTACGCCGCCTATCCGCCTCGCCGTGCCGCCCGTGATCGATGGCGATGACCTCGCCAAGAAACGTTGCGGGGCACAGCATGCTGTGCCCCTACGAAGAACATCCCACGCCCTTCGGCGCAAGCTGACGTGGAGTGCGGCGGCCGGCACGCCGCAGGCGGGCTTGCCGCCGCTGTATTTCGCCGCGTTCAACCTAGCCAAGGCGAGCGCGGCGCGCGTCAGCTGCGCTGATGGCTCGTGCGGAGAGCACGTCCCGGCGCGCAGGGACGGCAAACAGCGGCGCTCGCGCGGTTCGCCTTGATGCAAAGGTCCCCATTTGGCGGAGCAGCTCTTGTAGCGCCGCCATCCTGGCGGCGATTTTGGCCTTTGGCTTTCGCCGCAGCCCCCCGGCTGGAAGCTCTCCCGCCGGCGAGGCAGGCCGGTGCCACAGGAGCCGCCGATTGAATGCGAGCGGGACGGTGTGCTAGCATCCCGCCGTTCGCACCCTCCGTTCGTTCCCCGCGAAGAGAGGGCTGCAGGGTTCACCGCGCAACCGCCGGGGGGCGGCTTCGTGATGTTGATCCTCAGGTACAGCACGAAATCGGCAGGCCGCAGTTTCCCCACACGAAATGCCTGTTCCGGCGGCCGCATCAACGAAGAATTCGTCATTTTGAGCGGAGTGGCCGGACGCCTTTTGCCCGGCCCGCTCTTGCGGGACGTCCGGCCACGAAGTCGAAGAACCTCTCTGCGTGTTACCGCCTCACCGCCCGCTCAATCGAAGAGAGATCATTCGACTCCCTTCGGCGCCGCGCACAAACCGCGCGAACAGCGAGCGCGCCGGACTTCGCTCAGGATGACCGTCAACAGGAGTGACACATGAAATCCTACACAACCGATTGGATCCGCAACGTGGGCATTGTAGGCCACGGCGACACGGGGAAGACCCAGCTCGTGTCGTCGCTGCTCTACACGGCGGGGATGACGCCCCGGCTCGGCAAAGTCGCCGAGGGCTCGACCACCACCGACTGGGACGAAGAAGAGATCGCGCGAAAGATCACCATCAGCACCGGCGTCGCCTACGCTGAATGGCAGGTTCCCGGCCAGGCCGAGAAGACCAAGATCAATTTTCTCGATACGCCGGGCTATTCCACGTTCATCAACGAAACGAAAGCGTCGCTGATCGGAGCGGACGCCGCGCTGATCGTGGTGGACGCCGCCTCCGGCGTGCAAGTCGTCACCGAAAGAGTGTGGGACTACGCGACTGAATACGATCAGCCGCGCGCGTTCATCGTGAACTGGATGGACCGCGACCTTGCGAGCTTCGAGCGCGCGCTCGCGTCTCTGGAGCAGGTTTTCGGACGCGGCGTGGTGCCCATCCAGCTGCCCATCGGCAGCAACCGGAATTTCCGCGGCGTGATCGACCTCGTCGCGATGAAAGCTCTGATCTACACGCCCGATGGCGACGGCAAAGCCAAGATCGAAGAGATCCCCGCCGATCTCGCCGAAGAAGCCAAGGCCGCGCACGAAAAGCTGGTCGAGGCGGTGGCCGAGGGCGAAGACGAGCTGATGCAGGAATTTTTCGAAAAAGGCACGCTGCCGATCGAAGACCTGAAAAAGGGCCTGCACGAGGAAGTGCGCGACAAAAAGATTTTCCCGGTGATGCTCAGCTCGGCGCTCCACAATATCGGCAGCGACGCGATTTTGAACTTCGTCGCCGAGATTCTTCCCTCGCCGGCGTTCCGCGGCAAAGCGACCGGACACAAGACTCCCGACCACAAGGGCGAGACGGCGGAGCGCGCGATCGCGGATTCCGAGCCGCTGTCCATTTTCGCGTTCAAGACGATCGCCGACCCGTTCGCCGGCCGCATTACCTATTTCAAAGTGATGTCCGGCGTGCTGAAAAATGACGCGACGCTGCAAAACTTCAACCGCAATTCGCCGGAGCGCTTCCAGCACATCCAGGTGATGCAAGGCAAGGCGGGGACGGAGGTCGCCGATCTGCACGCGGGCGACATCGGCGCGATCGCCAAGCTGAAAGAAACGCTCACCGGCGAAACGCTCGGCGATAAGAACGCGCCGATCTTTTTCACGCCAGCGCGAATTCCCGAGCCCTCGATCACGTTTGCCGTCGAGCCGAAAACGCGAGCCGACGAGGACCGCATCGGCACGGCCATCCACAAAATCCTCGAAGAGGATTTGGCGCTGCGCTTCGGCCGCGATCCGCAGACGAAGGAGTTCCTGCTCAGCGGCGCGGGCCAGCAGCACATCGAGGTCGTCGTCGCCAAGCTGCGCAAGCGCTATCACGTCGAGCTGACTCTGAAGCCGCCGAAGGTTCCCTACCGCGAAACGATTCGCGGCAAAGCCGATGCCGAGGGCAAGCACAAGAAACAGACGGGCGGCCACGGCCAGTTCGGACTTTGCCGGATCAAGATGGAGCCGCTGCCCCGCGGCAAGGGCGTCGAATTCGTGGACGATATTTTCGGCGGCGCAATTCCGAAAAACTGGATTCCGTCGGTCGAAAAGGGCATCCGCGAATCGGCCGAGCGCGGCTATCTGGCGGGCTTCCCCGTCGTCGATTTCCGCGCGATCCTCTATGACGGCAAGTATCACGATGTCGATTCGTCGGATATCGCGTTCAAGATCGCGGGATCGCTCGCCTTCCGCGAAGCGATGAAGCAGGCCCGGCCCGCGCTGCTCGAGCCGATCATGCACGTCGAGGTGTACGCGCCCGATCAGTATTCCGGCGACATCATGGGCAATCTGAGCGGGCGTCGCGGCAAGATCAGCGGCAGCGAGACGCGCGCGGGAAGCGTGATCGTGAAGGCGCTCGTGCCGCTCTCGGAAATGCTGAGCTACGCGAACGAGCTGACCTCGATGACGCAGGGGCGCGGCAGCTACTCGATGGAGTTTTCACACTACGATTTCGTGCCGCAGGAGCTTGCGGAAAAGGTGATCGCGGCTCACAAACCGCATCACGCCGAAGAAGAAAGCGAAGCCGCCAACGCGTAGTCGCGCAGCTCCGGCGGCACGCTGCAGGAAAGGTTACTGGCCGGACTTGGCCGACGGCGCGGGAGCTGCGTCGCTCTGCGCCTGCGCCTTCTGCGCGAACGGATTGAAGTGATGGTGCGAGGCTTGTTGCGCGGTTTGCGCAGGCGCCTGTTGCAGTTGCGCGCTGCTCTTCGGCGTAAATGCGGGGCAGCCGAAACCGGAGCAGGGCGCTCCCACGCGGAACCACAGACACCCGCCCAGTCCCATCGTCACCAGCAGCAAAAACAGGATTCCCCCGGCCTTTCTCATCGGCGATTCCTTTCGAGAGCGCAGTCTGCGTTCCAACGAGGCTGGGTTGCTTGCCTCCATGATGGCACATAGCTTATCGGCCGTTCGGCCGTACTCCATAAGAGGCATCGGCAAAGCCAATACCGAACGGAAAGCGAAACAACCTCCGTGGTTCGAAACGGCCTCGAACCTCGCCGCAGCCAGCACTTTGCGCCGCGAACGGAGTCCTCAAATACCGCCCCGAACGGACGGATGAGCAGCGCGGCCCTGCGCCACTATAAATCAAATTGGCCCTTGCGGTTTTGTCGCCAATTGCGCCAAGCTGCCTCGCGATGAAAAAATCTCCCAAGAGGAAGCGACTCGGCGACGCCACGCTGGCCATCCACGCCGGAGAGGAAAAGTTCCGCGTCGGCACAGCGGTGGGCACCGAGATCGCCCGCACCGCCAACTTCACGTTCGCTAGCTCGGAGGAAATGAAGCGCTGGGCCGAGGGCAAGAGTGGCGCGTACATCTACACGCGGTACGGCAATCCGACGCTGAGAATGGCCGAAAAGAAAATCGCGGCGCTCGAGGGAGCGGAGGACGCCGTCGTCACCGCATCGGGATCGGCGGCGATTTCATCCGCACTGCTCGCGCTGCTGAAGGCCGGCGATGAAGTGATTGCCACGCGCCAGCTCTACGGCGGCAGCTACAAACTGCTGCGCGATATTTTTCCGCAACTGAACATCGGCGTGCGGCTCGTCGATGCCGATCTCGCCGGGATCGAAAAGATGGTCGGCCCGCGCACGAAAGTGCTCTACGTCGAGACGCCCACCAATCCCACGCTGCGGATCGTGGACCTGCGGAAAGCGGCGGCGTTCGCGCAGGAGTGGGGGCTCGTCTCGCTGGTGGACAACACGTTCGCGACCCCCGTGCTGCAAAAGCCGCTGGAGATGGGTTTCAACCTAGTCCTGCATAGCGCGTCAAAATATCTGTCCGGCCACTCCGACGTGATCGCAGGCGCGGCGGCAGGCAGCGCCGTGCTGATCAAACAGGTGCGCGCCAACGTGATTCAGATGGGTGGGTCGATGGACCCGGAGGCCGCGTTTCTTTTGATTCGGGGACTGAAAACGCTCGATGTGCGAATCCAGCGCCAGTGCAAATCGGCGATGGCCGTCGCGAAATTCCTGGCGAAGCATCCGAAGGTGGCGTGCGTGCACTACCCCGGCCTGGCGTCGCATCCCGATCACGGTCTCGCCAGACGCCAGATGCGCGATTTCGGCGCGATGATGGCGTTCGATTTGAAGGGCGGGCTCAGCGCTGCGCGGCGGTTTTGCGACCGGGTTCACGTCTTCCTGCTGGCCGCGAGCCTGGGAGGCGTCGAATCGCTCGTGGTCCTGCCGATTTTCACTTCGCACTACAAGATGTCGCTCGCGGAGCTGAAGGCGGCCAGCGTCGAGCCGGGAACTGTGCGCGTGTCGATCGGCCTCGAAGATGCCGAAGACCTCATCGAAGATCTCAGGCAGGCCCTCGCCTAGCTTGGTTACGGCCTCACGCCCCGCCACCTCTTGGTGAGGTCGTCGAGGGCGGGATAGGAATAGGCTTCGACGAGCGTGTGTTCGGGGGGTTGCAGGCCATCTGTCATCACCCGCACAAGCATCTCGAGCGCCCTATCCATCGTCAAGGAAGTCACCACGGCAGCGCACCACTCGCCGCGATCCACCAGGGGCCTGCTTCGGTCCGCTACGCCGACTCCGATGCGCGGCAGCGCCAGCCACTTCAATCGCTCGTGTTCGGCGGTGTTTGCTTCAAACGCTTTCCTGGCTCCGGAAAGGAAGTCGGTATTCTGCGACACAATCAACTGCATTGAGTCCGCCCGCGCATTGGATAAGCTGAGCCACGAAGAAACGGCGGCATACGCAAACTCGGACGTCGCCCCCACCGCCTTCACGGTCTTCACTTCGACATTCCTCGGTTTGGTGCTCTCCAAACCTTCGGCGCGCTTTGTGGCCCACCAGGCCATGGCAGGTCCACGAAGATAGAGAACCGAACCGCCGTTCGGCAAGACCGCGCCGATTTGTTTTCCTTGAAGCCGCCCAACTTCCAAATGGTCCTGCGAGACCTGGAATACAGGAGCCTTCGAACTCCTGCGCAGCGCTGCGACGTAATCCACGTGCGCGTTGCTGACAACCCACGCGATTCCCGCAGCGAGGGCGGCTTCCGCGACGCGCGGCAGTCCGGCAGCGCTCGCCGGTTCGACCAAAATGCCATCCACCGGCCGCGGGGCCCGCGCCTGCACTCGGCTCAGCAACTGCTGCCCCTGAGCAACGGCATCCGTTTCCGCTGCCAGTATTTCGAGTCCGACGTCGAGCCGAGCCGCTGCGGCCTGCGCCGCGGCCACCTGTGCCCGTAAGTACAGGGTGTCACCGGGAACCGAGAGGAGGAACTTCAAGTTCTTCACGGATGCGCCCCTTCAGCGTAGATTACACCTCTGGCTGGGTGCCGGAACGGCCCCTGCCTGCTCTGTTGGTGTACTCGCCAATGCCTGAAAACCGAACGGAAAAACTCGTCCGCAACAGAGGCCCATCGCTGCGCCACGAGCGTGGCCAGTGAGGGTCCCCCCGGCTGCCCGAATCGCTGGCAATTTCGCCCCGAACGGTGGTATAAGCCTGTCCCCACCCTTCGCTGGGTAGGCGAAGGGCAAGGGAAGGCCCACTAGTACTCGGTGTCCTGTTTTTGTCACTGGCCGAACGGGTAGTTCCATTGACCCGGTTTGCGGCCGCCTCGTAAAATTTCGATTTGCCTGAGGATAGCGCCCGGGCGACCATTGCCCGGGCCCGTCGAATCTAACAACAGACGGAACGCAGAGCACTTGGCGGTTTTGAGGCGACGCGCTATGAAGCGCAGGGCGACAATTTGGGTCTCTTTGGCAGCCGCAGCGATCGCTCTGGCAGGCTGCGAAGAGACCGCCACCAAAGAGGTCCATGTTCGCCCGCCTGCGACGGCCCCTGCTCCCGCGCCCGCTGCCGATTTCGCCCGCCAGCCCCTTCCGTTTTCGTCAAGACCGATCGATCCGTCGTCGCAGGCGTTCTATCCCCGGCCAACGATCGATATTCTCGTAGATAAAGTTCAAGCGGGCCTGGACGCCGGGGAGCAGGCTCTGCAAGCCGGAAACGCGCAGCAGGCGCAGACAGATTTCGATCACACCGTCGATCTGATCCTGACCAGCGGCTTTCAGAAAGATTCCGATCCGCGACTGGCGAAGCTTTTTGACGAGATCGGCGATGCGGTGCCGTCCGAGGATCTCAACGTTGCGGTGCGCGTTGCAAACGACGACGAGTCTGACACGCCGTCCGAGCCCGCTCCCATCGACGAAATTGCCGACCTCACGCTTCCGGCGGGCGACCCGAGTCTCGCGGTGAAGGCAGAGAAGGAACTCATCAGCGTTCCTCACGATCTGCCGCTCACAGTGAACGATTCGGTGTTGCAGTATCTGAGCTTCTTCACGACCACGCGCGGGCGAGCGATCGTGAGCCGGGGACTCGACCGAGCCGGGCGCTACAACGACATGATCCGCGGCGTGCTGAAACAAGAAGGCGTCCCGCAAGATTTGATCTACCTCGCGCAGGCGGAAAGCGCGTTTCAGCCGGAAGCTGTGTCCCGGGCGGGAGCGCGCGGAATCTGGCAGTTCATGCCGTTCCGCGGCGAGGAATACGACCTCGAGCGAAGCTACTATGTGGACGATCGCAGCGATCCGGAAAAAGCTACGCGGGCCGCAGCGCGGCACCTGCGCGATCTCTACGGCATGTTCGGCGACTGGTACCTAGTGATGGCGGCGTACAACTCGGGGCCCCTTAACGTGGCGAAAGCGATCCAGCGTACCGGGTACGCGGACTTCTGGGAACTGCAGAAGCGGCGCGTGTTGCCGAAGCAGACGCAGAACTACGTGCCGATCATTCTGGCGCTCGCGCTCGTCGCCAAGCAGCCGCAGCTCTACGGCGTCCAGGTTGATCCGGAAAAGCCGCCGCAGGTCGAAACGGTCAGCCTCGTGCATCCGATTGATCTTCATCTCGTGGCCGACGCATCCAGCGCGGACCTCGACGATCTCCGGTTGCTGAATCCCGAATTGTTGCGCAACGTGACGCCGAACCTGTCGGGTTTCCAGTTGAAGCTGCCCGCGGGAACCGCGAAGTCCTTCGAAGAGAATATTCAGCAGGTGCCGGAAGACAAGTGGACGAGCTGGCGGCTCCACTCGACCGAAACGGACGAGACGCTGGCGGACATCGCGCGGCACTATCGCGTGACCGTGCCGGCGATCGAGGCTGCAAATCATCTCGAGGCGCATGCCACGCTGCCGCCGGGGTTTCTGCTCAATGTTCCCACGGCGCCGCCGACCGTGCACTTGGTCCGCTACCGCGTGCAACGCGGCGATACGCTTGCCGGAATCGCCGATCGATTCGACGTGACGGTCGCAGAACTGAAGCGCTGGAATCACATCTCAGGCAATCACGTCCCGCGTGGCGCGCACCTCCGGATTTACGCGGGCAGCGAGTCGGCGCAGTCGTCGGACGGCAAATCGAAATCCGCGGAGGAGAGGACAGCGAATGGTTTGCAAAACGTGGCCGCGCGGAACTCCGAAGAAACGAAAACGCTGGAACACCACGTGAAACAGGGCGAAACGGTGTACTCGATCGCGCGCGAGTATGGCACGACCGTTTCAGCGATTCGCGAGGCAAACACCTTCCTTGCTGACAGGCCTCTGCAGGCGGGCGATGTGATTACGATTCAACGCTGACCACGAAATCCGGGTAACTTGCATCCTTTCTGCAACATACAGGCATTCGTCGGAACGATTGCCACCGATAAACTCAGCCTTTCTGAAAGCATCGTTTTTTGAATCCATTGCGCCTTGACAACGGTCCGAGACTCCGTTTATAAGCGCACGATGGAGTCAGCGCTTCCGGTGAAGTCCGGACCTCGCGGAGGATCGAAATGTTTTTCGCCAAGATGAACGATGAAGAAGACGACGAACTGCCCGGCTACGACGACGAAGAAGAGGGGCAGGAAGAGCAGCCGCAGGACGAAATCGTAGAAGTCGAAGAGATCATCATCGAGGAAGAGCCGGAGGAGGAGGAAGCCGCAGAGACGCCCGCAGCTCCGGCTCCCGCCAAGCGCGCTCCGGCCAAGAAGGTGAAGAAGGCCAGGAAGGCGCGCCCGAAGGCGAAGAAAGCCAAGCCGAAGAAGAAAGCGAAGAAGGCGCCTGCCAAGAAGAAGGGCAAGCGCAAAAAGCGCTAGAAGCCTCGATCGCGAAGATCGGTTCGATTCGCGGGATGGCGCTCCCAACAAACGGAGGAGCCATCCCGCGATCCATTTTCCCACCTGCCGTGCACGCGCCTGGTTTTCCCTGCTTGCGACGTTTCCCTTGCGATAAACCGCTTTGGATGGCTAGCATACGCGCTCGATGCCGCTGGCGGTCGAGCAGATCCGGAGAATGCGCGGAGGGGCGCAATCGCAGTTGATGCGGTGCGCGGACGAAGGATATTACGTCGTCAAGTTTCAGAATAACCCGCAGGGACAGCGCGTTCTGGCGAACGAATTGCTTGGGACGAGACTGGCGGCGCGGCTGGGGCTGCCGACGCCTCCAGTGGCCGTCGTGGAGGTGCGGGAGAGCCTGATCGAAAATACGGACGATCTGGTCATCGAGCTCGGGCGCGGGCGCGCGCGATGCCGCGCCGGACTTCAATTCGGCTCGCGCTATCCCGGACTGCCCGCCGAAACCGTGGTATACGATTTCCTGCCCGACGAACAGCTTCGCGAAGTCGCGAATCTTACCGATTTCTGCGGCATGCTCGTCTTCGACAAGTGGACCTGCAACACCAACGGCCGCCAGGCGATCTACTTCCGCGGCCGGAGCGATGCGCGCTATCAGGCGCAAATGATCGATCAGGGTTTCTGTTTCAACGCGAACGACTGGAATTTTCCGGATGCGCCGCTGCGCGGACTCTACGCGCGGCATCGCGTCTACGAATCGGTGCGCGGAATGGATTCGTTCGAACCGTGGCTTTCGCGGGTCGAGACGAAGATCGGAGAAGCCGCGTTCGAAGAAGCCTTCAGCGAGATTCCTCCGGAATGGTACGATTTCGATCCGGACCCGCTCGAACGGATGCTGGAGCAGCTCTTGCGCCGGAGAAAACTCGTGCGGGAGCTCATCGTCTCGGCCCGGAAATCCACGGCCCAGCCTTTTCCAAACTGGAAGTGAACCATGCCAGAAGAACTTGCCAACACGCTGCGCTACCGAGTGCTGCGATACACGCCCAATCTCGTGCGCGACGAATGGATCAATATCGGCGTGCTGCTGGAGGAGGTGAATGGCCCGCGCCGCGCGGCGCGCCTGATGGAAGAGCCGTCCGAAATCGCGCGCGTTCGCCGGCTGCATCCCGGCGCCGACGAAAATCTGCTGCGGGCGCTGCCCGCCGAAATCGACAACCGTCTCGGCGCGCCCGACGCCGAAGCGCGGCGGTACTTTGAGAAGCTCGAAGACACGCTTTCGAACGCCGTGCAGCTGAGCCCCGCACGCGCGGTCCTGTCGGAAGACTTCGACGCGGAAATGGACCGTCTGTATCGCGACCACGTGGCACCTCCGGCTGCGGCGCGAGGCGGAATCATCGAAAACACCCGGGCGTGGATACGCGGCCGGCTGAACGACATCTTCCGGCGCCACCGCATCCTCGACAAACTCGAGCGCGGTGTCCATGTCGAAGAGTTCACGCAGCCGGGCGACCCGATGCGGCTGGACTACGCCTACCGCTACAACGGCACGCGCGGCTTCCTGCACACTCTGGCGCTCGCGCGCGATCCTTCCCAGGCCAAGGTTCTGGCTTACACGGCGGCGCGCATCCGCGCCCGCGCCGCAAACTCGGAATTCACCGTCATCACGGAGGTCGAGCCGGCAGCCGAAAACCCCCGCCATCAGTTCGTTTCGCGGCTCCTAGGCGACCAGCGCATTGCGATCCTGCCGCTAAACCGTGTCGAAGGATTCGCAGAAGCGCTGCGCCCGCGCTTGCAATAAGCTTTGTGGGTCGCTTTGCGCCATTGCTGCTTTTCTGGGGCAGATTGACGCACTAGTTCGATTCTGCTATCGTCTGCTTTACTTCTCCCTCGGAGTCCACCCGTGAAACAGCGTGCGGCGCGCAGCAGCGCTTCCTCCTCAAAGGATCGTAAGTCATTTGCCAAGAGCAGTTTAGCAGCCAGACAAAAGGCGGCGCCGCCTGACCCTGACGCCCCGGCCAAACAGCAGCAACTGAAGCTCTACGAGGAGGCATTGGGCCATTTTCACGAGCAGAAATTCAGCCGCGCGCAGCAGATCCTAGAAAAGGTGCTCGAAGGACCCAGCAAGGAGCTGGCCGACCGCGCCAAGGTTCACCTGCGAATCTGCGAGCAAAGGATTTCAAAGCTGCCTGCGGCGGCGCCTAAGACCGCGGAGGACCACTACACGCAGGGCGTGGCCTTGATGAACCTGGGCCGGTGGGATGAGGCCCGCGAACATTTGGACCGCGCTCGCAAGGCCGCGCCGAAAGCCGATCACATCGTCTACGCGATGGCCGCGCTCGATTGCCTGACCGGCGAAGCTGATTCAGCCATGGAGAATTTGAAGATCGCCATCCAGTTGCGTCCGGAGAACCGCTATCACGCCCGCAATGACGAGGACTTCGCATTCCTGCAGGAAGATCCGCGATTTACCGAATTGCTCTACCCGGAGCGAGATAGCTCGGCCAGCTGATCGCCTGCCCTCCCCATGAACAATCGCAAAGAACGGCGGTCGCCATCCGTGCGCGTGGTCGCGCTCGGAGGCGGCACAGGGCTCTCGACGATGTTGCGCGGCCTGAAGGAGCATATTGCCGAACGCGGCAAGCGCAGGCCGGAGCACGCCATCGCGGACCTGACGGCCGTTGTGACCGTCACGGATGATGGCGGAAGCTCGGGCCGCCTGCGCCGCGAGTACAAGGTCCTGCCACCGGGCGACATTCGCAACTGCATGGTGGCGCTGTCGAAGGACGAGCATCTCCTCGGAAAGCTCTTTCAGTATCGCTTTCCCGCGGGCCGGGGGCTGGGCGGGCACAGTTTCGGGAACCTGTTTCTTACGGCGCTCACAAACAGCATGGGCGACTTTCCCAAGGCCGTGCAGGTGTCGGCGCAGATTCTCGCGATTCGCGGGCGGATTTTTCCGTCGACGGCGCAGAACGTCACACTCGAAGCCGTGCTGGAAGACGGAACTGTGGTGGCGGGCGAAACGAACATCTCTCGTTCGCGCAAGCGAATCGCCCGGCTGCGGCTGGTGCCGCGGCGCGTCCGCCCGCTGCCCGAGGTGCTGGCCGCGCTGCGCGATGCCGATCTGATTCTCGTCGGGCCCGGATCCCTCTATACGAGTATCCTTCCGAATCTGCTCGTGGAGGAAGTTGCGGAGGTGATTGCGCACTCGCGGGCGACGCGCGTTTACATCGCCAACTTGATGACGCAACCCGGAGAAACGCAGCACTATACGGTGGCCGACCACGTCCGCGCGATCTACGAACACACGCGGCCGAATCTCTTCGACTTCGCCGTCGTCAACCGCACTGCGGTTTCACCGCGCCTGCTGCGGCGCTACCGCGCGCAGGGCGCAGAACCGGTAAGCCCCGCGCTGGATGATCTGGCTCGGATGAAACTCAGTTGCCTCACCGGGGATTTCCTGCGGCAGGATGGCGTCGTCCGGCACGACGAAGTGCGACTCTCGCGGCTCCTGCTCTCGGAATTCGGGAATCGCCGGGTACCGCGCTAATCCCCGGCGGGAGAATGCGGGGCGACGTAGCCTTCGCGAGCGTTGACCACCGCCTTCTTCATCTTGCCCTTCTTGTTCGCCAACTGCAGCGGATTGCCCTGATCGTCCACGACTTCGACAGTCAGCTTGTGATAGCGGCCGTCCTGCGGCGTGGAAGGCGAAAAACCGAGCGTGTACTGGCTGCGCAGGTATGACGCGACCGTGTTGAATATTTCGGGCATTTCACCCTGGAAACGCGGGAAGAAAGCGTAGCCGCCCGTCAGACGCGAAAACGAACTGAGCTGGTTCTTCGCCTGAAGGTAGCCAAGGCCCAGTCCGCCCGGCGAACTCACGTCAACGTCCTCGGCCATTCCGACCGCGAAAATCGTTACATCGGTTTCCTTGAGCCGGTTGAGAGTCTGATCGAGATTGTGTTTGCTGAACGTGTCGTAGCCGCTCGAAAGTATCAAGATCGATTTCTTGCCTTTCACATCGCGGAGCTGGTCGAGCGTCTCGAGCAGGGCATCGAACAGGACCGCTTCGTGAAATGTCGGAAAGCCAAGCGTGCGGAGGGCCTGATCGATGGCTCGCTTGTCCTGCGTGAAATCTTCCTGAAGGGTCGTTTTCAGGTCGAATGTCTTGAGCGCCACCCAGTCCTGCGGCTTCAGCTCGTTGAGGAAGCCGTCCGCCCAATACGCTCCTTTGTTTCCAAAGTATCCGTAGTAGAGGCCGCTGTATTCGAGAAGTATGACGACTGTGATGGGCGCCTCACTGGGCGCGAAATTCATCACCTGCTGCGGCTGTCCCTGGTCGAAAATTCGGAAGTTCTCGCGTTTGAGTCCTGTGACGAGATTGCCGTCCTGGTCGGTCACGACCGCGTCCACATTGACCAGGTTCGACTCGACGGAGATGGAGACTGTCGGAAGGGGCGCTTGAGGCTGCGCCTGCCCGCTCGAGGCGCCCGTGGGCGGCTTCACCGGCTCGGGCTGCTGGGATGCCGGTTGCTGCGGCCCCTCGCGCTGTGCCAGCAGGCTTTGAGCGCTGAGCCCGAGCAATAGCGCGACGCTCAGGGCCCCTATCGGCGCGACGCGAAACCATTTCTTCGATCGCATATTTCTGCTCCCCACCGCAGTTGGATGCAAGCAGGGCCTCCCACGGATGGTCGATTGCAACCCAGAAAACGCCCTGCAAGGCCCGTCCCGGGCACCGCGCATGCACATGCTAGTATCAATTGTATTCGTTTGGAGACTCGCTGTCACATGCACCCGGGGGCTGAGGGAATGGAGCGCCGCACTGTGCGAATCCTGCTGCAGATGCTTGTTGCGACGTTCGTGATCGTGTCACTTGCGCGCGGACAGGCCGCCATGCGCCCCGTCTTGGCGCAAGCAACTCCTGCCGCGTCTGCCGCGGGCGACATTTCGCAAATTACGAGTGACGCGATCGGCTGGCTGCAAGGGCTGATCCGCATCAACACGACGAATCCTCCCGGCAACGAAATCGCTGCCGCGAAATACATCGCTGGAATCCTCGACCGCGAGGGAATTCATTCGGAGATTTTCGAGAGCACGCCGGGGCGCGGATTCTTGGTGGCGCGCCTGTCATCGAGCGCCATGCCGGACCCCTCGCGTGCTCTGCTGCTCATGGGGCATCTCGATGTGGTCGGCGTCGATAAGACGAAGTGGACCGTCGATCCCTTCGGTGGCGTGATTCAGGGCAACTACCTCTACGGGCGCGGAGCGATCGACGACAAAGCGATGACGATCGCCAACGTCGCCGTAATGGTGGCTTTGAAGCGGTCGGGCGTGCGGCTCAACCGCGACGTGATTTTGCTCGCGGAGGGCGACGAAGAGGCCGGCGGCACGGACGGCATGAAGTTTGCCGTGGACAAGCACTGGGACAAGATCGCCGCCGGCTACGCGATCAATGAGGGCGGGCGCGTCGTCCTAAAGGACGGCCAGATTCAGTACGTCGGCGTGCAGGCCAGCGAGAAAGTGATGGTCAACGTGGACGTGATCGCGACCGGCACCTCCGGCCACGGTTCGACGCCACGCAGCGACAATGCCGTGGTTCACCTCGCTGCCGCAATGGCGAAAATCGGCACATACGAAACGCCGGTTCAGTTCAACTCAGTGACTCGTGGATATTTTTCTGGTCTTGCGCCGACGCAAGACGAAGAAACAAGCAAGTGGATCCGCGCGCTGGACACATCGGACCGTGGCGATCACGCAGCGCGCTGGATTTCGAGCGCCAGCCCCGCGTGGAACTCGATGCTGCGCGACACGATTGCGCCGACCATGCTGCAAGCGGGAATCCGGCCGAACGTGGTGCCTTCAGAGGCGCGCGGCGTGCTCAACATCCGCCTGCTGCCCGGCAACATGGTCGAACCGCTGCTGGCCAAACTACAGCAGTTGGTGAACGATCCGCAGATTCGATTCGAGGTCGAGCCGGGAGTGGGCGAGTCCACGCCGTCGTCGTCGCTTACATCGGACTTGTATGCCACGATCTCGCGCGTCTCCGCACAGGTATTGCCCGGCGCTCCGGTGCTGCCCTACATGTCCACGGGCGCGACGGATTCGATGTATCTTCGCATGCGCGGCGTCCAGGCGTACGGTTTGCTTCCGTTTCCGCTGACGGAAGAGGATTCGCTGCGGATGCACGCCGATAACGAACGCATTCCGGTCGACTCGTTCCGTAAGGGTGTGGACTTCCTGTACGCGATCGTGAGCGATTTCGCGGTCTCGAAATAGGGTAACGAATCGGTTGCCGAGTGCGCCGCAGAAGCGGAACTCAGCCGTCTAGTTGATCCAGCTGTCCGGCCGTGACGGTGGCTTGTCACGGTGCTCGCGGACATAGACTTCGAATTTCTTGCGCAGTCTGCGGCGCTTCCAATCCGAGAAAAAATTCCGCGAGTTGTAGAGGAATGAGCCCCGGCGCAGGTAGAGATACCCAACCAACATTCCGCCCAAGTGGCAAACGTGACTCACGCCATCGCCCGTGGCACCTATAGTCAGAAAGAATTCAATCGCGCCAGAAACAATCACGAAAAGGCGCATCGACAGGGAGATCGGCAAAGGGAAGAACCAGACTTGGCGATGGGGCATGACTACGGCGCACGCGAGCAGAATTCCATAGATCGCTCCGGATGCGCCGATAGTCGAGGCGTGTAGAAGCCCCGGGCCAGCGAAACCCAACGCCACCACCAAAAATCGGACACCCATGTCGATCAGTCCAGCGCCGATCCCGCACAGAAAGAAATAGGTGTAAAACTTGCGCCTTCCCCACGTGTGTTCGAGATCGGCCCCGAACATCGCCAGGTACAGCAGGTTGAAAAAGATGTGGAGCAGGCCTCCATGCAAGAACAGGTAGGTAAGAGGCTGCCAAATGTAGCCGTGCAGAAGCACGTCAGCGGGGATTAGGCCGAACCATCTGGTCCAAAAATTCCACCCATCCGCGCGGAAGAACAACAGGGACAGTTCTTGCAAGAGGAAAACCCCTACACAGGCGAGGCAAATCGTCTTGACGGCGCGGGGAAAATAGCCGCTCAGATTAAACTGGTAGCCGTAGCCGCGGGAAAAGGAGCCCACGAACGTCAGTCTACGGCCTGGGCGAGACGGAGTCAAAGACTGCCAATCGTGACGTGTTCTGCGCGCCGGGGCGGTCGTCTCCTAACATGCGTCTGAATCAGAGGGTCGGCTCCCGAGACCGGGATGCGCCGTGCACTCTGGCCTTGAATGCTTGTCACGAGCAAACGCCCGTGGTGCGACGCCAGCGCGAGAGGGTGTACCTTGTGACGGCGCATTTCTTGCGCGGTGAAGTACGGTGACAACCAACTTCTCGAGGGCCATTGGCGCAAGGAAGCGGAGCGCGCACGTATGTGCGCGTGTCGTGCGTGTTGTAACAACCGCGGTGCGAACCGCGATTCCGAATGTAGCTTTCGCGGTCTTCCTGCTGGTCGGCTCCGGTCAAGCACCGGTTATTGCGCAGGGCGGACCACCTCTCCTCACGAACGACCCAGGCACACCGGGGAACGAAAAATGGGAAATCAACATCGGTGTGATGCAGGTGCTCCGAAGCGGAACGAACATTCTGCAGTTGCCGCAGATCGACCTAAATTACGGGTTGGGCGACCGCATCCAGTTGACGTACGAAGTGCCCTTCGTCTGGCAGAGCGCGACCGGGCAGCCGAATGCAAGCGGATGGAGCAACGGATTCCCCGGAGTCAAATGGCGATTTTTCGATCAGGGCGAAGATGGGTGGGCGATTTCGACATTCCCGCAAATCGAAATTCAGGGGCCGAGAGGTTCGGTGAAGACGGGTATTGCCGACGGGGGCACGCGTTTCTTGCTGCCGGTGGAAGTAAGCCATCCGATCGGGCCGCTCGAAGTGAATTTTGAAGCCGGATATTTCTTCCCGCTCAATTCGCCGCACTCGCGCAACGAGCGCATCCTGGGACTTGCGATGGGACACATGTTCAATCCAAAGTTCGAAGCGATTGGCGAGGTGTACAACGATGCGGTGATGGGCGTGCCTCCCCAAAATACGACGTTCGACCTTGGCGGGCGATACGAATTTCACAAAAACCTGCTGCTGCTTTTCATGGCCGGACGCAGCTTCAGCGGAAATTCGAGCGGGCAACCCGAATTTCTCGGGTACGTGGGGCTACAGATTCTCCACTGAACGGGATGAGCCGCGGAGCAGAGCGAGAGGCTGGATCCGCGTCAACGCGTGCTCAGCGCGTCGATCTTGGCGGCGAGGATGAAATCGCTTTCGGTGAGGCCGTTGATGGCGTGCGTCCACGTGGTGATTTCGGCTTTGCCCCACGCCAGCAGGATATCCGGATGATGGCCCTGCTGCTCGGCCAGCTCGCCTACCTCATTCACGAACGCCAGCGCCTGAACGAAATTCGGAAACTTGAAAAGACGCACGATGTGATGCCCGTCGATGACCCTCCATTCCGGCACCTGCTTCGCAAGCGCTTCGAGCTCTTTTCCCGCGAGCGGCGGGATACCTCCACGGCACGGGACGCAATTCTTGCTGGCCAGATCGGTCATAAAGGCAGCCCTCCTCAATTCATCCGTCGGCGTGGATTGTACCGGAACAGGCTGAAGCCCGGATAGCCACAGCATGGTTTGCGGCGCGCCATTTCTGCTATTCTTTGACGCTTCGTTAAGTCGAAAATCCGCCGGGCGAGGATCGAGAATGGCCGACGAAATCCAGGAACTCCAGGAACAAGCTGAAGAGGGCTCGCACCATCCAAGCCTTGCGCCTGTGACCGTGACGATGGCGATTCTGGCCGTCCTGGTTGCCGCGGTATCACTGCTGGGCCACCGCGCGCACACCGAGGAATTGCTGCTGCAAACCAAGTCCACTGATCAGTGGGCCTATTATCAGGCGAAAGACATCCGGCGGCATACCTATGAACTCTTTCTCGATGAAACCTCGGTTTTTTCGCTTCAGAACTCCGAACAGGTCGACAAGCTGAAAGAGAAGTACGCGAAAGAGGTGGAGCGTTACCGCGACGAAATGAAGGACATCGAAGCCGAAGCCAAAAAAGCAGAAGACGAAGTGAGAGTGCAGCAGCGGCGGGCAGACCGTTTCGATCTCGGTGAGGTGATGCTCGAAGCCGCGCTGGTAATCTGCTCGATCACGCTGCTGACCAGAAAGCGGATCTTTTGGGGGATGGGATTGGTGCTGGGCTTGGCCGGTCTGGCCATCGGCGCCGCCGGACTTCTCATCCGATAATCGGCATTGAGAACGGCGGGGTCCCTACCTAATTCGCAATGGGCAGTTGGAAGCGAAGACCAGCTTTGAAATTCCCATCAATGATCACCGTCACCTGCATGGGATTAAAACCGTCCTTGCTCAACTTCAGGAAATACGTGCCATTCTTGGCGTGATGCCACGAAAAACGCCCATGTCGATCCGTGACCACTCGATCGAAACAGTTCCTCCATCTCTCCTGGCATCGTTCAACAACCGCTCCCTCTAAGGGCGCAGCCGATGCATCCAACACGGTTCCAGAAAGCGAGCGACTGTGGAATGGCTCGACCATTTCGACCGAGTATTGCGAGGCCGCTGACGCACACGACAAGAACATGGCCAACATTATTAACAGAGGGGCGAGTAAGGCCGTCCCCATGGTCTTCTCAACTCAGCGCCTACCGGACGCAGCCGTGCGCGCCTCCACGTACTCGCGGACGTAGTCGCCAAAAATCCTTTCCAGCCTTTGCGCCATCGGACCGCGCGTGACGGGCACTTTGTGGCCGGCCACCTCACTCACGGAAATGACGCCGCGATTGGTGGAAGAGATCAACACTTCGTCCGCTGTGTAGAGATCTTCAGGATAGAGAGTGCGCTCCTCGACCGACACGCCCGCGTGCGGCCCGACTTCCAGCACGATGCTGCGAGTCACTCCCTCCAGACATCCGGACGATAGCGGAGGCGTCGTCACCTGGTCCCCGTGGACGCAAAAGATGTTCGCGGCCGTGCATTCGGACACTTCTCCGCGCTCGTTGAGGAGCACAACTTCGTCGTAGCCCGCCTGCTGCGACTCGTGAAGATTCCAGACATTGTTGAGCCAGGACGTGACCTTGACGCCGGCGAGCGGTGAAGCCGCGTGCCGCCCGTGCTCGCGGAGCATCAGGCGCGCCGGATCTCGATGGGGCGGCAGCCCAGCCGAGCAGATGAGCAGATCAGCCGCCGGAAATTCCTCGTCGCTGCGCCAGAAGCCGGACTGGTTGTACACGATGTAGATTCGCGCGCAGCCCTCGCGAACTTCATTGGCGCGCAGAACTTCGTTCATCTGATCGTGTACTGCTTCGGCGTCGAACGGGAACGGACAATACGTCTTTTGCGCGTCGCGCGAGAGCCGCGCCCAGTGGCGCTCGAAAGCGAACGGAATTCCTTCGATGATGCGGATCGTGGTAAACAGCCCCCATCCGCTCAGCAAGCCCGATTGACCGGGAGACAGCCGCACGTCTTCGACAGGCAGCAAACGGTGATTATGAAAGACGAATCGATGGATCATTTCACCTTCCCCGAATCCTTCTCCCCAGCGCCTTCGATGATTGTATCGCACAACGAGCCGCGCTGCCTGACACGCCACGCAGGCACGGCTCAAAAGAGAAATCCGGCGGCGAGAGGCTATCTCGCCGCCGGATTCCGATACCGCGGGATACGGAGACCCTATTGCTGCTGTTGCGCGGGCGTTGCCTGCTGTTGCTTGGCGACGTCAGCCTTCGCCGCAGCAGTGACGTTCGCTCCAGGCTTCTGATAACGCGTCAAGTACGGCATGAAGGGTGTGACCTCGAACGGCATCTTTTCGCGCGCCGAAAGCAAAGCCACCGGCTTGGCTTTGACGAGCTCGACGCGATCGGTCCACGGATCGAGCTTCACGCGCGCACCGATGGGCAGCGCCGCGATTTGATCGACCTTATCCGGCTGCAAGGCTGGTCCGGTGCTTGCTAGGCCTGATCCGAGCGCGACGCTATTGCCGACATGGGGGTTGATGAGCGCTGGAAGCGCTTTGGATTCCGTATCGAGCTGCTTGAGGAAAAGGGTGGCGTTCGTGAGCTTGTCCTTATACGGCGAATTCTTCAAGAGTTCGACGGCCTTTTGGTTCGCGGCCTGAACGTCGGCGGCGTTGTCGCGGAACGAAAAATGGCCCAGCGCCTCGACGGTCGAGACGTTGGTCATATCGTTGAAGCCCCACTGGTCGGTCGCGGGCTTGGTGACGATGATGCCGCCTAGTTCCTGCGCGAGCATGGCCGCAAGACTAGCTTCATCCGGAAGCACGTCGATCAGACCGCGGCTCATCACGATCGTATGGCCGATGGCAAACGACTCAAGCGTGCCGGTAAGCAGCACGCGGCAATGGATTTCCGGCTGAATGTCGAGATTGTTGGTGACTTCCAGGTTGTTGACGACGGTCTCGAGCACTTTGTCAATTTCGTTCGGGGGCGCCAGCAAGCCGGTGCGCTGCAAACGATCGATGACGTTCACTTCGGCCTGATGCTGCCATTCGCGCTCCGCTTCGATCGGCGAACGATCCACGGGCTGCGCACCTTGATCCTGTATTGCGGTGGGCGACTCGATGGTGAGCTGGCTGAATTCCTCTTCGTGGCCGGCGTTCTTCAGATCGTAGCCCCACAGGCGTGTCTGGGCTTTGAAGTGGACATGATTGCCCATGAAGTCTTTCAGGTCGTTTTCTTGGCTGTAAACGAACGCGGGCAACCAGAGACCGGGCTGCACGTTCATGCGCCAGCTATCGAAGTGAATGTTAAAGCCGTTGAGGCCAGCGAGCGGCGTATACACGCCATTGAAGCGGACCATCGCGAAACCCTGATCCTCCGCCCAAATCCGGCCCTTGAAACGCCCTTTGCCAGACTTCGGCAGTGGCGTGACGTCGAACACGAGGCAACGAACCTCGCCCAAAAATTCCCTGCCGACGTAGTCGAATTCATAGTGCTGGCGGTCGAATCCGTTCGTATCCAGATAGATCATCTGGAGGAAGCCCTCGGGCACATACGACGATTCGAAAAAGCCGGCGACGTGAGATATGGGATTGAACTGGTCGAGCTTGCCCTTCTTCCTCGACAGCATGGAATTATCGACCACTCCCTGGGCGAGATTTGCCTGCCCGAGGAAATAGTGATCCTTCACGGGGATCGCGCCCATGTCCTTGTCGGGCCTCATATCCTGGATATATGTCTCGATGATCGGGTTAAACCGCCGGATCGTGGCGATCTCGTCGTGCTCGCGCGCGATGATGCGATCGATGGCTTCGTTGACTGTGGTGACAGGGCCGGAGGCCGAACTGCCGGCCTGCGGCTGGGTTTGATCCGCCGTCTGTGTCTGTGTCTGCGCGCCGGCGAGGCCCGCGAGAGCCCCCGCCAGGATGACCGACACCGAGAGGTTTTTCCACGTGCGCATTGCGTTCCCCTTTCAGTACGCCAGCTCGAATGTGATGTGTGCGATCGCAGGGGAGTCTACGGGCTGTCCATCCTGCTGGGCGGGACGAAAACGAATCTGGCGAGCCGCCGTCTCAGCAGCTTCATCCAGTCCGTAACCCAATCCCCGCACGATGCGGAGCACCTTCACTTCACCTGACGCTGAGAACACCACCTCCACCAACACATCCCCTTCAATCTTCTTTGCCCGTGCCTCTTCCGTGTAAGTCGGTTTGGGCACAGACAGAATCTCGACAGGCTTTGTGTTCGAGGCTACAGAGGTTTGTTTAACCTTGGGCGCGTCCGCCGCCTTCACATCGAACATGCCTTGCTGAACCGCTCCGTGGCCTCCGCCTCCGGGGCTGCCCGTCGCAACTCCATTGCCAAAGCCCGCGCTCGCCACGACGCCTCGCGCACCCTTTGCGCCGCCCGTGCCGTTGCCGTTGCCCGGGCCCGTGGGCATGTCGTAGCCACCCATCTGCACGATGTTCGGATTCCGATCAGTCTTGGCATTCGCAGGGACGCCGTTCGGGTCGCCGAACCCGCCCGTTTGGACTGCTTCTCGCGGCTTCTTCAAAGTCGGCGGCGCGGAGCTTCCCAATGTGGGCGCCGGATCGGGAAAGACTTTTGCAACCTCCGTCATGTCAGGAGCCTGAACCTTCCGTACGACCTGTTTGACTACGGGCGTCGTGAAGACAGGGGCCGGAATTTTCGGCTTGGGCGGTTCGACAACCTCCGGCTTCGGGATTTCCTTCTTGACGACCACCTCTCGTTTCACGACGACAGGCTTCGGCGGCGGCTGCGGCTTCCAGGCTTCAATCACGGGAGCCTCTAGCGGCGTAACCCAGTAGTGCTGCATCGCCTCAAACTTCTGCGGCATAAGGAGCGGCAGGATTATCAGCGCAGTGAGGGCTACGCACTCCAGCCCCAGCCCGACGCTGAACGATCCCCAGCGGCGCTTGCCTTCGGGCAGGAGTGCCTCATTAAAGACGGGTCGATTCTTTGCCGGTGCCATCAGTTTTCACCCCGGATTCCCTTCGCGGTCGGACTGTCGTGCGCAGACACAGGTACCGCACAGTATTTTGGTACTAGATCAAAGGGCTGGGATGAATAGAACCCACGTACTATTCTACCCCCGGTAGTGCTGAAAGCGATAACCCAAGAAATTGGGCCGTTCGTTGCGAGTTACTCGCCATTGGTCAGCGGCCCGAAAAGCCTCCGCACGTCTTTCGCCACTTCTAGGAACCCCGCAGCGAAGGATTGGTTGCGGTGCTTTGAGCACGCGGAGCCAGAACCTGGGGTATCGCTGTTTGTTCGATTAGCGGAGCGCGATGGCTTGGGAGGATCGCGCCCCGCCCATTGTTTGTCGTATTGCTATGCCGCTACTGAGAATCGATCACCACGTAACCCGTGACGCCTTGATGGTTCACAAGCAGCAGCACTTGCCCCTTGCCCGCGGCCGCTACCGCTCGCTTGTAGTCTTCGATGCTGGCCACCGGCTTATGGTTGACCTCCTCTATCACGTCTCCGCGCTGCAGGCTGGAAGCAGCAGGGCTGGCTGGATCAACGGAGGTAACGACAACTCCGTGCGTACCCGGTTTCAACTGAAGCTGCTCCGCGATGTCCGAGGTTAGTTCCTGCACCTCAACGCCCTCCAGACCGCCGCTTTCGCCTTCCGCCGGGCCGGTCTTGTCGGCCTTCTCCGGGAGTTCGCCGAGAGCCACGTTGACGTCCTGAGTCTTGCCGTCACGCGAGATCTGCAGCTTGACGTTTGAGCCCGGAGCCATCTGCGAGATGCGCAAGCGCAGGTCATTGGCGGAAGCCACCGTTTGCCCATTGACCGCGAGAATCACATCTCCGCGCTTGAGGCCCGCGCGGGCGGCCGGGGTGTCCGACTCGACCTGTCCAACTAGCGCGCCCGTCGGCTGAGAAAGCCCAAATTGCTTTGCAAGCGCCGGGGTCACATCCTGCGGATACAGGCCGAGATAGCCGCGCACGACTTTGCCGTGCGAAACGATCTGGTCCATCACCGAGCGAGCCATGTTGATCGGAATGGCGAAGCCGATACCCTGATTGCCGCCGTTTTCCGCGAGAATCGCAGTATTAATGCCGATCAAGTCGCCATGAAGGTCGATCATCGCCCCGCCGGAGTTCCCCGGATTGATCGCGGCGTCGGTTTGAATGAAGTCCTCATAATTTTCGATCTCTCCATTCAAACTACGGCCCGTCGCGCTGACAATTCCCATCGTGGCCGTACCGCCGAGTCCATACGGTTCGCCGATGGCAAAAACGACATCGCCGACGTGCAGCTTCGATGAATCGCCGATGGCAAGCGTCGGCAAATTCGTGGCCTCGATTTTCAAGACCGCGATGTCCGACTTCGAGTCCGTACCGACGAGCTTGGCCTGAAATTCCCGCTTGTCGCTCAGGTCCACTTTGATGTCCGTCGCGCCGTCAATTACGTGGTTGTTTGTGACAATCGTGCCATCCGATGTGACAATCACACCGGAGCCGAGACTGTGCTCACGTTCTGAATGTGGTTGCCCGAGGTTCCCAAACTGGTCGCCGAAAAATTGCCGGAACATCGGATCGTTAAAGAACGGCATCTGTCCGCGCCCGGTCTTGACGACTTTTGACGTGTGAATGTTCACGACCGCAGGCAGCGCGTTCTTCAGCACGGAGGCGAACCCATTCGTGAAATTCCCGAGAGGCACGGGCTCCAGATTCCTCGCCATCGTCAACTCGAGCTTCGATGCGCCGAATACTTCATGCCCCGACCAATCTCGCAATCCGATTGCAACCACTCCGCCGCCGACGAGCGCCGCCAGCACGACGATTGTCGCTACCCAGCGCGGAATGTGTAAGTAACTGCTCTTCATGGCTGTCTTTCTCCCTTTCGTCACCAAAAGGCTCTATCGGCCTTTGACGTATTAGTGCGTTAGACGTAGTTTCTGGAGAATCGTACCGTTCGCGCAGCAAGAAAGGGATTTCGCAGCAGGTACTGCGGGTACCCGTCCTGCTACCTTCCTTATTATAGATGCATAGGGGCGTTTCCGGGTATACCGCAGCGAACGAGCGGTTTTCGCGCGGCTAGCTAATCAGTCGCGCGATGAAGAACGCTGCGGCTGCGGCCAGTCCGCCGACGAGCACCGTTTGGAAACCTCCGCGCCACGGCTTCACGCCCGTGTAGTGGCCCTTGATCGCGCCGAAGACGAATAGCGCAGAGAGCGTGACACCGACCGAAACCCACAGCGCCGGACGAATGCTCTGCATCGCGATGTACGGCGCGAGAGGAATCAGCCCTCCGACGATGTACGACCCTGCGATCGTCGCCGCGCTGCGCGCGGCGCGCGAAGGGTCCGGTTCTTCGAGTCCAAGTTCGAAGCGCATCATAAAGTCCACCCAGCGCTTTTGATTGCCGATGATCGCAGAAACGACAGGAGCCATCTGCTCCTCGGTCAGTCCGTAGTCGCGGAATACCTTCGCCACTTCTTCGGTTTCGATATCAGGCAGCTCGACCGTCTCGCGGTACTCGCGATCGAGCTCGGCAGCGTAGTGTTCCGTGTCGGTTTTCGCCGCGAGATAGCCGCCCAGGCCCATCGCAATCGATCCAGCGGCGATTTCTGCAAAGCCGGCAGTCACGATGATTCCTGTTCCTCTCGCAACTGCGGCTGCTGCGCTCGTGAGTCCGGCAGCCAGCGCGAACGGCACAGTCAACCCATCCGACATACCGATGACGATGTCGCGCACGGCTGCGTTCGCCGTGAAGTGCTTTTCCACATGCTCGACGGACGGCATGAAGTCCTCCCGAAAGCTACTTGCAAATGTGGTCCGATTGTTCGACGTTTCCCGCCAGGCGCGTATAATTATGGCGCAGGAACCGGGAAACTGGAGGTGCATAATGTCAGCTACTTCAGGACAAGGAGCCGCTCCGCAAATGAGCCATACGTTGCCGAATCTGCCGTATTCCTTTGACGCGCTCGAACCCTACATCGACGCGAAGACGATGGAAATCCATCACGACAAGCACCACGGCGCATACGTCACCAATCTCAACAAGGCTCTCGAAGCTCAGCCGGACTTACAAAGACTGACGGTCGAGGAACTGCTCGCGCAGATCAACAAGGTGCCGGAATCCATTCGCACCGCCGTGCGCAACAACGGCGGCGGCCACATGAACCACACGATGTTTTGGAAGCTCATGAAGAAGGGTGGAGGCGGAGAACCTTCCGGTGATCTCGCCGCGGCCATCAAGGGAGCCTTTGGCACGTTTGCCGACTTCAAGGCGAAGCTGGCGCAGGCGGGGATGGGCCGGTTTGGCTCCGGTTGGGCGTGGCTGCTCCTGCGCGACGGCAAGCTCGCGATCGAATCCACCGCCAATCAGGACAACCCGATCATGGACGGCGGCAAAGCAGTTTTGGGCATCGATGTCTGGGAACACGCCTACTACTTGAAATATCAGAACCGCCGCGCGGATTACATCGAGGCGTGGTGGAACACGGTCAACTGGGCGCAAGTCGCCGACAACTACGCCGCTGCTAGGAAGTAGACGGTCTTCTGTTGTTTCGATTCCTGGTCCGCTCCTGCTCTATGGAACGGACCAGGCAGTCTCTTCGACCACATGCCGCTCGCCGCTTTAGCCGCCTGCCTGCAGCTTTAGTGCGCCCAAATCTTGTCGGGATCCGTTTCAAACGGATAGACGTGTACCATCCATCCGAAGATCTGGGGAATCCAGATTCCGCCCGCTTTGGCGCATGCGTCCTGCGACGCAATTGAGCCGGTCAAACCAAACTGTTTCCAATCAGCCTGCTGCGAAGGTGTCCCTTTCGGAGGCATGCACAAATTCACGTGCTCGTGCCAGCGGGCCACACTTAGGGGAACGCGGTCGTTCAGTTGCTGCTCGGTCGCGCTCTTGGGGGCCGTGTACATTGCGCCCACCAGCTCGTAGCTGTCCGACGTCTTTTTGTAGAGCAGTGACGTCGGATGCGCGGGATTGAAGATGAACGCAGCGGCAAACGCGTAGCGGTAGTTCGTGAAGTGATATTGCGGCTGCTGCACTTTAGGCAGGAAGATCTGATAACCGTCCGCCAGCGCTAATTTGTAGTCCTTATATTTGCTGATCGACCGCCTCAGGATGTCGAGAATTTCCGCAGCCCTGCGGTCATCGCCGGGCCCCTTGGGTTGCAGTACCGTCATGTACATGTGAGGGTTCATGTCCATGTCGGAACCGGCCATCGACGACATTTCGTCATTGGCCGCTTTAGCAGCTTCCGGATACTGCTCGGTTTCGTGCTGCATGTCGCTCATGCCCGCGCTGGCCTGGCTTTGGGGGTGTCCCTCCGCGGATTTCGAAGTTTGTTGCGCGCCAGCGGATGCCGCCATGAGCATCGCCGCTGCTACAAGAAAAACTCCGTATCGTTGCGTAATCATGCCTGCCTCTCTATAGAAATTAACGCAAAGACGGAACGGAGTTTTCAGGAGCTACAGGCAACATGCGCGAAGCGTCAACGCCGGTCTTCGAAGGCGGGCCGAGAACGAAGTGGGAGGCCCGGGGTGGGCCGGGCCTCCTAGCGGGGGTACGTCCGGAGATACAACAGGGCCAGCATGCGCGGAGCGTGTCCCGGCACACCGCGTGACTGGCCATGGCAATGTAACCCCGGACTGCGCAAAAAGTTCCGGCTTCGCGGCGGCATAGCCAAGCGGGCAGGACTGGCGCACACCGAACTTTTGAAGAGAGTGTATACACTCGGTCAACCCGCCATTACTGGGTCACCACGTGCCGTTGGGACTCTTGACGGCGACGCCGAAATCTGTAAACTGCCCTTTTCGACATGGCGACTCAAGCCAATCCGCTGGACGAGGCCGCGCAGGATTTCCAGTTCCCGCAGCGCGAGGCCGCTTTCTTTTACGGGCTTTTCCTGCGCGGACATACGGCCGAAGAAATTCGCCGCGATATCGCGGTGCCGGCCGCCGTTCTCGCCAAGTGGGATCGTGAAAGCCAGCGACAGCCGCACCTCCGCACGATGCTCGAACGCGTTGTCGAATACCGTCGCCATGTACTCGCGATCTTTGAGAACCTGATCGGGCACGACGCGTCCTCTCAGCGAATCCAGTAGTTCCACCGGAGCAGTTCGGGGCGAACCGCCAGGCAACGCGCAGGCAGCAATTCCTGAATCCTTTTCCCTTCCTCACTGGTCTACTCAGTGTGTGGGAACACTAGCCGCTTCAACGTTATGCCTTGGAGGTGACTGTGTGGGTGCAGCTGAAGGCATCGGCAGGCGTGGGCTCCTGCGCGTGCTGTTCTCCGGGGCGGGATTGGCTCTCTCCAAGGGAACGAATGAAACGATCCACGCGCTGGGAAGTGTGCGGAGACTGACCGAAATTTCAGGGAAGCCCTTCGAGGATGTCGTCGCGGCATTTGAAGCTGCGATCGGGCATCCTGATATGGGCGAGTTCCTCAATGCCATCGGCGCCGCGAAAACGAACGCTGAAATGGAAGGCGTCGTTCATGGGGCGCTGGGAAAGTCGGGCTTCATGCAGTTCGCGCGCTTTGATCTCGGCGCCGTGGTGCGGAAAGAAACCGGACTGCAATCGCCCAAGATCGTCCGGTACCTCGTCGGAAATCCGCTAATCATGAGGGAGATGGTGAAACGCGTACCTGATGCGGGCTCATATGCGCCAGTGACTGTATTGATCGACGAGCGTTCCGACGGCGTCCACCTTTCATACGACCTAGTAGCCTCCTTCCTGGAGTCGTACGGAAATTCCGAGGCGATCCGTGTCGCTCGCGATCTCGACGGCAAGGTCGAGAGCTTGCTAAAACAAGCCGCTGCCTGAACGCGCCGCATCCCTTGGCGCGACGGTCGGCGACCTGTCTTGTTCAGACCGATGCTAGGCCTTCCTGGCAATCGATGTGGTCGCGTTGACTCCGCCGGGCGCGTCATCTACACTTTTTTCTGCGAACCCTTCACAGTGCGCAACGCTTCCCCGGTAGCTCAATGGTAGAGCGTTCGGCTGTTAACCGTGGCCCAACGAAGAATCAACAACATACGGCAATTTTCACGGAGTGCGCCGAATTACGACTAACTGCTTTTAAGTGAAGCAGTCGCGCGGGCTGCGTCACAATTCGCGTCACTCGGTCGGGTTTGCCGGTAGGCACAAAACTGGGCACAGCCGATTTCGTCCAATCCCGCTGTGGGCCTTCGCGTGGATTTGTTATGATTCAACTCGCCCCACTGCACGTCTGCGACGGACTTCAATCAGAACGCGCGGTTTCCATCACATCAAGGAGTCACCATGTCAGAGGATGAAAGAGTGGTCGGGCAGAAGCACGTTGAAGCAACAATCGCGGAGATGATGCATGGGCGAGAAGTGCAATCCGATGCGCCCGTCGCGTGGCACCATGACTTTGACCGCGATGTCTGGATCCTCGAAGTCAGTTCCCGTGGTGAAAAACACCGTTGGAAAATCAGCGGCGAAGATTTAGCTGACTACGCAACTGACCGAAGCGTCCGCCGAAGAGTCGATGGCCAGTTGCGGATGTACGTCATTCCGCAAAAGACCTAGCCGTTGCAGTCCCAGTCTACCCGAAGCCCCGGCTCGGATTGTCCCGAGGCGGGGCTTTGTTCCATGCTCGCACCGCTTTAATATAACGGTTCGACGGCGTCCCGAAATGAACTGGACCGAGATCGTCAAAACGCTCGGCAGCGTTCTAATTGGTTCAGGCGCGGGCGTGTGGCTTCTCAAAAGCATTTGGTCGCAGGTGTTATCTCGTGACTTGGAGACATTCAAATCGAACCTCGAAAGTAGAAATGCCATCGAGATTGAACGATTGAGGGACGAACTCAAAAGAGTAGCTTTTGAACACGAAACCCGCTATGCAAGGCTTCACGAGAAACGCGCGGAGGTCTTAGAGGAGCTATTCAAGCGGCTGGTGAAGGCGAATCGCGCGTTTTCTGACAGATTCCGCACGGGTCGCTTTGCCGGTGAGCCATCCCTAGAGGTACAAAGCGAACAGGCAGCAGAAGCAGCCAACCAATTCGTCGATTGGTTTTCTGAGAACATGCTCTTCATTGACGATGCGCTGAGAGAAAAAATTTACAGTGTCAATAATCACTTTCTCAACCTGTGGCGCACACAGGCACCTATGTCGGGAGAAGAACGAGGTAGGATTATTTCGGAGTTTTTCAAAGAATCGCCCGCGCTGTTAGACGACATTCGAGGGAGAATTCTCGAAATGCTATCGCCGTCAGCGAATGACGGTGGGCCTCAACGAGATCATGGTGGGCTGCCGCGTGGGCGAGGCTAGGCATCCCCGTCCTTCGCTATAATTCCAGCAGGACAACTAGGGTGACAAACGAAAACGGGAAGGCGCGAGAACTGACCGCGCCAACCGTCAAGACGCTCAAACTCTTATTCGCGCGATCGGGGAACAAATGTGCGTTTCCTAGATGCGCCGTTGCGATCATAGACGGCAACACAGTCATCGGCGAAGTGTGTCACATCAAAGGGGAGAAGCCCGGTGCTGCGAGGTATGACGCCAATCAAACGGCTGCGGAGCGACATGCTTATGACAATCTGATTCTGCTTTGTCGAAACCACCACAGGGTTATTGACGATGATGAAGAAGCATACACCGTTGAAAGACTCCACAAAATGAAGAGTGACCACGAACAGCGTGCTGCCGCAATGGCAGAAGATTTTGTCAATCAAGCAGCGGGACTCTTGATAGACAACTCCGTTACAACATCGAATCAATCTGGCGGGATAACTGCGCATACGGTGAATATTCACAACTATCCGCCGCTGAAAGCAGAAGCGGCTCCTGTCGATTCATCTAGTCGTTTTCCCGCAGCCGAACCGAAGGACGGTCAGGCTCGATTCCGGCTTCGCGACCAATCGCTCGGAGTCAACTGGAATCCGATTCCCTACGCCACTGGAATTGACCGCGAAATCTTCCTGTCTGTCGGTGCCGCTATGTGGCTTCGGGTAATGCCTAGGACCAATCAAGGACGAAGCTGGTCTGCCGACGAGTTGCGCAAGTGTGCTACGCACGGCAACATTACCTTACAGCCTTTTCTGTGGACTAGTCTCGAATATCTTCGGGCTGAGGACGGTTTCGGAACCTACGCGATAACCGGCAATCAAGAAACTGAAACAAAGTCAGTTGCGTTCGCCTTTGAAACCGGCGAGATTTGGAGCGTGGATACGTCTATACTCAATATCGACAAGCGGAAAAACCTCTACTTTCTCGACATTGCGAGAGCCTTCGTAGTGGGACTTCATAACTACGGGCTGTTCCTCAGCAATCTTGGCGTCGAGCCTCCGTTCGGTTGGATTGCCGGACTAGAAGGCGTGAAAGGTTGGAGACTTCAGTTGCCGACGCCACACGGTCGGGCGAGCGTGTTTCCCGGCAATAGCTGCCTAAGCGAATCCATCACTGCGAACGGCTCTTACGATTTGAAACAGACTCCGGGTGTTGCGCTTCGACCGTTCTTTACGCAAATCTGTCGGAAGTGCGCGATGGAATACTCAGAGTTCGTGAGATCGCACGTCGAACAGCCGCTGGCGTAGTAGTGGTGCACGTGGCAGGGGACTATTGGCTGCGTTCGATTTTCACGACGGCAAGATCGCGCCGGGCGCTGGCTGCGTTGCAATTGGCCTCACCCAGCCGGGTTTGCGTGTAGGTAGGATGTCAGGCACAGTGCAACACCGCTAATCCTATGCACGTGGAACGTATCCTCAGTACGTGAGCAGAAGACGGTCAGCCACGACTTCTTCCTCAAGGGTTTGCCCATCCATCTGGAAGCGTCGCAACATGGACCGACCGCAATGAACGAAAATTTCCCGCTCAAATAGTGTCGCTGGGATAGGGAGTTCGCATAGCTTTGAACCGGACTTCTTCGTGCCATCAATGCTGACAGCGACATAGACGCCCCGCCGCTTGCAATCTGCTATCACTTGGAACAGATGCTCCAGATCAAACGATTGGGCACCATACAAGATCGTTTGGCTGTGACTGTACGGCGGGTCGCAATAAACCAAATCACGTTCCTTTGCTTTGGCCATAGCGTCTTCGTAGGGAAGGCAGAGGAATGTTGTCCCTTTCGTTCGCTGGTGCCATTCATCAACTCGCTCTGCAAAGGACTCAGGGGAAATTGGTTCGTGAATGCCGCAAGGAGTAGACATGTAGCCGTCGTTTTGCCGAAACCGCACGACGCCGCCGTAGCAACTGCGGCACAGGAATAGCAGGTCCGCCCCGTTGGGTTTGCGATTGTAGGAAGCCTTAATTTCTTCGTACCCTCTAACCTTATTGCCAGCCTGCTTCATGCGGTGCCAACGCTTGCGATACCACTCTTTCAACTGTTCGGGATCATCGTGTAGAGTCTGCCAAATCTCTATTAGTGGCGAGAAATTATCGGATGCAGTCGCGTGCTTCGGCGACAGAGTGGCCAGCACACCGCCGCTTCCGACGAACGGCTCAAAGTAGCGGTTGAACTGTTCTGGGAAATAGGAAACGATCTCGTGCGCGAAACGCTGCTTGTTGCCAATCCACTTTAGCAATTGCGCGGTGAAGGGTCTGACCGAGCGCGGGGCGGTCGCTTCATCAAAAAGTATAAGCTGCATCGTCTAGGGTCTTCCCAGCGGTCCGCATCATATCCTGTTTTGGGATATGCGTCAAGACTCCATATCATCCTAACATCTGATGGCAAAGAGTAGCGTCCGAAGAACACACCTGCTGGAATTATTGCGGCAGGTGCGAACTGAAGCGGGCCTCCGCCAAGTAGACCTTGCCAAGAAGTTGCGTCAGCCGCAGTCGTTCGTCAGCAAATACGAGTCGGGCGAACGCCGTCTAGACCTTCTGGAACTCGGTCAGGTCTGCAAGGCGTGCGGAATCTCGCTGGTCAAGTTTGTTGAACGGTTCGACGGAAAGGGAGCATGAAGCCAGATCAGCGTTTCGTCAAGCAGCCGAAACACTTTTGGGCAAACGTTCGTTCGCTGAGTCAGAGGCTCGGGTACACCGGGGCCGGAAGCCAGATCAAAGTCTTCAGCGTTCCTGAAATCGTTGAAGGTCTGAAGTCCCTTAGTCTCTCTATTGCGCACGTCATCGATGCCAAGGACAAACCTACAGGCTTCGGCACCACTCTTCACGACTACTTTGGTCATCGGGCAAAGGTCTTGAACGATTACGTTCGACCACGACTGATGAACAAAGAGCGGGCCGCCAAGGAATTTGCCACTCTGTACAAAAAGCTCAAGCCACGTTGCCCGATCCCAATGAACAAACAGAAAGGCGAAAAGAGGGCTGAGGCATATTTGACCGCCATCGTGAATATGCTGGTTGAGCAGGCTATCGGCGATTTGCCGTGCGACTACGATCCTCGTGTACTCACGACCATTACCCGCGAAGGCGTTCCGGTGAGGACCTTATCGCGGCGCATTGACGGAGCGTTTCCAAGCAGCATCAACCCGGTGGCGGTGTGGGAAGTTAAGGAATACTACAACACAACAACATTCGGAAGCCGAGTCGCCGATGGCGTGTATGAGACGCAACTGGACGGAATGGAGCTTGAAGAACTCCTTGAGCACGAGAAGATTGAGGTCAAGCACTACCTCATGGTGGATGACGAGTTCACGTGGTGGCAATGCGGACGTTCATATCTCTGCCGGATTATTGACATGCTTCACATGGGATATGTAGATGAGGTTTTGTTTGGGTATGAAGTAATTGAGGAGCTTCCCGGTATCGCCAAGCAATGGGTAGAAGTTGAACGCCAGCGGCCCAAGAAAGCCATTGCCCGCACTCATTCTGTCCAACAGACATGAGTCCGCGCACTAGCCGCGCCGCGAGCGTGCACGCATCGCCGCTTTATACTCCGCCTCGATTTCACTATCTGAAAGGTCGTCCAAAGCAACCGATTCCGGCACGGGCGCGGGCGTTGCATCGGGCGTGCTCGCCGCGCTGCGCTCGGCTTCTTGGCACGCAGTCCACGCGGCATCAAGCAGCGAAATTGTTAGGGGCCTGCCTGCGCAGAATCCGTGAATGTATTCCTCGCGCTCCGGTGTCGGGCTGTAGTTGTCGCGCGAATGCACCCACGCCAGTGCGCACGCTTCGTCGCAGACATCGCGATAGCGCGGATCATCGAGGATGCGGAACCAGTCAATGTCGCGTCCGTTGAAGGCGTAGTACAAGAAGCGACCGATGCTCTCCTGAACGAGTCCTTGCTGCGCGTACCTTATGCACTCCAGCCGCTCGTTCTCTGTTAGCTCTCGCGTCGCATCTTTCTTTTGCTCGGCGTCCAGTGCGCGACACAGCGACACGAGCTTTTCCATCAATGCGTCGCGGCTTGGAGCCTTCAACATTTTCTTCTCGCCGTCCAAGTCCAGCGTCGCGGTCCATTCGGAACCGATCTTGCGAACACGCGCTTCCCACCCGGCCAGATGCACAACGGAATCGCTATGAGCTTCTTCGTATTCCTGTATCAGCGCGGGGTCGCCGGTCTCGCGCACAGCGGCTTCATCGAGATTCGACAAAAACTGCTTGAGTGCCTTGGCACCCACGGAACTGTCGGGCGTCAAGCCCGCAAATCGCGGATCGGGTGCGAGCGGGTCGGTCTCGTCCTGTGCTGCACGCTTCAAATCCGCAGCGTTGAGTGGAAGACCGCGACGGTCAAGCGGCGCTAGTCTCAGCGAATCGCTCACAAATTCGCGCTCTGCGTTTCGTCGCGCGAGTGTCGTTGGTTTCATATTTTCCTCCTAATCATTCAACTCCGTTCCGCACGTAGGCATGTACGGATGCTGGCGCTTGCGAAGTCGGTCGGTGCGCTTGTGGACTGATTCGCGCTCCGATTCCTGTACGGCTCGGATTCGGAGATGGTCCGCGATGCCCAGTTGTCGGCGCGGCTGGAATTGGATCGGCTCAACGGGCGGACGTAGCAATTCAATCCGTTCCGTGATGTCTCGAACCGCAACCTTCAGGTCCAATCCTTCAGCCGCCGCCGCGCGTTCCAATGCGCCAAACTGAGCTTGCAATTCACGAAGCCTGTCGGACTCCGCACGATTGAGCGGCGCAGTCGCGCATCGAGCACGCTGCGTCAAGATGCCGTGCGCGAGTGCTCGGCCATCTTCAATGAGTGAGCGTTGCGCGATTGTTGCCGTGCTCGCTTGCTGGCTCGGTCGTGCTTCGGTCTCGCCTGACGCTCCGTCCGTTTTCTGGACAGGCGCGTCTGCCTTCGGCGTGGATGGTTCTTCGGCGCGTTGGGCGTCGCTCTCAGCCTCCGTCAGAAATGCAGCAAGTCGAGGATCAATTCCCGAGAGCGACGATGTGTCCGTGTCCTCTTCGAGTGTGCGCAGCATTTCAGCGACGCGGACGGCGACCTTCGGATGGGTTGCTTCAGCAGAAGCGATCTTCGCTAGCCACTTTGCGCTCGGCTGGCGCATCTGCGCTAGTGCGGCGAGCTTCGTTCTTACGGGCGCTTTGCGCTCGACGATTCGGCGTAGTGCGGTTTCAGTTTTGTTCGTTCGAGCCATTTTTTCTACCGCTCCCTTTCGTTTCTGGTTTGCGAAACCGATTAGCGGAGAGTACCGCGAGTACCGCGTTTGCTAGGTGATCGTGGGTAGACGATTGCCTGCCTAGAGGCTCCTCCACCTCCGGTCCCTGCGATTCAAACTAATGTTACTGTTCGCTCCGACCGACTAGCCGCGACAAGCAGGACGAATCCGCAAAGCGAACGGACCATCGAACGGAGCGTCGGCAGTTCAGCTTTCTCCCGGCTGCGCTGTTGGCCGTGGCGTCTCGAAAATCGGTGCCGACGTACACTGACGATTCTCGCCTATTGACTACGTATGGCGGTTGTGCATACTTAGGCTGTGAAGCGCACAACGATTTGGCTTACCGACCGGCAGCAAAAGAAGCTAGCCGCACTGTCAAAGAAGACAGGCATCACAGTCGCCGAACTCATTCGGCGGTACATTGATGCCGGACTGGAAAAGGCATGAGAATCGCCCTCTATTTGCGCGTCAGCACGGATAAGCAGGAGACAGAGAATCAGGCCGTCCAACTCCGTGAGTTTGCAGCGAAGCAGGGCTGGGAGGTCGTCGGCGAGTATTGCGATTACGAGTCGGGCGCTAAGACGGATCGCGCTGAGTTCAAACGGATGTTTGAGGACGCGAGCCGTCGCAGGTTCGATCTCGTGCTGTTCTGGGCGCTCGACCGATTGTCGCGCGAGGGTGTATACCAAACTCTCCAGCACCTTGATCGTCTGGAATCCTACGGCGTCGGCTTCCGTTCGTTCACGGAGCCGTACTTCGATAGTTGCGGCGTGTTCAAGGATGCCGTCATTGCGATCATGGCGACGCTCGCCAAACAGGAGCGCATCAAGCGGTCGGAGCGGACGCGAGCCGGACTCGCGCGAGTGAAGGCATCGGGGAAGAGACTGGGCCGTCCGAGACTGACTGTGCGCGCCTCTGAGATAGCCCGCCTTCGCATTGCCGGGCTGTCTGGCCGGGCCATCGCTCGCGAGCTTGGTATTTCCGAAGGCTCCGTCCGCCGTATCGCGTCAGCAGCCTAACCGACCGCGCAAGAAACGTCCCCTCGAAACCGCTGCTATCTCCCCCGATTTCACAGCGGTTTCTTCTCGATTTCCACGCGCCAGAAACGAACCATTTTGACGCGATTCAATCGTCTAACACAAGATCGTGGAGGCGAGTCCGGCGACGGGTAAGGCGTCATTCTACGGGCGTTGATCCCGCATGGCAGATGCAGAAATCGCGTTTGAAAAACCGATTCCGCAACCGCGCGGGTAGTAGCGCCATGTAACATCCACATCTCACGCGAGCCAGACCGAGTGTCCGATTACGCAACTATATCTCCATCGAGTCTTGGAATAACCGATAGAACGCACTCGCCGCGCACCTAAGCGTTCAGATGCGGCCAGCGTGATAGCCTTGTTCATGGCTGCTTCAATTACGCCTGCGCAGATAATGTTCCGACTTACTCAGCGAGACGTGTACAGAGCGAATGTCGCAATAGCGGCAGACAATTTCAAGAAGCCAACGATTGTTCTCGGCCTTGTTTGTATCGAGGTACTGGCCATCGCAGGTCTCGTAGGATTTGTGCTCCGAGGGAAAAACACGTTGTATGTGCTCGCAGCAATTGGCGTGGCCCTGTATTTTCCGCTCATCATTTTGTCTTCAATGTTCATTAGTACGTACTTCGCTGCGAAATCCCTGTTCAAGAGCGACCTAAACCTCCAGAGTGACATTCGCTGTTCCTTTTCGGACGATGTCGTATCCGTCGAGATGGCGACCGGCGAGTCCAAACTTCTATGGAACACATTTCCTAAGGCGACCGAGAGATCGGACTTTTTCTTACTATACCTGCGAAAGAGCCTAGCGTATGTCATACCTAAGCGGGTGTTTGCTAACGAGGCGGAAATTTCAACATTCCGCGAACTGCTTCGGCGAAATGTATCGAAAACTTCGCTTTCTCGCTGACTGATGAGTGGGCGTAGGACGATCAATTTCTGAGATGCCTGATTGACGGCGTTACCGAACAAGCTCGGGATCGTCGTGATCCGCGCCCTCGCAGCAGTAACATCGCCGCCATGCGAACCGATCCCATGCACAGCCTACTGGAGTTGATCGACGGGCGGTCAACAAAGGAAAGCGTCATCGCTGCGGTTCGATTGGAGATGGCGATAACTAAGCAGGCTGACGCCGCGATGAGATGCGTTGCGTCCGTGGCGGTGCGGGAAATTCTCCTATCGGAGACACGGCCATCCCTCTCTCAAAAGGGAGAGATGGCCTCTTCTGGCACCGAAGAGGCAGGCAGAGCAGAAAGTCCAGAGTGAGCAACTGAACTTTCACCATTCGCTCGCCGCTTTTTGCGCTTTGAGATGTCGGACTCGGACGTAGGCCGTAAGACGAGGGAATGAACCGCTCGAATGTGAGATCGTACTTCAGTTCCGTCGCGAGACGTGCTGAAGCCCAGCCGAGAAGCTGACTACTCACCCGTTGCCGAGAAAACCTCGTGGGATAAATCCTTCGAGGGGAAACAGCGTTATGGTCGCTCTACCATCCCGCACCGGCGTAGTGCGGGCACAGCGTCAAGGTTCGAGATCATCGCCGTCGAACCCAGAAAGACAGCATAATCGTGCCGCGCCGAAAGTTGTTGTCGAGACTCGCAAACTGCCGCCCGGCCCATAGAACCGCCGATTTCAAGCAGACGTAGTGCCTCTACTTATAGGCGAAAAGCGGCCCAAAACTGCCTCTCCGACGCGGGTTGTGCTGAAAATGCGGCGGTTAGAGGTCAAAAAAGTGGATCGGAATTTTCAGGCGCTTGCGTGTTGTTGGGTGTCCGGCATCGGCATTTCCCCGGACAGCAACGCCGACGCCGGGCTGGGAGGCCGCAGCGCGGTTACGATCTCATCTCTGCCGTCGTCTCGGATCAGAAACACGTCGCAAATCTCTGAATCCTTTCTTCGTCTCACAACGATGCCATAGGCTCGATGCTTTTGAAGGTAGACCAACTCCAACTTCGCCAACTGCGACCTCGCTTCGTCGAACTCAAGCGGGCATGGGCGCTGACTGTCGCGCAGCCAATTTGAGCGCATGTCCCCGCTACCGCCAGCAATGGCTTTGACGGTCGGTGCGTGATCGGTTTTCTTTGGCATGTTCCCTGAGTCCTCCTTCTCGATTGGTTGTTGAGGCTTGTAGCCGAGCGCGAGCCGCGCTCGCTCCCTCGCCGCCGCGAGGTCGATCTGGCCGAGTTCGCGCTTGAGACGTTGAATCGCCGGTCGGCTCACTCTGAGCTTCCGCGCCGCCTGTCGTTCCGTCATAACCAAGAGGCACCCGCGCAGCCGTTCGTAACAATCTGCGAGTTGCTGGCGCTCGTTGTTGCGGCCCTCGACCTCGCGGCCATACACGGAGTTTCGCCACGCGATGGTCAACAATTCTTCTTGACTTACTGCTTCGGCCTGTTCGATCTCATTCTGGATACGACGCAGACGCCGCTTCTTCACTGGATTTTCCTTTCCGGTTACGCCGCCTTGCTCGGCTTGGCGCGAATCAGGCTCGCATCGAGAAGAGCGTCCAAATCGGCCCGCCTGACGAACACGCGCCGCCCGACTTTCAGATAGGAAATGCGCTTCGCCAGAATCCACGCCCGGATCGTTGAAGGCTTCAGCCGCAAGAATGCTGCGGCCTCTTCAACGGTCAACCGCTCGCCTGCTGTTTGTTGCGTCGTCATTTTCGTTCGACCTCGATCTTTCACTTGACAGCGTAAACGTGTGGCGCTATGCTAGTCAATGCTGTTACATGCACTGTCCTATACAGTGTCTAGCAAGAGGCGAGAGTGAAACAGCGCGCGACAAATGAACTGCGAAATCTGCGAACGCTCGCAGACTTCTCGAATTTGGAGACCGCAGAGCAAGCAGACTACTTCCGCCACAACTACCGTGAGTTTTTGCCAGAGGAGTTTTGGAGACCCGGTGTGCTCTTGGCAGGCAAGCGGGGGCCGAGCGACTGGAGGTATCTTCAGTCGGGAGTGCGTGCTGCTTGGCGAGAGAAGTTCCCGCCCGACGCATGTCTTTCTCTAATCGTCTTCCTCGCAATCTCGCCGGAGCAAATCGAAGGCAGCGAGTCGGTCAAGGTTTGGCCGTACCAGAAGGCGATAATGACACTCGCGACTGAGCCGTGGCGCGCCCGGTTTTGTAAATCGTGCGGCAATCGCTACGTCGCAGACAAGCCGGGGCGCGTCTTCTGTAGCGACAGTTGTGCGAAGGAGGCTCGCAAGTTGTCGAAGCGCATCTCTTGGACGAAACATCGCGACGAATGGCGAGGATCGAAAAAGCGTCAGCGCGGAAGGAGGCAAGCCCAATGATCTACAAGCGCGGCAAAATCTACTGGTACAAATTCCAGTTCGGCGGTGTTGTTCTCCGCGAATCCACGAAACAGCGCAACGACAAAGTGGCGCGGCAAATGGAATCGGCGCACCGCACGTCGTTGGCAAAGGGCGAGGTCGGCATCCGCGAAAAGAAGCTCGCGCCGACGCTAAGGGAGTTCATGGAGAATCAATTCAGGCCGTGGGTGGAAGCAACCTTCCGCGAAAGGCCGCGCACGAAAATCTGGTACATCGGCGGCGTCCGCAGATTATCAGAGTTTGCGCCGCTTGCGAGAACACGAATCAACGAGCTTTCGGCAGATATGGTTCGCGCTTACATCGCAAAGCGGCAGGCGGACGAACTCAACGTCACCTCCATCAATCGGGAGTTGCAAATTCTCCGGCGCATCTTGCGTTTGGCTTCCGAATGGGGTGCGGCGGATTCCACTGTGAAGATCAAGTTGCTCCCCGGCGAGCGACGGAGGGAGCGCGTAATAACACCAGAAGAGGAGGCCCGGTATCTCGCCGCTGCGCCCGACCCTCTGGAGTCATTTTCCACAGTACTGGCCGACACTGGAATGCGCCCAGAAGAGTGTTTCCGGCTTCGTTGGGAGTATGTCACGTGGCTCAATGGGCGCAACGGAACATTGCTTGTCTCGCATGGTAAGACTCCCGCCGCGCGCCGCGTAATTCCTCTGACGCCTCGCGTGCGCGCGGTTCTTGAATCACGTTGGGAGGCAGCGGAAAAACCGGATGACGGCTGGGTATGGCCCGCACAAACGCGCAGCGGGCACATCGAGCCGTCGAGCCTTCGCAAATTGCACAGCAGGACGTTCGAGACGATCACGGAAGAAGCAGCGAAGAACAATCTGAAGCCGGTCCGACCATTCGTGCTGTACTCATTCCGCCATACGTTCTTGACGCGGCTTGGACAATCGGGGTGTGATGTGTGGACGTTGGCGCGAATCGCCGGTCACAGTTCCATCAATATCTCTTCGCGGTACGTCCATCCATCCGAGGACGCGGTGTTGAACGCCATGGCGAAACTGGGTGGGCACAAAAGCGGGCACACTCAAAAGGACACGCCTCGATTGCCGGTTGCGACGAGTGAACGAAGCACAATACAATGAACGAATTGCATGACTGATCCCCGGTAGCTCAATGGTAGAGCGTTCGGCTGTTAACCGAAATGTTGCAGGTTCGAGTCCTGCCCGGGGAGCCATTTTGATCGATTCGCGGGAACGCCTCGAACCACTGTCAATCTCGCTCGCCACCAGCCGCAAACGACGCCATGAGATGCGAACCGCGGCGATCAACCGCTTCCCCCAGAGTCTGCGATATCGATCGCCTTTAAACCTGAAGCCTTCCAGCCCGTAAAGCATCCAATCTCGTTTCAGCCGCACGGGTCGCTGGACTGTGCTGGAGCCCTATGGCAGCTAGCGCTAAGAGCCTCGATAGTTCCGCGCTCGACCACGCCACTCTCGCGGATGCGGTGGGGCTTCCTCGCGCTGCATGGCGTCCTGCTTTCAACCCGTGGCTCATTGCCGTAGTGGTCGCAATGGCCGCGTTCATGGAGGTGCTCGATACGAGCATCGCCAACGTTGCGCTTCCGTACATGGCGGGGAACCTGGGGGTCAGCAACGACGAGAGCACCTGGGTGCTCACGTCGTATCTCGTGTCCAACGCGATCGTGCTGCCCATCAGCGGATGGCTCGTCACGGTCATGGGTCGCAAGCGGCTTTTCCTGATGTGTCTCGCCACTTTCACGGTGAGTTCGCTTCTGTGCGGTCTCGCCCCGAGCCTCGGCGCGTTGATTCTGTTTCGCGTCCTTCAGGGCGCGGGTGGCGGCGGACTTCAACCCTTGGCGCAATCCATCCTGGCGGATTCCTTCCCGCCCGAGAAACGCGGAATCGCATTTGCGGTTTACGGAATCACGGTGATCGTTGCACCGACAGTCGGCCCGACGTTGGGTGGCTGGATCACGGACAACTACACCTGGCGCTGGATCTTTTTCATCAACCTCCCGGTCGGCATTCTTACTTTGCTTCTGGTCCTTCGATTCGTGCAGGATCCGCCGTGGGCCAAACGCATCAAAGATGCGCTCGCGCAAATCGACTATGTTGGCATCTCTCTGCTCATCATCGGCGTCGGCGCATTGCAAGTGATGCTGGACAAGGGACAAGAGGATGACTGGTTCGGATCGCGTTTCATCGTGACCTTCTTCATTCTCGCCGCAGGGGGTTTGGTTTCTCTTTTCATTTGGGAGTGGCGGTTCTCCAAGAACGCGGTCGTCGACGTCCGCCTGTACAAGAACTTGAACTTCCTAGGTGCTAACGCAATGATGTTCACACTGGGCGTGATCTATTTTTCGAGTCTGGTCATCATGCCCCAGTTTCTCCAAACACTGATGGGCTACACCGCCGAAACGTCCGGGTTTGTGCTTTCCGGCGGATCCTTGGTGCTGCTTTTCACCATGCCCCTTATCGGCGTGCTTTCTTCCAAGTTTCAGGCGCGCTATCTCATCGCAATCGGCTGGCTGAGTATCGCGGCCGGACTGTACTATTCGGCCCTGCACCTCGACCTCGACATCAGCTTTGGGGTTGCCAGCATCGTCCGCGTCGTGCAAGTCATCGGTCTGCCTTTTTTGTTCGTTCCGATCAATCTGGTGACGTATGTGGGGCTGTCGACGGAAAAAAGCAGCAGCATCTCCGGCCTGATCAATTTCATGCGAAATATCGGCAGTAGCGTCGGCACTTCGCTCGTTACTACGCTGATTGCTCGCCGAGCGCAACGACACCAGATCGACTTGGTCGCAAATGTTACTGCGGGAGCTTCCACTCTCCATAGCGCAGTGGCAGGACTGTCGAGCCACTTGGCCACTTCCGGCGCGGACAGCGTGCGAGCCTTGAGGGAGGCTTACGCTGTGCTGTATCGTTCCACAATCGGCCAGGCCACGGTTTTGGCCTACATGGATACGTACGTGATCCTGGCTGTCGGAGCCGCGATCATGTTTGTGCTTTCCTTCGCGTTGAGGAAGAATGAGCTGGGCGGGCGGCGCATCGTCGTGGACTAGCCGCGGAATCGATCTGGAGAATCATCCGTGATTCGAGTGATCACGATCGAGCGCGAATACGGCAGCGGCGGTGCAGAGATCGCGAGAAAGGTCGCGGACCGGCTTGGCTGGAAGCTCTGGGACCAGGCGTTGACGAACGAAATCGCGTCCGTTATGGAATGTGATTGCCGAGTGGTTGAGGAGCGCGCCGAGAAGCGTGATCCATTGCACTATCGTTTGTTCAGGGCCTTCATGCGTGGCAGTTTCGAAGGCAGCCTCAATGCTCCGCGGCTCAAAATGGCGGATGCCGATTGCATCCGGGAAGTGACCGAGCGCGTAGTAAAGCGCGTGGCCGAGCAGGGCAATTGCGTGATCGTGGGGCGCGGGTCAGCTTACTACCTGCAGAACCGGCAGGATGCGTTTCACGTGTTCGTGTACGCTCCGGTAGAAGAAAAGATCCAGCGCCTTCGAGAAGGCGGGAAAAGCGCACAGGAAGCCGCGCAACTCGTCGAAACTGTGGACCGTGATCGCGGAGCCTTCATAAAACAATACTTTGGCGTCGAATGGCCCGATCGTCACCGCTTCGATCTCATGATTAACTCAACGATTGGCGAAGACGGTGTCGTCGAGGCGATTTTGGATGGCGTCCTGCGACTGGAAAAGCGTGGAACGGCGTCGACATCATCGAATCCGCAGCACGCCGTGCGATAGTCCGCGTAGACCTTGCCGGGTGCAGGCCGTATCGCGCGCTTTCTCCTTCAGGAACACCGGGATCCTCTCCGCATCGGCGAAGGTGCATCTCATGCTCCGCATCAATTGGTTGGCATTCAATCACAATCCCTTTGCCTTCAATCGCTGGCAACGTTAGCTGAGCGTGATTGCAGCCACGCGACGGCGTGACACGCGTCACAGCACCCCCTTCGCAACTCCTGCAACCTATTACGTAGGAGGCGCGACATGAAGGCCGCCGTAGCAACTCCCGGCATCGCCGTCAAAGCGATTCTCTTCGCAACCGATTTTTCGGATGCAGCCAAAAGAGCACAGTCTTATGCCACCGGATTGGCCAATCGGTTTCGGGCCAGACTCGTGGTCGTCCACGCAAACGAACCGCCCAATTATGGCCTTCGCCCCGAAAACTGGCGCGCCGCAAACGAAGCCTCGGCCGCCCAAATGAAGGACCTTCGGGAAACGCTCGAAACGAATTTTCCCGGCTTCGAAAGTGACTTCTGCGTGGGCGAAGGGAACGCCTGGCAAGTGGTCGAATCGGTGCTCATGAAAGACAAGATCGACCTGATCGTGCTCGGCACGCGTGGCCGGACCGGCGTTGGAAAACTGCTGCTTGGGTCACAAGCGGAGGAAATTTTCCGTCACGCTCCGTGCCCGGTATTGACCGTCGGTCCAAACTCGCAGCAGATGACAGGCAAAGAAAACGAGTTAGCCGAAATTCTCTACGCGACCGACTTCAGCCCGGAGTCTCAGGCGGCCGCACCGTATGCTGTTGGCATGGCACTGTCCCTACAGGCGCATTTGAACCTTCTGCACGTCGTAGAAGAACCGAAGACCAGCGAGCTGCTGCGCCCGGAGGAAGTGGTCACGTCGTCGGAGCGCCTTCTCCGCAGTTTGATCCCCGAGGATGCAAAGTTCTGGCGCGAGCCGCGTTGTTTCGCCGAGCGAGGAGCGCCGGCAGAGAGGATTCTCGAAGTGGCCGAGCGAGTGCACGCGGGATTGATCGTGCTGGGGGTTCGGAAGCCCGCGGGCGTGCCCGGCGCAGCAACGCACCTGGGGGTCGGCGTAGCGCACAAGGTGGTGTCCGCAGCGACTTGTCCGGTTCTAACGGTGCGTGGTTAATTTGAGCGCGCCGCAAAGAGTTTCATCGAGGGTCGAGGCGAGGAGGAGGTGGGCCATGGCTGGAGTCCAAACCGGTTCTCGAGTTGTTCTCAAAAACGTACTGTACCTGACAGATTTTTCGGAGCCCTCAGAGGCGGCTCTGCCCTTTGCGTCGTCAATCGCTCGTGAGTACGGCGCGAAAGTGTACGCGTATCACGTGCTCATCCCGGCGACCTACACCTACACGACGCCCGAGTTGACTGCGGCAGCGATCGAAGGGCAGGAGGAGGCCGCACTGGCAAACATGCAGCGCGTGGACGCACACCTCTCCGGTCTGCCGCACGAGACAATTGTCGAGCGCGGGACGGGAATCTGGTCTTCACTCGAGCAAGCCATGAAAGACTATGAAATCGACCTGATCGTGCTGGGAACCCATGGACGTACGGGAGCGCAGAAGCTTCTGATGGGTTCCGTCGCCGAAGAAGTCTTCCGCCGCTCACACGTTCCGGTGCTGACCATCGGCCCGGGCGAGCGTCGCGGTGCGCATCGAGGCGCGCGATTCCGCCACGTGCTTTTTGCGACGGATTTCAGTGCTGAGGCCCTTGCCGCAGCACCGTATGCCCTGTCGATGGCCCAGGAGAATGAGGCACGGCTCACCTTGTTGCACGTAATGAAAGAGCCTGAGACCAAGCCGTTCGACAAAGCCACCGAGGACGCGATATCGAGCGCCCTATTCCAGCTGCATGAAATCGTGCCGGAGACAGCTGAATCCTGGTGCCGCCCCGAGGCGGTCGTCGAGTTCGGAAATGCAGCCGAGCAGATCTTGAAGACCGCAATGGAACGCGGCGCGGACTTGATCGTTCTCGGCGTTCGCGGTGGTCGGGGAGTGCCAGGCGCCGCTACGCATCTCGAGCGGGCTACCGCTCACAAGGTCGTGGTGCACGCCCTCTGCCCGGTGCTGACGGTCCGCGGATGAAGCAAGAAAACTTGTAAAAAACCGCATGGCCGCCGATATTGTAGGCGTGAGTTCACCAAGCCTGCCTCGAGAAGCCAAATCCTCACCGCTCGGCGGCACCGCAGCCCGCCGAGCGTCGCTCGACGCCATATTCCAGCCTCGCTCGGTCGCCGTCATCGGGGCGACGGACCGTGAAGGCAGCGTTGGCCGGGCGACGCTCGTCAATCTGATTGGCGTTTCTTTTCCAGGAAGGATTTACCCGGTTAATCCGCACCGGTCCGAAATTCTGGGCCGCCGCTCCTTCCAGAAAATCGGCGACATTCCCGAAGCCGTCGATCTCGCTGTTATTGTGACGCCCGCCGCAACCGTTCCTGCCATTGTGGGCGAGTGCATCGCCGCGGGCGTCAAAGGAGCGGTGGTTATCTCGGCCGGATTCCGCGAGCACGGAGCGCAAGGGCTGGCTCTGGAACGCGAAATTTCCGAACAGCTTCGCCGGGATCGCCTGCGAGTCGTTGGCCCGAATTGCCTCGGAGTCATGAATCCCGTCATCGGACTGAACGCAACCTTCGCGCAGACCATCGCGCGGCCGGGCAATGTGGCGTTTCTCAGCCAGAGTGGCGCGCTCCTGACGGCGATTCTCGATTGGAGCCTGCGCGAACAGGTTGGATTCAGCGCGTTCGTATCGACCGGATCGATGCTCGACGTCGGATGGGGCGACCTGATCGACTACTTCGGAGACGATCCAAACACGCAGAGCATTTTGATCTACATGGAGTCGGTCGACGACGCGCGCTCGTTTCTTTCCGCGGCGCGAGCCGTGGCGATGAGCAAGCCGATCATCGTTATCAAAGCTGGCCGCAGCGAAGCCGCATCGAAAGCGGCGTCCTCGCACACCGGCGCACTGACCGGCAGCGACGAAGTGTTCGACGCCGTTTTGCGGCGCTGCGGGGTGCTGCGCGTGCAAAGTATTTCGGACGTCTTCTACATGGCGGAGGTCCTGAGCAAGCAGCCGCGTCCCCGCGGGCCGCGCCTTGTGATCGTCACCAATGCGGGAGGGCCGGCGGTGCTCGCGACAGACGCGCTCGTCGCAGAAGGCGGCGAAGTCGCGTCTCTCTCCGACGCGTCCCGGAAGGCGTTGGACGATCTCCTGCCGCCGTTTTGGAGCCATGGGAATCCGATCGATGTTCTTGGCGACGCGGATCCGGAGCGGTACGCCCGGGCTATCGAAATCGCGATAAAGGATCCGGGCAGCGACGGTCTGCTGGCAATTCTTGCACCGCAAGGAATGACCGATCCCGCGGGCGTTGCGCGGCGCCTGGGGCCTTACGCGCGGGATCACGGCAAACCGCTGCTTGCGAGCTGGATGGGCGGAAAATACGTTGAACCTGGCGAGGTGACGCTCAACGCGTCCGGAATTCCTACCTTTGCCTATCCAGACACCGCCGCGCGCGTCTTCGTGAATATGTGGCGCTATTCCTATCATCTTAGGGGACTCTACGAAACGCCGACGATTGCGGACGATCCGAGCGTGGCAGCCGAGCGAGTGCGCAAAGGACGCGAAATCCTCTCTTTGGTTTTGGCACAAGGGCGCACGCTGCTCACCGAAGTGGAATCGAAACAGGTCTTGGCTCTCTATGACATTCCCACGGTCACGACGAAGGTGGCGCGAAACCCGGACGAAGCCGTAGCGGTCGCGCGCGAAATCGGGTTTCCCGTCGTCCTCAAGCTGCACTCCCGAAAGATCACGCACAAGACAGATGTGGGCGGCGTGAAGCTCGACCTGGCCGATGCGGACGCGGTCAGAAAAGCGTACGGTGAGATCCAGAAGAGCGTCACTTCACTGGCTGGCGCGGATAGCTTCGAAGGCGTGACGGTGCAGCCCATGGTACGACTCGAGGGATACGAGCTGATCCTGGGCAGCAGCGTCGATCCGCAGTTTGGTCCCGTGCTGCTGTTCGGCTCAGGGGGACAACTTGTGGAAGTCTATCGCGACCGCGCGCTCGGCTTACCGCCGCTCAATACGACGCTGGCGCAGCGCTTGATGGAACAAACAAAGATCTATAGCGCGCTAAAAGGAGTTCGCGGGCGGAAGCCGGTGAATCTGGACGAACTCGAGCGCATATTGGTCCGTTTCAGCTACATGCCCATCGAACTATCGCGCATCAAGGAAATCGACATTAATCCCCTTGTCGCGTCCGCCGACAGGCTCTCGGCGCTGGATGCTCGCATCGTGCTGTTCGACACCAGTGTGCCGGACTCGGCCCTGCCGCGTCCGGCCATCCGACCCTACCCCAGTCAGTATGTGTCTCGCTGGAAGATGAAAGATGGCCGCGATGTTCTGATTCGGCCGATCCGGCCCGAGGACGAGCCTCTCATGCGGAGCTTTCACCAATCGCTTTCCGCGCAAACCGTGTATCTGCGCTATTTCCACATGGAGGCGCTCAGCGCGCGCGTCGCACACGAGCGCCTGCTGCGGAAGTGCTTCATTGACTACGACCGCGAGATGGCGCTCGTCGCCGAAGCAGTTGATCCGGCAACACATGAGCGCAAGATCCTGGGCGTCGGGCGGCTGGCGCGCCAGCGCGACCCCTTGGAGGGCGAAGTCGCCGTCTTGATTGAGGACCATTCCCAGAATCTTGGATTGGGCACCGAGTTGCTGCGCCTCTTGATTGAACTGGCCCGCGACGAGGGCTATGCGCGTATTGTCGCCCACGTGCTGCCGGAAAACACGACCATGCGCAGACTCGCCGAACGCTTCCATTTCGAGATCCAACCGCATGAAGACCCCTCGCAGGTCGTCTCAGTCCTGAATATTAAACACGCCTAACAAATTGCTCGTTTGCTGCCGATACGCAATTAATGAGTGACCTGGACGCGGTCGATTGTGATTAGCGTCACAGCGAATGTGCCGATCGGTGCGGCATAACGCGCTCGAACTGGGGGAGAGGCCGGTGAAGTGCGATCGCCAAAAGCTCGCAAGTGTCCTCAAATCAGAGCTTACGTTTCTTGAGAGCGGCGGATATCGTTACGAACCCGCGTCGCGGTGGCGCGCAACATTGATCTTCGAAGACTCTCCCATCTGCCTGAACTATCACCTTTCTTCCGATCGCCGCCCGTGTGACGAGTGTGTGTTGATGCAGTTTGTACCGGGCGAATATAGGCTCAAGAAGGTTCCATGCAGGTACGTCCCCTTGAACAGCCAAGGGGAAACGCTCGATTCTCTGTATCGATCTGGCACTCAGGAGGAGGTGGAAACCGCCGTCACAGCCTGGTTGAAAGGCATGATACGCGATCTGGAGTCCGCAGGTGACCGTAGTCCCGCCAGAAAATTTTGCGCTGCGGCAGAGACGTTCGATGCATCAAAGAAATTGGCGGCAGCCAATCTGAGGGGAGGCCAGGGATGATAACAAAGTGCGCGAATCCCAACTGCTCGGCCGCATTCGATCACCGGGAAGGCAGGTTGTTTCGCTTTCCGAAGAGCCCAAGCAAGGAAGGTTGTCCAGCCAACACGCACGCAGTCCAGCATTTTTGGTTATGCGCGACCTGCTTCCAGACCTATTCATTGGAATACCACGACGGTCTGGGAGTCGCCATCACGCGGCAGTTTGAGAGAGTCGCCACTGCCACGAGTCGCAGATTTATTGCTGCGGCTTGAAATTCACCGACCGTAGCGGTCTTCTCCTGCCTACGCCCCACCGGACCGGTTCGTGCGTCGTCGCGCTGAGCGCACACCAGATGTGCGCGCGCAAACCAACTAGCGCTTGCGCGAGCGGTTGCGGGATGAATAGACTCATCTTCGTGTCCGATTGATTCAAAGCCATCTGGAAAAGGCCTATCACCTCGCCGTGCGGTGATAGTTTCATTCCATAGTCGCGGGTGACCAGCGTGGAGCAGCATGCCGAAATCCTGATCGGGAAGCCATGGCGACAACGAATCCCTGGCTGGCACGACGTAGTCGCCATGCTGTTGTTGGTCGCCGTAATTGTCTTGCTGGGTTCCGGCGGCCGCCAGATGGTTGCTCCATTTGCGCTGGCGCAGCAGCCAACGATTTCCCTTTCACCGTCCGTTCTGCCGGGCTATGCCCTCCGCACCACGATGCGGATGCTCGCAGCTCTGGTCGCCTCGCTGATTTTCACATTCACGTACGCAACTGCCGCAGGGAAAAGTCGCCGGGCGGAAATGGTCCTCATCCCGCTGCTCGACGTGCTGCAGTCGGTTCCCGTGCTCGGGTATCTGTCGTTCACCGTTGTCTTCTTCGTTTCGTTATTTCCGGGCAGTTCGTTGGGACCGGAGCTCGCGGCGATCTTCGCAATCTTCACGAGCCAGGCCTGGAACATGGCCTTCAGCTTTTATCAGGGGCTGCGAACGATTCCAATCGACTTGGACGAAGCGAGCCGTGCTTTCCAGCTGTCGGCCTGGCAGCGTTTTTGGCGCTTGGAAACTCCTTTCGCGATGCCGGGACTCGTGTGGAACATGATGATGTCGATGTCGGGCGGTTGGTTCTTCCTGGTGGCATCTGAAGCCATCTCGGTCGGCTCGATTCAGGTCACCCTTCCCGGAGTCGGTTCCTACGTCGCTCTGGCAATTGAGCAACGCGACCTTCGAGCTATCGGATGGGCGATCGTGGCCATGACGGTCACCATTGTGCTGTACGATCAGCTTCTCTTTCGCCCGATGGTCGCTTGGGCCGACAAGTTCCGCTTTGAGCAGACAGCCGCTGTGACGGTTCCCCGAAGTTGGGTTCTTGATGTATTCCGCCAATCGCCATTGCTTACCGCGATGGGCACCCCGCTCATGACGGGCATGGAGGTGCTCGCCCGGTCCCGATTTTCTTTTCCGAGAAAAATTCGCTGGCCTCATCCCATGCGCGCACACCAGCGGCTTGGTGATGTAGCCTGGCTGGCTCTGATTGCTATGGTGCTGGCGTACGTCGGATGGAAGCTCGCCGAATTTGCTCGCCCTACGCTGACGTGGGCCGACCTCGGGGACGTGACGGCTAACGGCGCTCTCACGCTTCTGCGTGTCGTCATCTTGATCATCCTCGCTTCCGTGATCTGGGTTCCCATCGGGGTCGCCGTGGGCCTCCGGCCCCGGCTCGCCGAGAAGGTTCAGCCCCTCGCGCAGTTTCTGGCGGCCTTTCCCGCGAATTTGCTCTTCCCGATTGCGGTGTTTCTGATCGTGCGATACCAGCTCACGCCCAAGATCTGGCTGAGCACACTGATGATCCTTGGGACGCAGTGGTACATTCTTTTCAACGTGATCGCCGGAGCGACGGCGTTTCCGAGCGACTTGCGCGAATGCGCCACGAGCTTTGGCGTACGAGGCTGGCGGTGGTGGAGGGAAGTCATGCTGCCCGGAGTTTTTCCATACTACGTGACAGGCGCGATCACCGCCTCGGGAGGCGCTTGGAATGCGAGCATCGTCTCAGAAGCGGTCAGTTGGGGCTCGCAGCACATCAGCGGACTCGGGCTCGGCGCGTACATCGCAGACAAGACAGCGGCCGGCGACTACCCGCGAATTGCCCTGGGAGTCGCGGTCATGTCCGTCATCGTCATAAGCCTGAACCGATTAATCTGGCGCCCGCTCTACGCTCTCGCTGAAAGACGTACACGTCTCGACTGAAACGGCAAATGACCACGTCCCTAGGTGTTCCGATCGTTGAGATGCACAAGGTCTCGAAGGCCTTTCCAAGACCTTCAGGCGAGCCCCTGACGGCGCTGGCCGATATCAATCTCTGCCTAAGGGAAGGCGAAATCCTGGGCTTGGTGGGGCGCTCAGGCTCGGGCAAGTCGACACTCGTGCGCATCGCGGCAGGATTGATCGAGCCGACTTCGGGCGAGGTACTCTATTGCGGTAGACCTGTTCACGGACCAGTCGCAGGTGTCGCCGTCGTCTTTCAAACCTTCGCGCTCTTTCCGTGGCTCAACGTCATCGAAAACGTCGAACTTGGACTCGATGCCCAGGGCGTTGATCGCCAAGAAGCGCGCCGTCGGTCCGAGGCGGCAATCGATCTGATCGGCCTTGACGGTTTCCAGTCTGCATACCCGCGCGAACTATCAGGAGGCATGCGTCAGCGCGTGGGCTTCGCCAGAGCGATGGTGATCCAGCCCACCGTGCTCTTGATGGATGAGCCCTTCTCTGCGCTCGACGTCCTGACCGCGGAAACGCTGCGGACCGATTTTATCGATCTGTGGGTCGAGCATCAGTTGCCGACAAAGTCCGTGGTCCTCGTGACGCACAACATCGAGGAAGCGGCGCTGATGTGCGATCGCGTTTTGGTTCTCTCGTCGCATCCCGGCCGTATCGCGGCGGAAATCCCGGTTCCGTTATCGCACCCTCGCAATCGCCTCGATCATGAGTTCCGCAACATCGTCGAGGAGTTCTATTCGATATTGACGGCGCGTGCCGTGGAATCAAAGAAGGCACAGAGAGAGCTTCACGGCGGATTTGTGCGGCCGTTGCCGACCCTCGGAATCAATCGAATCATCGGCTTCATCGAAGCGCTGGCTTCCCCGATGCATCAGGGACAGGCCGAGCTCGCCAAGATCGCGCACCTGCCGTCTCTGCAGGTAAGGGACGTTCTGGCGGTGGCCGAGGCTCTTCACATCCTTGAATTTGCGGAACTGCAAGAAGGCTCGATCAAACTGACTGCAGCGGGCCGAGTTTTCGCCCAGAGCGGGACGGACGAGCGTAAGCGCCTATTCCGCGAGCACCTTCTACGTTTCGTACCGTTCGCGGCCCACATTTGTCGCGTACTCCAGGAGCGCGAGGGGCACTCTGCTCCGAGCGTAAGATTTAGGTCCGAACTAGAGGATCATCTGAGCGCCGAGGACGCCGAAAAGACGCTGTACACCATTATCCGCTGGGGACGATACGCGGAAGCTTTCGCCTACGACGACGAAACACACAGTTTCAGCATGATCCCTGCCGCTGAGCAGACGAAACCATAAGAAACGTCGCCTTGCTTCGAAGGCAGCGACGGCCAATCCCCATCGCCCCCCTTTGTTCGGCCATATCATCTCGGCACAGCCTGTTGTTGCCAGGTCGTAACTTGCCCTGTGACTACACACGGTGTTAACTTCTGCCTTGCTATGAAGGAAGAGGGGGCCCTGCAAGCATCGTCCCTAAGGGTAGCGTCCACAGATCGTTGGAGGCTGTTGGAATCGGCCCCCGACGCCATGGTAATCGTGGACGGAGGTGGACGGATTGCATTCATCAATTCGCAGGCCGAACGCATGTTCGGCTATTCCCACAGCGAATTGCTGGGCCAGCCCGTAGAAGTGCTTACCCCTGAGTCAGTTCGGCACGCGCACGTTCGTCATCGCGCAGAATACGCGGCGGCCCCTCGCACTCGCGAGATGGGGTCCGGCCTCGAACTTAGGGGTCGCCGAAAAGACGGCAGTAGCTTCCCGGTAGAAATCAGTTTGAGCCCGCTGCAAGAGCCGGACGGCCGATTTTTCGTCAGCGCGATTCGCGACATAACGGAGCGACGGCAGATTCAAGAAGCCTTGCGATTAAGCGAGGAGCGCTTTCGTCGGCTCGTCGCAGAGGTTCGCGACTACGCCATTTTTCTGCTCGATCCGCAGGGGAACATACGAACGTGGAATGTGGGCGCCGAGAGGATCAAAGGCTACCGGGCCGATGAAGTTATCGGTAAGCATTTTTCGATGTTCTTTCCCTCCGAAGAGGTCGAACGTGGCAGGCCCGCGGCCGAACTGGCAGAGGCCGCCAAAGAAGGCCGCGCCGAGGACGAGGGCTGGCGCATTCGAAAGGACGGCTCGCGTTTCTGGGCGAGCATCGTAATTACCGCGCTCCACGACGAGAATGGCAAGCTACTCGGTTTCACGAAAGTCACGCGGGACATCACGCAACGAAAGCGCGTCCGCGAGGCGTTTCTTCTCGAAGTGACGAACGCCCTTCTTTCAAACCTTGACATCACAAAGTTGCTCCGAGCCATCGGCCTGTGCGTTCGTCAAGTGAAGGAATTCGACTACGCAACGCTGGCGCTCTATGATGCCGAGACAAAAATGCTTCGCGTGCAGCCGGTGGGAGCGGGACCCGGCAACGAGCCGTTTCCTCCCGGAATGCTAATCCCGATTACAGGCTCGCCGAACGGATGGTCCTACGTCTCCGGCAAGCCTCTTTTGCTCAAGGGTTTGCCCGGAGAGCAATTCCCCTTTCAGATCCCTGAGCACGTCGCGCAGGCATCGGTGAAGTCCGGCTGTTGGGTGCCGCTGATCGGCAGAGAGGGACCGCTTGGCACCCTCAACCTCTTCAGCCGGAAACCCGGTGCCTTCTCCGAGGACGATTTACCAGGGCTCTTGCAGCTGGGCGCCCAAGTTGCTGTGGCGCTCGATAATGCCCTCGCCTATCAGCGCCTGGCCGACCTGAATGCAAGGCTGGCAAAGGAAAAGCTCTACCTAGAAGACGAGTTGCGGACGAGCGCTAGTTTCGAGGAGATCATCGGAAATAGCAACGCCCTCAAGCGGGTCCTCAAACAAATTGAGACCGTCGCGCCCACCGAGTCGACGGTTCTGATTCTGGGAGAAACCGGCACGGGAAAAGAACGGCTCGCACGGGCGGTTCACGATCTAAGTCCCCGGAGGGACCGGCCCTTCGTGAAGGTCAATTGCGCTTCCGTGCCGGCAGGGCTTCTTGAAAGCGAACTCTTTGGCCACGAGAAGGGCGCCTTCACCGGTGCGATCGCGCAGAGAATCGGACGATTTGAGCTGGCTCATCAGGGCACGCTCTTTCTCGACGAGGTGGGAGAGATTCCCCTCGAGCTCCAGCCGAAGCTCTTGCGCGTCCTGCAGGAGAAGCAATTCGAGCGCCTCGGCAACAGCCGCACGATGACGACTGACGTTCGCATCGTGGCGGCCACCAACCGTGACCTAGGCAAGCTGGTGGCGTCCGGCCAATTCCGTAGCGATCTCTATTACCGCCTCAGCGTGTTCCCGGTTCTCGTGCCGCCGCTGCGAGAACGAGCCGAGGACATTCCTCTGCTTGTCCATTATTTTCTCTCCAAATTTTCGAAGATCATGGGAAGAAACATCGAGTCGGTACCTCCGGACACAATGCAGGCTTTAGTCCGCTACCCGTGGCCGGGCAACGTCCGGGAACTCGAGCACCTCGTAGAACGGGCTGTGATTCTCTCGCCCGGACCTGAACTCCGCATTCCGCTCACAGAACTTGCCTACGGCGACGAGGTGATTCCCAAAGCGTCCTCGACGCTGCACGATATGGAGCGGGAGCACATTATCCGCATTCTGCGTGAGACCCACGGCAAGATCGGTGGTCCCGGCGGCGCCGCCGAGCGGTTGGGCATGAATCGAACCACGCTCAATTCGCGCATGCAGAAATTGGGAATCTCCCGAAAAGACTTCTGATTTCAATAACTTTGACAATTCCTTAGACAGTCACAGGCGGCTGTGACGCGCATCACTGTCCGCTTTGTCCCCTTCTGGAATCTTAGGCTTGAGCGCTGGCCTTCGTGATTCCTGTCAGCGCCGGTCGCAGGACAGGACCGGGGGACCGAACCATCAAAGCCAGCGCTGATATTGATGGAAAGTGAGGAAGGTAAGATGGCTGAGAAAGGGGCAGCTGTACAACTCGCTAAACAACCGACCACTATCGCGCCGCTCGGGGTGGAAAACCTGTTCGAGCGAGCAAATAACATCTTCGATGCGATTTCCCGCCGGGCCTACGACATCTTTGAGAGCAATGGCAGGCTGTTCGGCCGCGAACTCGAAGACTGGTTCCGAGCCGAAAGGGAATTGCTCCATCCCGTTCACGTTCATGTCACCGAGTCAGGCGACGCCCTAGAGGTCAAAGCCGAAGTGCCAGGCTTCAACGAGAAGGAATTGGAAATCAACGTCGAACCCCGCCGGCTTGTGATTAGCGGCAAGCGAGAATCGAAAAAAGAGGAGAAAAAGGGCAAGACCGTCTACTCCGAGGCCTGCTCCGACCAAATCATGCGCATGATCGAGCTCCCGGCCGACGTGGAAACGGAAAAAGTCACAGCGACACTAAAGAACGGCGTTCTTGAACTGACTCTTCCCAAGTCAGCCAAGGCGCGCAGTGTGCGCATCGAGCCAAAAGCCGCCGCGTGAAGCTGCGGTTCACTCAGCCGAACGGGCGGAGCAGTCAGAATTCCGCCCGCTTGGCTGAGGGCGTTCAACGTGACGTCGAATGGCCTCAGGATAATTGGCGCGGCGACAGGTGACCTGAAAGCCAGGCGTCACGAAGAAGGAGACAAATTATGAAGGTGCAAGACATAATGATGAGAACACCTGCCTGCTGCACGCCAGAAACCAATCTTGGCGCTGCAGTCGAAATCCTCTGGAACCGCAATTGCGGCATGCTCCCCGTGGTGGACGCTAGGCAGAGAGTGATTGGGGTGATCACAGATCGCGACCTATGCGTGGCCTTGGGAACCCGCAACCGGCTGCCCGGCGAAATCACCGTGGGGGAGGTTCTGAGCGGAGAGGCTTTTACTTGTCGGACGGAGGACGATATCCACGCGGCGCTGCAGACGATGGCCGCGAAAAAAGTCCGTCGCCTCCCTGTGGTGGATGAAAGCGGCGTTCTGCAAGGGATCCTGTCAATGGACAACGTTGTCCTCCATGCAGAGTTGGGCGGCTGGAATCAGTCGGCCGAACTCTCGCAGGAGGACATTGTCAGAACATTGCAGCAGATCTACGGTCCGCGGCTGCCGCAAGTGGTGCGGGCGCGCGCGATGGTGGTCTGACAGACTGAGCCAAGCAAGGACCATGCGGTGACGCAAGGCTCAGGGGCAGCGCGTTCTAGAGCAGGCTGGGCGGCACAAGTTCCAGGGAAATGAGGTACCCTTGGCTTCGTCGGCCAGCCTGATACATCGTTCACCGAGACGCCCGGTGGATGATCAAATGGATGGGCGCGTCAAGCCTTACTGCGGGGGAAAGTGGGGAGTTATGACAACCGATACCTATTCAAGCAGCGCAAGAGCAGGAAGTAAAGAAGCAACCTATGCGGCATTGGCAGCCGAGCATGTTGCTCCGTGCATTTCAATCTACCTGACGAGCGGCGTGGGAGCCGACGTTGCCAAACAGCAGCTTCCGCGAGTCAAAAGCCTACTTCGCGCAGCGGAGGCTGACCTGCGGAACTCGGCGATGAGCCTCGAAGAGGCGGAAGCATTCTTGACGTCCAATTGGCGCGCCGTTGAAGAGGGGCAACCGCCGCATCCCATTGCTGAGGCTCTCGCAGTGTTCATTAGCAAGGATTTCTTCGGCTTCAGCCACCTGCCCGCGCCCGTAATAGACCGGGTCATGGTTGGCGAAGAGTTCTTCGTGCGGCCGCTGCTGTCTTGTCTGCCGCATGAGGACCGATTTTTCGTTCTCACTCTCAGCCAAAAACATGTGAAGTTACTGGAAGGCTCACGCCGCGGATTGCGCGAGCGCACGCTGTGGGATACGCCAGAAAGCCTTCGCGAAGATTTCGAGGGATACAGCTTCGGCTTCGAGAGGCAATATCAGATGCATACGGCCTCTTCGCCGGAGTCCCTCCAGAAAGGAGCTGTCTTCCACGGCCGCTCGCTCCGCCACAAGGACCGGATCGCTCACTTCCTTCACGACGTCAATCAAGGCGTCGTCACCGCGCTTAAGGACCAGCCGGGCCCGCTGATCGTGGCCGCACTCGACTATCTGGTCCCAATTTATAGGGAGGTGAACACTCACACGCAACTCCTCCAAGAGACCATTGGCGGAAATCCTGACCTGCTCTCGCCAAATGCAATCTACACCGCCGCCTGGAACATTGTCGGGAAAGAGCTTTCCAAAACGACCGAGCACGCATTCGCTGTGTACACCCAGCACATGAACTCGCCGCTCACGTCGAGCAATCTTCGCGAGACTGTTGCTGCGGCGCACCGCGGGCTTGTCCGTTTCCTGTTTGTGCCGGCTACAGGTGAGCGGTGGGGTTCTCTGGTGCCGCCTGAAACAGTGCATGTCCACAGCGTGCAGGAACCCGGCGATAGCGATCTCTTGAATCTCGCAGCGATTCTGACGCTTCGCCACGGGGGACAAGTGTATGCCTTGCCGCCGGGCAATCTGAGCGAAGGGGCCGATATGGCCGCGGTATTTCGGTACGCACTAGGGTCGCAAGCCGCAGGCGTTGCTTAGGCCAGTTCGACAGGCCCACAAGGAGAGAAGCGATGCCGGGCAAACAACTGCTTTTCCGATCTGCCGCGCGGGAAAAGGTCCTCAAGGGAGCGACGGCGATCACCGACGCCATTCGCATCACCCTGGGCCCGAAGTCCAAGTGTGTGCTGATCCAGAAAAAGTGGGGCAAGCCCGTTGTCTGCAATGACGGCGTCACGATCGCCAAAGAGATCGAGTTCGAAAACGCGGAGGAAAATCTTGGTGCTCAGATGATCCGCGAAGCCGCCGAACGCACTGGCGACGTTGTGGGAGACGGCACCAGCACGGCGTCAATTTTGACGAACGCGATTTTCGCGGAGGGCTTGCACAACATCGCCGCTGGCGCCAGCGCGGTTGACTTGAAACGCGGCCTCGACCGCGGCCTCCGCATCGCTGTCGAAGCTCTTAAGAAGCTCGCGCGCCCTGTGACTGGCCGCCTGGAAAAAAGCCAGGTCGCCACGATTTCCGCTCACAACGATAGCTCCATCGGCGAACTCGTCGCCGATGCCGTCGAAAAAGTCGGCGCGGAGGGTGTGATCACGGTCGAAGAAGCGAAGACGACCGAGACGACACTCGAGTTGGTCGAAGGAATGCAGTTCGATCGCGGTTATATCTCGCCTTATTTCGTCACCGACGCGGCCAAGATGGAGGCCGTGCTCCTTGATCCCGTGATCCTGATCCATGAGAAGAGAATCAGCAATCTTCAAGACCTGCTGCCCCTGCTCGAAGAAATCTCCAAGGCCGGGCGGTCTCTTCTCGTCATCGCCGAAGATGTGGATGGCGAAGCTCTCGCGACGCTGGTGGTGAATAAGGTTCGCGGAGCTCTGCTTTCCGCCGCCGTCAAGGCGCCTGGCTTCGGCGACCGGCGGAAGGAGATGCTGCAGGACGTCGCCATTCTGACCGGCGGACAGGTGATCGCCGAGGAACTCGGCATCAAGATCGAAAATGTCACGCTCGATCAGCTCGGCAAGGCCAAGCGTGTCGTCATCGACCGTGACAAAACAACGATCGTCGAAGGCGCCGGATCGAAGCAGGGGATTGAAGCGCGCTGCGCAGACATCCGAAAGCAGGTCGAACTCTGCAAGTCCGATTACGATCGCGAGAAGCTGCAGGAGAGGCTGGCGAAACTCGCGGGGGGCGTGGCCCTGATCCGCGTCGGCGCTCCTTCTGAAGCGGAGTTGAAAAACCGCAAGGAAGCCTTCGAAGACGCCATCAGCGCCACGAAAGCCGCCATTGCCGAGGGCATCGTTGCGGGCGGAGGCCTCGCGTTCCTTCGCCTGATCGAAGCGGTGGGCAAGGAAGAGGCAAATTGTACAGGTGATGAGCGCACCGGGCTCACCATTCTGAAACGCGCTTTGGAGGCTCCGACGCGCCAGATCGCCGAGAATTCCGCATTCGACGGCGGCGTCGTTGTGGATCGAATGAGGTCCGGGCAGGGCGATTTCGGATTCGACGCAGCCCGCGGCGAATATGTCGATCTGGTGAAGGCGGGAATCATCGACGCAGCGAAGGTGGTGCGCGTCGCGCTCGAAAATGCCGTGTCCGTCGCGAGTGTCCTGCTGCTCACCGAAGCAACACTCACCGAGATTCCCGAAAAAAAAGAAAGAGCAGCAAGTCAGGAATTGGCTGAGGTATAAGTAAGGGCCGCTTCCCAAAGCGCACTGCAGGAATCAGGCTTGGGGCGCGCGGAGATGGATTCACATGAAGCTCTTGATCGCCACCGACCTCTCGCCAACTTCGCATTGGGTAATCGACGCCGTGAAAGGGCGCCCCTGGCCTGCGGGGACCGAGGCGTGCATTCTCCATGTAGTCGATCTCACGCCGTTTCCGCTGGGCGCCGAACTCATGGACTCTGCGCGAAAAGCGGCCGAGTCGTCCGTGAAATCGATCAGCGATAGCCTCGCAAAATTAGGGCTCAAGATTTACACCGAGGTCTTCCCGGGTGCTCCCCGGAGTGCGGTGCCCGAATACGCGAAGAATTGGGGGGCTGACTTCGTAATGGTCGGATCTCACGGGAGCACCGGCATTGGACGCTTCCTGCTCGGGAGCGTGGCGCAAGCCGTAGTTCGCAACGTTCCCTGTTCCGTCGAAATCGTGCGACACAGGCCGGATCGCAAGCCGGCTCCGGGCGAGGGCCTGAGAATCTTGGTCGCAACGGATGGCTCGGATTGCTCCGCCGCGGCGGTTCGATCAGTCGCCACGCGCCCCTGGCCGCCTCGGACCTCGATTCGAGTCATCAGCGCTGTTGCTCCTTTCATCCCGATCGCCGATGCTGCCTCGGCCTACTTCTACGCGAGTCAGTCAGTCTTGGCAGCCCAAGCCGTTGAAGAGGCGGGTCGGTCACGCGCGACCGAGGCCATCGCGCGGGCCGGCGATCTCTTCCGCGGGGCTGGGGTCACCGGGGTTGAAACTGGCGAGCCGATTCTCGGTGACCCGAAAGCCGTGATCCTGGACGAAGCGCAACAGTGGGCCGCAGACATCATCGTCGTCGGCTCGCATGGCTGGCATGGCTTGGATCGCCTGATGATGGGTAGCGTCTCCGAGTCCGTCGCCATGCACGCGCATTGTTCCGTGGAAGTGATTCGGTAGGCGAGTTTCGATTCACACTGCAGCCTCATTGAAGTTCGCTGCGCCGGGGCGTAACGGCACAGTGCGCCGCACGCGGTGACGAAGCTAGGCGACGATATTTCGTCGCGTGACGAGATGTCGCCTGATCCCGCTCCCAATTTGGGACGCTCTAATCCCTCCCTGCCTAACTTAACTGCCCACTTTTGAATGGCTTACGCCGCGGCACCGTCGCCTCTTTCGGAGTGGCTCAACTCTTGCATTTGTGATCCATGGACAGAACAAACGTGCTGCGGATCACACGAAGCAACGAACCAAACTCACTCGGGCTGAGACTCGAAGGCCGATTGGAAGGACCTTGGGTCGAAGTGCTGAGAAAGACTTGGGCGGACACGCTCGATCATGACCGGCGCCGGCGAATCGTCGTAGATCTGAGCGGCGTCAGCTTTGCGGATTCCGTGGGTCGCACGCTGTTGCTCAACATGCAAGGAGAGGGCGTAGGGCTCATCAAGGCATCGGCATTTCTGCGCGAAATGCTGAAACTAAACGGATTGAACCTCAAGCAGCACGACGCGAATGAAAAAGGAGAATGAAATGCGAGCTCCATACGGCATGGAACTGATCGAGGACTGCAAAACTTGTCCGATGAGGAAAAACGGCTTCTTCTGCCAGCTGGCCGGCCCTGCGCTTCAAGCGTTCAGCAACGTCAAGTTCACGACCACATACCCGGCGCAGGCGGTTCTATACGTCGAGGGACAAGCCCCACGCGGGATTTACATGCTCTGCAAGGGCCGCGTCAAGCTCACGATGAACTCTGCCGACGGCAAGACCCTGATCGTCCGCATCTGCGAACCCGGAGAGATTCTCGGCGCACATGCGGCGATTTCGGGAGAGACGTACGAGCTGACGGCCGAAGCTCTTCAGCCCTGCCAAGTCGACTTCGTTCGGCGCGAAGACTTCCTGAAACTGCTCCGCGAACAGCCCGATATCGCTGCAGCTGTGATGCGGCAGCTCAGCACTGGTTACCGCCGGGCCTGCCAGGAAATTCGCTACCTTGGCCTCTCCCGGTCGGCGAGTGAGAAGGTTGCGCAATTCCTGCTGGAAACGGCGTCCAGCGGCCAGCAGACGAACCAGGGAAAGCGCTTCCATCTGGGTTTGACCCATGAAGAAATCTCTCAGATCGTCGGGATTTCTCGCGAGACGGTGACGCGCACCATGACTGAGTTCAAGAACAAAGCCCTGATCGCGACAAAAGGCGCAATGATCGTCATCCGGAATGAGTCCGGGCTCAGGGCGCAGGCTGCGGCGGCGTGACGCTCCCCGGAGCGCAAAGGCGGCGCCAAAGGGCGGAGGCGCATTATGGAAACAACCCACAGATACGAGGTCAGAGCTAAATCGACCAGACCGCGCTCTGGTGTGGTCGCATCGGATGCGATAGCGCAGCCGATTGTGTTCAGCGTCCCGCCGGAATTTGCCGGCGAGCCTCGCGTCTGGACGCCGGAGCACTTTTTCGTCGCTGCCATCGTCGCGTGTTATGTGAGCACGTTTTCCGGCATGGCGGAAATATCTAAGTTCCATTTCATTTCGCTTGAGGTCGATGCTGAAGGGACGCTCGAGAAAGACACAAGCGGCTGGAAGTTCACGGAAATCAAGCTGCGCCCGGCTTTGAGAGTTTCTCAGGAGAAAGACGGCGACCGAGGCGTTCGGTTGTTGGAGAAGGCGGAGCGCACGTGTCTCATCGCGCGCTCGATCACGGCGAAGGTCACGCTGGAACCCACGATTAAGGTTTCCCCGGAAGTCGTGCTCTCAGAAGCGGCGCCATAGCGCGCGTCGCTGGCATCACTCAGCAGAAATCGGCGCAGGAAGATCGCTCGCGGCAGTTTCCTCTCTCATGCGCGCGTGAGCGATTCCGTCCCGGTGACGTTCATTGACCGTCCATTCATAATCGGAGGTCCATACTAGTTCGTCCCCTGGTTTCGAGCGCAAGATAGCGGGGCGCTTCGAGCCCTCTCGGCAGGATACCCAGATTGGAGCGCACCTTGAGCCCAAACTTCCACGCGCGCTTCGCAGCTTACTTTTCCATGGAAATCGCCTTAGACCCGGCGATGCCCACCTACTCCGGCGGCCTCGGCATTCTGGCGGGCGATACGTTGCGGTCCGCCGCGGACGCAAACGTGCCTCTCGTCGGAATCACTCTCCTGCATCGCAAGGGATACTTCGAGCAGCATCTCGATTCGGCGGGCAACCAGACGGAAAGCCCTTCGATCTGGGCCCCGGAATCCGTCCTCAAGGAAATGCAGCCGCGCGCTACTGTGCGCATTGAAGGCAGGAACGTCCGTATTCGCGCGTGGGAGCACGTGATCATCGGGGTCGACGGCTACACCGTACCGGTCTATCTCCTCGATACCGCTCTCGCCGAGAACACTCCTTTTGACCAAACGATCACGGACCACCTCTACGGCGGCGACGATCACTACCGCTTGTGCCAGGAAGTCGTCCTTGGGATGGGCGGCGTCGAAATGCTGCGCGAACTCGGCTACCACCACATTCAAACCTTTCACATGAATGAGGGCCACTCCGCGCTCCTCACGCTCGCAATCCTTCAACTCCATATGGCGGGACGGCCCGTGGCGGAAGCGACCGCCGATGACATCGCGTTTCTTCGCAAGAAATGCGTCTTTACAACGCACACGCCGGTCCCGGCGGGCCACGACAAATTCTCGAAGGAACTGGTACGCAGCGTGATGGGCGAAGATCGCTTGGCGGAACTGGAAAAGCTCGGCTGTCTCCACGAGAACGTCTTGAATATGACGTACCTGGGCCTTCGCGGCTCCCACTACGTCAACGGGGTCGCCATGCAGCACGGCGAGATATCGCGAACGATGTTCCCCGAATATCCCGTCCATGCCATCACGAACGGCGTCCATGCGGTCACGTGGACCTCGCCCTCGTTTCAGCAGCTTTACGACAAGCACATTCCCGAGTGGCGTCACGACAAGCTGTATCTTCGCTACGCCATCGGCATTCCCCTCCGCGAGATTGACGACGCGCACCGCCAGGCCAAGCAGGCGTTGTTGGACGCCGTCAAGGAGAAGACCGGTGCCGCGCTGGACCCTTCTGTCATGACCATCGGCTTCGCCCGCCGCGCGGCGACCTACAAGCGGGCGGATCTCGTGTTTACGGATCCCGACCGCCTCAAATGGATCGCGCAAAATGCAGGCTCGCTGCAAATCGTCTTTGCGGGCAAAGCTCACCCCAATGACGGACCTGCAAAGGACATGATCCGTCACGTCTTTCAAATGATCGGAGTGCTCAAAGATGCCGTTCGGATCGTGTACCTCGAAAATTACGAGATGGTCTGGGCCCAGCTTCTGACAAGTGGAACCGATCTTTGGTTGAATACGCCTCATCGTCCGTATGAGGCTTCCGGAACGAGCGGAATGAAAGCGGCGCTCAATGGCGTGCCGAGTTTCAGCGTGCCCGACGGCTGGTGGATCGAGGGTCACATCGAGGGAGCGACCGGGTGGGATATCGGCCACGAGGAAATTCCGGATGTCGCCGCCGAGGAGATCGGCTCGCTGTATGACAAGCTGGAGAATGTCATCCTGCCGACATTCTATGGCCGCAGGAATGTCTACCTGGAAATCATGCGCCACTGCATCGCGCTGAATGGCTCGTTTTTCAATACCCAAAGGATGCTGGCGCAGTATGTCGCAAACGCGTATTCACTGGGCAGGCGTCAGGAAACGGCAAAGTAATCGAGCCGCGCCGCTATAGTGACATTGCGCGCGGCAAGAAACGGAAGAAAACCAGCGCGATCAGTATGAGATAGGCTAGCACGATCAGCGTCCAACCCATGTTGTGCCGGATCACCTGACCTTCGCTGCGAACGAGCTTGCTCGTCGAAACGCCCACGCTCGCCGTCTGCGGCGCAATCGGTTTTCCGACCTCCGCTCCTACCGAGTTCAGTGTGGGAAGCAAAAGGACCGGCAAATTCAGCAGCCTTCCAGTCACCATTTGTACGGGCCCGAACATCGCGTTCGTGGACGTGTTGCTGCCCGATAGTGCGACTCCGATCCAGCCCAGAATCGGCGCCAGAACAACGAAGAAGATTCCGATCTTCGACAGTCCGTAGGCCAGCGAATTTGCCATTCCCGTGTAAACGAAAACGTACGCCAGCGCGAAGATGAAGAAGGCGACCAGCAGCGCGCCCCACATCTGCTTGAACGTCCGTGAAAAGACTTGCCGCAGAATCCGGCCGCTCGGCTGCAAGAGCGCCAGGATGACAAGCCACGAAGCGAAGATCGACGAGCCGCCGTTGAAAGGCGCGAAGTTGAACACAGACGCGATCGGCTTCAGCGTAACCGATGACTTCGCGGCAATCGACAGCTTGAACAGAATGATCGTCGGCAGCGTCGACCACGGGCCGGTCCACGCGACAACTACGACAATCAGCACGATGTACGGCAACCACACTCGCAGCGCTTCACGCACGGAAGTCGGCGCAGTCACGTTCCGCGCTGGCGACTCCAGCACGGCGCCGCCGAATCCCCGCACAGTCTTTGGCCGCCAGATCTTCACGAAAAGGAACAGAATCCAGAACGAAGCCAGCGCGCCGCTCAGGTCCGGAAGATAGGGACCAAGGAAGCGCGCCACCGGCCACTGTCCTGCGATGTAGGAAAGCGATCCAACGACGGCCAGCGGCCACGCCTCAGCCACTCCCCTTCGCCCGCTGACCAAATAGATCAGGACCCACGGCGGCAGCAGAGCCAGCACCGCGACCACGTTGCCGATCGAACCCGAGAGCGCCATCAGCGGTAATCCCGTCACCGCCGCCAGGCCGATAATCGGCGCGCCGAGCGCTCCGTACGATACCGGCGCGTTGTTCGCCAGCGCCGCCACCCGGATCGCGTCCAGGTCCGCGATCCCGAGCCCGACCAGAATCGGCACGACCACCGCCCAAGGATAGCCGAACCCGACGAGCCCCTCCAAAAGCGCGCCAAAGGCCCATGCCAGCATGATCGTCTGGATTCGAATGTCCGCCGTCGCGTGGTGAACCATCCAGCTCTCAAACCGCTCGAAATCTCCCGTCAGCACAAGCGTATTGAAAATGATCAGGCCCCAGAACGTGATCCAGTCGATCGACCAAACGCCGGTCATCCCGCCAAACAGGTAGGACTTCATCGCGCTCGCAAGTGGAGCGTGCCAGACCAGTACACCCACCGGGATCGTGATCGCGCCCGCGATGATTGTGGCGAACCAAGCCGTGATTCGAAAAACCGCGAGCATCAAGATCAGCGCGATCAGCGGCACCAGAGCAGCCAAAATGGTCAGCCAAAGATGCCCTGTCGGATTAAGTGTCTGCTCGAACATCGCGGAGGGGTATATCACATTTGGGCGGCGGAGGGTGAGTTGATAACCGGCACGCCGCGACATACAATACGCGCCACTGACAGCACATTCGCAATCCGAGTTCGGGGGAAACATGCCAGCCACATCAGAGCGGATTTACGTCGGCGCGAGTGATCGCGTGCCGGAAGGCGGCCGCCTGGTCGTCGACGTAAACGAGAAAACTGTGGGCATCTTTCGCTTCGAGGGCACGCTCTATGCTTGGGAGAACGTCTGCGCCCATCAAGGCGGTCCGGTCTGCCAGGGCAAAATCATTCATCGCGTCACGGAAGTGATCGACTCGGGCGGTGAAAGTCGCGGCTTCGCCTTCGATGAATCGCACCTGCATATCGTCTGTCCGTGGCACGGCTTCGAGTACGACATTAAAACAGGCGTGCATCCGGGACGCCCTGCAGCCAGGCTGATCCGCGTGGCGGTGGAAGAGACGAGCGACGGAATTTATGTCACCGTCTGAAGAGTCCGCGAAATTGTCTGCGCTCGTTGCGCAACTAGGCCTGCAAATCGAGCGAACGATCCAGGCTGGTGAACTGGCTCAGGTGCCTCCGCCCGATATCACGCAGCTCGTCAGCGGGGCGGTAAGGCTGTATGCGATGAGCGTCGAAGAGGCGGAACCAGGCGCGGAAACGGCGCCCGTGATCGACGATACGGTTTCCACCACGGAAGCGATGGTCGTCGCCTGCGCTCTGCTGCGCGCGCATCATTTGAACCCGTTCGATCTCGCGCTTTGGTTCCAACGAACCGCGCCGCAGCGCGGCCAGTAAATAACAGGAGATTGAGAACGGCCCTGTAAGAGGACATACCTATGAGCACAACGAAGACCCTGAATGGCACAACCACGGCGAGGGAACATCCGGTCCAGCAGATCACTACACGCACGGACTCGCGCGAAATCCTGGCAAATGCTCGCCGCGACATCGCGCGCTATCACCTCGACGACTACTTCATCGTCGATGTCGATGCGCATCACGTCGAGTTCGACTCATGGGCCGAAATCCTCGATCACCTTGAAAATCCCGTGCTTCGTCACAACGCCAAGGTGATGACCCAGGATTGGCCCCGCGCCCGCCAGATGGCTTTCAGCAATCATCCTGTCGGGATGACGTTTCAGGACGTTTTCGGCCGTATCCCGCACCAGGCCGAACTCGCCGAGCACGTCGAGAGGACCGACGAGCACCGTGATCTGACTCTGATTCGTCGGGCTATGGATTCGATGGGCATCAAGATGCAGGTCGTCTTCCCGCAGCCGATGCTCGAAATGGGCCTGCACCCTGAGCAGGACATCGTCACCGCGATGACGTTCGCTTACAACCGCTGGTTCACTCGGACGATCCTGCCGCGCGAGAAGCGCGTGAAGTCGCTGCTCTGCCTGCCCTTTCACGATCCCGACGCGTCGCTCAGAACGATCCGCGAATTCGGCGAGACGCCCGGCGTCGTCGGCTTCATGATCACCAGCCAGCGCCACACCGGCGTCCATCGCAATATGTACATGCGGATCTACAGGGAGCTCGAGGAGCGCGGCCTCCCGCTCGCTTTCCACGCCGGACCGAGCTGGGGCGACTCGATGACGACCACTATGAACCGCTTCCTTTCGGTTCATTCGATGTCGTTCGTCACCTGCAACATGACCCACTTGACCAACTGGGTCATAAACGGCCTGCCCGAGCGCTTCCCGAAATTGAAGGTCATCTGGATCGAAAGCGGCCTCGCCTGGATTCCGTTCATGATGCAGCGCCTCGACCACGAATACCTGATGCGCCAGTCCGACGCGCCGCTGCTGAAGCGCCTTCCGAGCGAATATATTGCCGACATGTATTTCACCTCGCAGCCGCTCGAGGTGACCATGCCGCACATGCTCGAAGCCACAATGAAGGCCATTCGCGCGGAGACCCAGTTAATGTACTCCTCTGACTGGCCGCACTGGGATTTCGACGTTCCATCGCGCATCGCCGGGTTGCCGTTTCTGAGCGAACAGGCCAAGCGCAACATTCTGGGTGAGACCGCGCGAAAACTGTTTCACATCTAGCTGCGCCACACTCGCCGAAAGGAAACCGCCGTGCACAAAGTTCTCGTGCTGTATCCGCCTCCCAAAGATCCGGCACATTTCAAGCGCTACTACGAGGAGACGCACCTCCCTCTCGCCGCACAGCTCCCCGGACTTGTGTCGAGCCGCCATACTTTCTTTGTCGAAGGCGTTGGCGGCGCGTCGCCATATTTCTGCATTTGGGAGGGCGAATTCGCCGATGCCGCTTCGATGGCCGCTGCGATGCAATCGCCCATCGGGCAAAAAGTCGCGGCGGACGTCCCCAACTACGCCACGGGCGGCGCCACGGTCCTTCACTTCGATGCGCAGCCTTCTCCGGCGCCAACCGCAGGCGGAAAACAAGACACCTTGTCTGCGGGGATGAGCATCCGCCGCGACATGTTCGGCCCGGCGAATGCCGACCAGGTTCTCGAAAAGGCCACTGATTTCAACCGGCCGCTTCAGGAGCTCGTCACGCGCTATTGCTTTGGCGAGGTCTGGACGCGTTCGCTGCTCGATCGCAGGACGCGCAGCATGTTGACGATGGCGCTTCTCGTCGCCCTGAATAAGCCGAATCAATTGAAAGGCCACGTTCGCGGCGCGATCAAGAACGGCGTCACCAAGGACGAAATCCGCGAAGTCCTTCTCCACAGCATGATCTATGCCGGCGTGCCAGCCGGCGTGGACAGCTTCAATCACGCCATCGACGTGCTGAAAGAACTCGGGCTCGAGTAAAGGAGCACACATCTCCATGCGCGTCGGCTTCATCGGCATCGGCAACATGGGTTGGCCTATGGCCGGCCATATCGCGGCGGCGGGTCACGCGCTCACGGTGTACGACCTCGACGCCGAAAAGAGCGCCCGCTTCGCCCGCGAACACAATTGCCGGGCCGCGCGCAGCCTCGCAGAACTCGCGGAGAACGAAATCACGATCACGATGCTGCCCACCGGCCAAATCGTGCGCGACGTAATCCTCCAGGCCGAGAACGGCGCGTTCGCGAAATCCTTGCGCCCCGGCGCGCTCGTCGTGGACATGAGCTCTTCCGAGCCAGTCGGCACGCGCGAGCTGGGAAAAGTGCTCGAGCGAAGCGGTGTCATTCTGATCGACGCTCCAGTGTCTGGCGCGGTCCCTCGCGCGAAAACCGGGACGCTCGCGATCATGATCGGCGGCAACGACAAAGCCGCAATCGAGCGCGCCAAGCCGCTGCTGCGCTCGATGGGCGACCGCCTCTTCGAAACCGGCCCGCTAGGTACGGGCCACGCGATGAAGGCGCTCAATAATTACATCGCTGCGGCGGGCTACACGGCCGTCGCCGAGGCGCTGCTGATCGGCGAGCGCTTCGGCCTGGACCAGGAAGCGATGGTTGATATTTTGAACGCGTCGACCGGGCGGAATTTCACCACGGAATTCATGGTGAAGGAGCACGTGCTCTCGGGCAAATTCGCGACTGGCTTTGCGGTCGGCCTGATGGCGAAGGACGTTCGCATCGCCGCTGATCTCGGCGAAGCTGTCAAGCTCGACGCGCCTTTGTCGCGCCTCATCCGCGAACGCTGGGCGCTCGCACGCGACCGCCTCGGCGCCGCGAGCGACACCTCCGCGGCCATCCTCGGCTGGAAAGACAACCTCCCGGACTAGCACGGCGGATGTTTGCGTCCTGCGTTTTTTTTTCCTGTTCCGCGCGCAGCATGAATCATGCTCTCGTCGGGAGGCTCAACTCGCGCAAAATGGCGAGAAAAAGCCACGTTCGGGCGCTTATCTCGTGCTAGCGTGGATTCGGTAGGTTTTGGTGACTTGTGAAATGCAAAAGAGCAGATCCCTCACGCGGCCCGCGAGGACGCGGACCGGTTCGGGATGACAACACCGGGAAGGGTGCACCATGCCTTCGCCAAGGGAGCTCAGGTCGATGGCAGCGTCCCAACGGAGGAAAGGCAGCTGGCCTAAAAGGCCGCCGAT
>DASPVC010000061.1:0-44843 GCA_035622585.1 Candidatus Acidiferrum sp.
TGAGCTGACCGGGGATTTTTGTACCAGGTGAAGTGAGAGAGAATTCACCTGGAGGGAAGACTGGTCATGCCCATGGTCCGCTACAAGCCGGAGCAGATCGTGACACTGCTGCGGCAAATCGAAGTCGCCATCGCCAACGGAAAAACCACCCCGCAAGCCTGCAAGGAAGCCGAGATCACGGCCCAGACCTACTACCGCTGGAGGAAGGAATACGGTGGTCTGAAGCTGGATCAGGCGAAGCGTCTGAAGGAGCTGGAGAAGGAGAACAGCAAGCTGAAACGGTTAGTGGCAGAGCTGTCGCTGGAGAAGCAAATTCTGAAAGACGTGGCCGAGGGAAACTTCTAAGCCCCGAGCGGCGGCGTGGCGCGGTCAGGCATGCACGCGAGGCGTACCCGATTTCCGAGCGGCATGCCTGCCGGCTGCTGGGGCAGTGGCGAGGGACGCAACGCTACGAGGTAATCTACCGAACCGATGAGGATGCTCTGACGCGAGCAATCATCGAGCTGGCCAGCGCGTACGGTCGCTACGGCTACCGTCGGATCACGATCAAACTGCGAGAAGCAGGCTGGCAGGTGGGCAAAGATCGAGTGCAGAGGATCTGGCGGCGGGAAGGGTTGAAAGTGCCACAGAAACAGAGGCCGCGAGGGAGGTTGTGGTTGGGCGATGGTTCGTGTGTGCGACTTCGACCGGAGCGAGCCAATCACGTGTGGAGCTACGATTTCGTGAGCGCCATGACACACGATGGGCGCGCGTTGCGGCTGTTGGTGCTGATCGACGAGTACACGCGGGAGTGCCTGGCGATCCGCGTGGCGAGACGGCTGGGAAGCTACGAAGTGATCGAGACGCTGGCGGACGTGATGCTGTGGAGGGGAATCCCGGAGTACATCCGCTCGGACAACGGGCCGGAGTTCGTGGCGAAAGAGCTGCGGAAGTGGTTGGGGAATCTGGGCACGGGAACGTTGTACATCGAACCAGGAAGCCCTTGGGAGAACGGGTACTGCGAAAGCTTCAATGGGAAGCTGCGAGATGAGTGCCTGAACGGAGAGATTTTCTATTCGTTGAGGGAGGCGCAGATCGTGATCGAGAACTGGCGGGTGGAATACAACACGAGGAGGCCCCACTCGGCGCTCGGCTATAGGCCGCCGGCGCCGGCGGCCTATAGCACTCTTCCACCCCACACGAGTTCACAGCCCGAGGCTGTGATGTAAACTCTCTCATTCACCGTGGTACAAAAGGTCGGTCCGGTCAAAATCCTTCGGGAGGTTCCAATAGCAATCTCATGTGCAGCGGGGACCCAACCTATTGTCCGGACCAGTCCCATATGGGCACATTTCTGAGGCCTGAACAAATAGCACAGGCGAGCAGAGGACTGCTGAAGTGGCTTCCCAAACCCAAATGAGGTGCCGGTGATGAACAGGTGGCTAGCAGTTGTGTTTGCACTATCGCTGTCGGCTTACTACTCTCCAACCAAGGCCCAGACTGGAAATAAAGAGCCGGCTAAGCCGAAAATGTCACCGGTCCGGTTGCTGCCCAATTTCAAATTTCGACTCGTCCGCGGTATCGATACTTGGGGGGCTACAATTTGGAACAACAATGGCGTGAAAGTCGAGCTAAACCAAGGGTTGCACGTTGGCGTAGCAACTGATTTGGTTGACAGATCTGATGTAGTTTGGCATGAGGAGCAAGTCGTGAACGGTCACAAAGTAGCCTGCGTATACACGAAAACACACCATCTCATTGTCAGCTTCCCCGAGCTTTTTGCAAATTTCGATGGTGGCGTTCGTGACCAACGGGACCTCACGGAGATGTTACTCATCGTCTTAACATATGATCCGAACTTCCCATATCCAGCCGACCCAGAGTATTGACCTGACCGGAGACTTTTGTACCTTGTCCCTCGCCAAAACTCCATCCTGTGCTTCGCCAAAATGGTAGCAAACCTCAGGACCGCAATGAGGGCGAAATCGTAACGGTCAGGGCCTCAAAGTTCATTGCCGTTCTATGGGTTTCAACTGGCGGGCCGCAACGTATTCAACAGGAATCACTTAAGAACTCCAAAGTTCAATAGGTTTCAATAAGGCTTGGAATCTGGTTCGGGACCAGGAGGCCGGTGGTTCAAATCCACTCGCCCCGACCACTCTTTCGTTTTCAGTTCAACGAGATAGCCTCGACCGCCTAGTGTTGCGTTCTCACCGCTGTAGGCGAAACTGTAGGTGGAGAGATCCTCTAAGTTGCAGCCCGCTGATTTCCCAATGGCTGACATGAATTGACACTGACCTTCTGACTTCCAATAAAACGATCAGGGGAGCAACGGGTGCATTTCTCGTGAGAGCTGTGGTTGCGATCCCCTTAGAAGATTCGCTGCAGCGGTGATGTCGCGAACGAGGATGTAGCCAGAGGCCTAGCGAAGGTACAGCAAGAACGTCGTTCGGCGTTTCTCGATGCGGGCCAATAATCCAAGGCACCGCAACAGTCAAAGGCAAATCGAAGCTGCCGAATGAACGCGTTGCACGGATCCGGCAGATTCAGCTTCTCGCGTGGGTCGCGCTCAATGGGACTGTGATGCCTGGGAATGGGCCGCATTTTCGGGCTCTGCCACAAAAGCCAGCGCTGCTTCGATGACATCAAGGCCTTCGTCAAACTGCTCATCTTGAATGACGAGCGGCACGAGAATCCGCAGCACGTTGTTGTAGGTACCGGCGGTGATGGTCACAAGACCGTGCTTCCAGCAATAAGCCGCCATTTCTTTGGTCTCGGCGTCAGCTGGCTCGAGCGTCTCCCGACTCCGGACGAGTTCGATGGCGCACATGCCGCCTAGGCCGCGAACGTCACCGACCAAGGGCCACTTGCTCTGCCAGCGTCGCGCCCGCGCTTCGAATCGCTCCCCAATCTCGACCGCACGCCGAAGCAAGCCCTCCTTTTCGATCAGATCGATCGTGGCGAGCGCCGCGACGCAGGAGAGCGGGTTACCGGCGAATGTGCTGCCGAGGCCGCCCACCTCCGGCGCATCCATGATCTCCGCGCGGCCTGTCACGGCAGCGATCGGCAGTCCTCCGCCAAGCGATTTCGCCGTGGTGATCAAATCGGGTTCGATGCCAAAGTGTTCCGAGGCAAACCACCTCCCCGTGCGGGCGATTCCTGACTGGACTTCATCCGCGACGAAAAGGATGCCGTGCCTCCGGCAGATCTCGTGAATCGTGCGGAAATAGTCTCGCGGTGGCACGACAAACCCGCCCTCGCCGAGCACTGGTTCTGCAATTACCGCAGCGACAGATTCCGGAGCCACAACACGTTTGAATGCGTCTTCCAAAGAATGTGCAACACTCTCTGCGGTCGCGCTGTTCCCCCCGCGATACGGATACGCGTATGGAATCCTATAGACCTCGCTTGCGAAAGGCCCGAACCCCGCCTTGTAGGGGTGGGTTTTACTCGTCAACGACATCGTCAACAGCGTTCGGCCGTGGAAAGCGTCCTCGAAGCAGATGATGGCTGGGCGCTTCGTGTATGCGCGGGCGATTTTGACAGCGTTCTCCACAGCCTCGGCTCCGGTGTTCAAGATGAGCGTCTTCTTGGGAAAGCTCCCCGGCGCGAGTGAATTCAGCTTTTCGGCAAGACGAACGTAGCTCTCATATGGGGTCACCATAAAGCAGAGGTGAAGATGTCTCTTCAGTTGATCCTCAACGGCACCAAGAATCGCACGCGGCCGATGACCAACGTTCAAGCAGCCGATACCGCCGGCGAAATCAAGGAAGCAGTTTCCGTCAACGTCCTCTATTACCGCGCCCTCCGCGTTAGCGACGAAGAGTGGCGTCGCGTGGCCCAGTCCGCGCGGAATCGCGTTTTCGCGGCGTGCCATCAAGGCGCGCGATTTCGGCCCAGGAAGGTCGGTGCGAATCTGAATCGCTTTCAATTGACTCCTACCCGCTGCGGTCCCGCGAGAACGGCCAACCAGTCAAGCCCCGAAGGTTAATACCACGCGATCGGTGCCTCGTCGAGATTCACGTAAACCTGTTTGGCCTCGAGATATTCTTCAAGTCCCCAGGGCCCGAGTTCACGGCCGTAACCCGACTGTTTGAAACCGCCCCATGGCGCCTCAACATAGGTGGGCTGCATGTGATTGACCCATACGATCCCTGCACGCAGCGCCTTGACGATGCGAAACGCCTTGTAGATGTCCCGCGTCCAAACGGCTGCGGCAAGCCCGTAAGGCGTGTCATTTGCAATGCGAATCGCCTCAGACTCCCCCTCGAAAGGGATGACGCAAGCCACGGGACCAAAGATTTCTTCGCGGGCGATGCGCGCGCTATTGTCCACATCGTAGAAAATTGTGGGCTCAATGTAGTAGCCCTTGCCAAACTGCCGAGGCCGACCGCCTCCCGTCGCCACTTTGGCTTCTTTCTTGCCGAGATCCAGATAGGTGCTCACGCGGTCGTACTGTTCCTTGCTCACCAGTGGACCCATCTTCGTTTCTCGGTCCAAAGGCGGGCCGAGCCGAATGCGTTTTGCTTTGTCCGTCATAGCTTCCAGGAATTTGGAGTAGATCTTCTTTTGGACCAAAATGCGGCTGCCAGCAGCGCAAACCTCTCCTTGATTGATGAAGATGCCGAAAAGCGCGCCGTCCACCGCAGCCTCCCAGTCCGCACTTTCAAAAAAGATATTCGGAGACTTTCCGCCCAGTTCCAAGGTGACGCGTTTGAGCGAGTCTGCCGCGGTCTTGGCGATGCTCTTGCCGACCGCAGCGCTGCCGGTGAATGCGATCTTATCAACACCGGGGTGGGAGACGAGGGCGGCCCCGGCTGTTTCACCGTAGCCGTTCACGATGTTGACAACGCCGGGCGGCAGACCTACCTCCTCAAGCCAGTTCGCCAGTTCCAAGGCCGTGATTGGCGTTTGCTCTGCGGGCTTCAGCACACAAGTGCAGCCCGCAGCGATGGCTGGAGCCAGCTTCCACGCAGCCATAAGCAAGGGATAGTTCCAAGGGATGATCTGCCCCGCTACGCCGACGGGCTCTCGCATCGTGAGACTCAGCGCGTTCGCGGGCACCGGATTGACGTGCCCCAAAACCTTCGTCGCAAGGCCGCCGTAGTATTCGAAGCAGGTCGCGACGTCGACAATGTCAGCTTCCGCTTCAACGATAGGCTTGCCCGAGTTGCGGCACTCGATTTCGCTAAGATACTGGGCGTTCTGCCGCACCTTTTCGGCGAGTCTGAAGAGAATGCGGCCTCGGTCTTGTGCGGTGGAGACGGCCCACGGACCTGAATCGAATGCAGCCCGAGCGGCTCGCACGGCGAGATCGATATCGGCCGGACCTGACGAGGCAACACGAGCGATCTCCGCTTCGGTCGATGGGTCATAGACAGGAAGCGTCTCTCCCGAAACACTGCCCACCCACTTGCCGTTGATGTAGTTCTTAGAAGCGTCTACGCTACTCTTCGCAACCCCGATCACGGCACCCTCCATGAATCAAATTGCTGAAGCCGTCGCTGGAAGCTTCTTGCCGATCTTGCGCCTGCCATAAACGAAGAAGAAAAATGCGGCCATACCGATGAAGCAGAGCGTCCCGCCAAACATCCACATCTCGTACGACCAGAGTGACCTAATCTGCTGCGCGGGAAAGAACACGAGCACGATCCCCACAACCGTCGTAAGGAATCCGCTCAGCCCCGCCCAAATCACGGTCGTGCGACTGTATGGACCTCTCACAAAGGGTTCGCGAAACGCAATCCTAAGCAGCGCACAAAACATATAGACAAAAGGCACCAACTGCAGAACGACGGATAGGGACAACAACCGTTGAAACGATTCCTGCACCGTGGCGCCGGTAAGGACAAAGTTCAGCACGACCAGAATCAGGGAAACGAGGGCATGTACGATCAGCGCCGCATAAGGAGTGCCGTACTTTGGATGGACCTTTCCGAGCCATGAGGGCATGTACGAATCAAGGCCGGCCACGAAAGGTATGCGGGCCGAGCCACCCAGCCACGCGGAGCCGATACCGGCAATTGCAAGACTCAGAAGGAAGGCGAACGGAATTACGATCCAGCCGATGCCGACGCGCCCCGCTATGTGATCGACCGCCTGCACGATTCCCTGCAGAATATTGAGATCTTCTCTCTTGACCGCAATCAGAAGCGTCAGAGTTGCGCCGACGTAGAGTAGTCCCGACAAGACTCCGCCCCAAGCCACGGCCACGGGAAGGTTCTTCCGAGGATTTTGAATCTCATCCCCCATCACCGAGGCAAGCTCCAATCCGACGAGCGCGTAGCAAACTACACCGAAAGAATTCAGAACGAAACGCGGGTTCGAGGGCAAGCTGAAGTCGGAGACGGTAATTGTCGTGCCGAACCGTATCGCGGCAAATATCCCCAGACCGATCAGCAGAGTTGCCGCAATCACCGTGCCCGCTCCACCCAGGTTGTTAATCCACTTGCCCACGCGGAGACCAATGATGTTGAGGACTACCAGCAGCGCCAACAGAACGACCGAAACAGTCAAAGCAAAAGGCTTGTTGTCAGCCAAGGACTGGTGCCCAGGGCCAAGCACGAACACCGAAACCCCGACAAAGTAAAGCATCACCGTCGGGACGTACATCATGTTGTTCGTCCAGTAGCACCAGCCGGAAAGAAAGCCGTGGAAATCGCCGAACACTTCCTTGGCCCAAAGATAGACTCCACCTTCGCCAGGAAACCGATGCGCGAGTTCGATCACTGCGATCCCCTGAGGCCAGAAGAACAGAAAAAGGGCAACGATCCACAGCCATATCGTTACTCCCCCGTTCGCTGCAATGGACGGAAGAACATTCAGGTTGAAGACAGCCACGACAAAAAGCAGAACGAGGTCCCCACGGCCCAAAACGCGCCGCAGCGTTGCAGTTCCCTGGCGCGCTTCTTCGTCGCGTGATGTGACGATCTCATTCGGCAACTTCGGTTCACCTTTGGCCGTTGCGGTGCCTCGGATTACTGACCAGCGTCCACGAACGCCGAACGACGTTCTTGCTGTACCTTCGCTAGGCCTGGGGCTACATCCTCGAAGGCTGCCAGGTGCTTGTCGATGTCGGCATCAGTGTGCTGCACAGAAACTGTCCACTGCTCATCCCACCAGAAGGGCTGGGGAATCACGCCACGGTTGACCATTCCAAACCAGTACTGGCGCCACAGATCCTGATCGATTCTTAGCCAATCCCGGTAATTGCGAATCTCTCCTGGGAACAGCATCAACGCACCATTCGCCCCGGCACTGGCGACATATGCCTGGAGATCAACTTTGGCGATGATCTTGCGGTAACCATCCGACAGCTTTTCGTTGAGTCTCGCGACGTGCGCGTAGTTCTCGCGTGTCAGTATTTCACGAAACATCGCCAGCCCCGCCGCGATCGATATTCGGTTCGCGTTGTAAGTGCCCCCGTGAAAGACCTTATGGCTTGAGATGAGATCCATGATTGCGCGGCTGGCGCCGAAGGCTCCCAGAGGCACACCACCGCCGATCGCCTTCGCGAGCGCGATTATGTCCGGCTTTACGCCGAAGTATTCGCTCGCGCCGCCCCATGCGAGCTTGGCTCCCGTCTTGACTTCGTCGAAAATGAGCAGCGCGCCGTTCTTTCTGGTGATCTCGCGGAGTCCTTCCAAGAAACCAGGCCGAGGCATGCACATACCAACATTCATCATGATTGGCTCAAGAATGACTGCGGCGATCTGACTGGGATACTGCCCAAACCGGCGCTCGACGCCCTCGAGATCGTTAAAGCTTGCGATAATGACATTGTCGAGAGTTCCTTGCGGGATGCCCAAACCACCGGGAACGGCATTGGGCTCGCTGGCGTCGCCCACTTCTTCAGCCTTCGGTTTCACACTGACGAGCGCCGTGTCATGCAACCCATGGTACCCGCCTTCAAACTTCAGGATTTTGTCTCGCTTCGTAGCCGCGCGAGCCAAGCGGCATGCGTGCATCGTCACCTCTGTGCCGGTAGAGCCGAAGCGAACCATATCGGCGGGGTAGCGCGCGCAAATCTCTTCCGCAAGCTCCCACTCCATCTCGTGGGGCATGCCAAACGTCGTCCCTATTTGAAACGCGTGCTCTACGGCCTTAACGACTGCCGGATGATTGTGCCCCGCCATCAGTACGCCGAAACACAGATTGTGATCGACGTATTCATTACCGTCGATGTCGCGCACCTTGCCCGCGTGTCCCTTCTGGATAAAGATCGGATAAGGCTCGTAACCACGGTAGTTACTCGCGACGCCGAGCGGGATACGCTTCTCGGCGCGGCGGTGCGCCGCGGCGGATTTCGGCATCCGGCGTTCGTAGAGCGCAATTTCCTTCTTCAGAGCGTCATGCATCTCCCACCCCTATGAATTTCGAGATTGTTCTCCAACACCAGTTGGGAACCTGGCCGGCATCCGCGAATCAACTGCGTGTGAACGCAACGCACGGCAGATGTTTGCGAAACGAACCAGCGAAACACAAGCTTCGCTTCATCTTGAGGCTGACGTCTTGCCGCTTTCCCACGACGCGTCCTGGTACACGACCTTTCCTCCAACCATCGTCAGCATCACCTGGGTCTTTCCAATCTGATTCGGCTCGACCTTGAATAGATCTTGCGAAATGACGATCAGATCCGCCAGCTTACCCGCCTCAAGGGAGCCTTCCGTTTTGTCTCGCCGCGCGGCAAACGCTCCCCCCATGGTGTATCCCTCGATCGCCTGAGGCAACGTAAGTCTCTCGTTGGGATGCCATCCGCCTGCCGGCGTTCCTTCCGGCGTCTCCCTCGTCAGCAGTATCTGAACGCCTGGCCAAGGGTTCAGCGTTACGACGGGCCAGTCGCTGCCGAAACTCAGGTGTGCTCCTCCAGCCAGAATGTCGTGCCACGGCCAGGCGCGCTGAGCACGCTCCGGGCCCACGTTGACTGCCCAAACATCCAAGATATCGTGATTCGGGGTGGCGTGCAGCGGCTGCATGCTGGCAATTACGCCGAGTTTCCCGAATCGCGGAATGTCCTGTGCGCTCGGGTCTTCAATATGTTCTATTTTGTCGCGTGCATCAGTGTGGCCGTTGGCTTTGTTGGCTTCCTCGTATGCATCAAGAGCCAGGCGGATAGCGCGATCACCGATGGCGTGGGTGAAAATCTGGTAGCCAAGACGATCGAGTTCCAGGACGCCTTCCTTGTACTTTTCGGGCGAAAAATAGAGTTGCCCCGATGTCGGGTCGTTCGCATACGGTTCCAGCATCGCGGCGGTATGCGCTTCGATCACGCCATCGAGCAGGAACTTCACGGCGCCGATGTCAATCCAGTCGTCATGATACTTCTCTCGATTCCGATTCAGCGTCTCGATAAATTCTGGGGTAACGCCGGGAGTGGGAGCGAACGGCGCCATATAGAAGCGCAGCGTCAGATTCCCTCTCTGGCGAAGCTCGTCGAAAAGCCCAACATTCTCCGCATCTCCGCCGCAACTGATGATGCGAGTAAGCCCCAACGAATTCGCATAACGAATCGCCTTGGCCAATAGATCCAGTTGCTCTTCGTGAGTCGGTTGCGGGATGAATTTTTGCACCAGATCACCGGCCGCCTCCTTCAAGACGCCGGTCGGTTCGCCCGTCGCGGGATCGCGCACGACGATGCCGTTCGGCGGATCCTGGGTGTCGCGGGTGATTCCGGCTATCGCAAGCGCCCTACTATTGGCCAGAGAGCTGTGCCCATCGTATGCGCGCAAGAAGACGGGCCGGTCAGAAACGACTGCGTCCACGAGCTTCTTATCGGGCAGCCCCGTCTTTCCGAAGATGTCGTAGTACCAACCCATGCCTTGGATCCACTTGAGGCCGGGATGGGCGGCAGCGTAGTCGGCGATCATCTTCTGGAACTGGGGGACGGTCTTGGCGTCGTCCAGCGCCACATTCGGAAGGCTGCCGGCGCCTGCCATGAAGTGGCCGTGAGTATCGACAAATCCCGGAAGCACCATGTGACCTTTGGCATCCACGACCTCTGTGGACTGGCCGCGATATGCGGCGATCTCCTTGTCGGAGCCCACGGCGACGATTTTTCCGTCGCGAATCGCTAAGGCCTGCGCCCAAGGCTGATGCGGATTCACGGTATAGACTCTGGCGTGGATCACAACTGTGTCTGCTGAAGCAGACTGCTGCTGCGCCAATCCTGATTTCGCCAGAGCAGCTGCAAGAAGCAAGAAACCGATAAACGTCCGTGTTCTCATTTCTAGAAATCCCCCGCTAACGTCTCTAGGCGCATCGGAACCAATCACTCGGCAACAAAAGGAATCCCGGCCCAAACGAGCACTTCAGGGTTCTCGTTAAACGACACGCGGCCGGATCCTCTGTTGGGTTTGGGAAACAATGCAGTCTTGGTAGAGCTGCGACCTAGGGCTTCGGCGCCGAGTACACTTTTTTGCCGATGAACCACGTTTCGAGTACCTTCGTGTCTCCTATCTTCTCTGGCCGGCCTTCGTCTGCCAGAGCAAGAATGTTCTGATCGACGACGATAAAGTCGGCTGACTTTCCAACTTCAAGCGATCCTATTTCGGATGCACGGTTCAGCGCGCGAGCTCCGTTAATCGTGTATGCATCAATCATGTCACGAACATTGAGTCGCTGCTGGGGCGCCACGGGCGGAAGACCATGTCTCGCGCGGGTAATTCCGAACTCGATGTTTACGAACGGCTGGGGATCCTTTGTAAGGACAGGTGCATCCGACCCCGCGGCGACAATAGCGCCCGCCTCCTTCGCCGTCTTGGCCGGATAGTTGTTTCGCTCGTAGTAGCTATTGGGATTGTGAAAGGCTTCGTAGCTGTTGCCGAGGACCTTGTCAAAGAAAGGGACGACGCTCAGATCGTATCCCACGGGCTCGGCATAGATCCAGCTATACGTAAACGCCAAATAGAGGTGATCGCGTCCCATGCGGGCAACGTCCTCGGGAGTTGCGAACTGAATGTGGGCGAGAGTGTCCGGTCGTGAACTGATCCCGTCGGCCGCACGTGCCGCCTCAAGCGCATCGATGGCCATGTGAACGGCCTCATCGCTGATCGAGTGAATATGGACCGTATAGCCTGCAAGGTGAGCGCGTTTCACATACTCGTTGAATATGGCAGGCGCGTGCTCGGGAATTCCGTAGGAAATGGTGCACTGCCCCGGATGGTACCCGTACGTCTTGATGAAATCCGATACCTGATCGTCTGTGGCGTATTCTTCAGGTTTGGCCCGGACATACGAGCAAACGGGCGACGCCAGATCCACGTAGCCCTTTACGGACAGGTTGCCGTTCGCATCCTTTTCGAAAATCGGCTGGAGGTACGGTACCGGCCGCGGCGAATTGCCCAGCGTCGGCGGGATATTGTTAGGATTCGCCTCCGGCACGCCGTCCGCGAAGACCTTGACGGCATCGGCGCGAGTGAGTGGATTCGCGGAATACTTCTTTCGGACGGCGTCGGCCTGTACGAATAATCGATCGTAGTCGATGTGCCCGCTGGCATCCCGGAAATTTTCCGGAAGGAAGTATTGGGCCATATTGAGCCGAAAGGTCAGCTCGTTCTTCTGAATCAATTCGTCATAAACTTCATAGCCGCTGCCGCCGGTGATCGCCCTCCCAGCGGAACCAGCCGCCGCATCCTGTACGGCCGTAATGCCCGCGCTGCTAATGCGCTCCGCCAGGCGCTCGGGTGACTGCACGAGCTTTTCGTAGTTGTCCCGATTGATTTCGCTCGAGTCGATCGGCAGTTTTCCCTGGTCGGTGATGTCTCCAGTCGGCTCGCCATTCACATCAACGCCCACGTATGTCTTATATTTCGCAAAGTCTGTCGCGAGAGTTCTCCTGGAATATCCGACTACCTCTCCCTTTGCATTCTTGGCGAGCGCCAAAGCAGCGCTGTTATATGCCCCGTGATGCCCGTCCCACCCTGTCATGACGATTGGATTCTGCGTAGACGCACCGTCGAGAGCGGCGCGCAAGGTTGGGTGTTGGGGATCTGCCTGATTTCCGCCGCCGTACTCCCAGTCCGACACCGCAAGCCAATGCCCCGGGGCAACATGCATGCGGTCGACACACCCGCGAACGAAGGTAGCGATCTCTGCCAAAGTTTTTGCCTTCGATTCCAGATCGCAGCCGCCAAAGTCGACGATGCCCATTGGATGAATATGAATGTCGATGAGGCCGGGCAGAACCAGCTTCCCGCCAGCGTCCTCTACCTTGGTCTTGGAGCCGATGTATTTCGCCGCCTCGGCGTCGCTTCCTGTGAAGATGATCTTTCCATTGCGAACGGCGAGAGCTTCAACCGTCTGGTGGAAACTATCCTCTGTGTAGATCTTGCCATTCCTAAGCACGAAATCGGCGGGCTCTTGATTGGAAGCCTGCGCACCCGGCGCGGGAGACGCCACAGCACGCGGAGCTGGCAACTCACCGAGAATCAGAGCCAACGTGCCCAACAAGACGCCTAGCGACCAGATAACTGAAGGTTTCTGCAGAGCTCCCGTGACGCTGCTCGCTTGCTTCATTCTTTCACCTTTAGAATAAGTTTCGATACCGTGGTCGGCCATCCACCGGCCAGAAAGCAGCCGTCATGGGGCGGCCAGTTCGGCAATGGCCTAGTTCGCTGCAGGCTCAGAAATTGAACTTCAGCACAAAATCCATGTTGCGCGAGGCTCCCTGCCCGAGCACTGGGTTCCCCAGCGCGACGTCTGGTGTGCCGGTAATCGTGCCAAAGATCGGGGCTCCCGGGATGAGGAAGTTCGTCACGGTGCCAAAATTGGCGCGGTTAAGTACGTTGTAAACCTCCCACCGGAACTGCAAGGAAGTGCCTTCCGTGATCCTTGTGTTCTTGACGAGCGACACGTCCCATTGACTCAGGCCCGGCCCGATCAGTTGATTGCGCCGGGAATTACCCACCGTTCCTGGGCAAGGGATGTAAAAAGGCGACAGCGGCCACCCACCGGCATTGCTGTACCCGCAAGGGTCCGCCTGGCCGACCGCTGTGTAAGTTTCCTCCACATAGTCGGCCGGATTGCGCGGGTTGATGTGGATCGGCGTTCGATCCCAATCCGCGCGCACAGCGGCGAAAGGCAAGCCTTGCCCGGAGGGGTCGAAGGGAACTACTGCGCTGAAGGGGCGCCCACTCTCGGCAGTGTAAACGGAAGCGATTTGCCATCCGCTCCCGAAGCGCCCGGAATGGGGAATCGCCGGAAACGCATATGTACCAGCTAGATTGAAATTCAGGCGGACGTCCGCATCGCATAGGCCGCGCTGTCCCTGAATATCCAAAGGATTGTCTAGCTGCGGACCTGCCACGCGGTCGGTGGAGTTGTAGTCGAAACATTTGCCCCAAGTAAGGTTGTACTGCATGTTGAGGCCGTGCCATCTCCGCTGGCGCAAGGAAGCTTGCAAACTATCGTAATGGGACCAGCCGAGATTCGTGTCTTCCACGATGTCGGAAAGATTCGGAGCGATGCTGGCAAACGGCCGATTACACACAAGAATGGTTATGCCACAACCAAGAGGAAAGGCGTTGATGTCGACTGGAAATATCAGGTCGTAGCCGCGCTGACCGGAGTAGCTGACGGTCAGCACGTTCTGGTGCCAAAACTCCTGCTGAATGCCCAGATTGAACTGGTGATACTTCGGCGTCTTCAAGTTTCGCTGGATCGCAAAGGCTGAGAACGGCGGCGCGCCTCCCGGCGTCGTCCCGAAAACTGGGCCTACCGTAGCGTCATCGAAGCAAACATAGTCGCCTGGGGCACCCGTAGTCGGATTGAGACACGATCCCGTTAACGGCGGGTGGACTGTTAACCCAGTAAGGATCTCCTGCGTCACTCCCAAGTCGGGCTGAAGAAACGCACCAGGATTGTTTTCGAAGGCCAGGAACGGGAGCGCGAACGTTGCGATTTCGGGCGTATCGTATGAGAGGGTGTAACCGCCCCGAACAGCGGTGGTGCCGTTGCCAAAAACGTCCCACGCAAATCCGACACGCGGTCCGAAATTCCATGGATCGACGTTGTAGAGACTGCTGATTCCATGCCCTACTTGAACCAGTCCAACGCCCGGCAAGAAATTGGCAGCGAGATTGTTCTCTTCCTTGACGACGCCATTGATGTCGTACCGCAAGCCCAGAGTCAGCGTCAGTCGCGGTCGAACCTTCCAAGCGTCTTGAACGTACAGGCCGTAAGTATTTTGCGTGAAGTGACGGTGCGTATTCCCAAAATATCGCGACGCTGAGTCAGCCTTGCCGAGCAACAGTTCCTCGATTTCATCGACTGGATTGGGGTCGGCGGAAATTTCAAATTGAACCCGCGCTTGATCGTGGCTGAAATTGGTGTAAGCGTGCTGGAAATTGCCACCGAGCTCGATGCTGTGGTTTCCTCGACCCCATGAGAGATGTTCAGACCAATCAACTGTTTCATCCGGGCGCGTAACGATCGGGTAATTGAGCGCCCCGCCCCCTCCGATGCTGGAGAAAAAAGCAGCCATATGCACGTACGGCATCCCCAAATCCTGTGTCGCCGGGATTGGACCGGTGTCGATGCCCAAGCTCTTGGGATCGATGCTGTTGTTTGTCTTGATGATCTGTGAAAATCGGGTCCAGCCCAGCCGGCTTTCGAGGGATTTGTTGCTGCTCATGGCCCAAGTCTCGCTCAAGCCTACGAGCTGTCCCCTCGTCGGAGCTACGGAGTTGAAAAGCGCGGGGCTGTACTTTGAGGCGGGCTGTATGGCCGTGCTGTTGATTTCTGTCGGCGGCGCAGATTGAGTGCTGTCGCCAAAGACATAGCGCCCAGTAAGCGTATTTCTTTGGCCAATCTTCTGATCTGCTACGATGCCGAAATTTGTCATGTTCACCACAGCCGGAATGCGAACACTTAGCACTCCGGTCGCGGGATCTGACGGCGCGGGATAAAATGACAGCAGATTCTGTCCAGCCACGGTCGGAGTCAGCCCCTCCGTCGTGATGGCATTCATCGCTTGGGTAATCTCGGCCGGGGTAGGCACGGTGGCGAGATGAGGGATGGTCGCAGAATAGCCTTGTCCATCATAGTAGCCGAAAAAGAACGTCTTATCTTTAACAATTGGTCCACCAATTGTGCCTGTGCCCTGCATGTCACGAAAGGGAGTCGAACAGAACGGCTGACAGGGCTGTACCACCGTTGAAAAGTAGTTATCCGCATCCGCAAAAGAGGTGTGCCGCAAAAACAGGCCAGACCCATGCCACTCGTTTGTGCCGGTCTTAAGAACCAAACTGACCGGAGCGCCTCCCTTGACTGCGAATTGCGCCGATGGAGTTTCCTGTATGTTCACTTCTTGCAGCGCTTCCATAGGTATCAGCGTGGCGGGGACGCCGAGCACGCCTGTCTGGCCGATGACCGGTTGACCGTAGAATCGGTCGTTGTTGTAAAGCCCGTCGACGAGATTGTTTTGGGAGGTCGCGCGCGTGCCGTTAACGTTGATGGCAAGAAATCCGCCTCCGGGGGCTCTTTGCACGCCTGGCGTTAGTGCAACGAGCGAATTATAGTCGCGGCCATCAAGAGGGATGTTCTCGATTTGCTGGTTTTCTAGGGTTGTATTCTGCGTAACGGAGAGGTCAATCAACGGCGCTTCCGCGGTCACTGTGATCTTTTCCGTAGCCTCGCCAATTTCCATAGAAAAGTTGAGACTGGCCACGCCGTTCGACGTAATTTCGGCGTGACCAACCTGTGTTTTGAATCCCGGCGCTGACACAGTCACTTCATACGCGCCGACGTCCAAGTTGGGAACTCGATATGCTCCAATATCGCTCGTTGTCGTCGTGTGGATCGTTCCTGTGGCGACGCTTCGCACTGAAACCGACGCTCCAGGCAGCGCGGCACCTGAGGAGTCAGTCACGTTGCCTTCAATGTCGCCCGTGAACTTTTGAGCCATCGCCGGGGCAGCTATGATGGCCAGCAACACCAGCAAAGCCGCCAGCGACCGACGGCTACAAAGCGTCGACATACTTGCCTCCTGTGGACACAGGTTTGAAGACCGGCGTCGATGTCTTCACGCAGGATGGTCGATGTAATTCCAGAGCGTTCTGTATATAGTCCTAGTGTTCTGCTCTGTCAAGTAGAAATGGCCGATGAGAACCATTTGAAGCGTGGATAACTCGATTCACGGACATCGGGTGCAAGGCAAAGAAGAGCTCCCATTGGAAAGAGGCGAGATACGGAAACTACCGACTGGGGGGAGTTAGGTGATCTGCCTTTTCTCGTTCGGCCTTCGCGTCGGCGTCATTCCCTAGCTGAGATTCTGCATCGGCGAGAAAAAGGTGTGCTTCCCGGGACGAAGGTTGAGACTTGGCCGCCTGCTCAAGATATGGAAGCGCAGCTTTGGGATTGCCCTGAAGGTATAAGATCCGGCCCGTCAGGAGGTTCGCTCGATAGTGTGCGGGGGCAATATCAAGAGCAGAGTGCAACTCGCGAATTGCGTCCGGTACCCGATCGATTCGCGCGTATACGGAACCGAGAGAAAAGTGCGCGTCGGCGGCTTCAGGCATGAGCGCCACGGCCCTTTCGAGATGTGCGGCTGCGCCCTTCCCATCTCCGGTTTCAAACAGAACGACGCCCAATTCATATTGAGCGAGGCCTGAATCTGCCATCAGTTCTGTGGCGCGATTGAGAGGTCCAATCGCCGCCGCGTAGTTCTTCTGGTTCGTTTCTGCAAGTCCGAGCTCCAATTGTGCGAAGTAGATGCCCGGATCGCTTGCGACGACCTTCTGAAGCAGCGGAATTGCTTCCCTGGAACGCCCACTGTCGACCATTAGCGTAGCGTCTTGCAGCTCGTTTGCCACGGTGATCTTGTCCTTCGGGTCGGCGAGCATTGTCCTCGACCCCTGGCTCTCGCGGCCGTGGGCGACATACCCCAAACTCGACAAGGCCGCCACGGCGGCCTTTTGGCTCGCGGTCATGCTGGATGCCGAGTTCGCAGTTGTCGAGCTGCTGTACTGAGTCTGGATTCCCGCGAGCTGGGAGGCGAGGGTGTTGGCGATGGCCACATTCTTGTCCGCGATGTTGTGGTTTTCGGAAGGATCGGCACGGATATCGTAGAGTTCGCGGCGCGGCGCCTGAACGAAGAGATAGTTCCCTTCACGGAGCGAGCTGATTGCGCTCCAACCAAAACCCTGCCGCGGATAATCGGTCTGGGAATATACGGGTCGCTCCTGCGCGCCCGAAGCAAGAGTGTGAAGCAGTGATTCTCCTTGCATCTCTTGGGACATCGGAATCCCGACCACCTCGGCCATCGTCGGAGCCACATCCACGAGACGGACAGGCGAACTGATCCGCCGCCCGGCATAACGGTCCCCCGGCAGTTTTAGGAACAGAGGCACGCGAACAGTCTCGTCGTACAGGAATATGCCGTGGCCTTCCTCTCCATGCTGGCCAAGCGCTTCGCCGTGATCTGCCATGACGGCGATTAAGGACTCGTGATAGAGCGAGTGTTTTTGCAAGTAGGAGAACAACTCACCCAGGGCTCCGTCCATCGATGCAATTTCTCCATCGTATGGAGCTGAGGCGAATCGAGCGGCGTACGGTGCAGGAGGATCGTATGGCTGATGCGGATCGTACACGTGAACCCACAAGAAAAAGGGATGCGCCGAATTCTCATCGAGCCAGCGTATCGCGCGAGCCACAACCTCATCCGCTCTGCGCTCTACCGTCTCGAAGCGATCCTTACCTCCCTGCTCCAACGTGTAGCCGGCGTCATAAACATCAAACCCTCGGTCAAACCCCGGAGCCAGGCCGTTGCGTGGGTCCAGAATGATCGAGCCAACAAATGCAGCCGTGCGGTAACCGTGCTGTCGAAGCAGGTCCGGCAAGTAGGGGATCCGCGAAGGTAAACGCGTACCGAAATCGTTGACGCGGTGGAATTGGGGATAGGTTCCCGTCAAGATCGTAGCGTGCGAAACAGTGGTGAGCGGCGCTTGCGTGTAGGCTCTCTCGAAAACAATCGCTTGTTGCGCCACTTGATCGAGATTTGGTGTCAAGCCCCTCTTGGAACCCAGGAATCCCATCCGATCGGCCCGTGTCGTGTCCAGAGTGATCAGAATCACGCTCGGGGTATCGCCCGACGCCGAGAGCGACGGTGGCAACCATGATAGGAACGAGAATAGAAGCGGCGCGATCAGCACCACGACACAGTTGAAAACGTACTTTGGCCATACCCTCGGTGAGATCATGATTCTTGAAGGGCTAGTCTTGATGCACTTGGCGTCATGGCCCAAGCCTTGCCATCCATGTGCAGCGGAACCTGCACGCCAAAAAGACTCAGCAACGTCGGAGCGATGTCCGTGATCGCATGCCGTTCACCCGCGATCTTCCAGTTCGAGAAGAGGATGCCAGGAACAAGACCGGGATCTATGCAATGATCTCCGCTCCACGCCTTGGAATTAACGTCGAAAACCGCGGAAGTGACCCTGCCCTGCGCGGAGTCCCACGATGCACGGTAGCCCTCTCCAAAGCCCACAATGACATCAGGGGCGTTCTCGCGATAAGGCCCTCGATATGCTTTCATGGCGTCGAAGGCTCGTAAGATGGCCACACGCGAGTTTTCGGGGTCGGTGAGCCCTTGGAGTCTTTCGCACAACTCTGCGCGAAGCCTCGCCGCTTCGCTTCCGGGTTCGACGGCGCCCATACTCTCTCGACCCTTCACATTGAGATAAATTCCGTTGAGCCCCAAAGAGTAAGCGCGAGTCTTTGTCCAATCTACATCCCGAAACCAATCGCCGGACGGTGCGCCCTCTCTTAGCGACAAATAGCCATGCTGGTGCAACCAACTATTCAGGTTGACTCCCCGTTCGAATCCTTTGAAGCCGTGATCCGACACGATCAGCAGAAGATCGTCGCGGGACATCGCGTCTATCGTTCGACCGATCAATTGATCCATCCGAACGTAGAGGGCCTCGATTGCATTGGTCGCCCTGGACTCGGTTTCGGCTCGAGGATCGCCAGCCTTGGGTAGGTGACGCCAAAACATGTGCTGTACACGGTCGGTGATATCGAAGACGCATATGCAAACGCCCTGCGCCGTCTTTTCGAGGGAATCAAAGAACATGCGTTCGCGTTCCTCGTGAATCAGATAGCACTGATCCAGGAACGCATCTTCGGTCAAGAATCCGTCATTCAGAGCCCAGGTATCTTCGGCGAGGCCGAGTGTGGCGTAAAGGCCATTCAGCTTTGCGAGATAAACAGAATACGTTAGCGGATGGGAAATCGGCAGAGCGGGGTGCATGGGATGAATGTTCACGGGCGTTACATACAGTTCCAAATGAGGCTCGACCGACTTCAGATAGAAACGGCAGATTCCTTTGATGCTGGGTCCAATGCCAGCATGAAACTTCAACTCCACCCATTCTGAGTATTTGCCCTCGGAGATCGATATCCGTTGTCCGTCGATGCGAATCGACGCCTCTCCCCCGGACGCGGCCGCCTTGACGCTGAACGGCGCGCGGAGCTCCGCCCCTGAATCGGTACGCAGGGGATCCGGCGGGCCCGGAATGTGAGAGTAAAACCATTCGTTATGCTTCGCGAACGGCACCACGACGCGATTGCTGCCAGTTTCCTCGCTGGAATTCCGGGTCGTGTGAAAAGAGAAAGTGCCTTGAGTCCCTTGTATGTCCGGCACGCACATTCCTGATAGCAACAGTCCCGGAAACTTCTCTGGAGGAAACGTGACAGGCACGCGAATGATCGAGCAGGAAACGCCTGCCTTCGCGAGGTAGTGCCAGAAAGGAGTGCTTTTCCGAAGCGGTGAAATCCGAGCGCGACCGAGTGGAATCTTGTAGCGTCCAATGTTCAGATAGCGTCTCGGTCCGCGTATTCGCGCTGAAGAGAGCTCCGGAAGGTAACGCCGGCGATCTGGCATCACAAAGTCGTAAATATTGTGTTTGCCCGGGTTCACGCCGGTCAAGAACGAGGACCATGCAACAGGGGAGATCGGAGGCAGAGTTGTCGCAAGCGTCTGAAATGTGCCGGTTTGGCGGAGGCGCGCCAGATTCGGTAGCTTGCCCTGTTTCATGAATCTCTCTGTCAGCACAGGATCCATGCCGTCGAATCCGAGAATGATGGTTCGCCTCGTCTGGGCCTTGCGATATGCGCGTCTGTGCCGCAAGAAGCGGAAGAACTGTCGGATGGGCCATGTCAGAAAGGCGAAAATCGCTTGTAGCGTGGCTAGCAGCCATGTGAGCAATGACGAAACCACTGCGAATCCCGCACCTGGACCAACGTAAGCGTGTGCCGGAGGAGCAAAGACCAACAACGACGCTACCGCAACGAGTAAGAGCAGAAAAAGCTTTCGCACTCCATGCGGATCGCGTCGACCTCGCTGCTGCGCCGACGTCATATCTCAGTCCTCAACGGCGTCCTGAGAAGCACCACTGCAATGACTGTCAAGGCTGCGTAGGGCACAAGCCAGCCGACTTTCCATGGACCCACCCTAAATAACCGCAGCGGATATTGGATTCGAATCTGTTCTACTAATCCTCCACGCGGAAGGGGAGGCTCGCCCGGGCTCATGAACTGCTGCCAAAAGCTTCCCGCCATGCGTCCGGGAACAATACGGGCCGACTCGGGCCCGATCACGACACGTTTTGACAGTTCCTGCCCATGCAAGACCAGATCGAGGTCGAAAATTCCCGAGCGTTTCCCTTGTATCCTCCAATCGATCTCACGTTCCGCGCCAATCTGCACTGGCGGTGCGGTTTGTACCAATTCAGGGGGAAGACGCAGCACCACGTCCGCAAGTGAATCTTCAGTGGCGAAATTCGCACTTAGGAGAAAATCGCAACCTGGTCTCACGGGCATGTGTGCGAAGCGATCTTCCAATTGCCCGTATATCAATAGCAGCGGCAAACCGAGCACCAACAAGGGAACCATCGCGTAGGCAAGATAGCCGAACAAACTCACCAACAAGCTAAGATACGCGCGAAGAACCACGCGTGGCTGGTCAGAAAACAAGCGCACCTCGAGGACATGCGCACCGATCAAGTCCTTCATTCTCCGAATCGCTTTTTGGTTGGACGTCCATCGAACTATGAGGAGCGAAAACACAGCAGTTAGAATCGCGAATAGCGCCAACACCCCTAGCGCAGGGAGGGGCTTCATTAGCCGAAAGGCAAGATCAAAGAGTCGGTCGATCCTATGCAACAAGCTCGTCATTCAATTCAACATACCGTCATACGCCGTGGGCAGACAAACGATGAAATGCATCAAACGGATTCACTCAATGTAGCCAAGGCCCTGTAGGCGCTTCTTGATTTCCTCCGGCGTGGCATCCTCGATCGAATCGCCTCCCAAGATTTGGCGGATTTCTTTCTCCAGAATATGTTGAATGAATTCCTCAACGGACGAATAGCCTGCGAGCTCGGCGCACTGCTTTGCTTTCGTGTACAGCTCATCATCGATCTTGACGTGGTTCTTGAACATCTCTTGCCTCCACCAGCGCCGACACCTCGCAAGGGGCCGTCCGACAAACTCTAGTGTTCCAGCTTCTAATCCCGTAGAGTATAGCGCACTCGCGCAAACTGAAATTTCGACAGGCGCGCGGGTCGGGGGAAATCGCGCATTCTCATCGATCTGCCGGGGCGCTTTCGCCATTTGACGATGCACAATGTCGGGAAGCCGGAGCTTCTTCGCATCCGCCACAAAACAAAATGAAGCGCTTCCCAAAATGGATGTTTGCTGCTGCAGCGATAGCCTTGCTCGTTGCCGGTGTTTTTCTGTGGCACTCCATTATCGGCGGCCCGCAACCTTCCGCGCGTCACCATAAGCTCATCGTCCTGGGAATCGACGGTATGGACCCGTCGCTCCTGCGGCAGTTCATTGCCACGGGCAAAATGCCAAACTTCGCTCTACTCGCCACGCAGGGGAGCTTTCTGGCGCTTCAGACGAGTACTCCTCCGCAGAGCCCAGTTGCCTGGTCCAATCTGATTACAGGGATGAATCCGGGCGGCCACGGCGTCTTCGATTTCATTCATCGTGACCCTGCAACGCTGACGCCCTATTTCTCCACCGCGCGGGTCACACCTCCCGCACACAACCTTCGGCTCGGCGGGTGGGTCATACCAATCTCTACGGGTGAAGTAAGTCTTCTGCGCAAAGGCAAAGCATTCTGGCAATACCTCGATGACCGTCATGTTCCCACCTTTGTCCTCCGCATGCCTGCCAATTTCCCGCCCGTGGCCTCGGGAGGAAAGACCCTGGCCGGTCTAGGGACGCCGGACCTTCTCGGTGGGTACGGAACGTTCTCCTTCTACACGGATAACCCTGCTTTCGTTCCCGGGCCGGTCGATGGCGGCGTAATCTATCCAGTGCAAATTTCTGGGAATCACGTCGAAGCAGTCCTACATGGACCGCCCAATTCGTTCCGAAGCGGAAATCCCGAACTGACTATTCCGTTCACGATCGAGCGGGACGCGAATCAGTCTGTCGCACGGCTCGCCATTCAGAGCCAGCAGTTCGTCCTCAGCGTTGGGGAGTGGAGCTCATGGGTTCACGTGAAGTTCACCTTCGTGCCCGGTCTGGAGGAAATCACCGGCATCTGCCGCTTCTATCTAAAGCAGGTTCATCCTGAGTTTGAACTGTATGTTTCGCCCATTAACCTCGATCCTGCCGAACCCGCCCTGCCTCTTTCTACTCCTAAAGGCTATTCTCCCGATCTGGTCGATGAGCTGGGCCCTTTCTACACTCAGGGTATTGCTGAAGACACGAAGGCCCTTACCAGCGCAGTTCTCAACGACGATGAATATCTGGATCAGGCGCGTTTGGTTTTCGAAGATCAGCGCCGTATTTTCTTGCACGAGCTTGCGCGCTTCCGGTCGGGCCTCTTCTTCCACTATTTTTCAAGTATCGACCTGAATAGCCACATGTTTTGGCGGGCTGACGACCCGCGGTCTCCTAGCTACGGCGCGAATCTGGCCAAGAAGTACGGCCACGTCATCGAAAACTACTACCACGAAATGGATGCCATGCTTGGCGAAGCCCTCAAAGTCTCAGACGCGGATACGACGGTGCTCGTGGTTTCCGACCATGGCTTTGCACCATTTCGTCGGTCCTTCAACCTCAATACATGGCTCGTCGAAAAGGGTTACCTCGTTCTGCATGCCGGGGCTCAGCCTGGCCCCGACACGAATATCTTCGCCGATGCAGATTGGTCAAAGACTCGCGCCTACGGGCTCGGTCTCAACGGCCTATATCTGAACCTGAGCGGGCGAGAAAGGAACGGTATCGTCAACCCGGGTGTGCAAGCAGAAGCACTCCAGACTGAGATTGTCGGCCAACTCGAAGCCGAGCGTGATCCCCTTGACGGAGAGCAGGTCATCACGCGGGTGGACCGCGCCGCCCACGTCTATTCTGGCCCTGAGTCCTCGCAAGCTCCCGATATGATCGTCGGCTATAACAGCGGCTTTCGCGTCGGCTGGAGCAGTGTCCTTGGCGGGATTCCTGCCCCGGTATTGGAGGACAACACAGACCCCTGGAGCGGAGATCACTGCATTGACTACACCAAAGTTCCGGGTGTGGTCCTGAGCAATCGAAGGATTGCGAACCCTCAACCCGCTCTTATCGACATCGCTCCCACGATATTGGCGGAATTCGGCATCCCGCGGCCCGCTACAATGCAAGGCCATGACATTTTCGTGACTTCCACCTCGCCCCAAGTCGCGCGAGAAGCGAAGACACCGTAAGTCAAGGTTCGCGCCTTCCATCTCATGACCGCGGAAACTGTGAGGTGGTCGCCCACCTAATGCGCGTGCAGCGAGCGGCCCTGCATGGTCGAGAGCAACGGATACCCCGCGACGTCCAGCAAGGTCGGCGAAATGTCCAGCAGGTGCGCCCCTTGGTACTCGCCGTGCGCTTCTAGGCCGGGAGCGCATAGAACAAAGGCGCCAAACTGCGCGTGATTGCACGCGTCGGGTCCCGTATCGTTTTCGTCCACGTGAAGGCGGCCGTGTCCGACGCTGCCAATGGAGCGCCAGTAGAGGCCGCCGAAATAGACGATGAGATCGGGAGCAACGTTGCAAACCTTGCGGTATATTTGCTCTGGCTTGAAGACTTGTGAATTCAGCGGGCGCCCTTGAGGATCGTTGAGCGCTTCGATCTTCTGTTTCACCTCATCGCGGAACGCTTCGTAATGTTTGGCAGGAATAATGCCTCGCGGTTCCCTTCCTTCCACGTTGAAGAAGATCCGTGCATAGTAGCCACCCTCGCTCCAGACCCTTGTCTTTGCCCAGTCCACTTTCAGCTTGGCAAATGGCGCTACTGTATCGGGCATTTCGTTCAGGACCAGCAGGCCCTCTCGCGTCAGCCATTCATTGATCGCAAAGCCGCCGTCCAGACGCTGCGCGCCGTGGTCGGAGACGACGAGCAGTACTCCATTGTCTCCAAGCATGTCGGCCACAGCCCCAATCTGTTCGTCGAGCCAGACGTAATAGTCGGGGATCACGTTTTCGTAGGCATTCCCCGGTTTGTAGTGGACGTGTTGCCGGTCAAAGCAGTCCCAAAAGCCGTGGTGCACTCGGTCGAGACCTATATCCACGAAGTGAAAATAGTCCCATTCTTTTTCCGCGAGCAGCCAGCGCACGACTTTCCACTGCTTTCGGCTCATCTCGAAGATCTGGTCGCGAAGCCACACTTTGTCATCGGTACGGAAGCCGGGAACATCCACGGGATAGTCGCCGACGAGCGCTCGGATTTCTGGCCCAATTTCCGAGGGATACGTGAATTCGTGTTTCGCGGTATCGGGAGTGAGAAAACAGCCGATGCGCATGCCTTTGATGGGTCGTGGCGGGTAGCCCGGAGGTAGTCCCATCACGATCGATCGTTTGCCCTGGCTGGCGAGATGATCCCATATGGCCGGCTCGCTTATGGAAGAGGAATTGACGAAACTCAATCCTCCGTACGTATGATTGGCTCGATTCCGGAAACCGTACACGCCGAGCGACCCCGGATCCTGGCTCGTGGCCATGCACATCCAAGCTGGCACTGTGATCGGCGGAATGATGCTCTCGAGGCGCCCCCACATTCCCCTTGCCATCAGGCGCTGAACATTCTTCAGGCGGTGATCGTTGAATAGAATCTCCGGCGCGGCGCAGTCGAGGCCCAGTACGCAGATTTTCGGATGCGAAACACCGGCCATTTCGATTTCGACCTCGTTTCTAAACTGAAAGCAAGTACTCGCAGAAGATCGCCCGCGCGAGTTCCGCGACATGATACGCCTGCACTCCGTTGGATAGCCGGGAAATTCTGAGTAGAATTCACACAGGGCATGGATCCCAATTCAGCGAAGAGCGGGGCGACTGAAAAGGCTCGGACCGGCTTCACGGTCTGGTTCACGGGTTTGCCTTCCGCCGGCAAATCCACGCTGGCAAGGCTTCTTGCGGACGAACTAAGGAACCGCGGCCACGATGTCGAAGTGTTGGACGGAGACGCGGCTCGTCAGAATCTCTCTAAGGGACTTGGCTTCAACAAACACGACCGCGACGAGAATGTCCGTAGAATCGGTTTCGTGTGCAGCCTGTTGGCAACACACGGCACCGTAGCAATCGTTGCGGCCATTTCTCCATATCGTGCCATCCGTGACGAAGTGCGTGCGAAGATTGGTAACTTTGTCGAGGTGTACGTCAAGGCATCAGTCCAAACTTGCATCAAGAGAGACGCCAAGGGGCTCTACAAGAGGGCTCTCGCTGGAGAGATTAAGGGCTTTACTGGGGTGGATGATCCGTACGAACCGCCCCTGAGTCCAGAACTCACGGTCGAAACTGAAACCGAGGACCCGAAGGCATCGCTTGCCCGGATTCTGCGAAGCCTCGATGAGCTCGGCTACATTAGACCTGTGCGTGGGACTGAACCAAAGAAGAGAGCGGCTCGATCTGTAGGCGAGGAACGCGGCCATAAGTGATCAGAAGGAGTTCGTCATGGACAATAAAGAACTTGGGCGCAGGCTCCAACAGCTGCGACGGCGCAAGAAGCTATCCCTGCGAGCTTTGAGCCGCTCCACAAACGTCGCAGTCAGCTTTCTTTCCACGGTCGAGCAAGGCAGGTACAACGTTTCTGTGGCCAAGCTGAAGACGATCTTGGACGCGCTAGGCACTGGCCTAAGCGAGTTCTTCAGTCAAAACGTTCAACAAACAAAAGTGGTCTATCGAAAGGGAGAGCTTATCGAGATCTCTGGGCACGGAACCGGAATCTCCTATCGCGAAGTAGCTGCTGGGCGGCCGGGGCGAGCACTACAATTCATTGTTGAGCGATACGAGCCTAGGGCCGAAACCGGTCCTGGATTTCTTCAATATAACGCCGAGGAGGCCGGGGTCGTTTTGAAGGGAAAACTCGAGCTAACGGTGGATTCGGAGGTCTATGTTCTGGGTCCCGGAGATGCATACTACTTCGACAACAACCGCCCGCACCGCTTTCGCAATGTCGGGAAGGGTGAGCTTTTGGCCGTCTCCGCAAACACACCCACGACCTTCTGAAATTCCGATCAGGTGTGGCTCGCCAAGATTCAAATCCGGACGATAAAGTGCCGCTGGTTGATTCTGTAGGAGGTGGTTCGCCAAAATGCCAGCCGACGTCGGAACCGCAATGATGGCGAAATCGTAACGGTCAGAGCCTCAAAGTTCAGCACGGCTCAATAGTTTTCAACGAGCGACCAGCAACACTTTCAATAGCAAGCACTTAGAAAGCACAAGATTCCGCAGGATTCAACAACGCTTGGAATCTGGTTCGGGACCAGGAGGTCGGTGGTTCAAATCCACTCGCCCCGACCATTCTTTTCAACGAGATATCCGACCCGCCTGGTTTTTCGTCTACATCGCTGTAGTCGATTTTGTAGACGGCGAGATCCTCTCGGCTCCACACATTGGGATACAAGCTAGCTAGATGGAATTCTGAATCTCGACCACATGGCTACGAACCAGAAGGTCGGGAGTTCGACTCTCTCCGGGCGCGCCACTCCTTCCCCTGCGTCCTCATTGAGTTACGCCAAAATTTCTTCCAACTCTCCTTCCTGATTTCTTGGAACACTTGGAGCAACTTCCGGTTCTTCGGTCGGTAGATCGAAGCCGTAGCCCACGCGCTCGGCCTCGTCTAGCCTTGCCTGCACGTCGTCCTTCAACTTGGAATACAGTTCGGTCATCGTCTGCGGCTTGTGACCCATCCAATAATTCAGGATGTCGTCTTGCGCTCTTTGACCTCGAAGCCAAGTATTGCGGTAACGCCGAAAAGCATGGAACGCCATGCCTTTCGGAAGCACAACCTCCTCTGCCTTCACGCCTTGAATTGCTGCATAGGCTTCCCTCAGACGAGGTTTCAACTGCCTTTTGGCCACGTTGTCCCGAAGCCTCGGCGTCCCTTTCTCTGACGGAAACAGGAGTCCGCTTTTTCCGCGAAAGTATCCCGCCGCAAAAGCAGCGACATCCGGGTGCAAGTCAACTTCACGGATGCTCGCGTCTGTTTTTCCGTAGGGGACGATTTCGCCGAATCGATTCACTTGTTGCTCGATGCTGAGGGTGCGGAAGCCGTTTTTGAAGTGCTTCACTTCCAGTGCAAGAACCTCGGAAATCCGCCCGCCCAACGCGGCGAGAAGGATGTAGAGCATCTGTTCCCAACCCTCCGCCAACTCAATCGTCTTAGTCACAACCGCAGAACTGGGGCACGGTTGGTTCTGCCCCTTGACCTCTGGCATGTCCATGAACTCTGCGCTCCACTTCCGCTGATAGATTGGCTCGCCGTTCTTGGGATCGCACGCAGACGCCGCAACTGATTTGACGATCTGCACGTAGTTGGCGATGGTCTTCGGCGCGAGTCCCGCCGTATCCATCTTCTCGACCACAACCCTGACCGCCGCGTTATCCACGTCGGCCAACGCGAGGTTGCCAAGGTCCGGCAAGAGCCAATTGTCTAGCGCTGACTGAATCGTCGGAACGGAAGTTTCACGAATCGGCTTCCGTTTCCGAGTTATGGCCTGCGCGAGCCAGACCTTCGACTGCTCTCGAAAGGTCAGACTCGCGCCGACGACGGCCATGTTGAAGTGTTCTTCCGAGTTTGCGCCGGATGAAGAGACGATTTCCCGCGCGCGTCTTTCGATCTCCGGCTTCGTCAATTTCCCCGGCCCGGAAGCTGGGCAGATTTTCTCGTTCATCTGCTTCCTTCTCGTCTGCCCCGGAACATCCAGCCTAAACCTGACTCTGTACCACTTTCCTTGAACGACAACTGCGCCGCTTTGTCCAGAACGTCGGGACATTGACCGCTGTCCTTTCCGTTCCGGCACCGCTGCGGGCACGCTACCATGTAGGACTACGACTGGCAACAGCACATCAGCGTTGGCACTCGATACTTGAACCTGAATAGACACACTTCACCCGTCGAAAACACTGCTCGGGTCGCCGCTCCAGTGCGGCTAGTAACGATGCAGGGTGCGCTTACGCGCCAGTCTATGACTGGCACTTAGTATTTTAGCAGCAGGGTGGTCAGATCGTAACGCAGTGGACCCCATTCCCTCGAAAATTTTTCGTGACTGGGGCGGTTACGATGCGCCGAAAATATGATATGGGCGGTCGGACCGTGGGCGCGGACAGGTTCGAGGCAACCGAGGTAACGCACATGCAATCAGAAGACGTAGGGTTGCTTCCACCGCGTCAAACGGCGTTGGAACAATATGGGTTTTCTCAGCGTGTGAGGTAACCATGAAACTGTCTATCGCAGCTACCCTGCTGTTAGCGGGAATCGCTGGAGTTGCGTCACGCGGCCTAGCCCAACAGACTCCTGTTTGGCCGTGCGACGAGAAATGCCAAGAAGCAAAGCAAGGAATGCTGTATGCAGGGCGAAGCGGCACTGTGATGGCGTACAGCGTCGCGTTCTTGGGTCGCGGCTTGGTAGTCTCGCCGACCGGGAAGCGATTTCTATATCGGGGTTCGTGGGGCTACGACCCGACTAGAAAGAAGTTCAAGGAATCGGATCTCAAGAAGATCGAAAAGAGGGGTGTGCAGGTAATTCGTCTCGCCAAAGGCGCGACCGACGATGATGTCCAAGTTGCAATCGTGAAACACGCGCAGGCGCAGAAGACACCGGGACAAGTCGTGACGGATGGACCAATGCAGTTTCGCTAGTGATTCTCATTCAATGGGGCGTGGTTCCGTCTCGTCTCACCGAAGGTTCAAACGTAGTGTAGTTCGCGCCGCAATTCGCGTCACTCAGTCGGGTTTGCCGGTCGCACGAAACTGGGTACAGCGCAAGCTCGCACATGCTAATCATAGAGGTTGAAGGGTCCGTTTGCGAATGGAGATTGTGGGCGTGGGACTTCTTGTCGGATCGCGACGCATGTCAAAACAGTGAGGCGTTCCTCACAGCGAATACGAGCATGAGCACGAAAGCGCACGCGATGGCCAACATGGCCCAGTCGCCGAGTTTGTTGGAAGTCCGCATCGTTTTCCGCGCGGTGTCGGCCATTCGGTCGCGCAGCTTTTCTGCATCAGCGCTCGATTCCTTAACCGTGTTTGCCACTGCGTCAAAAAAAGCCGACAGGCTAAGTTCCGGCGATTCGACACCCTTGAACGCATTTGCCGCGCGCTGCCACAGTAACGCCTTCTGATTCTCGTAGTAGCTTCTCGCCCGAGCAACCTCGGCGAAAATTATCGATTCTATGAAATAGCTCCTATGCCGATTGTGCAGCCAGCTAAGGAAGATGCAGACGAGAAGCAAAGCCCAAGACGATTTGAGGCACCACATTGCCACCATACCTGAACTAGGACTGTGCCGCTGAAGAGAGCCAAGGAATGTGACGCTGAGAGCGAAGGTCCCGCTTGCAAGAAGGATGATCTTCTCGGAAAAGGAAATGCGCATCTCCGCGATTCTGACGAACTGATCGGCCATATGGCGTGTCTCGTCGAGGTCTTTGCTGGCCGCTTCCCTAAGCTGCCTGTAGAGGCGAGGGATTTCGGCAGCGAAGGTCTTCAGCATCTCGGGCGGTATATGTATCGTGGCCTTGCGATCGTTTTCACCCATAAGCCAACCGCGTCACGGTTTACCTTTTCAGATTCGTGGCCAGTCGCGTTCCATCACCCATACTATCACCAGCTATTTTGACCTGCGACGTTCACGAGCTTCTTTGATTTTCGGTTCCTTCGTCTGCTCTTGAGCTTTTCTCTCTTGCTTCGAACCTCGTGCGGGTCTGGTTCTCTTTTTCCTAACTGGCCCCTTATATGCGTATATCCTCGATTCCGAATCCCCGGATGCCTCGAAGATGCCTTTCTTCGACGGCTTTATCGAACTCATCGTCAGCGAGTTCACGAACCAAAACGTCGCTGGCCGCAAGCAACAACTTCTTTTTCATTCTGTCTCGAATCTCTCGCGTGTATTTCATAGGAGCGCCTTGGTCGCGGGGCAAAATCAGGCGTCGAAGCTGTTCTGTCCTTCTCGCCAAGGCTTCGTCGAGCGTCTGCACAAACTTCGTTTTCAGAGCCAAGGTCACTCACCTCGCGTCGTCGATGGCCGGGACATCACCCGAACCATTTCCACCACCCTAACGAGACGCTGCTCTCCCGACTGCGCCCGTGCCTAGTGCCGAGGCAGGGTCACGGGCTGTGGTCGGAAGCCGCCCGTTCGCTGTGTTCGGCTGAGAATGAGAAGCCCGAGCAAGACAAGAACAATCACGATTACGATTGTGTTCGAGTTCTTCCTTCTCGAACGGTGTCGCGGTGCCCGGTCGTCCTCAGTAACCGTCGTCGTTATGCGAGTTCGCTTTACCATATACAGAGATTGGCTTGTCTATTTGCCTTTCTCGATGAACTCTTTCAGGTGTTTGGCGCACGCCTCGGCAACAGACTGTTGCCCACGCGCACCGAATGTTCCCAGAAGTAGGGAACCATGGCTGTTTTTGTGTACCTCGTAGGCCCACACAACGTCTTTCGTATTCGCATCAATGAGCATAATACTTGCTTCGACTCCCCGCGTAGAACTCGCGGCTGAGCCATGGACGGCACTTCCGCCGTTTTGATTCCAGCTTGCGCTTCCGCCCGATCCGTAAACGAAACCGTGCCATTCGGTTTCGCTCGAAACGATGAAATACTGGGCCGTGTCCCTGTTTAGCGTGATTGCTACAGGCACCTTCTTTTCACGGACGGCTGCCGCAAAGTAGGTTTCAAACCCTCCCATGGGAGCGATAGCAACTCTTGCGCCCGGTTGAGGCTGCGAGGCCGTTATCGGCACGGACCCGCCTCCGTTTGTTTCTGACGGACGTGGCTGCGCTGTTGTGGCAGAAAAGGAAGCGCTGGCCGGATTGGCTCCGGGATCAGAAGACGGTGTGCTCGAAGAGGCAGTCTGCGCTGGCTTGGGGTCGGCGACGGGTGCAGCGACCGCCTGCTGTTGCGCGGGGGCATAGGTAACTTGTCGGCAAGCCATCCCGTTGACAACCGTCTCGCCTTGATAGAGATAGCCCCCCGATTCCTTAAGATCGCGGCAGACCAACTGCGTTTGTCCAAACGCCGGGAATGCACAAGCAAACAGAACGAAGGGCACAAGCCGTCGCATTTGATTCCTCCAAGTTTTCGAGGCGGTCCGAGGGTTTCGCCAACCTTTACCAATAAACGAAGCAATGCGATCTCGGAATAGAACTTAGCCAATGAGTTACTGCCCGATAGGGCATAAGCGACCGGGCGTACAGCAGATAGCCAAGCGCTCTGAAACGTCGTAGCATAGAAATGAGAGATAGCGGATGTCGAGAGAAACGAGAAAAGCACCGAATCGGATCACGCAGACACTCCCTCTAGCGCCCCCACCGTCGCCGCAGGAGTTCGACAGATTTCGACGGAGCTTCGCAAAGCTAACGGGCCGGGAACCACGGGACTACGAACTGAACCTTCACAGCCTACTTTGGCAGACGAACGTCGAACGACGACGGAAGCTCGCCTCCGAGAACTCGCCGACCGACAACAGCTAGGTCAATCGCGCGCGTTCGCGCATCGCCGCTTTGTACTCCGCCTCGATTTCACTGTCCGAAACGTCGCCCAACGCGCTCACCAGCGGCGCGAGCCTTGCTTAATGTCCTGAGAAGCCCACAGCTTTTCCACAGCACGCATTTCCTGTAATAGTTAATTCACTTGACAATACCGAATCCTGTTCATAACTTGATCGGCCACACTATGTCTTGGGGGGGGGAGAACTGATGCGCACCTTGCGGCTCTTGTGCTTGATCCCAATCTTCTGGCTTGTCTGCGTATCCTCTTCGGCTCAACAGACAGCATCGACATCTAGTCCGCCAGCCACGAGCGGGCCGCAAACGGTGCAAGCCGCGTCAATCTTGCAGCAAAGTTTCACTGCGATGACTGGTGGCGTCGCGATCAACGATGCGACCCTGACAGGGACTATCACCATAAGCTTTGGCACGGCGACGCAATCGGGCACTCTGACTGTTGTCACGACGGCGTCTGGCCAGGGGCAATTGACGCTGAATCTGCCATTGGGTACAACAACGGAAGTCCGTTCGCTTACTGCCAATGGCCCGACTCTTGCCGAAGCAGCATCGGATGGGGTATTTCATTCCGTGAACACCCAGAGCGCCCTTGCACCGCATCCAGCGGTGTTTTTTCCAGCATTCCTTCTTGGAAGCGGGCTTTCTTCGCCGCAATACTCTGTTAGCTACGTTGGACAGGAAACTCGCTATGGCACCACAGTAAAGCACCTTGTCATGTGGTTGGCACAGAGCAACCCGTATGTGGCGGTCGGCCAGCAGCGTTCCGGGCAACACGACATTTACATTGACGTTAACTCGGGCTTGGTCCGCGGAATAACCTTCACCGCGCACCCATACGATGCAAGCAATCCTGATAAGCAGTTCGTTTCAAACCGAGTCGCTTCTTACGACAACCTGGAAGAGGTCACGTTTTCGGATTTTCGCAGCGTGAACAACAGCATAGTGCCATTTCAGATTCAGACTTCGCTATACCTGCAAAATGGCACGCTTGCTTCCAGCATTCAATTTTCCCAAGTCTCGCTCAATACCGGCGCAGCGATTACCCAAAACTAGGAGAGCCGCTCATGCACAGATCATCCTGCGCTCGCATCTTTTGCCTTTCAATTGCGCTGTTTGCGGTGTCGCGTATTGCCCACGCCCAAGATTCTCCAACGTTCGATATCGGTCTTAAGCCCTACGGTTCGTACCAGATGGGGAACATTGATAACGTGAGCTTGAGTAACGGGAGCCTCGGGGTTGACATACCGCTGATTTCCTATCCCCAGCGAGGTGGCCGCCTCAAACTTGATTTCGCTCTACACTATTTTAACGCGGCAACAATCAATGAAAGTTCGTGCTATAGCGGGTATGGCTGCTACGGCTGGATCAACTACAACGAGGGAGGTTTAGCACTTGTCGACAAGGGAGTCGTTTTCCCACCGAGCTTTGGCACCTATTTTGGCATTCAGGAGTTCGACGGAGCTTTTCACCTATTTGGAGAAGTGATCGGGCAGACGAACCTAGCTGAGTCGGTGGACGCATCTGCTTACCAAGCGACGCTCACGTCCAATAGTCAATCTCTAGAGTCGATTACGGACCCTCTGGGGACAGTCTACACGGTTGGCTCCCGGTATTGTTACGCAGGTTTTCCCGGAAGCTTTTCCTCCACCGAAGACACTGGCCTTCTATTGGGATCGTGCGAGCTTTCCAGGAGCGATACCAATGGCAACAGCATCTCGTTTTCGTCCGGCACTGGTTGGACGGACACTTTGGGACGTACAGTCCCGCTCCCCACCGTGAGCACGAGTTCGAGCAATTTCACGGGCTGTACCGGCAGCCAGCCAGTCAGCGGCGTCGTACTATGGAGTCCTCCCGGTGACAACGGCGGAACGTATGCCTTAAAGTTCTGTTTTTTTACAGCGAACTACCCGACATACACCGCGTCCTGCGCCGTAGCTTACGGTGAGGGGTACGTCTGCGATTACACAGCCAGCACGAATGCTATCACTGAGATCGAGAGCGTCGTTCTACCTAATGGAACCGCGTGGACATTTAGCTATTCGAATGTGAACGTTTCAGCCGTGAGCGGATATCCAGCGGACTTCCCGACATTATCCCAGATCACTTTCCCGACCGGAGGAACGTTGTCGTATACCTGGACTACGACGCAGCTATGTTGGAGGGGAGGGAGCACACCCAACAATTTTGCGGTTGCAAGCCGGACCGTGAACCCGAATGACGGGCTGACTCCCAGTTCGACATGGAATTACAACTACGCATCCTCGGCAACCACGGGCGCAACAACTACAGTGACGGATCCATTTGAGAATGACACGGTTCACACACTCGGTCTTCCGATCAACGGTAGTCTAAGTTCATGTTATCCCTATGAGACGCAGGTACAGTATTTCCAAGGTTCACATACGAGTGGCTCACTTCTCAAGACAGTCTCAACGACATTCTCGGCGCTGTTTCCGAATGCTAGCGATGCTCCCGACTGGGACTACACTGCCTTCAACGTCGTTCCGACTCAGGTGAATACAACGTGGTCCAACGGTCAAGAGAGCCAAGTTTCGCATACGTATGACAGCGGTCCGTTCCAGTTTCAGTACGCGTCAGGCTACCCTGCATATTCCGGCATTTACGGGAAAGAGTTAGCCAGGAGCGAGTACGACTACGGAAATGGCGCGCCGGGCGCACTCTTGCGCACGACCACGACGAACTATCTGGCGTTCAACAACTCCAGCTACCTCGCCGCGAACTTGCTTGACCTTCGCTCTTCTGAACAGATCACCGACAGCGGCGGCACACAGCGAGCTTACACGACCTACAACTACGACGAGAACAATGGAAGCCCGCAGGGCGTGTTAGGTAATCTCACGTCCACGCACCGTTGGTTGAACACGAACAACACCTACCTCGTTACGACCAACATCTATAACCCGAATGGTCTCGTAACTGAAACTCTCGACCCCAAAAAAACCAACCCAACGAACTACGGCTATTCGTCATCTTCGTGCCTGAGCGGAACAGGCTATGCCGGGTCGGGACCTACTTCTGTGACAAACGCGCTGAATCAGACGACGTACTACTGTTACGACCTGACAACGGGGTTGCGGACTTCCGTTAAGGACCCAAACAGTCAAACGACCACCTATGCGTATGACAACATGTTGCGCACAACGCAAATCAATTATCCCGATACGGGGCAAACCAATTTTGCCTACGCGACTCCGAACGAAGTGCAGATCACGGAAAGAATGAACACCTCGACCAATCGGGTTTCCTACTTATTGGTTGATGGCGTTGGTCGAAAAATTCGGCAGGCCATCACGAATGGCGAAACGACACCGTACGATGAAGCGGACACATGTTATGACGGCAATGGCCGCGTCAGCTTCGAATCGTATCCATTCCAAGATACCGGGCCGTTCGGGACATCGCGCAACTGCGGTTCGTCCGAAGCAGGCGATACGTTCGCGTATGATGCTTTGGGCCGCACGACATCCGTTACGCATTCCGATGGCACGAGCGTCCTTACGTCTTACACTGGGAGAGCCACGAGCATTCAGGACGAAGGCAACGGTACGCAGCGCGTCCAGCGAATTTCCCAAGTTGATGGCCTCGGTCGCCTCGCATCCGTGTGCGAAGTGACGAGCACGACGCTTACGGTGGGCATAACCGGCAGCACGACACCGGCAGCCTGCGGACAGGACATTTCGGCAACCGGCTTCCTCACTACGTACGCCTACGATGCGCTCGACAATCTCAACTCGGTGACACAGGGACCTTTGAACGCGAGATCGTTTGTTTATGACAGCCTGTCCCGCCTGACGAGCGCCGCAAATCCGGAGGCAGGTGCGACCGCCTACACATATGATGCCGATGGGAACGTCCTGACCAAAACGGACGCCCGCAGCATCGCAATCACGTATACCTATGACGCGCTCAACCGCCTTACAAGCAAGACGTATTCCGACGGCACGCCGACGGCCAGCTACAGCTACGATCAGACTTCGGCAATGGGAATCTCGCTGGCAAACACCATTGGTCGAAAATCGTCCGAGAGCACGGCGGGCAGCAGCCCAACAGGTTCCGTCTTCAGTTACGACTCGATGGGTCGCGTGCTGAACAATTCGCAATGCACGCCGTACAACTGCTCCAGCGCGCCTTTTTCGGTCGCTTACACATATGATCTGCTCGGCGACGTGACTTCGTCCACAAATGGAGCAGGCGTGACGCTGACAAATGCGTACAACATGGGTGCGCGCCTCGCATCCGTTACTTCGACGTACCAAGGCCCAACGCTGCTTTCGGGCGTGCACTATAACGCAGCAGGTTCGCTGGTCTCCGCGACCCTTGGCAATGGCCTCGGCGAAACGAAAGCCTACGATCCACGGTTGCGTCTGTGCTCTATCAGCGACGGCTCTGTTTACAGCCTGGCGATACCTTCGACCGTGTCCGGTCCGTGTCCTTCCGGCAGCACAAACGGGTATGCTCCCAACAGCGACATTCTTGCTGCCAATGACAGCGTGAACGGAAACTGGACTTACGGTCCATATGACGCATTCAATCGCCTGACAGGGTCAAACCAAAACAACGGCACGACGACTTACAGTTATGTGTACGACCGCTTCGGGAATCGCTGGCAGCAGAGTGTGACGCACGGCAGCGGTTCAAGTTCCAGCTTAGGCTTTGACGCCAACAACCACATTACGGGGATCACGGGCGTCACGTTTGATGCTGCGGGAGATACGACCGGCGACGGCACGACAACGTACACATACGACGCCGAAGGCCGGATCACAACGGCGTCAAACAGCGCTAACGGTTCTTCGGCGTATGTTTACGACGCAGAAGGCCGTCGGATTGGCAAGACAACGGTCGCTGGCGGGACGGTCGATTTCGTTTACGATTTGGCTGGGCATGAGATCGCGCAATTCGGTACGGGAGGTGGCTGGAATCGCGGCGAAGTCTATGCGGGCAATCGTCACCTGGCGACTTACAACAACGGCACCACGTATTTCATCCATGCCGATTGGCTCGGCACCGAACGCGCGCGTAGTACATCCAGTGGCTCCTCGTACGAAACATGCATAGGTCTTCCATTCGGAGACGGGCTGAGTTGCACAACCGCGGACGTAAGCCCGATGCACTTCACCGGCAAAGAACGCGATTCAGAAACGGCATCGTCGCCCGGCGGAACGAATGGCCTGGACAATTTCGGCGCTCGCTACGACTCATCGAGCTTCGGTCGTTTCATGACGCCCGATTGGTCGGCCGCAGCGGACGCTGTGCCATACGCGAATTTCGTCAACCCACAGACCCTCAATCTGTATTCATATGTCGCGGATAACCCGGAGACCGCGGTGGATGCGGATGGTCACGAATGCACGGGCTACGACGGAAAGCAGCATAACTGGGTCTGGTGTTTATTTCACGAAACTAAAGCGGAATACGATAAGAGAATCAATAGCGAGCGGGAATGGATCAAGCGCAATCTCTTAGTAGACAACAAGCCGGTAGACCCAAATTGGGTAAACAATCTCTCCGCCGAGGACGTAGACAAACTGTATGGCATAGGAACGCAGATTCAAGGCCTGCAGCAACAGAACGACGACAACAGCCCTCCATCAATAGGAGGTACGCCAGCTCAGGGTGCAACCGGCCAACCGACACAGGGGGTGATGCGTGACCGACCAGACTGGGCGAAAACGCCCGGCGGGTTCGTGAACTGGCTAAAGAACCTGTCGAAAGCTGGCGTTAAGCTTAGTGCGGCAGACGCAGATGAAATAGTTATCGAGGCGAAGAAGCTGGGCGTCGAACTCCGACTCGACCCGCCCCATCCTGGAACGAATTGGGATGTGCCACACCTGAATATTGGGAGCAACGGCCAGGTTCACTTGGAGGTGCCAGTGGGATACTCTAACCCATCAGTGCCGATGGGTTCTGCCACTAGGCCGTGAAGGTCAATGAATATGAAACTTCTGATTCTGAATGGTGCGAGGGAGCCAAGGATGGGGAACGCACCTAACTACCGTGGCACATATCGAGCGCACCCAACCTTCTGTGATGCATTGCCGACGGATTATGAGATCAATCGGCTGTTTTTTTGGTTTCTGGAAGAAGGAGGCGAGCTAGGAGTGGTATCAAATCTGAGCAAAGCACTCCGGTTTGCTGAACTGTGGAATGCCCGTCTTTCGGCTCCAGACCTCTTCGAGGTAGTCGAAGTTACTGACGGACAGACTAGCTCCGAAACGGACACCCGTTTGATGGGCTTTGATATTTCTGCTGGTTACAACTATTCGCTACTATCATGGGGCCTGCAAGTGCCCAAAGGCGTACAAAGGCTTGATTGGCGCATTCAGAATCTCTATGAGTTGATGAGCCGCTATTATCGCCCGCAGTTGAACGCTAACGGTCTGTTCGAAACAGCGGACGAAGCTGCTTCGTGCCTCGGCACGCTGAAGGCTTTGCAGGGCTACTCTCCCGATTTATTTGAGTCTGGTGACCTCGGTGAGTTTAGGGTTAACGGGTTGTACCGCGTCCTTGAGAAAACGCAGAGTCCCAGAAGTCTACGTGAGCAGATGGCAAGAGAGGGTGCTTAGAAACCGTCATTCACGACGTGTCGAGGGGCCGCGTCGTTGCGTAATCCCACAGATTTCGAGTCCCGTAGTCGATCTGCTTCCGTCCACTCCGCCAACTAGACGTGAGCAAGTGCTTCCGGGCCGCAACCCTAGAGTGAATTTGCGGCTGCTTGTAACCCAGGTGATCTGCCCCAGATTCTGCGCGCGAGATCATACGACACTCGATTCGCCTGCCTGCATAGCTTCTGAGCCGTTCGTTTTCTGCACGTGTTCGTCCGGTTTCCATGTGGATCACGCTTCCTCACGCGTGGTCTCGGCGTCTCTCAAAAAGGCGGCAAGTCGAGGATCGACTTCTTCGGGAGATGCGCTCGAACTTTCAAGGGCGCGCAGCATTTCAACGCAGCGGACGGCGATCTTTGGGTGCGTCGTTTCGGCGGAAACGATCTTCTGCAACCACTTGGCGCTCGGCTCTCGCATTTGCGCGAGTGCAGCGAGCTTGGTCTTCACCGGTGCTTTGCGCTCAACGATTCGCCGTAGCGCCGCCTCAGTTTTGTCCGTTCGGGCCATTACCTCCACCGTCTCCTTTCGCGTCTGGTTTAAGAAACCCGTTAGCGGACAACACTGCGATTTTCGCGTTTGCTAGGTGATCGTCACTCGGTGATTGACCGCCCACAGGCTCCGCCGCCTCCCGCCCCGACGATCCAAAATAATGTTACTGGTCGCTCCGACCGACTAGCCGCGACAAGCAGGACGAATCCGCAAAGCGAACGGACCATCGAACGGAGCGTCGGCAGTTCAGCTTTCTCCCCGCTGCGCTGTTGGGCGTGGCGTCTCGAAAATCGGTGTCAGCGTGCCATGACAATTCTTGCCTATTGACGACGTATGGCGGTTGTGCATACTTAGACTATGAAGCGCACAACAATTTGGCTCACCGACCGACAGCAAAAGAAATTAGCCGCACTGTCAAAGAAAATAGGCATCACAGTCGCCGAACTCATTCGGCGATACATTGATGCCGGACTGGAAAAGGCATGAGAATCGCTCTGTACTTGCGTGTTTCAACTGACAAGCAGGAGACGGAGAATCAGGCCGTGCAACTTCGCGAGTTCGCCGCGAAGCAGGGTTGGCAGATCGTCGGCGAGTATTGCGATTACGAATCGGGTGCCAAGGCGGATCGCGCTGAGTTCGGACGGCTGTTTGAGGATGCGAGCCGCCGCAAGTTCGATCTCGTCTTGTTCTGGGCGCTCGACCGATTGTCGCGCGAGGGCGTGTATCAGACGTTGCAGCACTTGAATCGTCTCGAATCCTACGGAGTCGGCTTCCGTTCCTTCACCGAGCCTTACTTCGATTCGTGCGGCGTGTTCAAAGACGCGGTTATCGCAATCATGGCGACACTTGCCAAGCAGGAACGCATCAAACGCTCGGAGCGGACGCGAGCCGGACTCGCTCGCGTGAAGGCGTCCGGTAAGAGATTGGGCCGTCCAAGACTGACGGTACGCGCCTCTGAGATAGCCCGCCTTCGCATTGCCGGGCTGTCTGGCCGGGCCATCGCTCGCGAGCTTGGTATTTCCGAAGGCTCCGTCCGCCGTATCGCGTCAGCCGCCTAGCCGACCGCGCAATAAACGTCCCCTGCAAACACCCGCTAACTCCAACTACTACGCAGCGATTTCCTGCCGTTTTCCCGCGCCATTAACGAACGGTTTTGACGCAGGCGACGCGCTAGTTCCTCGCATTCAGCAGACGGCATCGCCTCGTGAATCGTGGGTCGTGGTGAAGCCGAACAAAACCACTATGTTGTTCTCGAAATCGACGAAACGGCGCACAAAAACACGCGCGCAAATTGCGTCCGATGCGAAGCGGGAGCAAGCGTCAGGTAACAGCCAGTCCGCTCACGCAAAATCCGTATTCAGTTCGCTCAACCGGAACGGTCGGAGCCTGACTCTGATTATCAGCTTCACACCTGCCGGTGAAACTGGAGCGAGGAGCGTGTCGGTAGTTACGTGTAGCTCGGTAATGAGCTTGTCGTCTTCAAGCAAGCAATAGAACGGGTCTTCGTCCGAAGACGGCGTATACCCTCCAAGCTCGGCGGCGCTTGACGGCATTCTGAGGCCATCGAAAAGGGTCTTCAGGCGATTGTCGATGTCGCCGCCATGGACGACGCCCTGCTTCTCATCCTTGCGAAGAAACAAGATGTCGAGCGCACACGCGAGATTCCATTGCTCCATCACGAGAGGAACGAACCGATAACCGTTTCGGGTGAAGTTCGTTGCGATCGCCTCGACTGTCGGCGGTCCTGCGTAAACCTTGCGAGACATTCCCGAACTCACGGCCATCGTAAGGTAATGTGGCAGTTTCAGCTTCCACAGTTCCTTCAGTTGCGGATGAAGCTGCTTGCGGATTTCGTGCTTGTGCTTTGCGTCCCCATTCGAGTAAAGATCGCCTTCATACACGAGCGTAAATTCCAAGTCGTATCCCTCGGTCGCTGGCCATTGGCCCAGTCTGAGAACTGTGTCGAGCGCGACTGGATTGATCTCTACCACGCCACTACCTCGAATGTCTTGTCCAAAACAAGTCGTCGTTGAGATCGGCCCGCGCTGGACAGTGCTCTTTCCGCACTACGCATGGTCGGCGAACTCGCGATGCGCAGGTGATGCTTGTTCGTTCGGTTGTTTCTCCTCGTCCTTGTTCCCCGTGGACACACGGCCATCCCATCCCTCAATCCCCTAGAGAGATTCTGTCGCCTTGGCACAAAGGCGACATGAAGCAGAACTGACGAGAACATCGTCACCATTTGCCGCTGCTTTTTTTCGTTTGAGTCGTAAGACCGGGACGCAGGCCGTAAGACGCTCGGTGGGAGCGAATGCGAGATCAACTACTCGCTCGTTGCCCGGCGAAAACCAGTGAGGGAAAAGCGCGTTGTGGTTGTTCCACGATCCCGCGTCGGCGTAACGTGGGCACAGCGTCAAGGTTCGAGATTGTCGCCGTCGAACCCAGCAAGGCAGCATAGACGTACCGCGCCGAAGGTTGTTGTTGAGGCTCGCAAACTGCCGCCCGACCCGCGGAACCGCCGATTTCAAGCAGACGAAGCGCCTCTCCTATTAGTGGCGTAGCACACAAAATCCTGCTAGCTGGTTGAGTGCATTGAAGATGCGTGCACTAGTAAATTTTTCCGCCGTTTCGAGGCGCACTCGTGTTCGCGAAACGCACGAAATCATGCAGCGCGTAGCTGCAGCTTATCGAGTTCTTTGCAGCCGGTGCCAGCCTGCTCTAATCGTCCTTGCCGTAGTGCGCGGTCGCGCTCCAACAGCACCGTGACATTTGCAAGTAGATCGGGAGGGTTTCGGCGCTCATAGTCGCTCGCGGTCTCCTGTTGCCACGCCAGAATCTCGATGGGCAGATCGTCTTTGTCATTCAGATCGACGTATCGCTCTCTCAGTTTGCTCGCCGCGCCGGTGAAGATTTGCGAGACCCGCTGTTGGCTCTTACCGAGTCGTTCTCCGATTTCGGCCTCAGTCTCATCGGATAACTTCGCGTTCCAGACAGCGACCTCTTCTGGGTCAAGCACGCCAGCAAATTTCGGAGAGGTCGGGAGCCATAACAGCATTCCACGGGCGTTCTCTTGTGCGTCGGCGTCGCGGAATACCGGCACTGTGGTCCGCCCTCGATACAAGGTCGTAACGTCGCCGGGGACGGGAGCGACTTCACCAAGCGCCATTCGGACAATCCACTGCGCAATTTGAAGCGCCTCGGTGATACTAGCGTGGCGAGTCAGTCGAGCGATTTTGTCTAGCGCTTTCCGCCGATCCTTGAGAGGCAACTTGAGTCCTCCAGCGCGAACAAAGCCGGAGGGAAATTCGGGTGCATGACTACGTTCGGATGGCCGCAGTTCGGCGCGGATGGGTGTGACCTTCTTGTTGACTGACATTGGATGTTTTTTGGAACAACTTTGGAGCAACTACGTGAGGGATTTGCAGGAGAAGGAACGGCGGTTAGCGGTGCCGGAACAATAGGTTAGAGTGTTCCCGCCCACCGGTTACTGCTGGCTACGAACCAGAAGGTCGGGAGTTCGACTCTCTCCGGGTGCGCCACTCTTTCTACCGTCCTCACACGGGTTTACGCTACCTTCGCGGCGCTGACTTCGTCCGCGTCTTCTGTAACAAGTGTAACAACTGAGAACCCGAGGCCGAGTCGCTCGCACCACATGCTGCGGAACGCAACGTCGTCCGCGAGTTTGGAATACAGGTCCCCGACATCTTCTGGTGCGTGACCCATCCAGAATCGTTCGAGGTCCTTCGGTACTCCGTTCTTACATTCGATTCGGAGGCTTCGCGGAGTCTACGGCCTGTTGTTGTTCCAAGTATCGCCAGAGCACCAGGTCAACCACGCTTACAGAATCGCCCGTCTCGGCGGCGAGCATCGAGCAGAGAACCTGAACGTCCTCAAATCCAAAAGAGACAGCACATCTAACAAGGTGACGGTCCGGCTTTGCGACTTCGGCCCCAAGATTCTTTGCGAGATGGAATCCGGTCACGTCCCCGATATATGGAAGCCGCCTTAGCGCGCTAACAGGATCGTGAATTATCTGGTCCCTAAAGGTTTCAAAACCGACCTCGTGCACAAGGAACGCTGTCTTCACTATCGCGTCGATCTTTCGGATATTCTTGAAGCATGACATGGCCGTCTCTCGACACACAGTGGCATTGTGGCAGATGGCCGCAGCAGACTCCCACTCGCAGAAGCAGATCGAAAGATACGGGAAATACCGTCGAACGATGGCCTCCCGAAATCCGCTACAGAGGATCACCCAAGCTGACTCGCGCAGCAGGTCAGACTCGGTGATGTGCCGCAGCTCCCGCGTCGCCTGCCAGCTCAACTCGGCCCCGAAAGTCGCCTGTACGCTCTCCCTTGCACGTCGATAAAACTCAAGGGGAGTCGTGTCATCTAGCCTAGCTGTCACGTTTGAGGCTTCCTCTCCAATACATCTGCAGTTTCAGCATGGTTATCGACGCCCCTGGATGAGTGTCAAGATACTGACTGATTTCCACCTTTTGTAGGTGCTTGCGCTTTTGCCGAAGAAATTCATTTTCTGGAATCTGGCGACCCACATCACTGGCCAGCTCAAACATCGTAAGGGCACGCTGGCACGCTTCACGGGTTAACGCTCCACTGGAAGACATCAAGTATCGGCACTCATTCTTCACTTCCGCGTACAGATCAAAAGATCGTTTGTGCGCGTCCGCATGTCCCTTCCAATCGACTCTCAATTGGAGAATCGACAAGAACAGAGCTACGATACCGAGCAACCCGACCCACACCTGCGGTTCGAGATGGAACGGTGTCAGTTTCAAGCTAATTCGTGGCTCGATGAACACGACTGCAGTGAGCCAGACGGCGATGCCAAGAATCGCAACGTCTAATAGGAGTGCCAGCCGCACGTACTTCTCTAGGAGATTTGCGTGGGCGGTAACTAGCATGTCCGACACACGAAAGACCCGTTGGACCTCCGAACGGTAATCCGCAGTGTCAGATGAATTTGACACGGCGTTATTCGGTATAGAAGAGTTCATTCCATTGCGCCTGCGATTGAGCCGCGCTCGCGGTCCGCATTCTCTTCGTAATTCCGCTGAAAAGGTGGCTAATCTCTTGACGCACGGAACTGTCGTCCGCGCCCAGATATTCGTCAACGTGTCTGGATTGTCCGCTACGGTCACGAATGGGGTGCAGCACAAGGTCCTTTGCTTGTTCGAAGAAATACGGCAACATGGCCGTAGTCGTCTTCTCGCCCTTGTAGTCTTTGAACGCTCTCACCGCAAGGCTCTCCACATGGTAGCCGGACAGCTGATACTTCTCTGGCAGGTTGCTGATTACTGCCTTGGCCAGCTTAATAGTTGGCACGAGTTTCCCTCCGCAGTCTGAGTTTCGCCTGATCAGTGCATGGCGAAAAGTATCGGGATCGATTTCGGCCCAGCCAGCCTTTCCACTAGCAGGTATTCGAAGTCCCTGGTCAGTTTGAATAGCTGGCAAAAGCTGGATCGTCATGGCGTCCGGATATTCAAGGGTAACCGCCATGTTACCGTGGTCGATCTTCGCTTCGTCTCCGAGACCATCGCGGAGAATTCTCGTAAGCTTTTCGAGAACACGCTGCGGTCTCTGTTTTTCGAATTCCGAGCCGTTTACTACCAACTGAGCTGACCGGGGATTTTTGTACCAGGTGAAGTGAGAGAGAATTCACCTGGAGGGAAGACTGGTCATGCCCATGGTCCGCTACAAGCCGGAGCAGATCGTGACACTGCTGCGGCAAATCGAAGTCGCCATCGCCAACG
>DASPVC010000062.1:0-7408 GCA_035622585.1 Candidatus Acidiferrum sp.
GGCGTTCACTTCGCTGTAGAGCTTGCGAAAGCGGTCCTCTTCGCCCGCCATGATGATCAACGGCTCCCAGCGCAGGTGATAGGAATGGTGCGACTGCTCGAGCAGCATGTGGTAGTTCACGTCGAGGATGCGCGCGGTGCCTTCGGCGCGCTCGATGTAGCGCGCCAGCCAGAAGAGCGATTCCGCGATCCGCGAAAGCATCTATTCTCCTAAGCCGGCCACCGTGCTTGTAACGCAAGCCGCGTAGCGGCGATTGTAATTAGCCCGGCGCGCAGCAGATCTCGTCATGAGCGTCGTTTTTCGGCAGAACGCCAGCGCAGTGCCGGGAACGAAAGCGCCAACCGATTCGCGAGTCCCGTAGGGACGATTGACACGCAAAGAAATCAACTAACCCTCTCCCCGCAGCACCCACGTGTCTTTGCTGCCGCCGCCCTGAGAGGAATTGACCACCAGCGACCCGCGCTGCAGCGCCACGCGCGTCAGCCCTCCCGGCACAATCGTCACTTTCTCGCCATCGTAGAGGCAGTACGGCCGCAAATCGACGTGCCTTCCCCCAATGCACTGGTCCGTCGCGTCGTACGACGGCACGCGCGAGAGCGGCACCACAGGCTGCGCGATGTAGTTCCGCGGATTCGCGCGAATGCGCTCGCGGAATTCATCGATTCGCTTGCGGTCGGACGCAGGTCCGATCAGCATGCCGTAGCCGCCCGATTCGCCCACAGCCTTCACGACGAGTTCCGGCAGGTGATCGAACACGTATGCCAGATCTTCCGGCTTCGCGCAGATATAGGTGTCAACCGAGCGCAACACGGGCTCTTCGCCGAGATAGTAGCGGATGAATTCCGGCACGTAGGCGTAGATCGCCTTGTCGTCCGCCACGCCATTGCCGACGGCGTTCGCGAGCGCCACATTGCCCGCGCGATACGCGCCCATCAGCCCCGGCACTCCGAGCACCGAGTCAGCGCGAAACGCGAGCGGATCGAGGAAATCGTCGTCCACGCGCCGGTAAATCACATCGACGCGCGTAAGTCCGCGAATCGTCTTCATGTACACCACGCCGCCATCGACGATCAAATCGCGCCCTTCGACCAGCTCGATCCCCATCTGCTGCGCGAGAAAACTGTGCTCGAAATACGCGCTGTTGTAGATTCCGGGCGTCAACACCACGATCTGCGCTTCGCTCTCCCCGCGCGGCGATAGGCTCCGCAGAATTCGCGATAGCTCGGCCGGATAGTGGTTGACCGGCAGCACTTCGAGATCCTCGAACGCATCCGGAAACGTCCGCGTCATCACGATGCGGTTTTCAAGCACGTAGGAAACGCCGCTCGGCGTGCGCACGTTGTCTTCCAGCACGCAGAACTCGCCCGTCTTTGAATCGCGCACCAAGTCGATGCCGCAGATGTGCGTGTGAATCCCGCGCGGCACATCGACGCCGATTACTTCCCTCCGAAAATGCGGACACGACAGGACGAGCGACCGCGGAATGCGCCCGTCCTGCACGATGCGTTGCGGGCCGTAGATGTCGTGCAGGAAAAGGTTCAGCGCCATCACCCGCTGCGAGAGTCCGCGTTCGATGTGCGCCCATTCCGAATGCGGCAGGATGCGCGGAATCAGGTCGAACGGAAACAGCCTCTCGGTGCCGCGCCCGTCGCTGTACACGGTGAACGTGATTCCCTGAATCAGGAATGACAGATCGGCAAGCTTGCGGCGCTCCTCGAACTGCCCGGGCGCCATCGTCGAGAGCTTGTGAAAGAGCTTCGCATAGTGAGGGCGTGGCTGGCCGGGGGCCGAAAACATCTCATCGTAGAACCCGCCCGTATCGTAGCCCTCGAACAGGCCAGGGTTCACCGTTTGCGCCGGAGTGGCACCCATTGCCTTACTCTACCAACGCGCGATTCGCAGGCTTCTACAGAAAAAATCTATCGAAACCATAAAGAATCCTGCGGAGCTCGGTGGGTAAGCACCTGCGTTCGGTCCGCCCCTAACTCATTGCGTTATGTTACTTTTCCAGCATAGAGTCTATCGTGAGTCCAATTTATGTTTGAACGATACACCGAGCGAGCTCGGCGGGTAATATTCTTCGCTCGCTATGAGGCCAGCATCTACGGAAGCCCCTACATCGAAACGGAGCATTTGTTGCTGGGCCTCCTTCGCGAAGACCGAGGGTTAGCGAAGTGGTTTCCCGGCCAGCACAACGTCGCGGCGGAAATTCGGGCTGAGATCGACAAACGGGTCTCGAAGGGAGATCCCTTCGGGCCATCGGTGGAAGTACCACTGTCGGGCGAATCCAAGCAGATTCTGAATCTGGCTGCAGAATCGGCCGAGAGACTTGGTCACAGGTACATCGAAACAGAGCATCTAGTCATTGGAATTCTGAGAGTTGAAAAGTCCCTCGCCGCCCAGATTCTGTTCTCCCGCGGGCTGAATCCGGGACCGATCGAACAGCAACTCGGAAAGCCTGCGGATGAGAGGCTCCTGCATCTAGAAGCACCGAGCGCTATCATGACGCTCGAGAGTTTCCTCGGCGGATTGAAGTCGCTCAACGCGAAAGAGCTGACTGCTTTCTTCGCGGCGCAGGCCGAGTTCATCGACGTTTTCGGTAAACGGTGGAGCTACAGCGAAATTTGCAGCGGATTCGAATCGCTCTTTGCACCGTACGCGAAGAAAAACGCAACCTATGCTATCGAGGGAAAAATTGCTGAAACCGGCGGACTGATGCTCGGCACCGTTTTATGGAAGAACGCGCTCCTGGCAAGCGAGCAGCGCGCCTGGATGCACCGAATGAGTTTTGTTCTTCGCGCCGCGCGGGATAACTGGGAAATCCTCTTCGTGCAGGCGACCCTGGTGCAACCCTCCGAAGCCGCAAACAGGTAGACGCTCACTTCAAAGAAGCCGATTTATCGATTTGTGTGAGCGGGATTTCGACTGCCACCGTTTTGCTGGTTTCGGCCTTATCCGGATTCGCGGCTTGGTTTAATAGGGCTGCGGTAGCTTCGGATGGTTGGCGAAGATATCGCACTGCTTCTTCGCCTCGTTGTACGGCCTGTAGAGAGTCGAAGGTTCACCCGGCTGCGCGGCCAGCACGCCGCGGACGGTGCCATGGTCGGGCGCCTGCGCCCAACTCGTTTCATACCGGTTGCGGAACAGCGGGACGAGATTGGAGTGCGCAATCCTCCATCGCCCGTCTTCCTTCACGTAATCGACGTAAAACGGCCCCCAAATCCACGCGGCCGATTTGTCGCTTCCCGCAGCTCCCGGCGACAACCAGTGGCTGCGCGCCGAGAGGCCGTCCTTCGCAATTTCTATCACCGGATTGACGGTCATATGCAGGATGAAGAACCCCGGAATCGTTTTCGTCACCTCAAACGAGCGGTAGAGCGCTCGCACGCTTTCCAGGCCTCTGTAAACGCCGCTATCCGAAAATTCCACCGACACGTCGGGGAGATTCTTGGCGAAGCATTCGTCCACGATCCGGTCGAACCGCTGCTTGAAGAGGTAATGGATGTACTTCGATTGCAGGCTCTGAATCTCGATCGTGTCTTCGAGGCGTTGCACGCGCGCCGCAAGCTCCTGCACCGTGTGCATGAGATCAGGGTTTGTCGAACTCATACGCGAAGCCTCCTGTGGTTACCCGCCTGAATTGACCGACGTCACCTGGAATCGAGACTCTCGAAGCATGCGTATGCTGGCACATGGGGCTGGAAAGTCAACGCAAGTCATGCGTTGGATTCCCTGCTCTGTCCCATGAGTCCTCCGATTGAGAGAAAGCGCAGGCCGCGGTCGCACCCAGCCTGCAAAATATGTGGCAGAGCCTCAATGCTCCGCGATGGGTTCGTGATGCCATCGTGCAGAATGACGATCGTTCCGGGACGGAGATTCCTCTCAATCAGCCAGCGGATGTACCAAACTGGAGGATGCATCGGGTCGTGCGGATACGCGCAGCCCAAAACGGGTGTGTAGCCGCGCTCGCGGGCGAGCTTCAGTTGTCGAGACCGAGCCACGCCGCCCGGCGCGCGGAACAGCTTCGGTCCTTCAAAAAGACCTATTGCTCTGTCAGTCTCCTCAAGATGCCGGAGAAAGTCCGCATCCGAGTGAGCCAGTAACGGTCCATTCTTCAAATAATGGTTGGCGACTTCGTGACCCTCCGCCTTGATGCGCGCCACCAGTTCTGGGTACCGCAAAGCGCGCTCGCCGATGAGAAAGAATGTCGCTTTGGCTTCGTGACGCCGGAGGATTTCGAGAACCTGCGGCGTGAAAACAGGATGCGGGCCGTCATCGAACGAAAGCGCGACGAGCGGAAGATGTGTTCGAACTCGATAGGTAATGTTCGGCGTGAGTCGCTCAAGGACGGGCACGACAGCGAGCGGCTGCAGCCAAAACACCACGAACGCGAGCGCGGCCAAAATCAAGCACAGTCCGACAAACACGATGCCTCGTCCTCGACTCCCAATCAGCGAGGATGATACCCGCACTTTCGACCGCGAAGACGATTGTTCGTTGTCCCAATCGCGTCGAATTAGGTAGTAGCACAGAAATCTCTATGCCGCTGCTGCATGCACCTTCGCGCCACCATTGGGTTGGCTCACGGTTTCAACCAGCTCCTCCACCCTGCGTTTGAGTTGATCCCGAACTTCGCGAAATGCTTGTTTTTTTGCTTCTTGTCCGCCAGCGGCCGATTCCGGGTCCGATACGGACCATTTCAGCAGTTTCGGGGTGAACGGAAATACGGGATATCGCTCCCGGGGCTCGTCGCACACGACCACGGCATAACGAATCGTCTCTCGAAACAGAGATGGAATTTCGCGAGGCCTTTGAGTGGAGATATCAACCCCGGCCTCCCCCATGACCTCCAGCGCCAGGGGACTCACCTCCGCCGACTCAGTCCCCGCGCTGATCGCAACCAACCGATCGCCCGCCATATCACGGAGAAACCCTTCCGCGATCTGCGCCCTCGACGCACTCCCTCTCGACAAGAACAGGATTTTCGGAATCTTGTCCATGGCCCATGACCTCCGTGGCTACCTGTGGATAACTGCGAAGACTTTGCTCGTTCGAATGACCGCCATTAAAATCCTCTCAAAACGCTCATCCCGGCACTGTGATTCACGTCACCTGGACTGCGGGCTACTTCGGCCGTCACGGGGCGGCACCAATCCAGCGCACAGAGGCAGTCCACAGGGATTCGTTTGCGCCTTCGACCGGATCTTGCGCTAGGGTATGAGTGTAATTCCGCGCAGCCAAAGGAGATAAGAAGCGCGCACAGGTCGCCGCGGCGACCGTGTCGCGCCGGAAAGGGCTCCCGGGTCGCGCATAACAGGGCTCCCGAGGCCCCGGCAAACGGGGCCCCCAAGTCCCCGGCTAGGGGAGCTTGGGGAAACAGTCGCGCTCGGGAGATCAGTCGAGCCTGGGAGAAAGGAGAGGCAACGGCGCATATGGACACCCGGCGATCGGCTCTCAATGATCCGCGAATCGGTGATCCGGCAAGGATCGCCGTCCCGCCTGCCCTGACGACGGAAGGGAGCGACCACCGGGAGTCGAGGGACCTCTCTTCCATCTGCGCGAGTGCCGTTCTACTCGACAATGCTGCCGAGTAGAATTCGCCGTAACTCTATGAAAACAAACGATCGCGGTCAAAGCTACTCGACAATAAAACGGGGGGTATGGCGCACCTGTTTCGAGGGAATTTCGTTGTCTCCCGGGCAGCGAGAGCATACGATGCGCAAGCGGTTGAGACTCGATTCGCCAGGTTCAAATGTAGCGCCGCGGACTTTAGCGCGGCAGCATTTAAGGCACGAGACGTGAGAACGGAAATGCGAAACGTGGCTCGAAAGAGTGGAGCTATCGCTAGGATGAATATCCCAGCAAAGATTCTCGCAACGTTTGCGCTGAGCGCGATTGTGGCGTCTGCCGCAGCGGGCCAACAGGCTCCCGCGCAGCAGCCAGCGTCACGCGACGGTTTTCCGGTGGGGCCGCATGCTCAGATTCTGAGTTTCACGGCCAGCCAGACGTCGATTCAGCCGGGACAATCCGTCACTCTCGAATGGACCGTGATCAATGCGGACCGGATCACGATCGACCGCGGCATCGGAATCGTCGCTGCGCGCGACAGCCGGACCGTGACGCCCGAGAGGACAACGATGTACACGCTGACGGCGGCTCCGTACAGGGGAACCACCGGTGACACGCGATCGGTGACGGTGACTGTCGCTGGAACAACGCCCGCGCCGGACGACAGCGCGCCTGCCAGCGCCGCCCTCGGAGAAAAACCCGTGCCGCGGATGCCGGACGGCAAGCCCGACCTCAACGGAATCTACATCGCGCCATTCCATTCGGTGCGGCCGATCGACAAGATCACGCTCAAGCCAGGCGCCGAGAAATATCACGTCGGTCCCGAATACACATTTTCGCTGGGAGAGCAGTGCCTGCCGCGCGGAGTGCCGGACACGATCAACGAGCCGTATCCGATCCAGATCGTGCAAAATTCGTTCGAGGTGGTGATTCTCTACGAAGCGGGCGAGTACTTCCGCGTGATTCCAACGGATGGGCGTCCGCACCCGAAGGACCTCGACCCAACATGGATGGGCAATTCCGTGGGCCACTGGGATGGAGACACGCTGGTGGTCGATGTGACTGGAGTGAACGACAAAGTGTCCGTGGGCGAGTATCGCCACACGACGGCGTACCACGTGGTCGAGCGCTTCACACGCACGTCCTACGACACGCTCAAATATTCAGCAACGATCGACGATCCCAATGTCTTCGCCGCGCCGTGGACCGAAGTCGGCACCTTCACCCTTCATCCCGAATGGGATATTCAGGAATACATCTGCAACGAAAACAATCACGACTACAAGAAGCTCTTCGAACAGTACAAGCAATAGAGAATGAGACGACTTTCGGGCAGGGCTCGCTCCGCGATCCAGATCGCGGAGCCGGGCACACCCGCGCGGGCCTGCTATACTGAGTGTTTCCGATGAAGCGTCGAAAGCAAACCGGGAAGGTCCGAGTAGTAGCGCGAGCTGAATTGCCCACCCGCTTCGGGCGGTTCACCATCTTCGGCATTCAGGGCCGGGGACCCAGCGAAGAGGCGGTGGCAATTCAGCATGGCCGCGTGAACAACGGCAAAGCGCCGCTCGTGCGCGTTCACTCGCAATGCCTCACCGGAGACGTTTTCACTTCGGAGCGCTGCGACTGCCGCGCGCAGCTTGAATTCTCGCTCCGCAAGATCGCAAAGGAGCCATCGGGAATCGTTCTCTACCTGCCGCAGGAAGGCCGCGGCATCGGCCTGATCAACAAGTTGAAAGCCTACGAATTGCAGGATCAGGGACTCGATACCGTCGAAGCGAATCGCCGCCTCGGATTTGCGGCGGATTCGCGCGACTACGATTTCGCTGCGTCGGCTTTAAAG
>DASPVC010000063.1:0-6443 GCA_035622585.1 Candidatus Acidiferrum sp.
ATTCGGACATCCCCGGATCAAAGCCTGTTTGCGACTCCCCGAGGCTTATCGCAGCTGACCACGTCCTTCATCGCCTGTTGGCGCCAAGGCATCCACCGTACGCCCTTAGTAGCTTGACCATAAAACTTACCCAACACGCCTTAGAAAACCTAAGTACTTGAAAAGACGGCACTAACGCTCTTGCAAGGCGTCAATTCCGTGCATTTTCGAGCCACTTAAGGGCATTTAAGGCCGCTTTCGGTGCAAAAACGCGCCAAAATCGGCATCGCCATCAAGTGACGTGAAGAGGCAAGTTCGCCTTTCCACAAACGCTACTCTCGAGCAAAATTTGCGGTTTATCACGCTATGCGAACCTTGAAATTCGCATAACGCGATGCCTACTTCCTTCAGTTGTCAAAGATCGTTCCGGTGCAACTTCTACCGGAATCTCCGCTCCCGGCGGAGCGCGAATTCAGTTTGGAGCCGAATCCGCGAAAAAACTCGAAACAAAATAAAAAACCCGGCGACGAGCGCCGGGCGAATCCGTCCATCTCTTTGGGCGCCTGATTTCGCCGCCCTCGGACGGATGTGCTCGAAGCTCGTTTTTTGCTACCCGGTGTTCGTAACCAACCGCACCTCTGATTGAGTCGGCAGGCCCGGTCCGTCAGTAGACTTCCCCGCGAATCAGGGCTCCACCAACTTCAAGCCAGTATAGCAATATCCAAAATTCCGTCAAGTGGCATTCAAGATTTTTTTAAATGCCCGTCTTAATGCCCCTGTGAATTTCACCCCCCTTTGTGGAAATCACGAATCCGGCGAGGATTAGCGTCCCGAGCGACCACCGGGAGCCGACGGATCTCTCTTTCACCGCTCTTTGTGGAAATTCGAACTGGGCCTGCGAGCCCTACCCAGAGCTTCAGGGTGTCGGTTTGAGCGGGCGGCGCTTCCCGGAGTTGAACGTTGATTCGGTTGCCGGTCGGTTTTCCGACCAACGATCTACGGGTGGTGAGGCTCTCCCAGAGATTCGCGCTCCGCGAATGAAGACCGCGTTAACAATCTTGCAGGATGTCAAACTCGGTACGAACAAGACAATTACATACGCATTCCTGTCAGTTGAAGTAGAATCGGGCAATTCTATGGTGCCTGACGCCGTCGTCGATCTTGTAGAAGCTTTTGAACGCAACCTTGATTCGTACCGCTCCGTTCTTTACAAAGAGGCGCAGGTCCGCCGTGAGTTCATCGATCCGTTCTTCGAGGCGTTGGGGTGGGACGTCCAGAATCGCCGTAAGTATGCAGAGAACTATAAGGAAGTTGTTCATGAACCATCGTTGGAAAGCGAGTTTAGCAACGGGGCACCGGATTATTCCTTCCAACCGGGCGGTCGACTGAAGTTCTACGTCGAGGCCAAAAAACCTTCAGTCAATCTGGACCGCGATCCTGAACCGGCGCACCAGATTCGCATGTATGGGTGGACGAAGCAGCTTCCGATTTGCATGCTATCAAACTTTGCCGAATTCGCGGTGTATGACTGCCGTTTCGAGCCGAGATCGACGGATGCGCCGCCTGTCGCCCGCCTTTTGTATCTCACGTTCCGCAGCTACCTTGAGCGCTGGGACGAGCTCATCTCCTTGTTCTCCCCCGAGGCGGTATTCAAGGGGTCCTTTGATCGATGGGCGGAGACCCGAAGGCGGCGGGGCGGTGCGCCCTTCGATGAGCGATTCCTGGTCGATATGGAAGACTGGCGGAAGCGTCTCGCCGAAAATATCGCTCTCCGAAACCCGCATCTGTCGCAGCAAGACCTCAACTATGCTGTGCAGCAGACGATTGACAGGATCATTTTTCTTCGCATTTGCGAGGCGCGCGGCATCGAACGATTCGGAAGGCTGAGGGACTTAGCGCAGGGGGGCGGAATCTACGCCAGCCTCGCCCAGTACTTCCGTTTGGCCGACGACGTTTACAACTCCGGCCTCTTCCATTTTCGTGCGGAGGCCGGTCGCGAGGCCGCCGATGAACTCACTCCCGGGTTGCGTGTCGATGATGCCGTGCTTAAGCACGTAATCAGGCATCTGTACTGGCCCACGCGGCCGTATGCATTCGAGGTAGTGCCGGCGGATATCCTCGGTCAAGTCTATGAGCGCTTTCTCGGCAAGGTGATCTATCTCACCTCTGGTCATCGTGCGAACGTCAAGGACAAGCCTGAGGTCAAGAAGGCGGGCGGGGTTTTCTATACGCCGACATATATCGTTGACTACATCGTGAAACAAACGCTGGGTCGGCTCCTGGATGGCAAGAGTCTAAGGCAAGCCGCAAATCTCCACATCCTGGACCCCGCCTGCGGTTCCGGTTCGTTCCTGCTCGGAGCTTTTGAGTATCTGCTGAATTGGTACCGCGACAAATATGTGGAAGACGGCGCGGAAAAGCACAGGAAGCGACTCTATCAGACGCCTGCAGGATGGAGGTTAACGATTGCAGAAAAGAAACAAATCCTTCTGAACAACATCTTTGGTGTCGATATCGACCAGCAGGCCGTCGAGGTCACCAAGCTGTCTCTCTTGCTCAAGGTACTAGAGGGCGAATCGGAACAAACCGTGAAACCGCGCTTGATCAGGGAACCTGCCCTACCTGACTTGGACAGAAACATTAAGTGCGGAAACTCATTGATTGGGCTTGATTTCGACACGTCTCTTCTGAGTCTGAGGTTTTCCGAGGAAGACCGTAGGCGCGCCAACTCGTTTAGCTGGCAGAGTTTTCCTTCAGTTCCCGAGGGACGGTTCGATGCGGTAATTGGCAATCCTCCCTACGATGTGCTTGAAAAGGACCGGCGCCGGGCCTCCTGGCCGCATGAAATATTGGCGGAGTATGCCCAGACCTCGGCCGAGCTAGTCCCTGCGTTTGGGGGCAAATTAAACCTCTTTCGCTTCTTCGTGGTGAAGTCTTTGCTTCTGTGCAGGCCCGGGGGGCGGTTCGGGATGATCGTTCCGCTTGCCCTCCTCGCAGACATTTCTTGTGCAAACACCCGCAGACATTTGATCTCTTCGTGCAGGGACTTCGAGGCCGATTGCTTCCCACAGAAAGACAATCCGAACAAGCGCGTATTTAAGAAGGCAAAACTATCCACGGTCGTACTGACGTGTACAAACTCGGGTGCCGTCACGCAGGGTGACCCGAGCATACACATTCGGACATACCCTGCGAATCTGTTCACCGACGCCCACAAGGAAAGCACATTCCGGCTTTCAGATGCCCTGCTGATCGACCCCGAGAACTGTCCGATACCAATGGTTGACCAGGCCAGCCTCGAGGTTTGCCTGCGGATCTGCCGCGCAGAGGGTATCGTTCCGCTCAGGAACGTGCCCGACTTTGAAGTTAATCGCGGCGAAATCAACCAGACTATTTTCCGTAGGTACATCGACGATGACCCTCAACACAGGCGGCTCGTAAAAGGTGTCGAGATTGGGAGATATCGTGAGAACAAGAAATTGAGTCAGGGTAAGCGGGAGTGGTTCGATGAAGCAGCGTACCTGCGAAGACACGAGCCCCGTGACATAATCCACAGCCGGCGCATCGCAACGCAGCGCATCACCGGCGTTGACGAAAAGCTTCGCGTCGTCGCGACGATTATCGACCCTCCGGCTTACTTTGCGGACTCAACCAATTCGATTGTGGCAAGGAATGGAACTCATCCCCTTGAGTACTTGCTCGCTTTGCTTAACTCGCGACTCTTCCAATGGCGTTTCAAGCTTACAAGCACAAACAACAACGTAGGAACGAATGAGATTGATGCCATGCCCTTTCGACTGATTTCTGAGGCACAGGCGGAGGATGTCGCCCGTCGCGATCAGCTTGTTGAGTTCGTGGAGCGCATGCTGGCGGCTCGCTCGCGACCAACACCCAGAAATCCACTCGAGCAGACGAGATCAAAGAATACGATCGAAGCTCTCGACCGGAGGATAGAGGCTCTGATCCGGGAGCTCTATTCGTTGACCGAGGAGGAGATAGCCGTAATTGAGGGCCGTGGCGAATTCCCTGCGTCGAGAGGCGTGTGATCCGCCTTACTCCCTGCAGACTCCGGAATCAGAGAACGAATAACGGGGTCTGTGGAGACGTAAGATCAGGGCCGAATCAGTCACCACACAACCCGCGCGAAAAGCTGTCGCCAGCGACCTGTCGTATCCGTTGTTGCTCGTCAGGAAGGTTGGCTTGCAGTGCGAGCCCGTGCCAAAGCAGTGGCCGAGATTGGTCCCAAGGCATGCCATCCACTCGCTGATGCTTAGTTGAGCTTCCGGGACCATGACATCGAAGCTACTCCGTCCCTTCCTGCGCGCAAACTCTTCCCTCGCTCGCCGCATCATACAGTCAGCAGGTAGTGAGAGCCCGCGCGACGCGGGTTCCGAATAGGGCTCCTAAGTCCCCGAAGAAATGGGGGCCCCAAGTCCTCGGCTTGGGGAGAGAGTTCTGCTTGGGAGATCAAGCCGGAGAATCCCTGCCGGCCTGAAATAATCAAAGGAAGGAAGACCGAGCATGGTTGGAAGCGGGTGGCAACACCGAACCGCGCAGATACAGACTGCGCGCCCCCTACAACCGCAAAACAACGCCGGCACAACAGGGGCGCCAGAGCGCGGCTCTCTATTAGGGAGAAGCGTGGAGCCAATCGCTAGCAAAAACAAGTGGGACACCGTCGCACTTCTTTTGGCCCGCAAACCGTTGAAAACAAACAAAGGAGACACCCAAAAAGTGGGACACTCTTTCGACCACGCGAAGAGCGTCGTAATGCCCAAAGAACGTCGTCAACCGAGAGACCTCTCCCACTTCGCGCCGGCCACTCGATATGTACGCCACATAGCGCCTCATGCAGCGCCGCGCGATGTGAAGACATTGGGTATAATTTGCGGTTCAATTCATGGTGTTTGAAAGGTTCTTGACCGTGCCGATTGCGGAACTGTTCAAGCCATTCAAGCTAAAGGGCGTCACGCTACCGAATCGCGTGGTGATGGCGCCGATGACGCGGAATTTCTCGCCGGGAGGCGTGCCTAGTGAGGATGTGGCGGTGTACTACCGGCGGCGGGCGGAGGGCGGAGTCGGGCTGATTTTGACGGAAGGCACGGCGCCGAACCATCCGCAGGCAAGGAACTTGCCGAATGTGCCGCAGATGTACGGCGAAGAGGCGCTCGCAGGATGGAAGCGCGTGGTGGAAGGTGTGCACGCCGCAGGCGGAAAGATTTTTTCGCAGCTTTGGCACGTGGGCGCGGTGCAGATCCCGGGCACCCCGACGCTACCGGTCAGCCCGATCAGCCCGTCGGGGTTGCTAAAGCCGGGCGCCAAAGTAGGCGAGCCGATGACGCAAGCAGACATCGACGCGCTGATCGAAGGGTTCGCACAAAGCGCGGCCAATGCTCGGCGCGTGGGATTCGACGGCATCGAAATTCACGGCGCGCATGGATATGTGATCGATGAATTTTTTTGGGACGGCACGAATCTTCGCACCGATAAATATGGCGGCGACCTGGTGCAGCGGACGCGCCTTGCGGTCGAGATCATTCAGGAATGCCGGCGGCGCGTGGGGCCCGATTTTCCGATGCAGATACGATTTTCTCAGTGGAAGGGGCAGGACTACACGGCGCGGCTCGCGACCACAGCCAAGGAGCTCGGGAGGTTTCTCGATCCGCTCGTGGCCGCGGGGATCGACGCGTTTCACTGCTCGCAGCGCCGATTCTGGGAGCCGGAATTCGAAGGCAGCGATTTGAATCTCGCGGGCTGGACGAAAAAGCTGACCGGAAAGCCGACGATCACGGTCGGATCGGTGACGCTGGATCTGGATTTCATTGTGACATTCGGACGCGAGCCGGCGCCGGCACGGAAGCCGGGCGAGGTGGATGGTCGCGCTGCACACGTGGACCGGCTGCTCGATATGCTCGCGCGAGGAGACTTCGATCTGGTGGCCGTCGGGCGCGCGCTGCTGGCCGACCCCGCGTGGGCGACGAAAGTCCGCGAAGAACACTTCAGCGAACTGAAGCCGTTCACACCGGAGGTGCTGAAATCTCTTGTTTGATGAAATGGAGCGGGACGGGCGAAGCGCGGAAGGCCAGTGATACATCACTGTGGCCGTTGGAAGGCGAGGCAAATGGCGCGCTAAACGCCAAGCACTATCGCCGGGCACAGCATGCTGTGCCCCTACAGACTTCCGGGGCTGAAGCCCCTGTTGATGTGGGATGCGGAATATGGCGGGACTGAAGTCCCGCCCTTCCACCGAACTGTTGCGGAGGGAGAACCCGCGGCAACGACCGCGGTCATTGCCGCGGGAAGCACGTTCTCAGCAACACGCCAGCCGGGCAGATACTTGCGTTCGTCAGCTCAGCTCACTTTTGCTGGATGGACTCGACGTACGACTCCAGGTTGCTGATCCGCAATTGCGTCAGATCCTTGTTTTCCTTGCTGAAGAGCGGCCCCCAAACCGGCATATCGAT
>DASPVC010000064.1:0-2240 GCA_035622585.1 Candidatus Acidiferrum sp.
CCGGGCGTGCGGCAGCGGTCGTATCAGCGGATCAAGCTGGTAAAGCCGCTGGAGGCCAAAATCGCCACGAGCCAGGGCGAGCACCGCATCGAAATGCGCGAGATGAGCCTGGGCGGGGGCTGGGGCGAAGGCGACAAGCAGCTGGCCCTGCCGCCGGGCAGCGAAGCGGATGTGGAGCTGCAAACGGGGTGGCGCGGGCTGAAGTCGCACGTGCTGGTGCGCGACACGCGGGCCACGAAATTCGCTTACGAAATCGTCGAGATTGATCTCGAAGAGCGCGCCAAGTTGCGCCGGCTGCTGGCGGATGCGCTGGCGCGCACCGCGTAGCACTTTCCATTCTTTCGTTTAACTTACCCGGGGACACTGCCTATTCGGATCGAAGGAACCGGATGAGTTGTGCCGTTGCCGGTGGAAGCGACGCCGGGACAGGAGTCTTGGGAGCCGGCCCAGGCAATGGTTCCGCTTGAACTTAGACCTCCTTCGCGGACTTTACCCACTCACTGAAGCGCGCACTTAACTTGGCCGTGTTCCTATTGTTGGGGTTTTCCGCGCAGAAAGATGAATGGTCTGTCTTGTAGAAAGCGACAACTAGAACAGCCTTCCGTTTTCCAATAGGCGTGCTGATCGTCAGGCATCGTGAGCATCTATACTTCGAGGTGGTGATCTCGGAGGGTCAACGATGAAGATCGCAAGGTTGCTTCTGGCTGCTTCCTTTCTCCTTTTTTCTGCCTCTTGGGTCGCCGGACGGAGTTCTCATGACAAATCAGCGACCGAGAAGCAGATCGGCAGAACTCTCCACCAGATGTACGAAGCGGAGAAGCGGAAGGACTTGGATTTCGTGCTGGCTCACCTGGCCGATGACTTTGCCGAGGTAGCTGGCGACGGCACTGTGTATCACCGCTCGGACATCCAGGCGGGCTGGGCTGATGTTGCTTTGAAAGACTACAAACTGTCGGATTGCATCTTCAAGTTGATGACACGCGAAGCCGCCTACATCACGTGCGTTTTGGATGTGGATGCAACGTACCAGGGCCAACCATTGCCGCCGCGGTTCCGCGTGACCACTGTGTGGACCCGGCACAAAGGCGAATGGCTAATACGGTTTGAGCAGGGAACGATTATCCCGGAACTCAAGGAGAGCAGTCCGGAAAAGCGAAACTAGGTGCCTCCTTGGCCGAACGCTACGTTGAGATTCTCAGCGTAGGCACCGCAGGGCCAGACCCCTATCCCTCCTGCCGGAATCGAGGCGATCAAATTTCGGACTGAAGTGCCACCGGACGCGGCAGAGGCTTGACTTTGACGCGTGGGGGGATAAGGTTGCGGTTCCACGGAGGGGTCATGAGAAGGATTCTTCTTGTTTTGGCAGTTCTGCTCGCGGCGGGGTGGGGAATCGCGGCGCCGGCGGGCAAAACGACGGTCATCAAAGCGGCGCGGATGCTTGACGGGAAGAGCGGAAAAATCACGAGTCCCGGCGTGGTAGTGGTGACCGACGGAAAAATCGCGGCCACGGGAGCGGGCGCGAGCGTCCCGGCGGGAGCGGCGGTGCTGGACCTGGGCGACGTCACGCTGATGCCGGCGTTCATCGACGCACACACGCATCTGACGAACATCGAATCGAACGACTGGCGGCAGACGTTTATCGACTCACTCCAGGAGCCGATCGCGGAGATCGCGATTGGCTCGACGGTGAACGCGAAGAAAACGCTGCTTGCGGGATTCACGACGGTGCGCGACGTGGGAACGGAATACGACCAGATGGACGCGGGGTTGCGGAACGCGATCCGCAAGGGATACGTGATCGGGCCGCGGATGCTGGTCGCCGTGCACGCCATCGGCTCGACCGGCGGCCATTGCGACCGCATGAGCGGATTTCGCCAAGGGCTTCTGCCTGAGAGCACACCGTCGCAAGGCGTGATCAACGGCCCGGATGAAGCGCGCAAAGCAGTTCGCATCGCGCACAAGTACGGCGCGGACATGATCAAGGTGTGCGCCACCGGCGGCGTGCTCTCGCTGACGGACGACGTGGACACGCCGCAACTCACGCAGGCCGAACTGGACGCCATCGTGAACGAAGCGCACGCGCTGCGGCTGAAGACGGCCGCGCACGCGCACGGCGCGGAAGGGGCCAAGCGCGCCATCCGCGCGGGAATTGATTCGATCGAGCACGGCACGTTTCTGGACGACGAGGCACTGGACATGATGAAGGAGCGGGGGACGTACCTGGTGCCAACACTGATGGC
>DASPVC010000065.1:0-112144 GCA_035622585.1 Candidatus Acidiferrum sp.
ACACGCCCAGCACATTTGGCGGGGATGTTTCCGCCGAATACATCGTCCAGAACACCAACAATTTCTCAGGCGCCAATCCTGCTCCGATCTTGAGCTTCAGCTACGGCGAGTGCGAGCTGGGTCTCGGTGTCACGGGAAACAAGTTCTACAACAATCTTTGGCAACAGGCGATGGGCGAAGGTATCACCGTCCTGGTGTCCGCCGGAGACAACGGGTCGGCCGCCTGCGACCTCTTCTACGCGCAAGGGCCGCCTTCTCAGCCGGCTGAATTCGGCCTCGAAGTGAACGGTATCGGATCCACACCGTACAACGTCGCCGTTGGCGGAACTGACTTTAATGATGTCAATAATCCCCAAGACTATTGGGGCACAAGTAACAATGCGACCACGGGGCAGTCCGTCCTCGGCTACGTGCCAGAGATGACTTGGAACGACTCGTGCACGAACTCTGTGATCTACTCGCAGGTTTTTGGCGACGCCACCGCTCTCGCGGGCTGCAACGACATTAATCAGCAGGAGCTTCTCTATGAGGAGACGTCGAATCCGGAAACAGGAACCGGCGGCGTGATTGTGACGAATCCGGTCGGGGGTTCCGGAGGCGTCAGCAACTGCACGTCATCCAACCAGTCGACTCCTTCCAGTTGCTCGGGCGGCTACGCGAAGCCGGCCTGGCAGACCGGCCCAGGCGTGCCTAACGACGGCAACCGCGATCTTCCTGATATTTCGATGTTCGCGGGTGACGGCCTCATCTCCGGAAGCTTTTATATCGATTGCGAGGAAGACTTTGTGGGCGCTCCCTGCAATCTCAGCAACGAAGCTTTTCTGGAGGTTGGAGGCACGTCCGTCTCGGCCCAAGTCATGGCCGGAGTCGTGGCCCTGCTCGATCAGAAGACAGGCTCGCGGCAGGGACTTCTCAACCCAACTCTGTATGCGCTTGGCTCCCAGCAATCTGCAGGCAACTGTAACTCGTTGTCACCTGCGGCAACTTGTGTATTCAACGACGTGACGGTCGGCACGATTGAAATGCCGTGCCAGGCTGCAGGGTTCCAGGGAGCTGGTTCACCCAACTCGCCGAATTGCTCTGGCACAGGGGCAGAGGATATCGGCATCCTCACCGGTTACAACGCGGGCACGGGATATGATTTGGCTACCGGCTGGGGCTCCATCAACGTAACGAACTTGATCAATTCCTGGGGACCTACCTTCTACCTCACATCCTCGAGTCCTTCGGCGACCGTTCCCTCCCCTGGGCAGCCGTCGGATAACGTGAGCATTACGGTCACTGCCGTGAACGGCTTCACTGGGACGGTGAATCTCGCCTGTTCGGGATTGCCGACTGGAGCCTCTTGCAACTTTTCTCCGTCATCCTCCGCCACCCTGACGAACGCGACCACGAGCGTGCCGATATCGGTAATGGTATCGACGACCGCTCCTTCAGCAGTGATGCCAATGGGGCGTTTCAGCACACCGTGGCGTTGGACTGCGGTCAATAGTGCGATGGCGCTGGCTTTCCTCGGTTGCGCGGCCCTGGTTCTCGTTCATTTCGCCGGCTTCGACAAACGCTGGGGCAGGACGGCATTCGCGCTGATTGCTCTTTCAGTGCTGATTGCCATAGCGGGTTGCGGCGGCGGAAGTTCCAGCAGCGGTGGTGGCGGTGGTGGCAGTGGGAACAGTGGGACGCCAACGGGCACAACCACCGTTACAGTCACGGGCGCCAATGGGAACGTTTCGGCCGCAATGACGTTCCAACTGACTGTGCAATAGGTCGCTCAATTCAGGCGATCGCGACCCCGGCGTAGCCAACCACGCGGTCGCGATCGCCGTTGATGTCACCGGACGTGGCGTAGCGAATCAGCGTGGCTTCGGTTGCGCCCAATTCGTGCGCGGCGATGAGCATGGCCACCGTCGCCGCGTAGCCGCACATCGTGATTCCCTCCGTCCGCACGGTGTCATAGAGCCCGCGCGGATCGAGCTGCAAGATTCGCGCGATCGCACGCTCGTCCTTCACGCGCGTGATTGCGTCGCTTTCGTAATGGTTCATGTCTGAGCTGGCAATCAAGAGCACTGCTTCTTTCTGCGCCTTCACAACCTTGGCCGTTGCCTGTCCCAACTCTTCGATCGCTCCGTAGCGATCCGTCCCGAGAACCACCGGCACGAAGCGCAGATTCGGCATGAGCTTTTGCAAGAAAGGAAGTTGCACCTCGAGCGAGTGCTCTCGCGCGTGCGCGATCGCATCCTCCCGCAACAATGGACACGCGTGCGCCAGCTCTGCCGCCAGCGCGGCATCGATTGTTGCCTCGCCGAAGGGCGTCGCGAATGCTCCTTCGGTCAAAATCGCCATCGGCTGGCCCTGCGGGAAATGCTTCGGGCCGAGCAGGATGCACCGCTGCGGAATCTGAATCGCCGAATAGACGGCGCCCGCGACGTGCCCGGAATACACGTATCCCGCATGGGGCACAACGCAACCGATCGCGGAGACTTTCCTCGCGCCGTGTCCGCAAAATCCTTCAATCTGACGAGAGAGCTCTCCCGGTTCCGCGGGATAGAACAGGCCGGCAACGGCAGGCGGACGAACCATTAGCCCAGTTGTATCACAAAGATGTTTGAGTCGAATTCGACAGGGGAGGTCGCGCGGCCGGTCAGCCGCGGCTGCCCATCAGCTGGGCTTGGAGGGCCTGCCGGAAATCTTGAGCGCCACGGTTTGTCCGTGCTGGTGCAGGATTTTCACTCTGTCGCCGTACTGATAGCCGCCGCGGTCCACGATCGCCTGCATCTTGTCTTTCATTTCCGCTGGAATGGTGAACGTATGAATCATCCTCTCGTCGGCTTGCTCGCGCACGACAATGGACGTCGCATCCGCGTGGATCACCTCAGCCTTCATCCACTCGCCTTTCGTCTTGGTCTGCTTTTGTGTCGACGGGTTCGCCGGTCTCACGAGGACAGGTGCCGACACTTGCTGAGCGGAAGCAGGCGCTTGCAAAATAGCCAGCGCTCCGGCAAGCGCCACCAATGTCGCGGCGATGCTATAGCTCTTCATCAAAGGAAATCTTCAGCGACTTCAAGAACTTGATGTCCTGCGGAGTAATCTCGATCTTGGGCTCCGCGCTCTCCTCGTCGAGGACTTCATCATCCACCCGTATGTGCAGCGACTCGAGAAAGCGGCGGTCCTGCGAGGTCATTCGTGAATCTTGCGGCTGCCGTTTCGCCAGCCCGATCGTCGCGTCGAGTTTCAGCACGATGTCAAACCCGGCCGCGCGAACGTTGGCGATCGCCTCGGCGATGCGCTCCGAGTCCGAGACGGAATCATTGATCGCGTGCCCCAGCTCTCGCAGCAGCTGCTTCATGTGGTCGTCGAGTTGCAACGGGCGTCACCTCCTAAGAGGTTTACCTACCTTAATTCTAGGGCCGTGGCAAGCACGAAACAAGGCTCGCCCGGGGCTGCGATTCTCCACGGTTACCTGCCTGGCGGCACAACAGGCGGCCTGCGCTCCCAATCCCCCGCAATGCCGCCGGTTGTAATAGAATCCATTCATGCCCGCGAATATGCTGCCCGCGCTCTCGCGCGCGATCGTGGTCACATTGAGGACGCTCTGGCGCGTCACGCGCCAACTTTTCCACGAAACCACGGGTGCGCTCTTTGGTCTGTTTGCGGCCTGGGCTGCGTTTGCCGCGTGGAAGCAATGGAAGCGGGGCCCGGCTCTGTGGCTCATGGGCTTTGCGATTGCCTATGCCATAATGATGGCAGCGTTTGCGTTCGCATCGTTTCGCCGTGCGCGCCGCGTCCGTTGAGCCTCGCGATTCGCTCGGACTGTCCTTCGCAATGACGAGAGAAACCAAGACTCCGTCCCGTCCTCTAGAGCCAAAGCGTGCCTCGACCGCCGGCCTGCCGATGGAGCCCGTCATTTCGCCGGACGATCTTCCCGCTTGGGAGGCTGAGCGCGATCTCGGTTATCCGGGCCAGTTCCCGTTCACGCGCGGCATCTATCCCACGATGTACCGCGGCCGCCTCTGGACCATGCGCCAGTACGCCGGCTTCGGCACCGCGGTCGAATCGAATCGCCGCTATCGCTATCTGCTCGAGCAGGGCCAGACCGGCCTTTCGGTCGCCTTCGATCTCCCCACGCAGATCGGCATGGATTCCGACCATCCGCTCGCGCAGGGCGAAGTCGGCAAAGTCGGCGTGGCAATCGATTCGCTCGAAGACATGCAAACGCTGTTTGATGGCATCCCGCTCGAGCGCATCTCGACCTCGATGACCATCAACTCGACGGCCGCGATTCTGCTTGCGCTTTACGTCGCCGTCGCCAAGCAGCAGGGCGCGAATCTCGCGCGGCTTTCCGGCACCGTGCAGAACGATATTCTGAAGGAATACATCGCGCGCGGCACCTACATCTATCCACTGCGCCCGGCGATGCGCATCGTCACCGACGTTTTCGCCTGGTGCCGCAGCGAAATCCCCAATTGGAATGCGATCTCTATTTCCGGTTATCACATCCGCGAGGCCGGCTCGACCGAAGTGCAGGAGGTTGCCTTCACGCTCGCCGATGCGATCGCTTATGTCGAGGCGGCTGTGTCCGCCGGCCTGCACGTGGACGAATTCGCCCCGCAGCTTTCGTTCTTCTTCAACGCGCACAACGAATTCCTGATGCAGATCGCGAAGTTCCGCGCGGCGCGGCGCCTCTGGGCACGGACGATGCGCGATCGCTTCGGCGCGCGCGATCCTCGGTCGATGATGCTTCGCTTTCACGCGCAGACGGCCGGTTCGGCGCTCACCGCGCAGCAGCCGGAAAACAATATCGCGCGGGTCGCCATTCAGTGCCTTGCTGCCGTGCTCGGTGGCTGCCAGTCCCTGCACGCCAACGCGCTCGACGAAGCCCTCGCCCTGCCCACCGAAGAGTCCGCGCTGCTCGCTCTGCGCACGCAGCAGATCATCGCTCATGAAACCGGCGTGGCGAACACAATCGATCCTGTTGCCGGGTCCTACGCCATCGAAAAGCTGACCGATGAGATCGAATCCGGCGCGCAGGACTACATCTCGAAAATCGACGCGCTCGGTGGGATGTTGCGCGCGATCGAAACCGGCTACGTCCAAATGGAGATTCAGAAGTCCGCGTACGAATACCAGCAGTCGATCGACCGAGGCGAGCAAGTGGTCGTCGGCGTGAATCGCTTTCAGGCCGACCAGGAGACGCCGATCCCCACACTGCGCATCGATCCCGAAATCGAGCGCTCGCAGATTGAACGTCTCCGCGCACTGCGCGCCCGTCGCGATGCCGCCAAAGCCCGCGCGGCGGTAGAGGAGGTCGAGCGCCGTGCCCGCACCACGGAGAATTTGATGCCTGCCATCCTCGCGGCCGTTGAGGCCTACGCCACGGTCGGCGAAATCTCCGACGCGCTCCGCCGAGTCTTCGGCGAATACCGCGAGTCAGTTGTCATCTAGGACGTGAGGTAATTCGTGCTGGCCGTCGCGTTTCTTATTATTGCCGCGAGTGCAATTGCCGCCTATGCACGCGGCCGCGGGGGCAGTCCCTGGATGTGGGGAACGGCAGCGGTCGTCGGTTATTTCCTGTTCGCTTACGTGGTGCCTCTGTTCGTCCGTTTCGCTCCGGATTCGGATGCGAACATTCTCCTCGTGATGGGAGGTTTTCTCTGGGTCGGTGCGGTGGCATTCTCCGCGCGGCACCTGCTCGGAATTGGGCGCACGAAGCCGTCGAGCATGTGGACCTGCCCCAACTGCAAATTTCTCAATCAGCGGTATGCGGTGCAATGTGAAGCGTGCAAGCAGCCCTACGGCGAGCCCGTGCCGCCGGCCCAGCTGACATGAAACTGATTCTTGCATCGGCATCTCCGCGCCGCGCCGAAATTCTCCGCAACGCCGGCATTCCGTTCGAAGTGCGCGCGGTCCTTTTCGACGAAGCGCGTCGCCCGAGCGAGCTCCGCGCGGATTACGTCCGCCGCGTCGCACTCGGCAAGGCTCGCGCGGCTGCGAACGAATATTCGGAGTCCGGCGATTGCCTGTTCGTCGGAGCCGATACAATTGTGGTCGCCGGGGACGAAATCCTCGGAAAGCCATCGTCGGAGGCTGACGCCCGCCGCATGTTGCGCCTCCTGAGTGGCGCGACCCACGAAGTCCAGACCGGTGTCGCTGTCGTTCGCCGTCCGCGCGCGATAGAGGGCGTAGTCGACGAAATCACGCGCGTCACTTTCGCGCCTCTCTCCGACCAAGAGATCGAAAGCTGCATCGCCACCGGCGAGCCGTTCGACAAAGCGGGCGCCTATGCTATTCAAGGCATCGCCGGCCGCTACATCACACGCATCGAAGGCTGCTACTTCAACGTCGTCGGACTGCCTCTCGCTCACCTCTGGTCGCTCCTCCGCGATTTCGGCTGGAAGGATCCCGCCTCCTGATACCTCCCGCAAAAAACGAAAACGGCGGCCGGGTGGCCGCCGTTTGAAACCTTTTATGAAAACTCAGATCCGCAATCGGTTAACGCGCTACCGGCGAACGCTACTTCTGCTCGGTCGCCGTTGGAGTCGAAGCCGGCGCATTCGTCGCCGGAGCGTTCGTCGGCTGGCTCGATTGCGCAGGCGGAGTCGGCTCGCCGCGCATTCCTTCTTTGAACTCGCGGACCCCTTGACCGAGGCCCTTCATCAATTGGGGTATTTTGGCGCCCCCGAAAAGCACCAGCACGACAACCGCTACGATGAACAAATGCCATGGGCTGAATTCCATTGCGACCTACCTTTCACGCCCGAGCCTGCCGGGCTCAGGTCCCCTAACCTTACCGCTTTCTGCCTCAAAGTATAACACGCTCGTCCCCCACCCGGCGCGTCACGTGCTCCCGGTCGAGGAACTCCAGCAGCGGAATGGCGTATTTCCGGCTTACGCCCGCCACGTCCTTGAACGCGACCACGGTAATCCGGTCGCCACGCTCTTTCCGGTAGGTGCCGACCAATTCCCTCAGCCGTGCGACGGCCGTGCGGTGAAAAACGAAGTCCTCCGCCACCTTGACGAGCGCTCCCTCGCGCAGCAGTATCTGCAATATTTTCTGCGCCCGCGCCGCCTCGACGGACACCTTTTCCAGCACCGCCGAAACGCCCGGCACCGTCAGACCGGCGCGTTCAAACTCCTTCTCGATCAGTTCCTTCGCGCGCGCTTCTTCGGGAGAAAGTGCAATCGCGTGCCCGGCGCGCTGGACAAGTCCTCCCGCAATCGTGATTGCACCCGCCTTCGCGAGGTCGCCCAGCGCAGTTTCGTACAGTTCGGGACGCGGATTCCCCGCGCGGCTACGCAATTCCTGCTTTGGTATTCCCGGCAGCAGCGGATTCGCCGCGTGAAATTGTCCGACTGCTTCGCGTACCGCTGTGCAGCAATCGTCAAGCGTCTCCGCGGACACCATGGTGAGCGGCTGCTCGCCCAGGATTCGCAGCCGTTTCTGCTCGGCCAGCTTGGTCGCGGCCTCTCGAATCTCGCTTTCCAGCCACCCCGTGCGCGCGCGAACCTCTTCGAGCGTCAGGCTGCGCGCCATGGCCTCGGCCAGTGCTGCCAGTGAATCTTCCCGGCTGCCTGTCTCGAGTGTCTCAAGGAACTCTCGGGCTGCCAGATCGTCGCGCCGGTGTCGCCGCGCCCGTGCGTCGATCACGACGCCTCCACCGATCGTCACCACGGGCGAAAACTGCCGCAGGATGAATCGGTCTTCCGGCAGAACGACGACTTCGCTGTCCAGCCGCAGCTGTGCCAGTGCCGATTGAGTGGGAGCCAGCTCGTTTCCCTCAAGCAAAATGACCTCGGCGATTGCTTCGGCCGAGCCTTGGTGAAAATGAGCGCGCGCCCGGTTCTTGAGCGGACGCGCCGATGTGAGCAGCGTAATGCGCGTATCCAGCTTTCGTGTCGGTTGAAACACTCCCGGCGCGCCCAGCACCATACCGCGCTGCACCTCGGTGTGATCAATGCCCGAAAGATTGACGGCTGTCCGCTGTCCCGCTACCGCGCGATTAATTGCGTTGCCGCCGGAATGAAGGCCGCGAACGCGCACACGCCTGCCCAGCGGATACACCTCGATTTCATCTTCGACCCTCACGGTGCCCGAGATCAGGGTTCCCGTGACGACCGTCCCGAAACCCTTCGTCGCAAACGAGCGGTCGATCGGCAGACGAAAATGGCGCGTTACGTCCTTTGCCGGGGTTGCTTGCGCAACCCGCAGCAATTCCTGCTTCAGAGTATTGAGCCCCACTCCCGTGCGCGCGCTCACCGAAACGATTGGCGCACCCTCCAAAAACGAACCGCGCACGAACTCTTCTACCTCTAGCTTCACGAGACCAAGCATCTCGGCATCAACCAGATCGGACTTGGTAATCGCGACCAAACCTCGGGGAATGCCCAGCAGCCGGCAGATATCAAAATGCTCGCGCGTTTGCGGCTTGATCGATTCGTCCGCTGCTACCACGAGCAGCACGATGTCAATTCCGCCCGCGCCTGCGAGCATATTCCGCACGAATCGCTCGTGCCCGGGAACGTCCACGAAGCCAAAACTCACATCGCCTAACTTCAGAAACGCGAAGCCCAAATCGATCGTGATCCCGCGCCGTTTCTCTTCTGCTAGGCGGTCCGGATTCGTGCCCGTCAGCGCCTCAACGAGCGAGCTTTTGCCGTGGTCGATGTGCCCAGCCGTACCGACGATGATGTGCCTTGCGGTTTCCATGTGGGATCGCTTCTCGCACTGCGATGCTATCGGAGCGGAAGTTTCCGGTCAAACTTCGTGGGGTGCAACGGCGTAGCGAAGGGGAATTTCGGTTTACACGCTAGAGGCAGACGCAATTTCCCGTGCGATGGCGAGGGCGGCATCCCGCGGCTTCCGCGCTTCGGTAATCGGCCGCCCGACGACAAGATAATCCGCCCCAGCCGCGATGGCCTGCGCCGGTGTCGTCACCCTGGATTGATCATTCGCGGCGGCGCTTGCCGGACGCACACCGGGCACGACGATTAGGAACTTCGGTCCGCACGCCTCACGAATGGCTCGCGCCTCATGGCCCGAGGCGACGACGCCGTCCAACCCCGCTTGCTGAGCCAGTCGGGCGAGAGCGAGCGCTCGCTCGGCGGCCGAGCCCGATATCCCGACGCCTTGCAACGCGGCCTCGTCCATGCTCGTCAGGACTGTGACGCCCAGCAGCTTCGGGCGATTCTTCTTGTTACCCACCGCCTCGCGGGCCGCCCGCATCATGGCCGCGCCACCAAGCGTATGCAGCGTTAGCAGACGCACCTTCGGCAACTCCGCCGCCGCTGCCACAGCACCCGCCGCCGTGTTGGGAATATCGTGGAACTTCAGGTCGAGGAATATCCCGAAGCCCAGGCCCGCGAGCGTCTTCACCGCCCGCGGACCCTCCGCTGTAAACAGCTGGCTGCCGACCTTCACTAGGCCCGCCGCGCCGCGCAGTTGACGCGCCAATGCGCTGCCCGGCCCTAGCCGGTCAACATCCAGGGCGACGATTAGTTTCGATGATCCGAGGCGGGGCGTGAAGGCACCTCGAGGAGTTCCAGGCGGACCTTGGCCAGCCCGCGCTGGTCGAAGCCCAGCTTCCGTGCAACCGCGTAGGAGACGTCCAGCTCGCGGCCCTGAATGTAGGGACCGCGGTCATTAATGCGGACCACTTCGCTGCGATGGTTTCGCGGGTTTACGACCCGCACAATCGACCCCAGCGGCAGGGTCGGGTGGGCAGCAGTCTCGGCGTACATATCGTATGTCTCGCCATTCGCCGTGGGCTGGCCGTCGAAGTCTTCGCCGTACCAGCTTGTCATGCACTCCCAGACCGCCAGAGGCTTCTGCTGGCCGTCCGTCTTAGAGTTTGTCGAGGGGTTCGATAGGGGGCTGGATGTCATTTGGGACGGGCTGCCGACCTTCGAGCTGGCCGCGGGATTGGCCGAGGGCACGAGGACAAGCACGCCCAGTCCTAAAAACACCGATTCGAGAACCACGAAAAGCTTAGCTCTCATTTGCTACTAACCTCCCTGAAATCAGCAAATTTTACCATCCCAAATGCACCCGAGGCAATCGAATTACGACTTCAGAGAGCCTCGTAAGCTGCTGATTTCACGTATGTTTTCGCTCCGGCACCACTCTTCGAGAGCCCCAACGAGCCGTTCAGAAGCTCGCGGGTCCACAAAGTGGGCGGTGCCAACCTCTACCGCTGAGGCGCCAACAACCATATACTCGGCTGCGTCTGTCGGACTTGTGATACCGCCTAAGCCTATGATCGGTATCCCGATAGCCCGATACACCTCGTGAACCAACCTCAACGTTATAGGTTTTATGCCCGCACCCGACAACCCTCCCGCCGTACTACCAAGGCATGACCTTCGGGTGTGGGAGTCTATACACAGTGCGGGGTAGGTGTTTGCGATAACAACGGCGTCCGCTCCCGCCCCTTCAGCCGCCCTTGCTATAACTCCAATATTTCCAATAGACGGTGAAAGTTTGACCCAGAGAGGCCTTCGGCAAGCCTTGCGGGCGGCTCCAACGACCTCCGCCGTCAAAGCTGGGGTAGTACCATATTCCGCCCCACCTCGTTCCACGTTGGGGCACGAAATGTTCAGCTCGTACGCGGCAAGGCCCTCCGCATCTTCCAAGACACGGATGACCTCGACATATTCGGAAACGGTCCGGCCGAAGACGTTGGCAATCACTGCGGTGTCAAAGGTCCTGAGTTGTGGCAGTTTCTCCGCGACAAAGGCGCGCACGCCTATGTTCTGCAGCCCGATGGCGTTGATCATTCCGCCGACGGCGTCAACGATTCGCGGTGGCGGCGCGCCAGCCATCGGTTCGATGGACAAGCCCTTGACCACGATGCCGCCGAGCCGGTTCAGATCGACCAGGTGCGCGAACTCGATGCCGTAGCCGAAGGTGCCGCTCGCTGCAATTACAGGGTTTTTGAGGGAAAGGGTACCGATGCAGACTCGGAGGTCAACCCCCGAGGGCCATGGCGCAATGCGTGCCAGCTCGGGCGAGCTCACTGTCAAAATTTTAACACGCGGGTCAAGGGGTCCCGCGGTGGAAAACTTCGGTGTCTGATTCGCCTCGCTGCGAAGTCGCTGGCGTGTGTGCTACGATGTTGCGCCCGATGCGCATCGTCGAAAAACGCCAAATTCTGTCGGCTGAAGACCTCGGTCGCACTTTGCAGCGCATGGCGCATGAAATCGCGGAAAAAACAGGGGGCGCCAAGGACCTTGCTCTGATCGGGGTGCGGCGCCGCGGTGTGCCTCTCTCTGAGAGGCTTGCGAAGGCGATTCGAACATTCGCGCACGTCGAGGTTCCCGTGGGCATTCTCGATATCACTCTGTACCGCGATGACCTCTCCACCGTCGGCGCACAGCCCGTGGTGCAATCGACGGATATTGAATTCGGCGTGGATAATCGCGATCTTGTGATCGTCGACGACGTGCTCTACACCGGCCGCACGATTCGTGCCGCGATGAATGGGCTCTTCGACCTCGGCCGCCCTCGCCGCATCCGGCTGTGCGTGCTGATCGACCGCGGCCACCGGGAGCTGCCCATCGAGGCCAGTTTCATCGGCAAGACGATCCAGACGAGCGACACCGAAATCGTGGAAGTTCGCCTCCAAGAAATCGATGGAGAGGAGCGCGTGATGCTGGTGGATCGAGTCGCCTGATTCGGTCCGCCGGGGTTCTGGAGGCAAAGTCCAAAGGGAAACAGTGCAGCGTCTTTCACATTTGCTCGGAATTGAGTCCCTCAGCCGCGAGCAAATCGATTTTTTCCTCGATCAGGCCAAGCCATTCCAGGAATTCCAGCGTCACCCGCTGAAAAAGCTTGCCACCCTGCGCGGTAAGACAGTCGCGGTCGCATTTTTCGAATCATCCACGCGCACGCGCATCAGTTTCACTACCGCAGCCTCTCGTCTCGGCGCCGATACGATGGCTTTGCAGGCGGAAGCCTCGAGCCTGAAGAAGGGCGAGTCCCTCATCGATACCGTTCGCACGCTCGATGCTATGAAGCCGGACGCCATCGTGATGCGCCACAGCTCTTCCGGCGCGCCGCACTTTGTAGCCGAACGCTTGGTTATTCCGGTGCTCAATGCCGGTGACGGCACCCACGAGCATCCAACGCAGGCTCTGCTCGATGCGCTCACGATGCGCGATCGCAAGGGGAAGCTTGAGGGCTTGAACGTCACGATTCTCGGCGACATCCTGCACAGCCGCGTGGCCCGCTCGAATATTCATCTGCTCGGCAAATATGGTGCATGCATCACTCTCTGCGGCCCGCCGATGTGGATGCCGCCGGAAGTCGAACGTCTTGCTCCGAATCTCCGCCGCGTGCTGCGGATCGAGGAGGCCCTTGAGGGCGCGGATGTGGTCATGGCTTTGCGCGTCCAGACCGAGCGCCTCCACGAACCAGCGCTGTCTCCCGATGAGTACATCGCCCGCTACCAGCTCACGCCGGAGCGATTGCGGCGCGCCCGTCCGGACGCACTCGTGATGCACCCAGGGCCGATGATTCGGGGCCTCGAAATCGATTCCGCCGTGGCCGACGGCCCGCAGTCCTGCGTACTCGAACAGGTGACCAACGGCCTCGCCGTTCGCATGGCGCTTCTTTATCATCTTGTCGGCGGTCCGCCTGCGGACGCGCCCCATCCCGCAAGGGACTGACCGGATGCTCCTGATCAAGAATGGCCGCGTGCTCGACCCGGCAAGCAAGACCGACGCCAACCTCGATGTCTTGATGGATGGCGGACGAATCTCCAATGTCGGCGCGAACCTTTCGGCGCCCGGCGCGGAGATTTTTGACGCGGCAGATCTGGTCGTCGCGCCCGGCTTCATCGATCTTCACTGCCATCTGCGCGAGCCCGGCCAGGAACTCTCCGAAACGATTGAAACCGGCACGCGCGCCGCTGCCCGTGGCGGTTTCACGGCCGTGTGCTGTATGCCCAATACGCAGCCGGTGAACGACAACGCCTCGGTGACGCGCAGCATCGTCGAGCGCGCGGCGGCCTCGGCCAGCGTTCGCGTCTGGCCGATCGGCGCGGCGTCGATGGGGAGCAAGGGCGAGGCGCTCGCGGAGATTTTCGCGATGAAATCAGCAGGAATTGTGGCCGTGAGCGACGACGGCAAGCCGGTCGCCACCGCTCGCCTGATGCGGCAGGTGATGGAATATTGCGACTCGCTCGGTCTGCCGGTGATCGATCATTGTGAGGATCTGTCGCTCTTCGCGGGCGGCGTGATGCGCGAGGGCCCGCAGGCGTTTCGGCTGGGACTCAAAGGAATTCCGGCCCAGTCAGAGTCGATCTGCGTCGGCCGCGATGTCGAAATGGCATCGCTGACCGGTGCGCGTCTTCACATCGCGCACATGTCCGCGCGGCGCTCGCTCGAACATGTGCGCTGGGCAAAGAAGCGCAGCCTGCGCGTCACCTGCGAAGTCACACCCCATCACTTCACGCTGACCGATGAGGATGTCCGTTACGACTCGAACTACAAGATGAACCCGCCCCTTGCCTCCCGCGAGGATCGAGACGCCCTGATTGCCGGCCTCGCCGATGGCAGCGTCGACGCGATCGGCACGGATCACGCCCCGCATCATCCCGCGAGCAAGGACGTTGAATTCGATCGCGCGCCCTTCGGCATCACGGGCTTTGAGACCGCCCTCGCGCTTGGTCTATCCGAACTCGTCCACGCAAACAAACTCTCCCTGATGCGTTTGGTGGAGCTTTTCACCACCGGTCCGGCGCGCGTCCTCGATATCGAACGGAAAATCGCCGCGGGCGAGCCTGCCGATCTCACGCTTTTCTCGACAACGCGCGAATGGACGTTCCGGGCCGCCGAATCGGCCAGCAAGTCACGCAACACGCCTTTCGACGGCCGCGCCTTCCGCGGCGCTCCCATGGCCACAATCGTCGCCGGTCGCATTGTGTTCCGCCGCTAGGCTACAATCCGCAGGCGCCACATTCGGATTCGCAATGAGCTCATCGTCGCAGGGGACCACGAATGGCAACGTGAGCGACTACCTTGCCGCGGAACGCACGTTTCTTGCGTGGATTCGCACGGGCCTCGCATTCATGGGATTCGGTTTCGTCGTGGCCCGTTTCGGGCTCTTTCTGCAGCAACTCGCACTGGTGAAGCCGGCCCTCAAAGGCAGCCGTCGGGGCCTTTCCATCTGGTTTGGTACTGCAATGATTTTGATGGGCGTGGCCATGAACGGTTTCTCCACCTGGCACCACGTCCGTCTCATCCGCCAATTGAATCAGGGCGAGACGAACTTCACGCAACCTTCTACCGGAGCCATCATCACATCTCTTGTGCTCGCACTCGTCGGGCTGGCTATGGCGATCTATCTGATTTCCGTCTGAACTCGGGAGAGAATGATCCCCGGGGAAGTGAGGCTGCAAATGGCATCCGCTCCGGATAATGGAATCAGCCGCAAGCGCAGCAGCCATTCGGTGGACGACACGGTCTCGAAGTTGAAATCCATCCTTCAAGCGAAGGGCATCACACTTTTCGCGCTCGTCGACCACAGCGGGGAAGCTGAAAAAGTGGGATTGAAGATGCGCAACACGAAGCTTCTGATTTTCGGCAATCCGAAAGGCGGCACGCCGCTCATGATCGCATCCCCCAGCATCGCGATCGACCTGCCGTTGAAAATCTTGGTCGCCGAGGACGCGGACGGGACTGTCTGGCTTTCCTACAACTCAGCGGCCTATCTGAAAGCGCGCCACAACCTGCCGGACCAGTTTCTTCCGGTCCTCGCGAGCGTTGAATCGCTCGCTGCGGCGGCGGCCGAGTAGCGCAGACTCGCGGACCGCTGATCGGGGACCCTGAGAGACCACTCTGTGGTCTTCGAATCCGCAGCGAAGTGCGGAGTTCTATTCCTCGGGCGGTTCCGAGGTTGATAGGGGCGGCTTCTGCCCATGGAGCAGTTCGCCATTTTCAACCACGAACGATACGGGAATCTTCGGATTGTTGATGTCTTTGCCACCTTCCTCGTGCCACTTCCGCTCCCATTTGTCGAAGAAGATTGCCAGAGTGTCAGGCCCGAGGCGGTAGACGGCTTTGAGCTCGATTCCTCGATAGATGGCGAAGATCCAGTCAACCTGGCGATACTTGGTGATGATCGTGGGGTTGATGTGATGGTGGGTAGAAAAACTCTTCGTCAAGTCGAGATTCACGGACTTCAGCTCATATTCCTTGCCCTCTTCATCGACAGCGTCATTACCCTCGCGGCCCGGTATGACCGTCAGACCGAGAGTCAGAATCACTTGAAGTAGCTTGCCTCCGTTATCTTGGAAGATATCGTTGACGCCGTGCTTCAGGGCCAATTCTTGATACTGACGGATGTACGGAAATAGCTTCAGCAGAATCGCATGATCCGGGTGTTCCTTCATAACGGCCTCTTAGCCGACAGAAGGTCTGTCACGTCTACTTGGAGGCCTCTGGCGAGGGCCTCAATATTATCTATAGAGATATTGCGTTCTCCCCGCTCGACCGATCCCACGTAGGTTCTGTGCAGGCCCGCAAGCTCAGCCAGCCTTTCTTGGCTCAAGTGCTTCTGCAATCGAAGTGCTCGCAAATTGTGGGCGAGAATAAGTCGGGTTGAGTTGCGTTTCGCCATGGGGTATAACTATTGCCGTGCTGATGACTTAATATCTACAGACTTAAAGTAGCAGCCAATCTGGGGACAACTTTGAAAGCCGCATACCGGACCCACGTCGGACAGGCAGTTTGCGGAGACTCACGAGCCCTGCTAACCGAGCTTGCTGACGACAGTGTGAACCTAGTTGTCACCAGTCCGCCGTTCGCTCTTCAAAGGCAGAAGGAATACGGCAATAAGGAGCAGGATGAGTATGCCGATTGGCTAGCGGAGTTCGGCCGGATCGTCCTAAGGAAACTACGCCCCGACGGCAGCTTCGTCATCGATCTCGGCGGCGCGTATGTGAGAGGTGTGCCTGCTCGTAGCCTGTACAATTTCCGCACCCTGATCAAGCTCTGCGATGACGTAGGATTCTCGCTCGCCGAGGACTTTTACTGGTTCAATCCGTCTAAGCTTCCGAGCCCGATCGAATGGGTCAACAAACGCAAGATGCGAGCGAAGGACTCCGTTAACACCATCTGGTGGCTGAGCAAGGGTCCGTGGCCGAAGGCCGACGTGACCAAAGTGCTGACGCCGTACAGCGACAGAATGAAAAAGTTACTTGAGAACCCGTCGGCATTCTACTCCCCCAAATTGCGTCCCTCCGGGCACGAGATCAGCGAGGGCTTTGGCCGCGACAATGGAGGTGCCATTCCCTCCAATTTGCTCCAGATACCCAATACAGAATCGAATGGACAGTACAGTCGGGGCTGTAAGGCTGTTGGCACCGAGACGCATCCTGCGCGATTCCCTGAGGCCGTGCCCGAATTCTTTGTTCGGCTTCTCACTGACCCTGACGATTTAGTTGTGGACATTTTCGCAGGATCGAATACCACCGGTGCCCTCGCTGAGAGGTTGGGCCGCCGATGGTATGCCTTTGAGGAGAGACCTGACTACTTAGCAGCAAGTGTTTTCAGATTCCTCCCCGCCGCAATTTCAGAGGACGAGCTACGCGCCATTCACTCTCGCATTTTAGCTGGGGAGCAAATCGATATCCCGCGGATCGACAACCAACAGGGTTATTTGAATCTGAGAGCGGAAACCGCATAGATTTCGGACCCGAGCTGCCTCGAAGCCCGACGTAGAGACCACTCAGCGGGACCAATTTCGGAGCCCAATTTTCGCTGAAGAAAGTTGCCGGCAGGGCGCCTAATGCGCTGCGGGTTCGGCGGCAGGATGCATGCCGTGCTGGGGCACTTCGTGGACACCGCGCGGCGGCGGCTCCTGGTGGAAGCGAAAGAGCTGATTGAGCGGCCCGGCGCCCTTGCCGGTCGAATAGGATTTTTCGATTGCCTTCATGACGTAGGCCTTGGCAAGAATCGCTGCGTCGCGCAAATGCTGCCCGCACGCGAGCTGCGCTGCAATCGCGGATGAAAACGTGCAGCCGGAGCCATGCGTGTTGGCGCTCTTCACGTGATCGCCGCCAAATGTCTCGAGTCCCTCGGCGTCGCAAAGCACGTCGGTCGGTTTTTCCAGATGTCCGCCCGTCACAATGACGGCCCGCGCACCCATCTCCATCAACTTCTGCGCTGCGGCCTTCATCTCGTTCACGTCCTTCACTTGCATGCCTGTTAGGAGTTCTGCTTCGAGCATGTTGGGCGTGATCACACTGGCGCGCTTCAAGAGCTCATCGCGCAGGAATTTCAGGCCCGGCCCGTCGAGCAATTCCACATCGCCCGTTGTCGGCCGCGAAACCGGATCGAGAACGACGTGCGCGAATTTGTGCTTATCGAGAAACTCGGCGACGGCGCTCGCATTGGCTCGGTTCGCCAGCATGCCGATCTTGACAGCGGCAAGAGCGCTGTCTTCGGCAAGCGCTTCGAGCTGCGCGCGAAGAGCCGCGCATGGAGTCGCATGGACCGCGCGCACGCCCTGAGTCGATTGCACGGTCAGCGCTGTCACTGCCGCGACGCCGTAGCAGTTGTGCGCAGCGAAAGTCTTCAAATCGGCCGCCACGCCTGCTCCACAGGAAGGATCGAATCCGGCGACCGTTAAGAGTATCGGAGGTGTGGGGTTTCCGTGGCCGTTCTGGTTCGTGTGCGTGCTCAACTCGTCGTGCCCTCCGCGCTAGGCACAAATGCCGGCGACACCCGATTGCGGGGCGCACCGGCAAAGAAAAATGTACGCGCGTTGCCGCCACACACGCAACAACAATTTTCTGTGGAGACGCTGCGCGACACACTTGCGGCGATTGCCGCGATGAGTCGAATCAGGGGAAGAGGCCGCGGACGAGCGTCGCATCTGCGACGCGGCCGACGGCAAGCACGTAGGCGCCGGTCCGCATATGCGTGCGATGCTTCCGCGCCATTTCGTGCACTTCCAGAAACGCGCGCCGCATCACGGATTCGAGTTTCGAGTTCACTTCTTCCATCGGCCAGAAGAAGCTCTGCAAATCCTGCACCCACTCGAAATAGCTGGCGGTAACGCCGCCGGCGTTCGCGAGAATATCGGGCAGCACCACGATGCCCTTGCGCGCCAGCACTTCGTCCGCGTGCGGAGTCGTCGGTCCATTGGCGGCTTCGGTGATGATCTTTGCCTTGATCTGATCGGCATTGTTCAGAGTAATCACGTTTTCAAGCGCCGCCGGCACCAGGATGTCGCACTTCATCGTCAGCAGATCGTCGTTGGAAATGCGCGACGTGCCCGGCATGCCGACCACCGTTTGCGCGCGCTCCTTATAGCGCATCGCCTTCAGCGGATCGATCCCGCGCGAGTTGAATACGCCCCCGCGCGAATCGCTGATCGCCACCACGCGCGCTTTCTTCTCGGTGAAAAGCTTCGCGACGAGCGAGCCTGCGTTGCCAAATCCCATGATCGCCACGCTCGCGCCGCGCAACGACATCTTCTTCACCTTGCACGCTTCTTCCGCGACCACAAGACATCCGCGCGCAGTCGCTTCCTTGCGTCCTTCCGATCCGCCGATCGAAACGGGCTTGCCGGTCACGACGCCCAGCGTCGAGTAACCCTTGGTCATGGAATATGTGTCCATGATCCACGCCATCGTTTGTGCGTCGGTGTAGACGTCCGGCGCGGGAATATCCTGCTCGGGCCCGATCAGCGGCAAAATTTCAGACGTGTAGCGCCGCGTCATCCGTTCGAGTTCCGGCTTGCTCATGCGCTTCGGGTCGCAGATGACTCCACCCTTGCCGCCGCCGAACGGAATGTTCACCGCCGCGCACTTCCACGTCATCCAGGTCGCCAGCGCCTTTACTTCATCGACCGTCACATTGGGGTGATACCGGATTCCGCCCTTCGCCGGCCCGCGCGCCACATTGTGCTGCACGCGGTAGCCCGTAAAAACTTTCACCTGTCCGTTGTCCATCTTCGTCGGGATGGACACTTCGAGCACGCGCTTGGGAGTCCGCAGAATCTGGCGCAGGCTGGGATCGAGCTTCAGGTATTCCGCGGCCATATCGAACTGAATCTGAGCGATGCGGTGAGGGTTTAGGTCCTCGCGCGGCGCAATTCGCGGTACGGGTTGGGGAATTGCCTTGCCCACCGTCGCCATCGTGCTTTCCTCCTGAGGCAGGAACCTATAGTGCTAGGGCCGGTATCGAGTGCCGTGAATTGTCTGGGTACTGGTAAGTCCCACGAGAATCGAAGTTTAGTCAAGCAGGGCTGGATGTCAATGAAAACCAATAACTAAGATGTAGCGCCCGTGCCGTCACAGATAATCCGGCCATGCTCCCCTGTAGCCGCAAATAGGCCGTAAGTTACTCTTAGCACTATAGTTGTATCCATTTTCGCGTCGAAGGCTCAGCAAAGCGATCGTAGCTCGGATGCAAAGCCGGCTGGACGGCATTCTAGGAATTGAGACACCAGCCGGGGCGAGCCAGCGCACGGGGTGGGAGCGCCGGGCTCGTCCCTCCCCCGAACCAAGGCAGCCTGCGTGTCGGTGATTGCTTTCGGCCCCGCATCGGCCGGTACCATGGCTCGCCTTGTCGGACGTGGCGTCTTGGAGTATAAGGAGAGTGGTCAGTTTGTACGCTACACAGTTCTTTCGACAACCAACCCAGCTAGATTTGCACGCATAAAGTATTTTCAAGGGGGGAAGAACATGAAGAAAGCGATCAGCATGTTCGGACTGCTCGCGGTTCTGCTCGCCACGATCAGCCTGGCCAGCTTCGCCGATGAAAAGGCGTCGACCTGGACCGGCTGGATCAGCGACAGCCACTGCGGCGCCAAGGGCGCGAACGCGGCTCACAAAGCCTGCGCCTCGACCTGCGTTTCGAAGAACAACGCTTCCTGGGTCTTCGTGAACGGCAAGGACAACAAAGTCATCGCGATCAAGAATCAGGACGCGGTCCATCCCGACAAGGACTTGGGCCAGCAGGTCACCGTCACCGGCACCATGAACGCCGACGGCTCGCTGCAAGTCGCCAGCATCGCTGCCGCAAACTAGATGGGGTCCCCAAGTCCCCGGTTAGGGGAGCTTGGGGATCAGTCGAGCCTGGGGCATCAATTCAAACGCGGGGAGCCGATGCGACGTTCGCTCTGCTCTCCGCGTTCTTGTTTTCTTCGTAGGGGCACGATATATCGTGCCCGGCGCGGTTCCTTGGCAACGCGCAGCCCATCCGCCGCTTACGTCCGGTATCCTAGCGGCTCGCCGTGCGGCCCGATTTTTTCCGCGCCCATGTACGGCACGAGCGCCGGCGGAATCACGATCGAGCCGTCCTTCTGCTGATAATTTTCGACAATCGCGATCCACGTCCGCCCGACCGCCAGCCCCGATCCATTCAGCGTGTGAACGAACTCGCTTTTGCCTCCGCTCTTCGGCTTGAAACGAATCCCCGACCGCCGCGCCTGAAACGCCTCCGTATTCGAGCAGGACGAAATCTCCATGAACTCGCCGCTCGACGGCAGCCACACCTCGATGTCGTACGTCTTCGACGACGCGAATCCCATATCCCCGGTGCATAGCTGCACCACGCGATGATGCAGCCCCAGCCGCTCGAGCGTTTTTTCCGCATTGCGCACCAGCGTTTCCAGCTCGTCGTAGCTGCGGTCCGGGTGCGTGAACTTGAACAGCTCCACCTTCTGAAACTGGTGCTGGCGCTTGATGCCGCGCGTGTCTTTTCCCGCGGCGCCGGCCTCCGCGCGGAAGCACGCAGTCCACGCGCAGACTTTGATCGGCAGCGCGGCTTCGTCGATCGTCACGTCGCGGTAGAGATTCGTCAGCTCGACTTCCGCCGTCGGCGTGAGCCACAGGTCCGTGCCTTCGAGGTGGAACATCTCCGCCGCGAATTTCGGCAGTTGCCCCACGCCCGTTAGCGCGCCCGTATTGACGAGGAACGGCGGCAGGATTTCCGTGTAGCCGTGCTCGCGCGTGTGGATGTCGAGGAAGAAATTGGCGATGGCGCGCTCGAGGCGCGAGCCGAGCCCCTTGTACACCGCGAAGCGCGCGCCGGACATCTTGATCGCCGCCTCGAAATCCAGAATTCCGGCGCCTTCGCCCACGTCCCAGTGCGGACGCGGCGCGAAATCAAATTTCGGCGGCGCGCCCCATTCGCGCACCACCACGTTGTCCGCGGAGCTGTGGCCCACCGGCACGCTCGAATGCGGGATGTTGGGCACGGTCAGCATGAATTGGCGCAGACGATCATCAAGCGAGGTGATGCTCTCGTCGTCCTCTTTGATCTTGTCGGAGACTTCCTTCATCCGGGCGAGAATCGCGGAGGCGTCCTGCTTTTCTTTCTTGAGGCGCGCGATCTCTTCGCTGGCCTTGTTGCGCTCGGCCTTGAGCTGTTCGTTCGCGCGAATGAGTTCGCGCCGCTGCGTATCGATCTGGCGAAACGCGTCGAGGTCGATCGTGACGCCGCGGTCGCGCGCCATCTTTTCGATCACGTCTAGGTGTTCCCGTACGTATCCGAGGTCGAGCATAAGCTGATAAGAATAGCGGAAGTCAGTGGCTAGTGAACAGTGATTGGTGATCGGCCGCGAGGCCCAAAGATTTGAACGTAGCGCCGCGGTCTTCAGCGCGGCATCTTTGTTTTTGGAGCAGTGGGTCCCTCGGCTCGTCCGCCGCGGCGGATGAGCTCCCCTCGGCGTTGCTCGGGACAAGCGGGACGGCGATTCTGGTCGAATCGCCGAAAAACGAAACTCGAAAATTCGGCTGCCGGTCCGATCTCCCAGGCTCCCCTTGCCGGGGACCTGGGAGCCCTTCCTGTCGAAAAATTGTCGAGTAGCCGGGACGCCGATTCTTTGTTTTGAGTGAGTTACAGCGATTTCTACTCGGCAGCATTGTCGAGTAGAAACCCGAATGGTAAGGCCTCGCCCCGGCGTGCCGAGGCGAGCCGCATTTTGCGTCCCGCGTCGCGACATTCGTCTCGTTTCGTCCATCGTTCCTTCTTCGCGAAATACACGAAGCCCGTTTCAGCTAATCACGATTGCGACGCGTTGAGAATTGACCCTGAGGACAGGTTTGGGAGAGGACTAGGACCAGTCCGACGAGTTCCCAGTCCGCAAGAAGGAGCGAGCTCTGGTTAAGAGGCGGTCACCAGAGGCCGCTCTCGAATGATGTAGATAACCTATCTGAGGCCGGCAGCGTGGACTCGTGCTGGAAGAATCGCATGATTTCTTCGCTCCAAAACCAGCAGTTCTCGCTGCTCTCGATGCCGAGAGACTCTGCGGCACGTTTTCTCCAAGTAATCACGTCTTGGGATTGTGAGGCGCACTTCTCCAAAAGTTCAACCTGGGCGCGGCGCGAGGTGTCGGCTACCGCCTGAGCTCGGCTCAAGTAACGGACCGCTTCCGGCCACTTCAGCGAGAAGAGAATCCAGCAACTCAGCTGTCTCAAGCTGGGCACGGTTTGTCCTCGGGCTTCGCGTGCGGCTCTCAAGAAATAGTAAAAACGGAAAACGTTGATGAAACGCTTGATGTCCCTCGGATTGACTGAGAAACGAATAGCCCAAGCGGCCAGTTGTTTCTTGATCTTCGCCTCTTCGTCGGAGAAGGCCTTTATGTTTTGATTCATTTGCTGCATAACTGCCACTTCCTCAGTAAGGCTCCGTCGCTGCTGATTCGTGAGCGACCTCTTTGTTGCGACTTTCTCGACGACCTCTCGCGTTTCCTGTATGTCGGTGCTTCTCTCGATGACCTCGGCGGCCTCATTCCTCGCTTCGATATCAAGGTTTGCAACCTCAGGGCTGTCTTGTGAGAAGAGCGAGTCCGCATATTTTCTTAATTCTTCTGGTGTGGGCGGAGGGACGATGAAGGGGAGTTGAACAAACTTGTCCATGAATCGCCAACCTATCGACCCCGATTTCGCATAGCTTGGCATTCTGGAAATGACATCGCTGTGGGCTTTATCGAGCGCAGCGGCTACCATCTCATCGTCGATGCCCAGGACAAACATGCAGTCGGGAAATTCGCCCGCGAGAAACAAGTTCACGGCTTCAATGACATCGGAAATCTTGCTCGGTGAACAACGGTCCAGGTCGTCAATAAAAATGACCATTGGAAGGTATTTCTTGGGGATAGTCTCAAACACTTTGCCTAGATCGTCTGTTACATGATGCACGAATCCGAGGTTTGCTCTGTAATCTGGGACTTCCACGATTTTCGCAAGGCTCAAGTCGGCAGGCTGCCGCTCGACTTCCGATGAAGCGCCCTTCAATTGGAGGGAGGCCGCAACCAGGCTGGCTGCGGTGGTCAGAATCGCACTCACCCATCCTCCGACTTCCCATCCTGGCCTGTGAACAACTCTTCCGAAGATGACCGCGAACAGGGATACTGCCGGACACAAAACATACGCCCAGGCCCAATGGGGGAGCTTCTGCCAGAAACGCAGCAGAATTTGCTCGTGGATTCTGCGCCGTACTTCGCCAGTGTCGATTCGCCGCAACTGTAGTCGCAGCCAAAACAATTCTCTTTCGACGGGTCCGAGTCGATCGCTTACCTGACGCACAATCGTGTCTGCTAGGCCCGCCCACACTTGGGCCGTGCTCTCATATTTCCAAGCATTGAACCAAATCGTTACCCTGCGTTCCCCGGTGTCTTCGTTTGTGGGAGGCTTAATCTGCGGGACCTGATTTGTGTCTTGGTCGGGTTGTCCCGCGGCCGGTGCCCTCTTAGCGGCGTTAGCATTCTGGGTCGACGATAATCTTTCGATCTCGGCGATCACGTCTTTGACGGTCGCCCTTTTCCTTTCGGGCGGAGGAGTTTGATCTCGCCGAAGTGACGCGGGGTCGAGTTGCGCTTGAACCATTCGCATCAATGACGTTTTTCCGCCACCCCACGGGGCCTGGATACTTATCGCGAGAGGCGGCGCAGTGTTCTTGTCGGTCAGAAATCGATAGATTGCGTACGCGTAGGGGAAATAGCCTAGGGAGTCGTCGACCGTCCAGCGATCCCGAGCGACGTGCGTCGAGGGGCCACTTTGCGTGGCCGTCGCTAGCCTGACCTTATCTGCTATGACACCGCGCCTGTTCAGTTCTTGAATCAGGAGGTTGTCGGTGCCGGAAACGGATAGTAGCCCGTACAGCACGTGACTATCATCGATGGTTGCAGAAAGTAGCTCGTTCGCCTTCTGACGAGCGTTGAGCAATGCGAGTTGGACGTCATCTGTGACTGGGGGCAGTTGCCAACCGGCGCTTGAAGTGATTCCCCCTAGGGAGCCTTCCTCTGGCATGTCGTCTCTTGGAGGGATGAGCAGATCCAGACTGACGTCGGATTCTCGTAACATTTGTGGGAACTGGCCCTCAGGTTGGGCCGCGAATGCTCTAATCAGGTGAATGGTGGAAATGGCTGGGCGTCTAGTCGAAAGTCGGAAATGGTCGGCGATTTCGAAAATCGTGCGTGTGCGATCGGTGAATCGATCAATCGTCTCGCGGCTCAGCCGGTCGGATTTCGCTTGCTCTTCACCGAAGCTGGGAAATGGACGCGTATCCTGCGCGAGCGGCGATTGGATAGTTGCGGTAACTGGTTTGGTTACAGTATCAAAGTTTGAAGGCGGTATCTGCGGCCGACTTATCGAATCAGCGACAGCGGTTTCGAGGTTTGCAGTCTCGGCGCGCTCAAGTGCATTCAGGTAACTCTCGCCTCTTTCAGTAATCGTCCAATATGTCGAGCCGCCGGAATCTTGCTTGATCTTGCGTATGTAATTCAGGCGAGCTAGTTCTTCCATTTGATGGAGTACGGCCTGCCATTCCCAGTCGTCAGTGTGTCCCGTGCTTGTACTCACGACCATGTTCGGGTCGAAAGGCTTGTTAGGATTGGCCGCGACCCATCTCAAGAGGTCGATCTCTTTGGCGAGATGCGGTAGTGCGCTCATCTATTTGTCCGCGAGCTGCGCTTTCAGGAGGCCTTGCAAATCTGTCTCGACCCTTTCGATTCTCTCCTTCATGCCGAAATACCGATTCAGCAGGCTGATTGCGTCGTCGACGTGGTCGTCCTGGATACACTTCCGTATCATTCGCCAGAGGTTTTCCTTATCTGCGCTAACTCGATCTATTTCACGAACATAGTTTGCGATCTGACCTTTAGTATCCATGGCGGGACGTATGATATCGACAAACATGCCTACCGAGTAGGTAAATCATTTCCGAAGGGTCTCAGGAACACGCGCAGGGCAGATGCGGGGCACGTGGTCTGCTCCTCAGGATCTAGAGGAGGAACGCCGAGTGCGAATGTCGACCTTCGAGTCTCGAATTTCGCGGCAAAGGAAGATGCCGGGCTGGAGAACCCGGCGCTACATTCAAACCTAGGCGAGAGAACCGAAAATCGCCGACCGGACGAGCCCTTCGTTCCTCGGGGTAAACCAGCGCTACCGACAGACTTGGCAAGCGAAGATGCCGCGCTGAAGACCGCGGCGCTACGTTCAAATCTCGGAGGGAAGAAGCACTACTGCGCGGAAAAGGCGAGGAGGACGTTGCCGGGCATGCCATTGCCGGTGCCGACGTACCCCGAGCCGACGAAGAGCATGCCTCCTGCGATGACGGGGCCGGGCGCGCCGAGCGAGCCGCCATGCGCCGGGACTCCGTTGGCGGCGGTGAATTCGCGCGCGGTGTCGAACTGCCAGAGCTCGTGGCCGTCGTCGGTCGAGAGCGCGTGCAGGACGCCGTCCCATCCGCCGGCGAAGAGCACGCCGGGAATCAGAGTGAGCGCGGCCTCGACTCCCTTGCGCGGACGTCCTCCGGCGCCGGGATGCGCGGGCGAAGGCTCGATCGTGCGATTCCAGACGATTTTTCCGTCCGCAAGGCGAATCGCCGCGACGCTGCCCGCGCGCGTGTCGTAATAGACAATTTCCGCGTCGGCCGCGCCGCCCCACATGATTTGGACCTGCACCGGCGCAGACGTATCGCGCCCGGCGGAAAGATCGGCGGTCCAGAGAAGCTTGCCGCCGCGGTCGGGATCGACGGCGACGACTTGGCCGCCCTTATGCGCGGCGACGAGAACGCGCTTGCCGCTTTTGAGCGTGCGCAGAATCGGAGAGTTGCCGAAGTCCCAGTCGGGACCGGGATTTTGCGGGCACTGCGCGTCCCTGGGAGCGTTGGGGCCGCAGCCGCCGGGCGACGCGTCATTCGCGAGCGCCTGATACGACCAGAGAACTTTTCCGGTTTTCAGGTCGAAGGCCATGATCGAGTCGGACGTTTTCACGGCGGGCTCGGTGAAGGCGTTGCCCGTGCCGACGTAGATCGCGTTGCGCTTGGGATCGATCGTCGGCGTGGTCCAAATCGACGCGCCCGCCGGCGCCCAGAGCTGCGTGCCGATGGAATTTTTCTTCGTCGGCTTGGGTTCGTCGGGGATCGTGTGGGTTTTCCAGATCACGTCGCCGGTCGAGGCGTCGAGCGCGGTGAGGCTGCCGCGATAGGTGCAGCAGGGATAGTGCGGGTCGGAGGAGACGATCTCTTCCGAACCGGCGAGGCCGACGTAGAGCCGGCCCTTGTAGTAGGCGGGCGCGCCGGTGATGTGCGAGAGCAGCCGCTGCTCGAGGTTGCGCTTCCAGAGCAGCGCGCCGGTGCGCGGATCGAGCGCGTAGACGTTGGCCTTCTTGTCGCCGAAGAAGACGGCAAAGGTCGCGCGGCCTTCCCGCCTGACCGGCGCGACGAGGGCTGCGGTGCGGATTTGGCCGTCAGCATGAAACGACCAGTACACGCAGCCGGTCGCGGCGTCGAGCGAGTAGGCGTAGCTGTTGTAGTCGCCGAAGAAGACGCGGCTGCCGACGATGGCCGGCTGGCCGGAAGTTTCGCCGCCCGAAGGCAGGCCAAACGCCCATTTCAGTTGGAGGCGCGGAACTTGATGCGCGGAGAGGCCGGCGTCCAGCGCTCGCTGAAACCGCGTGTTGGCAAGGCTGTTGCCCCAGCCATTCCACACGTGGCCGGCTGGGGCGGAGTCGTTGATCGGCGGATTCGACGCGCAGTGGTTGGTCATGTGGCTGGCGTCGCCGGCATCGGCTGCGCCAAGCGGGCGTCCGCCGAAAAATTCGGCGATGACGCGCTTTTCGGTGTCGGTGAGCGATTGGCCCTGCTGGACCATGTCGCCGGTGGTGAGCGTCGCGTAGATCGCTTCGGGCGTCATCTGGCCGAGAGTTTCGGTGGTGGGCGCGGAGCGGCCGCCGATGACGATGGGAGTTTGATTCTCGCTGGTCATCGCATGCTGATGGCAGCTTGCGCAGTGCTGATTGAAGAGCGCCTGGCCGAGGATGCGCGCCATCGGGCCGACCGGCGGCGTCTGCGGCTGCGCGGGCGGCTGCGGTTGCTGCTGCGCGGCGATGCGCGCGCCTGCGACTGCGACCGAGATGACGGCCGCAAGGATAATCAGCCTGCGGCGCTCAATTGTCATGGGCGAGAAATCAGCGGCCTTCGTGCTGCGGGCTCGACTGGTGCGCTTCGCGGCAATCGTGGCAAACCGGCTCTTCGCACAAGTCGCAAATCTCGTAATGCTGCGGGCAAAACGAGCGCGAGCATTCCGCGCACTGCTTGTCGGCGGGGCGCGTGCAACCGGAACGGGAACATTTCATAAAACGATGCTACATGGCGCGCGAAGTGGAGTCCACGGGAAATTGGCCATGACGCGGAACTCGGAGCAAGAGCACAGACATGAGTGTCTGTGCCACAAATGCACTATTCGAAATTGATGAGGACGATTTCGGGCGAGGTGCCGACGCGCATCGGCGGTCCCCATGTGCCCGCGCCGCACGACGTGTAAACGAAGAGATCGCCGAGGCGCTTGAGTCCGTAAACGAACGGGCCGTAGATGCGCGACGTGAACCAGGTGAACGGGAAGAACTGGCCCGCGTGCGTGTGGCCCGCGAGATGGAGGCCGATTTTTTCTTCGGCGGCGATCGGCAGATGGCGCGGCTCGTGCGTGAGCAGGATGCTGGCGCGGCCCGGGTCGAGAGCAGCGCCGCGCAGAATCGCGCGGAAGCGCTCCGGATGGACCGAATCGCGATGGTGCACGCCGACGAGCTGCAAACCATCGACGACGACTTTCTCGTTGTCGAGCACACGCACGCCGGAATCGCGCACGGCCGCGAGATACTGCGCCTGCGGGCCGAACTCCTCGTGATTGCCGGCGATGAAGTAGGTGCCGAGCGGCGGCGAGAGCTTCTCGAGCGGCGCGGCGAGCCGGCGCGCATTGACGGCGGTGCCGTCGTAGAGATCGCCGCCGATCAGAATGATGTCCGGCGCGAAGCGCGAAAGCAGCGTGACGATCTTCTTCGCGAAGCGGTGGCCGCGGACGTGGCCGAGATGCGTGTCGGTGACGAGGGCTGCGACACGGCCGCGCCAGTTGTCAGGCAGATTCGGCAGCTTCACGGAAACTTGCGTGACGCGCGTGCGCGCGGAGTTCAGCAGACCGTAGGCGCTGGCGAGCGCGGCGAGTCCGAATAGCGCAGCGGCGATTTCGCGCGGCGCGACGTGCAAGCGCAGGAGCGTCGCGATGCCGAGAAGAATCCACGACGCGCACGCGGCGAGAAACGTGAAGCTGAAGAATCCGAGCCAGACCGCCGCGACGGTGTAGTAGGCGCGAACGAGCGCGTTCGAATAGCTGCGCGCGAGCAGCGACGCGGTGAGAAACGTGATCGAGAGCACCGCGAAAGCGATGGCGAGGGCCGATCCGCGAACGCCCCAGAAGGTGTGCCACGTCTCGTACACAAACCAGTGGCCGAGAAACAAGATCGATTGCACAACGGCAAGAAAAATGAAAATGCGTTTTCGCATCGAATGATGTCCTTAAATACCCCCTAGAATTAGATTACGTTGGGGGCGTTCGGGATGTTACGCGGCGGTTCGCAGCCAGCGTCAAAGGCAAAAGCAGATCCCTCGCCGCCATCCCCGACCGAAAGCGTCGGGGCTGGGCTCGGGATGACAAGACTCCTCCTTACACAGCGGCGAGGGCTTGCTCGAAATCGTTGAGCAGGTCGCGCCAGTGCTCGATGCCGACCGAAATGCGCACGAGGCCGTCGGTGATCCCTGCCTGCGCGAATTCCGCTTCGCTGAAGCCGGAGTGCGTGGTCGTCTTGGGATGACAGGCGAGCGTTTCGACTCCGCCAAGAGACACGGCGTTGCGCGCAATCTTCAGATTGCGCAGATAATCGAACGCGGCGCGCTTGCCACCGTGAAGTTCCAGCGACAACATGCCGCCCGGATAGTCGCACTGCGCCGCGTAGATCCGCTTCTGTTCGGGATCGGTGAAAAGCGTCGGGTAGAGCACTTTCTTGATTTTCTTGTGCTCCGCGAGGCGCTCGGCGATTCGCTGCGCGTCGATGCTGGACTTGTCCATGCGGAGGCGCACCGTGGGCAGGCGGCCGGCGAGCATCCAGCATTCATCAGGCTGAAGGATCGTGCCGAATAGGCCCCGGGTGGAACGGATGCGGCGAATCAGATCGCGATGCTTCGCGAGCGCGATCCCGGCGAGCATGTCGCTGAAGCCGGAGAGATATTTCGTGCCCGAGTAAAGAACCAGATCGGCGCCCAGCGCAAGGGGATGCTGGAACGACGGGCCGAGCATCGTATTGTCAACCATCACGAGCGGGCGCACGCCGCCTTTGGGAATTTTCATCTTCGAGACGGTATCGCAGACTTGCTTGATGTCCGTCATGATCAGGGTGGGGTTCGCGGGAGTTTCGAGCAAGACCACGCCGAGTTTCTTGGCGGACGCAATCGCGCGGTTGATCTGATCTGCCTGTCCCGAGAGCACCGGGATGCCCGTGACGCCCCACTGCGAAAAGCAATCCTGAATGAAGTGCTGCGTGCCTCCGTAAATCGGAACCGTATAGACGATGGACTGGCCCGGGCGCAGGAACGTAAAGAGCGAGGTCACGATGGCGGCCATTCCGCAGTTAAACGCAAGCGCGCACGTGGAGCCTTTTTCGAGGTTCACGATCTGGTCTTCCAGCATTTCCGCGTTCGGATGGTTGAAGCGCGAATAGATAAGGTCGGCGCCTTCGCCTTCGCGAAGCTTCGCGCGGCCAGCAGTGACGTCGAAAGCGTGCTCGGCTGCTTCGGGGCTGTCGAAAACGTAGGTGGAGCTGCGAAAGACGGCGGGTCGCGCGGAGCCAAGCGACAGGTGCGGATCGAAGCCCTCGGTGAGAACTTTCGTCGCGGGCCTCAGCGGCTTGTCCTTGCGGCGGCTGCGAGCCATGGCGGCACCTCCTCACGCAGGGTCTAACGTATCACGTCGCGAGAAGGCGCGGCGCAGCGACGAAGGCTGAAGAGATTGTTCGACCGCTGCGGTATGCGGCCGCGTGGCTCAGGTGACGAAACCCAACAGCAGATCCCTCGCCGCCATTCCCGACCGAAAGCGTCGGGGCTGGGCTCGGGATGACAAGATCAGGAAATCACAAATTATTGGCGGAGGTAGCCCCAGTTGTGGAGGCGATCGCTATCCTCGACCCAGCGATCGCCGATGTCAGTGCGGTAGTACATGTTGGGAATCAGCACGTTTTTGATCCGCGAGTAGACCTGCGCTTGCGCCTGCTTCATCGTGGCGCCCGTGCCGATGACGATGAGGATCACGCCCGAAGTTCCCGCCACCAGCCACTGGCCGTTGACCTGCTTGACGTCCTCGATGTGAATTTCGTCCTGCGGGGGCCGCTTGAAGACGATCACGGAATTTTTCGAGAACGTGTCGAAGGTTTCGTCATCGTCGAAAGGGAACGGCGGGACAACGATGCGCACGCCGATCTGAAATCCGCTGCGCGTTTTCAGCTTCGGATCGTTCCCGGTCGCGAGGTCGAAAAAGAACTGGCCGATGGGCGTCAGCATCCCCGCCTGCTGGATGCTGATCGTGGGATAGCCGAAGCGCGCGGTGAATTCGAGCGGGTAGATGCCGTGATTGTTGACGATGCAGTTGAGGTCGATGTAGCCCACGTAGCCTTCCGCCGCGAGCACCGGCTCCATTTTCAGTAGCGTCTGGCTGAAGAGCTGATTCGCGCCGCTCCAGAACATCGAGGTGCCCATTTCGCCGGTTGGCGGGCCGATGTCGCCGGGGAAGAGCTTCTTGTGCTCGAAATTGACGTTGATCGGATAGATGAAACTCTTGCCGTTGAAGAACGCGCCGACGGCGACCTCGACGCCCGTGACGCGGCGCTGCAATTGAAAAACCTTGATTTCCTCGGAGAGCGCCTTCTTGTAGGCCTCGAGCATCCGGATCACGTCCTGACCGTCGTCCTCCTCGCCGACGAAAAGACGGCGCTTCACGTTCTGCGCTTCGCCGCTCGGTTTGATCACGTAACGGGCGGGATTTTGCGTCACGTGGTCGATCGCGTCGTCGAAAGACGTGAATTCGGCGTAGGGGATGATGTTGACGCCGGCCTTTTTCAGCTCCTCCTGGCCGAAGGAACGGTCATCTTCGAGGCGGTCGGTGTAGGGCGTTCCTCCGATCACTTTCTTGCCCTGCTCGCGCAGCGCCTTGGCTTTTTCACCCTGGCCGAGTGTGTCGTCAAAGACGATCACGTCCGCCCAATCGACATCCTTCTCCCAGTCTTTCGATTTGGCGACGAAGCCGTCGCCGATATCGCGCTCCTTCTTGTCCGCGATGAAATAGCGGACCTCGTGTCCTTCTTTGGAAACCTGCCAGGCGATGTCACTGATGAGTCCGGTGAGCGATACAAATAGGAAGTGCTTTGTCTCCATCGAGTTCCTTTTCGAGACTTAGATCGGGAAACCGTATGCTACACGGCGGCTGCGAGGCTCGATGTTAACGGCAAGTTACGCTGCTGAGCAAGACTCTCGCGCTACGATGGCGACTGCGTTGAGTTCGTCAACTCACTGATGCGGCGGCGAAGGAAGCGGCGTTCGACGTCGTTGGTGGCGAGCGAGAAAGCCCGACGACAGGCTTCTGCGGCTTCGGACTTTCGTCCGAGGCGACGCAACACGTCTGCTCGTGCGGCCGGGAGGAGATGAAATTCGCGCAGCTCCTGCCGCTTTTCGAGTTCATCCAGCAAGGCGAGACCTTCTTCGAGCGAACGACCCATCGCAATCGCGACCGCGCGGTTGACTTCGATCACCGGCGAGGGATGAGATCGCAGCAGGGCGTCGTAGAGCGCAGCAATCTGGGGCCAGTCCGTTTCAGCGGAGGTCTTGGCGTTGGCGTGGAGGGCTGCGATGGCCGCTTGCAGCGCGTACACGCCCGCGGCTCCGCTGCGCATCGCCGATTTCAACAGGCGCGTGCCTTCCTCGATCTGGTCCCGGTGCCAGAGACTGCGGTCCTGTTCTTCGAGCAGCACAATCTCGCCATCGGCGGTGGCGCGGGCGTCGCGCCGCGAATCGTGGAGAAGCATCAGCGCGAGCAAGGCGCGCGCCTCAGGCTCTCGTGGAAGAAGTTCGCATAGCACGCGACCGAGGCGAATCGCTTCCGCACAGAGCTCGCGGCGGACCAGCGCATCACCGCTGCTGGCGAAATATCCCTCGTTGAAAATCAGATAGACGGCGAGCAGCACCGCATCGATGCGTTCTGGCAAGTCTTCCTTCGCAGGGACGATGTAGGGAATACCCGCTTCGCGAATCTTGCGCTTGGCGCGGACCAGCCGCTGCGCCATCGTGGCGACGGAAGCGAGAAACGCGCGTGAGATTTCTTCCGTGGTCAGGCCACAGACGGTGTGCAGCGTGAGCGCCACTTGCGCCTCCGTCGCGAGCGATGGGTGGCAACAGGTGAAGATCAGGCGCAGACGGTCATCGGGAAACATTTCGTCGGATGAATCGGATTCCGGCTGCACGGCGAGATCGGCGGATCGAGCGATTTCATCCCTCCTGGACTCGAAGCGCCGATTTCGCCGGAGCCGATCGATGGCTTTGTGGCGCGCCGTGCTGATCAGCCAGGCCCGCGGGTTTGCGGGTGCGCCCTGCGACGGCCACTGCTGCAGCGCTGCGGCGTAGGCCTCCTGCAGCATCTCCTCGGCGAGATCGAAATCGCCGAGGAGACGAATGAGCGTGGCCAGCACCCGGCCCGACTCTTCGCGGTGGAGCTTTTCGAGATCCATCTTGCAAGAGGCGCGCCGTCACGCGGCGACCGGAGCGAACGCGCGGCAATGCCGCTGATATTCTACCGCTGGGCTGCCTGGGCCTGAACCATAAGCGGGCGAACCTCGATCGAAGAAAAGCGAGCGATGGGGAGGCGCGCTGCGATCGCGATGGCTTCGTCCAGATCTTTCGCGTCGACCAGCACGTAGCCTCCGAGCTGCTCTTTGGTTTCGGCAAACGGGCCGTCGGTGACCAGGCGCTTGCCCTCGCGGACGCGGACGACCGTGGCCGTTGCAGTGGGCTGCAACTGATTGCCGCCTACGAATTTTGCGCCGAGCTCCTCGCGCACCTTGTTGAATTCCTGGTAGATCGCGGCCTTCTGTTGGTCGGGGATGTTCGCAAAATCCGCCTCATTGCTGTAAATGATCAAGAGATATTGCATCGGTGTTTCCTCCTACCCGTTAGTCGAACGACAGACCCAGAAATCGACAACGCATGCCAAGAAAATTGCGGCCCGCCGGGGCGAAAAGGAGTGCCCGCGGACGGGGTGGGCCGCCCGCGGGCCGTTCTTGCACTGGGTACGTCTAATTGCGAATAGAGACGTTCAAACTGCCGCTCCGGTTTCCGGCACCGCGGAAACGTAGCGCCGGGAGATTTCGGCGATCGTTCGCGCGCCGGCGAGCCGCATGGTCATCTCCAGTTCGGCATCGAGGTGCTTCAAGACGGCCTGCACGCCCATCCATCCGCCAAGGGCAAGACCGTAGAGCACAGGCCGGCCGATCGCGACGGCGTTGGCGCCTAGCGCGAGCGCTTTGAACACGTCCTGGCCCCGCCGGATGCCGCCATCGATGATGATCGTCGCGCGGCCGCGGACGGCGTCGGCGATGCGCGGCAGAACGGCGATCGAAGCGGCCACATCGTCGAGTTGGCGCCCGCCGTGATTGGACACCTGAATTCCCGCGCAGCCGTGATCGATTGCCGCGACGGCGAGCTCGGGGGACATCACGCCCTTGAGCAGCACAGGCAGCCCGGCGGTCTTTTGGATGAACGCGACGTCGCTCCAATCGAGGTCGCGCTTGACCGGCGACGCGGCATAGGCGCCGTTTTCGCCAGGGAAATTGCCGAGCGGCAGCGGAGAGCGGAAGTGATTGCGAACGTCCGTCTCGCGATTGCTCGCGACGGCGGTGTCGATCGTGAGGATGATCGCGCGATAGCCCGCGGCTTTGGCGCGATTGAGAATCTCGGTGGCCACGCCGCGGTCGGCGGGCAGGTAGATCTGGAACCACTTCGGCGCGGTGCTGGCCTGCGCGATTTCTTCGAGCGTGTAATTCGAGAGCGAGCCCGCGGTGTAGAGCGCTCCGGCCTCGCCCGCGCCTTTCGCAGAGCCGATTTCGGCAGTGGCATGAGCCATCCCGTGTTGGGCCATCGCGGAAACGATGATGGGCATCGAGACTTTGGAGCCGAGAAGAGTGGTCGAGCGGTCGGCGTCTTTGTAGCCCGTGAGATAGCGGGGGACGATGGTGACGCGCTTGAACGCAGCCTCGTTTTCGCGCTTGGTCCATTCGTCGCCGGCGGCGCTGGAGATGTAGCCAAAGCCGCCTACAGGAATCACTTTTTGCGCCGCAGGCTCGATTTCGCGGAGATTGATTATGTCGATCGCTTTGACTTCGGTGGGCGCGGCGTAGGGCGAGGCGGCAGCAGGAGCCTGCGCCGCAGGCGCTTCGCCATTCGCGAGCGCGGTGGGGAGTGCTGTAGAGAGCGTCATCGCGGCGGCGGTGGCCGAGAGAAAATCGCGGCGGGTGCTGTGCATTGTCTCCTCCGGGAAAATCGGGCGGATAATAGCACGGTCGCTTCGCTCGGAATGATGATGAGTATTTGCGAAAGACGATCAGGCGGCGATGCGCAGTCGAATCCGGACCATCGCTTCGCGAATCGCGGCCCAAACCAGATTCGCCAAGCACAGCAGGCAACCCAAGTAAAATGCGTGATAGGCGGCGGCGTAAAGCAGGAATACTGGAATGTCGTTATCAGGCGGCGGATGGTGCCGCGTGAGGGAGTTCCAGGAGAAATCGATTACGACCCCAACCGTAACGGTGACGAAACCCATCAACGCGATGATACGGTTAGGAGGGCGCTTCGCCCATTTGCCCAGAAAAAAATAAGCCAGCCCGAGCGCACCGCAAATCAGCCCGAGCCAAAGCCGCGCGTAAAGCCCTGCGACGACCAACAAGCTGCCCCGCTCATGCCGGGCAGCGACGATTGCCTTGAAGAAACTGATAACTGTCGCAGGCTTCAACAAATACAACTCGTGTTCGCTTGTGAGAAGTGCCACGAGCAGCAGCACAAGCGCTAGAGACGCGAAGAGTTTTGCGTTGAGCATGCTTCTCGCAATCAGAACTTAATCGCGATCTTGCCGAAGTAGCTGCCTGAGGCTTGCAAGGCGAAGGCGTCGGACGCTTGGTCGAAGGGAAAGACGCGGTCGATCACCGGCTTGATTCCGTTGACTTCGATCGCTTGAATCAACTGCTCGAGGCTGGCGCGATGGCCGACGCCGATGCCGTGCAGACTCGCGCTTTTGAACATCAGGTCGTGGGGATTCGCGCTGCCCTCGCGGCCTGCGAGGACGCCGATCAGCGCAATCTTCCCGCCCCACCCGACGCATTCGAAGGAACGCTGAAGCGTGCCGATGCCGCCATTTTCGATCACGCAATCGACGCCGCGGCCGCCGGTGAGCTTGAGCACTTCCTTTTCCCAATCGGGATGAGTTTTGTAATTCACGCCCTCGGAGGCGCCGAGTTTGCGGGCGCGCTCGATTTTTTCGTCGCTCGATGAAGTGACGATCACGCGCGCTCCGGCCGCACGGGCGAATTGCAGCGCAAACATCGAAACGCCGCCGGTACCGAGGCAGAGAACCGTGTCACCGGGTTTGATCCGCGTGCCCACCGACATCAGAGCGTTCCAGGCTGTCGGGCCGGCGCAGGGAAGCGTCGCGGCCTCCTCGAACGAGAGGCTTTTCGGCATCGCGACCCAGCCGTCCTCGTGCAGCGAGACGAACTCGGCGAGCGTCCCATCCAGAGGCGCTCCGAGCGCACCGCGATTCTTGGGAGGCGCTCCGTCGATCCAAATCTGAAAGAACGTAGGAACCACGCGGTCGCCGGGCTTGAAGCGCGTGACGGAGCTGCCGACGGCGACCACCTCTCCTGCGCCGTCAGAGCAGGGAATCACGTCGCGATCGATTCGGGTGGGATACTTGCCCGTGAGGAGCGCGTGGTCGCGGTAGTTGAGGGCAGCTGCGCGCATGCGCACGAGGACATCGTACGGACCGGGCTTGGGTTCGGGCCGCTCGGCGCGGCGCAGACCTTCGAGGCTCGTCGCGCCCCTGGCGATTTCGAAGACCTTCATGCTTTCACTCCGTGGGAGCCGGTCAGTAGATTTTGATGTGCCCGAAAATCACGATCAGAGCGGCGGCGACCAGCGCCAGGAGCATCGAAAGCCCGATGACCAAGCCCGCGATGCGCATCTGGCGGGCGCCCTGTCGTTTGCTTTCTTGCTCGTCTTTGGATTCCACGTTGGTAGCTTACTGTGCGGCGTCCGAATGTCAACGCCGCCAATTCGAATCGCGCTATTTCCTTGAGACGCGGATGAGACGGCCGTCATCGAGCAGAATGTAGAGCGCGCCGTCGGGACCCTGCTGCACTTCGCGCACGCGCTGGTTGAGGTCTTTGAGCAGGTGCTCCTCGGCGACGACTTTGTCACCGTCGAGCACCAGCCTGATCAGACTCTTCGCGGCCATCCCCCCGATCAGCAAGTTGCCCTTCCATTCGGGGAACATGTCGCCGGTGTAGAAGATCATTCCGCACGGCGCGATGTCCGGATACCAGTAATACACCGGCTGTTCGACTCCGGGCTTTTGTCACTGGGCCTTGCCGGCCAGCAAATCGCCGTTGTAGCGGCGGCCGTAGCTGACGTTGGGCCAGCCGTAATTTGCGCCGGGCTTGATGATGCTGATCTTGTCGCCACCGAGCGGGCCGTGCTCGATCACCCAGAGTTTTCCGGTGCTGGGATTGATCGCCGCGCCTTCGGGATCGCGATGGCCGTAAGAATACGTTTCAGGCAGCACAGTCGGCTGGTCTAGAAACGGATTATCTTTCGGGATCGAGCCGTCCTTGTTGATGCGCACCACGCGGCCCGTGAAATTGCGCAGGATATCGGGATCGAGGATTTCGTGGTCGGTGCCGTCGTAGCTCGGCTCGTAGAAGCGGAAGCGGTCGGCGCCGGTGATGAAGAGGGTGCCATCGGGCGCGAACACGATGCGGCGGTTCACGCCATCGAGCAGGACCTGGACGTCCTCGAGCCGCTTTTCGTCTTCGCTCAGCCGCGCACGCGCCACCCGCTCCTCGCCTACGCGCATCGTCCGACGCTCGGAGACGGATGCTTTCCAGACGTTGCCATAAAAGACGTCGATCGGCCATACGCCCGGGTCCTCGCCCGGCGGCGGCGCGAAGTACGTGAAATAGATCAGGCTATTGTGGGCGAAATCGGGATCGACGACCACGTCGTGAAGAGATTCCGCTGCGACGATCTTCGTGTCCGGCATGCCTGCGATCGGCGCGGAATAAAATCCATCCATCCGGGCGATGCGGATGAAGCCGTAACGCTCGGTAACGAGCATCTTGCCGTTGGGCATGAATGCCAGCGACCATGGAGCGTTGAAGCGCGGGATGATCACATCGACTTTGAGTGCAGGCGATGGCTTTGCCGGGGCTGGGGCGTTGGTCTGGCCGGGAAATGCGGGCTTCGGCGGCGGATAGTCCTCAGCCTTCGCCATCTGCGCGCGCGCTGGCGACGAAATCGCTGCGGACAGGACGATCACCGCCGCCAAATATGCGACCCACTGCACGGCTGTTCTCTTTTGCATCGGGGACCTCATGGTTTTGTGGTCTTCAAATCGAGGCGCGATATTACATGCGTTCTGATTCCCTAGCAATCGCTCCGCATACAACGCGATGATTGGATAGATGGCAGGAGTAGCTCGAACCAGGATGAAACCACGAATCTGAGGGCGCTCAACCTCGGAGAATCACCGCTTGCGGGAACTGCGGGGAATCGAAGGATCAGATCAGGCTGCGCTCAATTCGGTTTCGAGCGCGTCCTCGAGTTGATCGATGGAATTTGCGACGGTCATGAAAATGCGCGCTCGTCCCGGATCGTCAACATGCCGCGCGACGCGAAGCATCCAGCGCACGGCGTCCACTTTGACGCGCAGATCGAGCACCGCGTCGAAAACGCGCGGCCCGCTCTTGAGAAACACCAGCCGCGAATCAACGTCCAAATCCTGCAGCCGATTTTCCAGGTGTTGCAGACGCGTCTCGAAATCTTCCAGCACGGCATTGTCCTTCAGCGCAGCGTGACGCTCGGAATTCTGCAGCGTTGGGCCCGGGTCCGGGAACTCGAAGTGGATATTCATCGTAGCCTCCGTAACGCCGAGAATCGCGGTCGCTTATCCTAAGCACGCAACCTGAACCGAGAAACAGCAAAGGTTATGCCAAGGTCCGAGCTTTCACGGATCTCACTGCAAAGTGGCTAGTTAGCGAGCAGATTCGGACGCGAAAGTCCTAGCGCGAAGCAGTACTAAAACTTGAAAATTGTTCCGCAGCCCCGCCCTTTATTCCACCAACGAAACAGCGAAAGACCCGCACCGGTTTTTGCGTGAGTGCCGGTGGTGCCCAGCGCGCACTTGACTCGAAATCCGCCGTGCTAACATCCAATCCGCCATGGCGAATGCCGTTTTCATCGTGAGCGCGGTGCGGACGCCGATTGGGAAATTCGGCGGGATGCTCGCGGATTTCACGCACCCCGATCTCGGCACGATCGCGGTGCGCGCGGCGCTGGAGCGCGCGTTTGGTCTGCCGCTGCCCGCGGAAAGAACGCCGGGAGAGTTTGCGTATGCCCCCGGGAGCCGGGACGCGCGGGACGCGTTGCCATGGCGCGTCGACGAAGTGATTTTCGGCAACGCGCGGCCGGCGGGAGTCGGGCCGAATCCGGCGCGGCAGATCGCGTGGCGCGCAGGGCTGGGCGATGACGTGCCGGCGTTCACTGTGAATATGGCGTGCGCGTCGGGCTTGCGCGCAGTTGTGCTCGGCTGGCAGGAAATCTTGACCGGGCAGGCAAGCATCATCGTCGCGGGTGGCGCGGAAGCGATGAGCCGCGTGCCATATCTGGTCGAAGGGCGCTGGGGATTCAAGATGGGCAACCAGCCGCTGATTGACGGGATGTACCGTGACGGATTTCTCTGCTCGATCTCGAAAATGATCATGGGCGAAACCGCGGAGTTGCTCGCCGAGCATTACAAGATTTCTCGGGAGGAGCAGGACGCATTTGCAGTCGAAAGCCAGCGGCGCGCGGCTCGTGCCGCAGCCGAATGCCACTTCAAGAACGAAATTGTGCCGATTGAAATCAAGGACAAGAAGGGCAACGTCATGCGCATGGAAAGGGACGAGCACGTCCGGCCGGACGCGTCGATGGATGGCATGGCGAAGCTCCCGCCCGTTTTCAGCAAGACCGGCACGATCACGGCGGGCAATTCGAGCGGAATCACGGACGGGGCCGCCGCCGTGGTGCTTGCAAACGAAGAAAAAGTGCGCGAGCTGAACCTGAAGCCGATTGCGCGGATCGTCGATGCCGCGATCGCGGCGGTTGATCCGCGCGTGATGGGGATCGGGCCAGTTCCCGCGGTGCGCAAATTGACCGAACGCACGGGCACGAAGGTCGAAAGCTACGACGCCATCGAGCTGAATGAAGCCTTCGCAGCGCAGGTACTGGCCTGCGACCGGGATTTGCACTTTGATCGTGCGCGGCTCAACCCCAATGGCGGCGCCATCGCGCTCGGCCATCCCACTGCTTGCACCGGTGTGCGCATCCTCACAACCCTCATCCACGAGCTTCGCCAACCATTCGACGGCGCTGGCCGGTCGGCCAGTCCGCGGACAGGCAGGCGGGGTCTTGCCACTTTGTGTGTGTCCGGCGGATTGGGCGTGGCGGCCGAAATCGAAACCGTCTAAGCTTTTCGAGCGAGCTCTTCAGAGGCTCATACTCGGAGCGTCTTCATGCCCACGAACGGGCGCGATGTGGAAGTCCTCGGAACGCTGGCGCTGGCGGCGCCCAAGATCGAGGAATTTCAGTTCGTCAAGATCAAGATCGAATCGGAAGTCGCGCGGATCACACTCGATCGTCCCGACCACAATCTGCTGAACGAGCGCATGCTCGCGGAGCTGGCGGCCGGCATCAACACGCTCGGCGAGCGAAACGAAATCAAGCTGATGATTCTCGATTCCGCAGGGAAAACGTTTTGCGGCGGGATCGAGCTGGGCGAATACACCCAGCGGCGCGTGTTCCAATTGCTCGACGCGTTTCACGGCGCCTTTGCGGCGATGCTCGACACGTCGAAGCCTCTGCTCGTGGTGGTCAACGGCCCGGCGTACGGCGGCGGGGCGGAGCTCGCGGCGCTCGGCGACCTCGTCATCGCGACGCCGAAGGCGCGGTTCGCGCAGCCGGAAATCAAGCTGGGAGTTTTTCCGCCGCTGGCCGCAGCCGTCCTGCCGTACATCCTGGGGCCAAAGCAGGCGCTCGAGCTCGTGCTGACGGGCGAAGCGATGTCCGCCGAGCGCGCGCGGGATCTGGGGCTCGTGAACTGGCTCGTATCGGAAGAGGAGCTCGAGAAGAAAGTCGCCGAGGTCGGCGCGAAGGTGACGGCGCAGTCCGGGCCGGTACTGACGATGGCGAAGAAGGCGATCCTCGGCAGCCTCGGCTTGCCGCTGCGCGATGGCGTCCGCAATTCGATGAAAGTTTTCTTGAATGAACTCGCCGAACTGGAAGACTCCCAGGAAGGCGTGCGCGCTCTCGTGGAAAAGCGCGCCCCGAAGTGGAAGAACCGCTGACTTGAATCCGCACCTTACCGGCGTCGATTGACACGGTGCGATGCACAGCATAGACTCGCAAGCGACAATTGAACTGGCACGGGATTTCCCTTCGAGCGCTCCAGCGGAGCGTGCTCAGGGTAGATGGAAGGCCGTGAAAATCGGCCACGGTCCCGCCACTGTGAGCAGCCCGGCAGAAAACTAGCGGCTGCGAGTCAGGAACGCACCCGAGCCAGTCGAAGCTGGCACTCTTCGCGAGAAAGAGTGCGGCTCTGAGCCTCGCTTTACTCGCGAGGCTTTTTTGTTGGAGACGAAGACTTGAGTCGAGCAAGCCACCTACCCGCGTCTGTCATCGGGATTGCTGCCGCGGTGACTCTGGGTGCGATGCCGCGCGCATCGGCCGCGCCTCGATTCGCTCCGCAAGCCAATTCGCAGGTCTCTGCGGCTCCGGCCAGCCGAATCGTTACCGATGATGTTGGCCGCCAGGTCGCAATGCCCGCGCAGGTGAACCGGATCGTCACGCTGGCGCCCAATATGACGGAAATCGTGTACGCGCTCGGCCTTGGCGACAAGCTGGCAGGCGATACGAACGATTGCAACAATCCGCCTGCCGCGAAGTCGAAGCCGCACGTGGGCGAGCCCCAAAATCCAAGCCTCGAAGCAATCGTGGCGCTGCATCCCGATCTCGTGCTCGCAACGGACTCGATCAACCGCGTGGATACGGCGGACGCCCTTCAGCGGCTCGGCATCGCGGTGTACACAGCGGCTGGCGATACACAAACGGTGCTGCACATCCTCGATTCGATCCAGCAGATCGCCGGGGTGACCGGAGCGGGGCCGCAAGGCGCGGAACTGGTCGGGCGGATGCGGCAGCGCCTCGACGAGCTGCATGCTCGGCTGCAAGAGCGGCCGATGGTGCACGTGCTGTTCGTGGTATGGAAAGATCCGCTGATCACGATCGGACAGGCCACGTTCATCGAAGACGCGTTGCGCTGGGCGGGCGCCGAATCCGTTGTGCAATCGAAGCAGAATTGGCCGCAGATTAGCATCGAGGAAGTCGTGCGGTTGCAGCCGGACTACATCGTTTTTGCGGCCAGTCACGGCGAAAGCGCCGGGACGGAGCTCGCGGATCTCCGCGCGCGTCCGGTGTGGCGCGATCTCGATGCGGTCGAACTGGGCCGCGTCGTCAACGTCAGCGAGGAAGCCATCCGGCCATCGCCCGGGCTCGTCGACGCCATCGAGCAGCTCGCGCACGACGTGCATCCGGAAGCCTTTGCGGAGAAAAGCGAGAATCGAACTTCGAAAACCGAAACTCAGAAGGCGCTGAACGCGCGCGAGGAGCGGACCCTGTGCGTCCGCTGACGCCGCGCCGCGTGGCATGGATTTGCGCGGCGCTGGGCGCCGTGCTGTTCGTGGCGGTAGTGATATCGCTGCGCATGGGCGCGTATCCGATTTCCGTGCCGGAAATCGTGATGACGCTCGTGAATCGCTTCATCGGCCGTCGCAACGAGATTCCGCCCGATTTCTGGAACGTCGTGTACGAAATTCGTCTGCCGCGCATCGCGCTCGGAATATTGGTGGGCGCGTCGCTTTCGACGGCGGGCGCGGGATTTCAGGCGCTATTGCGCAATCCGCTGGCCGATCCGTACGTGCTGGGAGTTTCGAGCGGCGCCGCGCTCGGCGCGATCATCAGCCTTGCAGTGGCGCCCCAGACGCCGGGGCTGATTCAGTTCGCTGCCTTCGCCGGCGCGGCCGGGACCATCACCGCCGTCTATTTTCTCGGGCGGCGCGGCGGGCAAATCGATAGCGCCACGCTGCTGCTGGCAGGCATCGTGGCGGTCTCGTTTCTTTCCGCCGTCATCATGTTTCTGATGACCACGCTGCCGGGCCGCGACTTGCGCGGCATGGCGTTCTGGCTGATGGGCGATCTGGCGACGCAGCCGCGGATCAACTTGGGCTGGCTCTATTCTCTGCTGATCATTGGAGCGGGATCGATCTACACGACCTCGTCTGATTTGAACTTGATCCTCACGGGAGAGCAGGAGGCGCGGCACCTCGGAGTGAACGTGAACCGCGTGAAGATGGTCGTGTATGTCGCGGCGTCGCTGCTGACCGGCCTCGCGGTTTCGGTGAGCGGTGCAATCGGCTACGTGGGATTGCTCGTGCCGCACGTGATGCGCATGATGTTCGGCAGCGACTACCGCATCCTGATTCCGGCGTCGGCGCTGGGCGGGGCAATTCTGATTGTGCTCGCGGACATGTTGGCACGCACGGTCGTCGCGCCCACGGAATTGCCGGTTGGCGCGATGACGGCCCTGGTGGGCGCGCCTGTGTTCATCTACTTGATGCGCCGGAGGGTGCGATGAGCTCGCTGAGCAGCAGCGCCGCACCGCCCGCAATCACAGCATCGCGCTCGGCGGGGCTGCGCTTGAAAGTCGAACAGGCGAGCTACGCCTACGCGGCCACCGACCGCTCCGCGCCGAAATTCACGCTTGGCCCGGTAAGCTTCGAGGCGCAGCAGCACGAGCTGGTCGCAATCCTCGGTCCGAACGCCAGCGGAAAATCGACGCTCCTGACGCTGCTGGCCGGATTGAACAAGCCGCTTTCGGGCCGCATCGAAGTGGACGGCACGGAAGTCAGCCAGCTCGATTTGCGCCTGCGCGCGCAACGGATCGCGCTGGTGCAGCAAGAAAGCGAACTGCTGTTTCCGCTGCGCGTGTGGGAGTACGTGTTGCAAGGGCGCTATCCTTACGGGCGGCGATTGCGGTTTGAGTCCGAGGAAGATTGTCTATTTGCCGGGAACGCGCTCGCGCAAGTCGGTGCGGATGCTCTGCGCGACCGCTGGATGGACCAGCTTTCAGGAGGCGAGAAGCAGCGGGTGATTCTGGCGCGCGCGCTCGCGCAGCAGCCGTCGCTGCTGTTGCTCGATGAACCCACGCAGCACCTCGATATCGGCGGGAAGGTGGAACTGCTGCGGCGGCTGCGACGCTTGGCGGACGCCAATCGCTACACGGTTCTCGTCGTCACGCATGAGCTTAATTTGGCCGCGGAGTTTTCCGATCGCATCGTGCTGCTCCACAAGGGTAGATGCCTGCGTGTGGGTTCTCCGGCCGACGTGTACGACCGCGAGATGCTCGAGGAGATTTTCGAGGCGCCGCTGGAAGTCGAGATGCGGCCCAGCGGGCGCCCTCGCGTGATTTTGCGCGGAAGCCGTTAGCCGAGGGATTTTGCTGTTCGTTTCGCGGAGGTGATCGCCGCCTCCGCAAACGGCGCTTTTGCCACGGGCAGAGGCGCCGCCCACATTCACCTGAGACTTCGTGCACGGGAAGACGGTGAAAAGCCGTCGCCGCCGCGCGACTGTAAGGCGGAGGGTTTTTCGGCGCGAGCCACTGTCTCGGCCGGTGAATCGCAAGAGATTCGCTGCCGGATGGGAAGACCGCGCTGCCGCTCCGATGGATTCGGAGCGATCCGCCAAGCCAGGAGACCGGCGAAGTCTCAATCCCGGTTCGTCCCGGTAAGCCGGGATTCACCGCGGACAACCTTCAACTCCCGCGCGAGAGGGAGAGGAGGTCCACATGAGACTTCGACTTTCGTTTTCGTTCCTGTTGTTCTTGGTTTTGCTCCCGTTCTCCGCCGCATCCGGCCAGTCGACTTCGTCCGCGAGCGCCACGATTCGCGGCACCGTCTATGATCCGGATCACCGTCCCGTCCCCGGTGCGCATATCGCGCTGTTGGATTCGATGATTTCGATCGCAGAGACCGAATCCGGTTCTGCCGGCGAATATCAGTTTTTGGAGCTTCGCGGTGGCACTTTCACGATTGTGGCCAACCTGCCGGGATTTACAAGTTTCCACACGGATATCGAATTGCAAAGCGGAGCGACCGTCACGGAAGACATCTACCTTCAATTGAGCGCCGTGCAGGACGAAGTCGTCGTTTCCGCGTCTCTGGGAGGTGCGCTCGCGCCGGAGACTGGTTCGTCGGTGACCGTGGTCAGTCAGAATGAAATCGCGTCGCAGGGATTCGTGACGCTCGCGGACTCCTTGCGCAACGTGCCGGGCGTTGCGATAAATCGCACGGGGCAGCTCGGCGCGGTTACGAGTGCTTTCATCCGCGGCGGGAACTCCAATTACAACCTCATTCTGATCGACGGAATTCCGATGAACGATTTCGGGGGCGGTTTCGACCTCGCGCCGCTTCCCGTCGATGGCGTCAGCGAAGTCGAAGTGTTGCGAGGAACTGAAAGCGCCCTTTTCGGCTCGAATGCCGTTTCGGGTGTGATCAACGTGATCACCACGGCCGGGGAAGGGCCGCCGCAATTCAGTTTTGTTGGCGAGGGCGGCAGCTACCATTTCTATCGTCTGGCAACGGGCGGCGAGGGGCTTTTTCACGGCTTTAGCTGGGCGTACGATCTCGCGCGCCTCGACACACAGGGGCCGGTGATCGACGACAACTACCGCAATCAAACGTCCTTCGTGAGCCTCGGTTATTCACGCAGCCCGCGCCGGAAGTTCATCGCACATTTCTTCGGTGATGCAGGCCGCGAAGAAAATCCCGGTCCCTGGGGCTCCGACCCGGATGACCTCTTCGCCGGAATTCCCGCGTCGTTCACCAAGCAGGTGCAGGACCTCTTCGGCTATCAGGCGAGCGAGACGGAACAGTTTTCCAGCTGGTTCCAGCAGGTGTCAACGGTCAGCGTGGCGACCGACCACTACTTTTTCCCGGCTACCCCGGCGACGTTCGGGAGTTCCTCGTTCACGAAAAACCTCAGGCTCACCGCGAACACCCGCAGCGAGATGACCCTTTCGCCCAAGGATGTGTTGGTCGCAGGCTTCGAATACGACCGCGAGGAATGGAAAGACACGTTTGTAACAAACGCGGCCGGAGCGCCGTTTTTGCTGCCCCGCAATACCTACGCATTTTTCGCCGAGAATCGCTGGGACGCGAGCAATCGCGTGTTTCTTAGCACGGGTGTTCGCGTGGACGTGATTCAAACGGATGCCCTGCCGTCTATTCCTATTCCGGCGACTACGGTTGCGCAGGCCGACCCCCGACTTTCCGTCGCGTACTTGGCGCGCCAATCCAGCGGTGATCGCATCGGCATGACACGCATTCACAGCAGTTTTGGCACGGGCATCCGTCCGCCTGACGGCTTTGAGCTCGGGTTCACGAACAATCCGAACCTGAAGCCGGAGAGAAGCATCAGTGTGGATGCCGGCGTCGAGCAGCGATTTTTCGACGACAAAGCTGTCTTCGATGTCACCTATTTTTACAATGCGTATCGCGATCAGATCGTCTCGATCGGAGGACCCTTGGGCACCTTAAGCCCATATCTATCGGCAAACCTGGCTCGCTCGCGCGCTGACGGAATCGAAACCAGCATGCGGCTTCATCCGCTGCGTTCGCTTGAAATCATGGGCGAGTATACGTGGCTGAATAGTGCGATTCTTTCGGTCGCCAATGCACCCGGCGTGGTTCAGGTTCCCTTCACCGTCGGCCAGCCCCTGCTCCGGCGGCCGCGCAGTTCGGCAGGATACAACATTACTTGGACGCACGGCCCGCTGATGCTGAATTCGAATGCGTCGATTCGCGGCGCGGTTCTTGATATCGAACCTAACGACGGCGCGTACGCTTGCTCGATCTCTAACGGCGACGGTGGCTTTTTGCCGTGCTTGTTCCGCAACAGTGGCTACGTGGACGCCAACCTGGGAATGGCCTACAGGCTTCCGTGGAAAGTCGAGATCTTTGGCCACTTGAACAATTTCCTCAACGAAAGGTACGAGGAATCGTTCGGTTTTCCCGCGTTGCGGCTGAACTTCGTGGCAGGCGTTAAGTTTCATTTCTCAGGAGATCATTCGAGCCGCTAGCCGGCGGATTGCGCAGCTCGCAACCATAGCCGTGGCGGATGCTATAATTCGCGTTTCGCCATGGCTCGCACAACCACAGAAGCGCCGCGGATTTCGCCCGAAGTGATGGCGCGCTACGAAGCCGTCATCGGCCTCGAGGTGCACGCGCAACTGCAGACGCTCACGAAGGCATTCTGCGGTTGTTCGACGAAATTCGGCGCCGCGCCGAATTCGAATACGTGTCCCGTGTGCCTGGGTTTGCCCGGCGCGCTGCCGGTACTCAATAAGAAGGCGCTCGAACTGGCGCTGCGCGCTTCGCTTGCGATCAATTGCAAAATTCAGGAACGGTCGCGTTTCGCTCGCAAGAATTACTTCTATCCCGATCTGCCCAAGGGCTATCAAATCTCGATGTACGAGCTGCCGCTCGCGACGCACGGCTGGCTCGAAATCGAGGTAGAAGGCGAAAGGAAGCGCATCGGCATCACTCGCCTGCACATGGAAGACGATGCGGGCAAGAGCCTCCACGAAGGCTTTCCCGATTCCGACCGCTGGAGTTACATCGACTTCAACCGCTGCGGCGTGCCGCTGATCGAAATCGTTTCCGAGCCGGACCTGCGCGCGCCCGCCGAGGCCTACGCGTACCTCAACACGCTCAAGCAGATTCTCGAATACACCGAAGTGAGCGATTGCAACATGGAGGAGGGCTCGCTGCGCTGCGACGCCAACGTCAGCGTCCGCCTGCGCGGCGCGCCGAAGTTCGGCACGAAGGCCGAAGTGAAAAACCTGAACTCCTTCCGCTATCTCACCCACGCGCTCGAATACGAAATCGAGCGGCAAATCGGCCTGCTCGAATCGGGCGGCACCGTCGTACAGGAGACGCGGCTGTGGAACGTCGCTGCCGGGCGCACCGAGCCGATGCGTTCGAAGGAATTCGCGCACGACTATCGCTATTTCCCCGATCCTGATTTGCTGCCCGTTTCGGTGTCGCCCGCGATGCTCGAAGAGGTGCACCGCTCGATGCCGGAATTGCCGGATGCGAAAATCGCGCGGTTTCTCCGCGATTACGGCATCACGCCGTACGACGCGGGCGTGCTGACCGCGACGCGCGCGCTCGCGGACTATTTCGAAGCCGTCGTGAAAGCGGGCGCTCCCGCGAAAGCTGCCGCGAACTGGCTATCCGTCGAGCTACTTCGCCGTCTAAAAGACAGCGCCAAGGAGATTTCGGAATGCCCGGTCGCGCCGGTGGCGCTGGCGGAGCTGTTGACTAGAGTCGAGAAAGGCGAAATCACCGCGGCGAGCGGCAAGAAAGTGTTCGCCGCGATGTTCGAAACGGGCAAGCGTGCGGCGGAAATCATCGCCGCGGAAGGCTTCGCGCAAATCAGCGATACGAGCGCGATCGAGAAAGTCGCCCGCGAAGTGATCGCCAGAAATGCTGACAACCTGGCGAAATACCGCTCGGGCAATGAAGGCGTGTTCAAGTTTTTCGTCGGACAGGTGATGCGTGAGACGCGCGGCCAAGCCAATCCCCAGACCGTCAACGAAATCCTCAAGCGAGTGCTCGCAGAATAGCCTCGCGGCGAAACGGAGAATCCCATGCTCAAGGCAGGTGAAAAAGCGCCGGCGTTTCGCGCCACCTCCGACGATGGCAGCACGGTTTCGCTGGCGGACTACAAGGGGAAGAATCTCGTCCTCTACTTTTATCCCAAGGCCAATACCAGCGGCTGCACGCACGAGGCCGTCGAATTCAGCACTGCGCTCGACGAATTCAAGTCCGCCAACACTGCGGTCGTGGGTTGCAGCGGCGATTCCATCGAGTCACAAACGAAATTCAAGACGCGCTATGGGATCAATTTTCCGTTGCTTGCGGATACGAACTTTGAAGTGATCGAAGCCTACGACGCTCGCCGGATGAAGACCTTTTTCGGCAAATCCTTCCTCGGAATTGTGCGCATGACTTTCTGGATCAGTCCCGACGGCAAGATCCGCAAGGTGTGGGAAAAGGTCACGCCGAAAGGCCACGCCGCGGAAGTGCTGGCCGCGATCCGCGAGGGCTAGCTGCCCGTCCGCCGATTATCGCGCCGTCCGGCGCCCAGCAAAATGAGCGCCAGGACGAGACAGAGAATCGAGCCGACCAGCTGCACCGCATCGACCGCGCGCAGCGTGCGTAAGTGCGGCCTCGCGATCAAATCGGCGATGCCGCCGATTCCAATAATTACGAGGACGATGAACAGAGCGGTGTTTTTGCGCGGCGCAGTGGTCATAGGGTCACTTGATAGGAATCATCTGACTGCTCGATGAGGGCATTGTCGATCAAGCGCGTGCCGCCCACACGCGCGGCCAGCAGCACGTAGCATATTTTCCGCAAATTCACCACCGGTTCGAAAGTGTCCGCATCCACGATCTCAGCGTAGTCCAGAGTAACACGCGGCTCCGAATCGATTACGCGGCGGAGCGCGACCAGCAAGCGCGCGGCGTCTCGCTCGCCCGCGGCGATTTCGCGGCGCACCGCGTCAAGCGACTTGTAGAGCGCCGTCGCCGCGCGACGATCCTCCTCGCTTAGATATCGATTTCGCGAGGAAAGCGCAAGGCCGTCCGGTTCCCGCACGATCGGGCAGACCACGATCCCGGCATCTAGATTCAGGTCGCCCGCCATCTGGCGAATAATGCGCGCCTGTTGCGCGTCTTTGCGCCCGAAGAATGCCAGGCGCGGCTGCACGATCTCCAGCAGCTTCAAGACTACGGTCGTGACGCCGCGAAAGTGTCCCGGCCGCGAGCGCCCTTCGAGCCGCTCGCCCAGCCCCTCGACGATCACCGCCGTCCGAAATCCGGGCGGGTAAATCTCTTCTGCTGGCGGCGCAAACAGGGAGTCCGCGCCGAGATTTTCGAGCGCCGCGCGATCCGCCTCCGTCGTGCGGGGATATTTCTGAAAATCCTCGCTCGGACCAAATTGCTTCGGGTTCACGAAAATCGAGACGACGACCGGCGAGCACTCCTTCTGCGCCGCGCGGATGAGGGACAAGTGCCCCTCGTGCAGCGCGCCCATCGTGGGAACGAATCCGAGGACGCGATCGTTCCGGCGCGCTTCCGCCGCTACCTGCTTCATCCACGCGACGGTGTGAACGGTTTCCATGGAAGGGGCGAAGGAAAAAGGCGACTCAGGCAGTCTTCCAGCAGCGCTCGTGCGAGAGAAAAGGGAACATCAAGCCTTTGCCTGCGCCGCGCGCTCGCTATAGAAGAAGATCATGTCGGTGCTCACGGCCTTCGCGCCGAGCTGCCTCAGCAGCGTGGTCACCTGCCCGCGATGATACGTGCTGTGATTCGCCACATGCTGCAGGCACGGCGCGAGCGGCGTCGAATAGGGTACGCCGGCCAGCGTCTTGAACTGGAGCACGCGCTGCAAATCGTCCTGCGTGAGTGACGCGACGTAGTCCACGAGATTGCGATCGATTTCAGCGAAGCCCCGGCGGACCGCCTCGAAATCCGGAAAATCTGCGGGCGAAGGCAGCTTCGCCGGCGTGCGTGCATGCCAGCGCTCGAGCCAGAACCATTCGGCGCCGTAAATGTGTGCGAGCGTATCGCGCACCGAACCGAAGCTCGAGCCGAGATCGCGCGTGAACTGCTCCGGCGTCAGCGCCGCGCTCGCTTCGAGCGTGCGGTGGTTGGCCCAGGAGTTGTAGTCGTACAACGTGCGAAAATCTTCGAGATTCATGCGCGGCTCCTTCCGGCAGAAGGGGCCCCCCAGACCGACGGTCAGTCGAGCCTGGGGGATCAGTCCTGCTGCGCGTCAGATTGTACTTGGATTAGCTTCGCGCGCGGGCGAGCGCGCGTTCGCGCAGCTCGCCGGCCGAGTGGTACGACTCGGCGTCGGACGGGAATCGTCCGCTGCGCACATCCGCGCAATACTCAGACGCGGCGCGCGAAATCTCCGCCGAAAGATTCGCATACTGCCGGACAAATTTTGCCTTGTGCTCCGTCGCGTATCCGACGAGATCGTGGAAGACGAGCACCTGGCCGTCGCAGTCCGGGCCCGCGCCGATGCCGATCGTCGGAATGTGCAGCTTTTCCGTGATGCGCGCGGCGAGTTCGCGAGGCATCGATTCGAGTACCACCGCGAACGCGCCAGCGGCCTCCACGGCGCGCGCGTCGCGCTCCACCTGCCGCGCTGCGTCGGCCGTCTTGCCCTGCACCTGAAATCCGCCGAGCGCGTTCACCGATTGCGGCGTCAGGCCGACGTGCCCCATCACCGGAATCTCGGCGTCCACGAGGCGCGCGATCAATTCGATGCGCCGCTCGCCACCCTCCACTTTCACGGCCTCCGCGCCGCCTTCTTTCACCAGCCGCACTGCGTTGCGCACCGACTCATCGAGCGAGACGTGGAAGCTGCCGTACGGCATGTCTGCGACGACGAGCGCGCGGCGCGTCCCGCGGCGGACCGCGCGGGTGTGATGAATTATGTCTTCAAGCGTCACCGGCAGCGTACTGTCGTAGCCCAGCACGACCATGCCGAGCGAATCCCCGACCAGCAGAATGTCCACGCCCGCCTCATCGAGCAGGCGCGCCGTCGGGTAGTCGTATGCCGTGATACACGTGATCTTTGGCTGTTTCTCGGAAACGGCGGAAAGCGGGTGAAACTTGCGCGAGAGAATGTCGGGCACGGTGATTTTCCCGTTGCCCGCATGGGGTGCAACGCTCATGTTGTCCTCCGGTGCCGCCCCCAAGCTTCGGGGTGCAGCCCATCAACGACCTAATCCTACCAGATTTGCACATCGAACCGCAAAACCTTGTGGCCTCTTAGACCTGCGCGACGGTTGCGGGAGGCGGCGGAGCTGCGGGCAACTGCGGCTCGACGCCGCGCCAGCCCACGGGCCGTCCGCGCACAGCCTCTCGAAGCGCGCTGAACAGCACCACGTACATCATCTGCCGGTAATAGAAGCGCTGGATGATCAGAGGCGCGAGCAGCGTCCAATCCTCGCCTTTTTCGAGCGCGAACGCGACGACGCACGTGAACAGGTCGATCAACATGAAAAGCGCGAAGAAAATCAGCGACCGCTCCACGTCCTGCGAAGTCCACAGCTGCGGCAACTGCGCGATTTGAAGCTGGGCGAGCCCCCAAAGAGCCAGCGACAGCAGGAACAGCAGGTCGATCACGGGCGAAACGAGCGGCAGAATAATCTGGAACAGAAAAATATTCGGAATCGCGATCCAGCCGAGCGTCCCGTAGCGCGGATTGCCCGCCGTGTCGCGGTGCTTCCACACCGCCTGCAGTGTGCCGAACGTCCAGCGGAATCTCTGCCGCACCAGCGTATCAACGGTTTCGGGAACTTCGGTGCGGCCGATCGCTTCCTCGTCGTAGAGAATCTTCCAGCCGTTGCGCCGGATCGTCAGCGTGAGGTCCGTATCTTCCGCGACGGTATCGCCGGAAAATCCGCCGCTGCTCCGGAGCAGGTCCGTCCGCCACGCCCCCACCGCTCCGGGAACCACGGGAATGCAATTCAGCAAATCGAAGGCGCGCTTCTCCAGATTCTGGCTGGTAATGTATTCGAGCGCCTGCCAGCGCGTGATCCACCGGTTGCGATTCATCACCTTCACGTTGCCGGCCACTGCTCCGACTTTCGGATCAGCGAAATGACGGACGAGCTTCGGCACGGCGTCCGGATCGACGATCGTATCCGCGTCGATCGACACCACGATGTCGCCGCCCGCTTCCGCAAGGCCGTGATTCAGCGCCGACGGTTTGCCGTGATTGCCTTGCATCAGCAGCCGCACGCGCCGGTCGCGCCCGAAATTCGCTTGCACCAGCTCTGCCGTCCGGTCTCTGGAACCGTCGTCCACCACGAGGACTTCCAGTCGCGGGTAGTTCGAAGCGAGCGCCGCGCTCACCGTCGCGACGATCGCCGCCTCCTCGTTATATGCTGGGATCAAGATGCTGACGTCCGGTTTGTAGTCCGGATGATCCTGCGGCGCAGGCCGCAGCTTTTCGGCCAGCGCCAGAAGTCCGATAATCAGTGCCCGCCCGCTGACCAGCAGGATGCCCGCGACAAAAATGAAGGCGATGCTTGAGCGCAGCCAGCGGAACACTTCGAAAATAAACGCGTCGGCGCGCACCAGCAGCCATTCGCGCTGGCTCAGCGGCGGCATCACCTGCGCGCGCTGCTGCCCGAGCAGATCGGCAACGGATACGAATTCGTAGCCCTTTGCGCGCAGGCCGTCGATGATCTGGGGCAGCGCCGCGACGGTGTGGCTGCGGTCGCCTCCGCCGTCGTGCATCAGAATGATGTTGCCTTTGTTTGCTTCCGTATCGGTCAGCACGCGCTGCACGATTGTGCTCACGGGCGCGGGCGGCTGGCCGTTCGCCTCGCCCCAATCGTGCGGATCGATTCGCGCGCCGATGATCATGTACCCCATCGATTGCGGAATCGGCAGCAGTTGGACCTCGGCGGCGTTTTCCGGCTGATGATCGATGCCGTACGGCGGGCGAAACAGAGTGGTTTTTACGCCGAGATAGCTTTCAAGCAGAAGTTCGGTCAGATTGAGCTGCACCTGAATTTCCGTCTTGTTGAGGTGCTCGATATCGAACTCCGGGTGCGTAAACGTGTGGTTGCCGACCTCGTCGCCCTGGGCGAATTCGCGCTTCACGATCTCCGGATACTGGTTGGCTGATTCGCCGATCGCGAAGAAGGCCGCCGGCGCCTGCTTCTGTTTCAGAATATCGAGAATTTTCGGCGTCCACGTCGGGTCGGGGCCGTCGTCAAACGTAAGGGCCACTTTGTGAGGCGCCGCCCCCATCTGCTGGATGCGCCACGAAAGCGGGTAGCTCTGGAAACTCTCATCGTCGAACGTGTCCGAGTCGGCATCGTACTCAAACGTCCGGCGGCCGCTCTGCGGCGTCGCAGTGATCTTCCAGATGTCGCCGTCGCCTTCCAAAATGAGATCGTATCCCGGCGGAATTTCTTCCAGCTTGGCGCGCGTGGCATCGTCCGCGTGCGTAGCGTCCCAGATGGACCAGATCGAGGGATCTTCCATCCCGAGGCGCCAGAGCGCCGTGCCCTGGACGCCCGCGCGCTCCGCCGCGCGTAGCTGGTTGTAAGCGGTCACGCCGTCGAGCATCCATACGTTGTGTACGCGGTTGTTTTCGTCCTCGTAGGAATAGTGAGGGTTGAACGAATCGGAGTCGTAGGTGATATCGGCTCCCGATTCGACCGCCGTAATAATTCCTTGCTGGAACGTGATCCCTTGCGCGATCGGGTGCGGGTCCTTCTTCGTTTTCGCCGGCCAGTCGTACCCGTAGTTGGCGATGCCCATCACGATCTTTTCGGGCGGCAGGAGCTTCACGTATTGCTGAATGTTGCGCTCAAACCAGTCCTGCGGCGCGATGGGCCCCGGATCCGACGAGGACCAGCGATAGTCGTAGTTCATCAGAATGACGGCGTCGGCTTGCGAGGCGAAGTATTTGTAGTCGTAGCTCCAGTCCGCCGCCGGGAGGCCCACCATCAATTTCAGGTTTCTTGCGTGCAGGTCCGTCGCCAGGTCGTGAATGAACGCCTGAAAATCCTTCTGGGCTGGCGTGGGCAGCGACTCGAAGTCCACCACGATGCCTGCTTGCCGCTCTGCGTCGGCGTATTCTTCGAGCTGCGTCGCCAGCCGCGTCCGCGCGGCGGGATTCGCAAGCATTTGCAGGAACGCCGGCGGGCACCACTGGTTCGTCACCGCGTTGTAGTTGTTCACCATCGGCATCACGGGCAGCTCGACGGGAGGGGTGCGCTTTTGGAGACCCTGCAGGAATCCCGTGAGTTTTTCGTCCTGATCCGCAACCAGCTTGCCGTCTGCCGAAACGGCGTGCAGCTGCTCGGGAATCAGCAAGTCGAGATCGTGATAGTGAAGCTGCAGGGAGGCGAGGCTCGTGTAGTCGTCGCTCACGTAGAAGGCGGCGCGCAGCGGATCGTAATTCTGCGGCACGCGGCCGAGCGCCGCCACCTTGCGCTTGCGGCCTCGGCGGACCGATACCGGCTTCGCCTTGCCTCGGATCGCGTGCAGGCCTTCGTGCGTGTCCGGCCGCAAGATGTCCGGCAGCTCCGGATTGCGTACCACGTTGACCAGGAAAATGACGAGTACAAGCGTGAAGAATCCGCCGGCGATTTCCAGCGCCAGGCGCGTGCGCCGCCACCTCCGGCGCTCTTCGTCGTAGAAAATGGGCTTGCCTTCAGCCATCAGGACATCTCAAGCTAGTGCCGTTCCAACTTATTGCTCTGAATTTCGGAGAGCCAGGAGGCGAGGCGCTGCCGCAGATAGCGTCCTCCTCGCCCCGACTTCAGGTATCGTTCCCGCCGCTGCGCATCGGCGGCGCTCAAACATGCTTCATAATAAACTAGGCGCAGAGGCCGGCGATAGGCCGTTGAGTGTACGCGACCGCCGTGGTGCTCCTTTAGGCGGTGCCGCAAGTCGCCCGTGCTGCCGATATAGAACTTTTCGTCCCGTTCACTCCGCAACACGTACGAGTAGTTCATCGAGCTTTTCCTTAACCTCGACAAGTTGGAACGGCACTAGCGGTCCATCGGAACGCTGTCAATGACCACAACTTATTCGATGCGCGTAAATGCCGCTATTGCTGTACTCGCCGGGCTCGCGCTGCGGCTTTTTTTCGTGCTGGAATTCCCCGCCACGGGTTCAGGAGATACTCCATTTTACATCGCGCTGGCCTGGAATTGGCTAAAGAACGGCGTCTACGGCGGCGTGGTCGACGGCCGGCTCGTTCCGCTCGATACGCGCATGCCAGGCTATCCCGCGTTTCTGGCAGCCGTCTTTGCGGTCGCCGGGAAATCCGCGCGCCCCGTGATGCTCGCGCAAGTCGTCGTCGATCTCGCGACGTGTGTCCTGATCGCGTTGATTGCGGCGCGACTCGCACCGGAGGCGTCACGCCGCCGCGTCGCGCTCGTGGCGCTTTGGCTCGCGGCGCTCTGCCCCTTCACGGCGAACTACACCGCGGTCGTCCTCACTGAAACGCTCGTCACGTTTCTCACCGCGCTTGGTTTGCTTCTCGTCCTCGAAGCGTACGCCGGCGCGAGCTCGGGGCGCACAATTGGCCTGAGCCCGTGGTTTCTCGCCGGGATCGTCGGCGGATTCGGCGCGCTGGTTCGTCCGGAGACGCCGCTGCTCCTGATCGCGGCCGGACTCGTACTAGTCGCACGATGGTGGAGACCAATCAATTGGCTGAAGCTCGCGCGCGCGGGTGTGCTGATGGGCGTCGGCGTCGTGTTGCCGTTGCTGCCGTGGGCTGCGCGCAACTGGCGCACGCTGCACGAAGTGCAGTTCCTCTCACCGCGCTACGCGAATCTCCCCGGCGAGCTCGTCCCGCTCGGGTTCAACTCCTGGGCCCACACGTGGCTCTGGCGCTATGGCGACGTGTATCTCACGCTCTGGAAACTCGACGACGAGCCGATTCCGCTCGATAGCGTTCCCGCCCGCGCGTTCGATTCGCCAGAGGAACGCGCACGCGTCGCGGCCATACTCGCGCCGTACAACGAGACGACCACTTACACGCCGGATGAAGACCGCGCCTTCGCCCAGCTCGCGCGTGAGCGCACCGCGCGCCGTCCGCTGCGCACGTACGTCGAAATTCCCGCGCTGCGCTCTCTCGCAATGTGGTTCACGCCGCGCATCGAGCTGCTGCCGTATTCTGGGCAGATTTTTCCACTGCGCAACGAATGGGAAAACGACCGCGAAGATTTGCTGGCCACACTCGGACTCGGGTTCGTCAACTGCATCTATATTGCTCTCGCCCTTGCGGGAGCGTGGCTCGCGCGGCGGCGTCCAGCCATCGCGCTGCTTGTGGCGTTCGTCGTGGTGCGCACGGCGTTTTTCGCGTACGCCATCGAAACGCCGGAGCCGCGCTACGTCCTCGAATGTTTTTCCGTGGTGATCGCGCTCGCGGCGCAAGTCTTCGCGACGCGAAAAACTCAGCTTTCTTCGACCGGCTCGGGGTGAATCGTCACGCGGAAGATTTGCGGGAAGCGCTCTTTCACGCGGTTTTCTAAAATCGCGGTGAGATCGTGGACCTGCGTGATCGGCAGCTTTCCATCCATCGCGCAGTGGCACGAGACGAGAATCCGGTGCTCCACGCTGCGGACGTGCACTTCGTGGCAATCGACCAGCTCGCGATACTCGGCCGGCAGCGAGTTCAGAAAATCCTGCACCGCGCGCGAAAGTTCTTTCATCTCCTCCGCGCCGCCGATGCGCGCGCCGAGTGGCTCGATGTGGATGTTAATGCGCGTGCCCTCGCCGGTGACGCGCTGGATTTCCTCTTCGAGTTCCGTCGCGCGCTCGTGCGCCTGCTGCAGGCTCGCGTTCTCGTCCACTTCCAGATGCAGCTCGACGAATAGCCGCCCTTCGTACTCGTGCGCCTCCACTTCATGAATCGCCATCCCGCGGCGCTGCGCGATGGCGCGAATCGTCTCGAAGATCGGCTCGTCGCGCCGCGCGCGCGGCTCGACGTGCACCACCACGTCCGCTGGAATCATGCCCTGAATTTTGTGCTCCACCGCGTCGCTTGCCGCATGCGCCTGTTCGAGGCTCGCCGTGCGCGGGACGCTGATGGTCACGTCCACGAAATAGCGCTGCCCCGCCCGCCGGACGCGCACGCGCTCGGTCTGCAGCACGCCTTCGGTCTCATCGACGGCGTTGATGATCCGCTCGCGCAAGCCGCGCGGCGCCACGTCGAGCAGTGCGTCGATCGTGCGCCTGCCGAGCCGCGAGCCGATCCAGATGATCACGCCCGCCACGCCGAGCGCCGCCACCGCGTCCAGCATGCCGAGCCACGGCACGCCCAGCCGCATTCCCAGCCACGCGCCCGTGATGCCGAGGATCACCACGAACGTGCTCCAGACGTCGGTCGAAAAATGCAGCGCGTCGGCTTCGAGCGCCTCGCTCGGATATTTTTTCGCCACGCGGCGCAGGGCGCGCGCCCGCACCAGATCGATCCCCATGCCGAGCGAGAGAATGACGATCGCCGTCAGGCTCGGGCGGATGTGCACTGTGCGGAAGAGCAGCCGGTTGAGCGCCTCCCAGATGATGTAGAGGGCGGTGAGCAGCAGCAGGCCCGTCTCGACGAACGCCGAAAAACTTTCGATTTTGCCGTGGCCGTAGAGGTGCTGCGCGTCGGCGGGCTTGTCCGCCACGCGCACCGAAAGGTAGGTGATCACCGCGGCGACCAGATCGAGGATCGAGTGCAGCGCTTCGGAGAGAATTCCCAGGCTGCCCGTCACCGCCGCGAGAATTACCTTCAGCGTGACGAGCACCACCGCCGAGCCCACCGACCCGAGAGCCGCCATCCGCTTTTCGCGGCTCGCGTGGCTGATTGTCGCCGTCGCCATCCGCGCGATTATACGCTCGCCCGCCGCGTTTTCCGGGTCGCGGACTGGCATGGGAAAGCGGTGTGGACCCCCCTCGAAAAATTGTCGAGTAGCCGAGGCGCCGAGTCTTTGTTTTGAATGAGTTGCGGGAAATTCTACTCGACACGATTGTCGAGTAGATTTCGAGTTGGCGGAAATCGTGTGTCTGGCTGCGGTTACAGACGACTCCACCTTCGAAATCATGTTGGTGCGGTTCGGCGACAGCGCGAAAAATTGACACTCGTTTGGTGGGCTGGCCGTTTGTTTTCAATGAGATGCGCGAGGAAACACTTGGTTTTGATTAACACCCTTTTGTACGGGTCGGAAATCGAACTTCGAAACTCGAAAATCGGAACCTGGGGGGCCGGCACCGTGAAGCCTTTCGTAGCGCCAGCCTCCGGCCGGCGATTTCCTGTTCTCGAGGACCGAACGCCGCCGACCCGTTCGCAGGGCTCAGGGCAAGCGAGACGCCCTGCGGTTTTGCTCGGGGCAAGCGGGCGCGACGAGAACTGCCGACACCACTCCCTGCGCTTGCGAGAGACGCCGCCTGCGCCACGAATGCAGTCTCGCGGACCATGCGTCCATGCTTCTAGGCGGGAGACGGCGTGTCAAGCGTGAGAGTCTGTGGACTTCTTTGTGCGTCCCGTGTGCACGACTTTAAGGCCTTTGTACGGCTCAATGTCCTTCGTTCCACACTTGGGACATTGGTCGTTGCAGCAGCAGCTCCAAACATCGGCCCATTCCTCGCCATCAACAGGACAGCGATAGTAGTTCACGAACTGGCGCTCAGACATTCCGCTTCCCCCTTCCGTTGGACGGAGTCACTCGTTGCGACTTCCCTGCAAGATCGAGTCCGTGGTTTAATCCGCGAATGCCGAACGGATCATCAAGGCAAGCGCAAATTGCCTCATATTTCTTGATTTCTGTTTCTACCCGCGAAAATCTCGAATTGTGCATCAAGCATGCGTTGGCGGGTTTTCCCAGCGGTGAAAGTGGCGCATGGACTTATTGCGAGGTCGAAGAGGGAGACTTTGTTTCATTTCTCTATGTCTCTATGGAGCGAGAGCCCATAATCTTTACCGCGTCGTTAAGAAGGAGGCTGTCGTCGAGGCCGAGCGCCTCCCCCCATGGAAACCGCTGACGTTCGCCGAAACCGGAAAGACCTATTCCTTCCCATTTCGACTTCGTCTTCAGCCAGTTAGGACGTTCGTGGAACCGATAGCGAGGACGGAATTCTTCTATGTAGCGGAGAACCTGCTGTTGCGGGGAGGATATCGAAAGACTCATTTTCAAGCTGATCAAACTACGTTGCAGTATGTTTCTGAAATGGGCGTTCTTGCCGAAGGGCTGCCACTCGCCCTTACGTTACCAAACTACTCAACCTTCGTGCCTCGTTTCACGCAGAGCCGCAAGCTCATCGATGTTCCTCAAGTTTCAGGCTTCCGAGAAACAATTCTACAGTCCGCCATTCGACGACACCTTGCTTTCGAACAGAATTTGCAGACACTTCTTTCCCACCTTGACGTTGCCGGCGTTGCGGCGAGTGACTTGGAGATTCTGGGCGAGAAAGCTCTGACCCAGGGGCATATCGATCTGTTACTTAAGCAGCGGGTCCCGATCGGTTCGTCGATCAAGATACCCATCGAGGTGAAAACCAAGAAGGCGCAGCCGAAGGACGTGGCGCAATTGCGCGGATACATGGACGAACTGAGGGGCGAATGTCCAGTCGGCCTGTTGATTGCGGCTGACTTTGGAAGGCAGGGTTCCGCAGGCAACGGACGGGATCAAGTTAAACTGGTCCGCTACAAGATAGGCGCCGACTTGAACCAGACTCCAACCTTTGGGGAAATCTGCCGAGGTTTGACCTTAGAAGCTTTGTGAAGGAACGATCCCCGACTTGGACGCGCACAGGTCAGTGTTTGTTTTACCGGGCGTCTTGGACGCTGCATCGTAATCCTTGACGGCCAAGAAACAAAGAGGCCCGCCTTCCCGACAAAGAGCGTCGGGACGCAAAAGGCGCGAAAAGGCGGCCGCTACAAGGGCATGAGGTGCCGACCGAGCGAATCTTGCGTTATCGACATGCCACGGATGCCCTTTGATCGCTCTTCGCGCCTCACGCACTGACGACTGCCCTCGATGCGAGAGGTGCAGCGCGGCAATTTCACAGCCTCTGTAGCGGCCGCCTTTCAGGCGGGCGCTTTCGTTTTCCAATCCGGCACCCACGACTCTACAGGCGAGATAGCCTTCTTCCAATCGAACATGAACGAACCCGAATAGGGATAGTCCTGCGGGTCGTCGCATATGCCCTTGCGGACAGGATTCATCCAGATATATCCGGCGATTCGAGCGGCATTGTCCCAGGGCCTGAGAATGTGGTCATAGAATTTCTTTTGCCACAGCACGTTGTGAAATCGTTTCAGATATTCGTGTCCCGTTGTTTGCTTAAGGTTTCTCAGGAATGAGAGGAGGTTGCTATTCGGATCGAGTCCCGTGAGAAGAACGTGAAAGTGATCCGGCATCGCGCAGAAAGCGTGCACCCCAAATCGATACGCGACGGATTGTTTGCGTAGGTTTTCGATCACCCATGTGGCGCGGTTTGAATTCGCAAAGATGGGGCGCCGAGCCGCGCAGCAGAGCGTCACAAAATACGACCGTCGGCCGATGTAGCTGGCCGAACGAAGGCGGATGTTCTTGTGCTGAACGGCCATCGGAGTTCGCGCCGGGAAGGCCGGATGATAATCCTCGACGGCGAAAAATCAAAGAAGATCGGCCCGCCTGAAAGGCGGCCGCTACAAAGGCGAAGTGCCGGGCTGAAGTACCCGGCGCTACGTTTGAACCTGAAGGGGGTTGTGTGCCTAGCCGCCGACAAATCTGCCGCGCTAAAGGCCGCGGCGCTACGTTTAATTCACCGGATGCGTCACTTCAGCGGCGGGGCGGGGACGAGGGGGAGGCGGCGAGGCTCGCCGTGGAAGCCGCGAATCTCGACGTCGTCGAGCAGCAGCGACGGCGCGACGACGGTGCTGGGAATTCCGCCCTGCGCCGAACCGAACGCGCCGAGGGCCGTTCCCGCGAGTCCGCCCTGCGGATTCTGCATGTAGGTGTAAACGGTCGAGTCGTTGCCGATCGCGAGCATGTTGCGCAGCGTGCGGAGCGTCATCCCTTCGATGACGCCGCCACGGACCGGCTCCTCATGGCCGTCGGCAACGTAAACGCGATAGACGAACAGGGGCGCGCGTTCGCCGGTCGCAATGCCCTCGCCGAACTCGCCGATGAAATCCGAAAAATCCTGCTGCTGAATCGACGCGATCGCCGGATTGGCCATGCGCTTCACTTCGAGGCACCACTCGTGGCCGTCGTCTTTGCACGCGCTGAGAAATTTCTTGCGCAGATCGGCGGGAGCGAGCGCGTCCGATGACTGGAGCAGCAGATTGCTGCTCAAGGGGCGCGGATCGGTGAGCAGGGCCGAGCGCGCGTGTCCATTCGAGGCGTAGAAATCGGAACCGGGGCGCCGCGACATCAGCAGATTGCGCAGCATCCCGCTTTCGACGATGGAAACGCGCTGGGCGCGGGCGCCTTCATCGTCCACATCGTAGCCGCCGAGCAGCGGCGTGCCGTTGAAATCGTGCAGCGTGGGATCATCGACGAGCGTGACGCTCGCGGGCAGCACGCGCGTGCCGACGCGCGCCGTCCATTCGCTGCGTCCGCCGGCGCGCTCGAGGAACTCGTCGAGCTCGTTGGTCATCGAAAGCGGCGGGCGCGCGCCGGAAAGCGACGGCTCAAGAACTTGCGCGAGCGTGGCAGCGGCAGCGGGCGCGTCGAAGAGCACCGGGCCGGTGTAGTCGGAAACGAGCGGGCCATCGCGCAGCGCCATGAGCTCGGTGGCGGCCTGCGTGAGCGCCTTCGAGACGCTCGCGGCATCGGGCAGGCCCGCGGGAGCGTCTGCGTAAACGGAGTAGAAATTGTTGAGCGGCATGCCGTCGTCGGCTTCGGTGTCAAGGCCGGCTTCGATGCCCGCGAGATGGCGCGAGTCGCGGATGATCGTGCCCTCGCTCGTCATGCGGTACGTGGTCGTATAGATGAGCGAATAGGTGATGCGCGAGCCATAGAGCTGCGGGAAATTCTTGAGCACGGCGGACGCGGCGCGGGCTTCATCGTCCCAGTTGCGCGACGTCCAATCCGGCTCGACGCGCGGATCGACTTTCACGATCGGATCGGCCATCGCGAAGTCGTCGATTTCGGGCGGCTTGGTGAGGCTGCGGAGAAAGGCCTGCTTGATCGACATCTGCGTGACCGCGGCTTTGTACGCCTGGTCGGTGGCGAGCCAGAGATCCTGGCGGAGCGAGTTGTAGTCGCGGTCGATGCCGACCTGGCCGGTAGAGCCGAGGAAGCCCTGGAAGCCGTCTTCGCTGATGAAGTTCGAGCTGTCGAGGTGATAGTTGCCGACGCGCACATCGACGCTCATGAAGCGGTTGCGCGAAGTGGAGCTCGAAAGCAGAGAACCGAACGACGCCGTGACGGTGTGAATGTCGAGATCGAGCAGGCGGTACTCGATGTAGAAGGGCTTGTCCACGCCGGGCAGGACGAGGCGCGAGCGAGAGCGCTCCATTTCGTCGCGCATGGCGCGAAGGGTCTGATCGTTGTCTCCCGCGGGGATCGTCAGCTCTTGCGGCGCAGGAGCAGGCGCGGCGCGGTTGGCAAACGCGGGCGCGGCGAAGAGCATCGCGCAGGAAGCCAGCAGCGCCAGTGCCGAAGAATTTTTCACGGCTACTGTCCCTTTGCCTGCGGATCGTGCGCGGGAGGCGGCAGGATCGGCGGCCGGTCGGTGGAGGTTTCCTTCTTCGCGAATTCCATCTCGGAGATCAGAATTGCCGGGGCGACCGCCGAAACCGGAACAGAGCCGGATTCCGCGCCGCAATAGCCGTTGAAGATTTCCTGCTTGTCGCTGGTGGCGACGATCTTGGTGAGCGAGACGAGCGGCGTGCCGACGATGTTGACGCCGCGCACGAGCTGGTCGGGCCGGCCGTCCGCGAATACGCGGTAGACGACGAGCGGCGTAACTTGAAACGCCTGCGGCTGGCCGCGCCCCGTGAAGGTGAATCCGCCCTCGATATCGTCGATGAGCAGGCCGTACGGCAGGTTTTGTTTCTTCACGAGGTCGACCAATTTCTGGCGCAGCTGATCGAACGGCACGCCGTTGGTGCTCGAAATAATCAAATTGCCCTGGCGCGCGACGGGAACGTAGCCGAGCTGACGGCGGCCGTGGCCGTTGGAACGCGGCACGTCCATCAGCGGCGAACGCGACATCAGGAAAGTCTCCAGAACGCCCTTATCGACAAGCGGAACGTTTGTCGCGGGGACGCCTTCATCGTCGAAGGGATAATAGCCGAGCAGCATCTGGCCGTCGTGCATCGGCTCGGTCGGATCGTCCTTGATGGAGATGAAATCGGGCATGATCTTTTCGCCGATTTTGCTGGTGAAAGTCTGCCCTTCGGCGATGTCCTTCTGGCGGAAGCCTTCGATGCGGTGGCCGAAGACTTCGTGGAAGAAGACGGCGGCGGCGCGGCCGGTGAGAAGAGTCGGACCGGCATACGGATCGGCGAGCGGGGCCTGATCGAGCGCCTCGGTTTCCTCGATCAGTTTCTGGACGGCTGCGGATACAGTCTTATCGTCCGGCGCATCCTTGGGATCGAGCCAGTCGAAATTCGTGTAGCGCTGGATGTCCATGCCGTCCGGCGCTTTGCTCTGGACGAAGAGTTCGAGGCGATAGTGGATTTGCCCGAAGGCGAGTTTCGTGCCCTCGGTGTTGGCCTGATACTGATTCATCGCCAGAGCCGTGAACGTGGCGATCGAGTTCAGCACAAAGGGAGACTTGCTGAACGCCGCCGTGTAGCGCCGCACGCGCTCTTCCCAGGGCTTGCGGTCGAGATGGATATCAACGGGAGAGCCGATCGAGGCGTGCGGAGCTTCCGCTGAAAAATCGGGCGCGGCGCTTTCGCTGGATTGCACCTGCACCTGCTGGCTCGTCTTGACCTTGATAAAGGCCTCAGAGGCCGCGCGATATTGGCGATCAGTCTCGCGCCAGATTTCGCGGCGAAGGACCGGAATATCATTGTCGAGCGCGGCTGTGGTGCCGGGGCTGGTCCAGCTGGGCGGACGGTCGCCGAGCTTGTGCGTGTCGTCGAGCTGGTATGTGCCGACGCGCGACTGAACCTCGAGCCAGCGCGCGCGATCCTCGGTGCTCGAAAGCAGCGCGCCGTTCGAGCCGGAAACCTCGGCGAAGTGCCGGTCGGAAACCGTGTAGCTAACGAAGTAGGCGGGCGGGTCGGCCTTGGAGAGCGTGGCGATCGAGCGGTCGAGCTCGGCCTGCATCGCGGCCAGTACCGGAGGCGTTGAGCCCTGCGGCGCGCGGTCGGCAGCGGGGCAGGCGCATGCGGAACCAAACAGAATGACGCCCGTCAGCAGGCTTCTATATATAGGCGGATGTTTCATCGTGGCGCAAAGTCTAACAGTTTAAGATAGCATGCAGTCGATTCCCAGTGAAAAGCCGGAGCGCATTGCCGGTTCGGCTATCCGCGGGGCGAAGCGAGCTGGGTCCCGGCGGAAGGAGAGTTAGATGCGGGCAGTAGTGGTTCGGCGGTATGGGCCGCCCGAAGTTCTCGAGGTGCAGCAGGTTCCCGATCCCCAGCCGAAGCCGGGAGAGGTGTTGATCCGCGTGCGAGCGATCGGCGTCAACTTTGCCGACTTGCTCGCGCGCATGGGGCTGTATCCCGGCACGCCCAAGCCGCCGTTTGTGCCGGGCCTGGAGATCGCGGGCGTAGTCGAAAAGGTTGGCGACGGAGCGAGGCAAGCGGGAGACGAGCGGCTGCAGCCGGGAGACGCTGTCACTGCGATAACCCACTTCAACGCGTACGCGGAATGGATTGTGGTCCCGGCGAAGGAAGTGCACCGGCTGCCGCCGGGAATGCGATTTGAGGATGGCGCGGCGATTCCGGTCAACTACATGACTGCGTACCACTCGATGTTTGTAATGGGGAACTTGCAGCCGGGCGACCGCGTGCTGATTCACGGCGCGGCGGGAGGAGTCGGCATCGCGGCGGTGCAACTGGCACGGGCACGAGGGCTGGTCACGTTCGGCACCGCAGGGCCGACGAAGCAGGAGTATCTGCGCAAGATCGGCGTCGATCACCCGATCGACTATCAGAAGAGCGATTTCGTCGAGGTGGTGCGGAAATTTGCGCCGGACGGAATCGAGATGGTGATGGATCCGATCGGCGGGAAAAACCTCACGCGAAGCCAACAGTGCCTCGGCCCGACCGGGCGGCTTGTGGTGTACGGCTTGTCCGAGGCGGCGGGGACCAGCGGGAAGCGCAGCCTCGTGAGTGGACTTAAGGCGCTGGCGCAGACGCCGCGATTTCATCCGCTGAGGATGATGTCGCAGAATCTTGCCGTGATCGGCGTGAGTCTCGGCGCGATGGAATCGCGCCTTCCGCTGCTGCGACGCGAGATCGACGATATTTTCAAGATGTACACCGAAGGAAAAATCAAGCCCGTGATCGCGAAGACCTTCCCGCTCGACGAAGCCGCCGCCGCGCACCAGTACATCCACGACCGGAAGAACATCGGGAAGGTGATTCTGTCGGTGCGGTAGCTCAGCGCCTATTTCGTTGACGCGGCGGGCGCGCTCTTTGGAGCGCGGAGGTCGGGGGCGAGGACGTCGATCTGATCGAAGGGAATTTCGTCGTATTTAGCGTTAGGGAAGGCCGCCTTGAGCGCGTCGCGGAAGGCGCTGACGTTGCCCGCGAGGACGAGATCGAGATCGGCAGCGGCGAGATACTTCTGAGCCATGTCGTGGACCTGTTCGGACGTGACGCCGCGGATTCGGTCGGGATACGTATAGTTGTAATCCCTCGGCAGGCCGAACGCGACAACCGTTAGCACGCGATCCGCCACCTGCTCGGCGGTCTCCGACTGAATCGGATAGACGCCCGCGAGATAATCGCGCGCGAAATTCATCTCCTGCGGCGTTACTTCTCCCGTGTACATCTTCGCGATCAAATCGATGACGAGCTTCGTGGCATCGACGGTGGCCGCCGTGCGCGTGTACGTTCCCACGGCGAATGAGCCGGCATCGCGGTGCGGGCTGAACGACGAATAGGCGCTATACGTGAGGCCCTTCTTGACGCGCACTTCCGTGTTGAGACGGCTGTTGTAGCCGCCGCCGAAAATGCGATTCATCACGACGACGGGAATGTAATTCGGGTCGGCGCGACGGATGCCGAGCTTGCCGACGCGAATCTGCGTTTGCACGGCGTCGGGCTTATCGATCAGCCAGACGTGCATTCCAGAGGTCGGCGCGGGCGCGACGGGCGGCCCTACGGTGATGGCGACTTGCGGCCAGCCGCCGAAGTACTTTTCCGCGGCGGCGAAGGCGGCTTCGGGCGTGATGTCGCCGGCGAAGGCCAGCAACGATTGGTTCGGCGCGTAGTTTGCGTCGTGGAATTTCGCGAGCTGCGCAGGATCGAATTTCGTCACCGTATCCGGCGTGCCCTCTTCCGGCCAGCCGTAGGGCGAGCCGCCGTACACGACGCGATTGAATACGACCGAGGCGAGATAGTCCGGATCGGAATACTGCACGGTGAGATTGGAAAGAAGCTGCTGGCGCTGGCGCTCGAGTTCGTCGGCGCTGAACGCGGGATGCAGGACGATATCGGACATCAGGTCGAGGCCGGTATCGAGATCTTTCTTCACCACGTCGAGCATGACGGTGGTGGAATCCTTGCCGGCGGAAGCGGAGAGCGAGCCGCCGACGAAATCGATCGCTTCGGCGATGTCGCGCGCGGATCGCTTCGCGGTGCCCTGCGTAAGCATGTTGGCGGTCATCTGCGCGACGCCAGGCATGCCCTGCGGGTCTTTGACGCTTCCGGCGGAAAGGATCATGAGCTGCGCGGCGATGGCGGGTTCGCTGTGGTCGGTGACGACGAAGACGCGCAGGCCGTTCGGAAGCGTTTTCGTGGCCGCATCAGGGAAGTTGAACGGCCGGGGCGCGCTCGCCGGCGGCATTTGGGATTCGAGTTTCACACCGGGCGGGACGACTCCCGTGCCGCCCTTTTGACCGCTCGTTTGATCCTCGGCAGGTCTCGCCTGACTGGAAGGCGGCGAAGCCTGTTGCGCGGAGGCGGAGCTTGCGAAGACTGCGGCAATCGCCAGCGAGAGAATCCAAATTGTCTTTGCGCGCTTCATTCGCTCTCCTGAAACTCTCCGAGCATGCCGTTTGCTGCTAATGGGCCGGGGCCGCGGGCGTGATGATTAGAACTGTCGCCCTTTGCGGTTCGAAATATTCCTTTGCCACGCGCTGGATATCGGCGGGCGTGGCCGCGAGATACCGCGCGAGTTCCGTATTGACGAGGTCGAGATTCTTGCCAAGCACAGCGGCCGTTTCGATCGCGACGGCTTTTTCCTCGTCGGTGTCGCGGCCGAGAATGAAGCCGGAAATCTCCTGATTTTTCGCCTTCTGAAGCTCTTTCGCATCCACCGGCTTGTCCTTCAATCCATCGAGCACGGCGACGACAGCCTTTTCGCCGTCGGGAGCCGAATGCCCCGGGTTCATGATCGCGTAGGCCCAGAAAAGACTCGGGTCTTCGCTGAAATTGCCGAAGCCGGCGGATTGCACGGCGATTTGATCCTTGTAAACCAGCGATTGATAGAGACGGCTGCTTTCGCCTCCGGCGAGAATGTTTGAAGCGAGATCGAGCGGGTACGCATCGGGAGCGTAGCGCGCGGGAATTTTGTAACCGATCACGACGGCGGGAAGCGGCGTGTTCGAATACGATTTTGCGACGGTGCGCTCGGCGGTTTGCGGCGGCTCAGGCGTGTCGCGTCGCGGAATCGGCTTCGCCGATGCGGGAATGCCATCGAAGTACTTGTGCGTCCACGCAAGCGCCTGATCCGAATTGAAATCGCCGACGATGACCAATGTGGCGTTGTTGGGCTTGTAGTATGTGTTGAAGAAATCGCGCACGTCCTGAAGCGTGGCTTTGTCGAGATCGGCGATGCTGCCGATGGGCGTGTGGTGATAGCCGTGGACGGTGAAGGCCGCCGCGCGCAGATCCTCTTCGATCGAACCGTACGGCTGATTATCGACGCGAACGCGGCGCTCCTCTTCGACGACCTGGCGCTCGGATTTGAAATTGGCGTCATCCACATTCAGGCTGCCCATGCGGTCGGCTTCGAGCCAGAGGACGCGCTCGAGGTAATTGCTGGGAAACGTTTCGAAGAATTGCGTTACATCGTCGCCGGTTTCGGCGTTGTCATAGCCGCCGGCCGCTTCGATGATGCGCGAATGCTCGTCCGGGCCGACGTGCGCCGAGCCTTTGAACATCAGATGCTCGAAGAGATGCGCGAAGCCGGTGTGGCCCGGCTGCTCGTCTTTGCCGCCCACGTGATACCAGATCTGGAGATCGATGACGGGGACCGAATGCTCTTCGAGCAGAATCACTTTGAGGCCGTTCGAAAGCGTGTGCGTGGTGAAATTGAGTTTCGGAGGGCGAACTTCGCTGGACTGATCTTGACCTTGCAGCGGCGCCGACAGGAGCGAGAAGGCGGCGAGAAGCAAGAGCGTCGTGAGACTGGTTCGAATTCGCATGCCCGGTTTTGAACGCATCGCCACCATCCTAACTATCGCAAGCTGCCAGCCTCGCCAAGCGACGAAATTTGTATCCGCCAGTATCAGGGGACCGCGAGCAAGTGTCAAACGAGAGCGCCGATTACGTCCGTTTGTCAGGCCTGAGCACTTGGACGCGCCGCTGCAGGGAAACGGTAGCATCGCTCGTCGATCCCCCTGCGTCCGGCGCTGTTTCCCGATTGGTGTCTGCGCTGCATCATCGCGTTGCGGCGCAAGCGAAGCCTATGGTGCGATGGAGGCAGCACGGATCGGGATCGTAGGTTGCATGCGAGGTGCTCATGCGAAGCGCAGCCAGCCTGCTGGGACTTTTGATTGTCGCGGCCATCGCCGGACTGATCTACAAATACTACTTCTCGCAGCGGCCGGAGTCGGCGGCGGTTGCGAATCCCGTGCAGACGATTGACGTGGTCGGCGTGAAAAACGACCTGATCGGAATCGCGCAGGCCGAGCGGATGTACCAGGCGCAGAACGGCTCTTACGGCTCGCTGGATGAGCTGGCGTCGAGCGGCGCGATGACGATCAAGAAATCCGGCCGCGATGGGTACACGTACGAAGCCGAGGTTTCTCCCGACGGCTTTCGGATCGTCGCGCACTGTCCGAGCGCCACAATCCCCGGCTGCACGAGTTACGCTGTCGATCAGACGATGGAAGTCCAGCCTGCGCCCTGAGCGCCCACCAAAGCCATGCCAGCCGGACGCGCCCTACCCCTGTGCTAGAATGGCCGCACCGTGCAGAAGGTCCTTCAAAGGCTTCTCGAGCTGCAGAACGTCGATTTGCGGCTCAACGACGTCCGCGCGCGGCTCGCGCGATTTCCGAAAAAAGTTGCGGAAGTGGACGCTCGCGTAACGGCGGCGAAAGCGGATGTGGACGCCACCAAAGCTTCACAGCTCGCTGCCGTCAAAGACCGAAAGAAGTATGAGCTGGACGTCGAACAGTGGAAGGAACGCGTTCGCAAGTACAAGGACCAGACGTCGCAGATCAAAACCAACGAAGCCTACCGCGCGCTGCAGCACGAGATCCAACTGGCAGAGGACGAAATCGCCAAGGCGGAGGATCGGCTGCTCGAACAGATGGTCGCGGGCGAGGAGTATGACCGGCGAATCAAGGCGGCCGAAAAAAGTCTGAAGGAAGTAGAAACGGTGGCGGGTGCGGAGCGCTCGAGGATTGAAGCGGAGAAGGCCAAGGCTGAAAAGGAGCTGGCGCAACTGAATTCGGAGCGCGCAGCCGCGATTGCCGAGATTCCCGAAAACCTGCTCGATCACTACGACCGCATCGTGAGGAAACACAATGGCGTCGCGCTCGCGGAGGTCCGCGATGAGAAATGCGGTGCGTGCGGAATGATCGTCCGGCCGCACGTGATACAGGAGATGCGGCGCGCCGCGAACGATGAGCTTTTCCATTGCGAAACGTGCACGCGGATTCTTTACTACATCGAGTCTTCCGCAGCCGTGACCCCGGCGGCAGCGTCCGCAACGGCCTCCTCCAACAGTGAGATCTAAACCCGCCCGCCGAATCGAGCACGATATTCGATGAGCCCTACCGGCAAGAGTTCGCCGCCCGAAAGCTCGCGTTTATTTTCCGATTCGCACGCTGAAATACCTGCTTCGGGCGTGCACGTTGCGAACATCGACGGCGCGTCGCGCGGCAATCCGGGGCCCGCGGCGTACGCCGTGGTGATACGCGACCCGGCCGGGCACGTGGTGCTCGAACTGGCGAAGCGGCTTGGCCGCGAGACCAACAACGTGGCCGAGTATTATGCGCTGCTGGCGGCGCTGGACTATGCGACCAGCAACGGCATCGGCGCGCTTCGGATTCGGAGCGATTCCGAGTTGCTCGTCCGGCAGATGCTGGGGCGCTATAAGGTCAAGAGCTCCGATCTGAAGCCTCTTCACGAACGCGCCCAAAAACTCAGCCGCCAGCTCAGCTACTTCGCGATCGAGCACGTGCGCCGCGAGCAGAATCGCGACGCTGATGCGCTCGCGAATGTCGCGCTGGATTCCGGATCGGTGGCGTCTGCCGCGCCGAACGCCCCGAGGCACGAGCCGCGGGTCGCCGGAGAGTCCGCGGCACGGTCTGGCCGGCAGCGAATCCGGGCGCGCTTCGCGAATGGCGTTTTCGTCCCCACCGAATCCATCGACCTACCGGATGGCAGCGACGTACTCCTCGACGTTCGTATCCCTCGGCAAAAACAGTAGTTAGCGGAAGCTTCCCGTCCCGGCTTCGCTCAATTTGGCGGCGATTGGTACCAAGGCTCTATTGCCGGGTTAGTTCCGCAAAGCCACTCTAGATTTGCGGGGAGAGGTGCCGTGATTAGCTTGCCGGACGCGCTACCCATCACCCTAGTTCTCGCGGTGCTCGTGAGCATCTTTCTGTCCCTGGAAAGACAGGCAGCTCCGTTGCCGCGTGTGCGACTGTGGGCCTACGCGTGGGCGCTGACCTTTCTCCATTTCTTTGCCAGGGCGCTGGAGAGCCAGGGAGGCATCGTCCAGAAGCTCATTACGCCGATCGATTTTGCGACCTTGGAGCTATCGGGACTGGTCTTTTTGGCTTCGCTCGTGTTCGAGCCTGGCGACCACCGCAAGCGCGTCAGCTTCCTTGTTTTCTTGGGCGTGCCCGTGGTGCTTCATGCTTTCGCGGTGGGACTGAACTTGGGTTCGCCGCTGCTGCAGGCGGCCTTGCTGCTGCCGGTCGTGCTGGGAGCAATCGGGTTTTTGCTCTATTCGCCGCACCACCGACGTTCTTACCACGCAGCAGGAGCCGTCGCATTGGCGTGTATTGGGCTTTGGGCTGTTCGCGCTCAGGCGCTCAACGACGCCTGGACCCCAGTGGCGTCGATTTTGGCGGTCACCTTCTGCCTCTCTGGCCTGTACTTCAGACAACTCTACCGCCGGGCCTCGCTCGGCGTCGTGACGACAACTGTGGGATTTTTCATTTGGGGAGCGGAGTACCCGCTTGGCGTCCTAATCCACTTCCTGCTAGCCAAGTTGCAAGTGAACCTGGACTTCTGGAACGTGCCCCGGATCCTAGTGGCGCTCGGTATGGTGTTAACGCTGCTGGAAGAAAAGACGCGGGTTCTGGAAGACGCCCGCGCGCGCGCTCAAGCGGAAAGCCTGCTGCTGCAGCGCCTGTCGCAAATCACATCGCGCCTGCTGGCAGGGAACGAACCCGGCGCGCTTTGCGGCGAAATCGTCTCCGCCATCACAGAGGCCAGCAGTTTTCGGCGCGCGGCGCTCTTCCTATTGGGCGAGGACCGAAAATTTTATCTCGCCGGTTTGAGCGGGTTTACGACGCAGGAAGCCGAAACCCTCGAAATGCATTGCAGCAGCTACGCCATCGATGCGATGAGGCAGCAGCGGGCGCAGGAGCCTCATCCGGCGGAGAAGTCTTTCCGCATGTCGGAGACAGGAAACTTGATTTTGATACCCATGGTTTCCTGGCGCGGCTCGTACGTGGGCTGCCTCTATGTGGCGGAGTCCAGGGAACCGACGGGTCCCGATTCGCGCGAGATGGTCAATCTTGAGATCTTCGCATCGGACCTGGCCGTGACATTTGAGAATGTGCGCTTACATCAACAGCTTGTGCGTTCGGAGAAGCTGGCGGGACTGGGGCAGCTCGTCGCCGGCGTCGCCCATGAACTCAACAATCCGCTCACGGGCATTATCGGCTACACGGATCTGCTCACCGAAGAAGTGCGCGACGCGAATCCGCGAAAGAGGATCGAGAAGCTGGGGAATGAGGCGCGCCGCATGAAGCGAATCCTCGACGGTTTGCTTCGCTTCGGCCGGCAGAATAATTCGGCAACGCGGTCGACAGTTCTTGAGGCGGTGCTCCACGATGTGATCCAGCTCCGCGAATATCATCTGCGCGCGCACGGCATATCGCTCGACATGAAGTTGGAACCGATGCTCGCTCCGATCGGCATTTCCGAGGATGAGTTGAAGCAGTTGCTGTTGAACGTCTTGAACAACGCGATCGACGCCGTCGAAGAGAGCGCGAAGAGGGAAATTCGAATTCGGGCATCGAGCCAGTCGGGCCGAGCGATCATCCGGTTCGAGGACACGGGGCCTGGATTCGCCGATGTAGCCCGCGCCTTCGATCCTTTCTATACGACCAAGGCTGTCGGCAAGGGCACAGGCCTAGGGCTCAGCATTTGCTACGGGATCGTGCAGGAATGCGGCGGCGAGATTACGCTCTCGAATCAAAACCCATACGGCGCCAGCATCACGATCGACTTGCCTTTCGCCGTCGCGCAACCGGCCCTGGCCCAGCCCGCCAGCGCCATTTGGTGGTAGTGGAGAATCCGTGACGCCCTTTGTCGACAAACTTCCTGTGATCCTTATCCTGGGCGTCCTCGTCGGGACGTTCTTGATTCTTCGCCAGCACACGTCGTCGGTGCGCGTGCGACTTTGGGCCTACGGGTGGTCCCTCGTCTTTCTGCATTTCTTCGTACAGGCATTCGAGACTCGCACCGGCATCGTCGAGAAGGTATTCGAGTCGATTGATCTCGCCGCTTTGGAGATTTCCGCTGTGGTCTTCGTGGTCTCGCTCACACGAGCCGCGGAGAACCGATCGCGGCGCCTCGCGCTGCTCGGTTGTCTGGGCTTGCCCACGGTCTTTCATGCGGTTGCCGTCACGTTCGACTGGCACGCACAATGGGCGCTCGCGGCAGCGCTCGCGGTGATTGCACTCGCTGGGGCGGCGTGCGCGGTGACCGATGCTGAGCGTCCAGGGCCGTTCAGCTTCAGCATTGCTGCAGTCGTTCTGGCCGCGGGTTTTTGGGCCGTTAAGACGCAGCTCGGTGGCAGGCCGGATTTCGGCGTCAACGCCATTCTCACGCTCGCCTTTGGCATCTGCGGCCCACTCTTTTGGCGACGCTACCCGCGACGCACGTCCGGCGTGATTATCGTCAGTGGAGGATTTCTGTGCTGGGGCGCCGTCTTCCCCGTGGCGACGGCCTTTGCCTACTACGCGCCCAAGCTGCAGTTGAACCCGGAGCTTTGGAACGTCCCGAAATTCTTCGTGGCATTTGGAATGGTGCTGGCGCTGATCGAGGAGAAATCGCGAATCATCGACGCAGCCCGCCGGCGCGAACAGGACGAGAATCGGCTGCTTTCCCGACTGTCGCAAATCAGTTCTCGACTGCTGGCGGGCGCGGAACCAGCGGCGCTGTGCGGCGAAATTGCGGCGGCCATCACGGAGACCAGCCATTTCACTCGCGCCGCTTTGTTTCTGGTCGTGGAACGCAACGCGCTTCATATGACGGGATCGAGCGGAATCGGGCCCGAAGACGTGGAGTCTTTCGACCAGAGCACCTCGGCGTGGACCACTGACACTTTACGCGAGCTGTGCGCCCGGGGGACGCGGCTGGGGAACGGCTCGTTTTCTATTTCCCCGGCAAAAGACGAGGTCCTAATCCCTCTTGTTTCGCGCCGCGGTTCACATGTGGGCTGCCTGTGGCTCAGCGCGCCGCGAGCGGGGACGGCCGTGCGGGAATCCGAGATCGTCAAACTCGAAATGCTGGCTTCTGATCTTGCGGTGACGATTGAGAATGCGCGTTTGCATCATCAGCTTGTGCGATCGGAAAAACTGGCCGCACTCGGCCAACTCGTAGCAGGCGTGGCTCACGAGTTGAACAATCCCCTCACCGGGATCATGGGTTATGCGGAATTGCTTGGCGAGGAAGCGCAGAACGAGAGCGCGGCCAAGCGCATCCAGAAATTGGCGAACGAAAGCCGCCGGATGAAGCGGATTGTCGACGGCTTGCTGCGCTTTGCGCGGCAGAGCAATCCGGCGACGCGTTCGGCCAACGTCGAGGCGGCACTCCGCGACGTTGTGCAGCTTCGCGAATACCATCTGAAGAAGCTGGGTATCCGTTTGGAAGTCGAAGTCGAACCGCGTCTCCCGGCCGCTGCGATCGGTGAAGACGAACTCAAGCAGGTCCTCCTCAACATACTCAACAATGCAATCGATGCTGTAGAGGAGAGCGCCCGGCGCGAGATTCGCATCTCCGCTTCACATCAGAACGAGCGCATCGTCGTTCAATGTGAGGATAGCGGTCCTGGTTTCACGGAAGTCAGTCGCGCCCTCGATCCTTTCTACACCACGAAGCCTGTCGGCAAGGGCACGGGCCTGGGACTCAGCATGTGCTACGGAATCATGCAGGAATGCGGCGGCGAGATTTCCCTCGCCAACAAAGAGCCGTACGGCGCGTCCGTCTCTCTAGAATTTCCCGCGTCTGTTGCTGAGCCAGCAAGATTGCTGCACGCGTAGCGTTCTGCGTCCGGATCTTGTTGAGTCACGCCCTGCCGCTTCACAATCTGTTTGACCTTAGGGCTACGCTCAGCTTATGTTGCTGAAGCGGCGTGGACACCAACATGGACACCGCCGAGGAGGTTGTTATGTCTTTCGATGAAGCGATTGAGCTTGCTTCGAGAGATGAGCGCTTCATGGCTACGATCTACGCCATGAACACGCTGCTTATTCACAAGGGAATCTACACGCAAAAGGAATTCGAGAGACTCTTCGTCGAATGGGTGAAAAAGGAGCAGCGTGCAAAGCACCCGGGTTCTGGCGCTAGCTCCGAGGTCGCCTTGGCTTCCGACCGCCGCTAGATAGGTCCTTCCACGTCGGGTGTTCACATCCCCGATCCTTCCGGCCACAATGATACCCGATGTCGCAACGTGCACAGTCGCATTCGCATCGCGGCGGGTTGGTCTGTGATGGCTTCTTCACGTTAGGCATCGCGTGCCCTCGCATGGTTCAATACAGGACTTTTCCAAAGTATTTGCACAACATTTCTACATCCTCGGCCAATTCGGTTTTTCATTGCCCCGTTCGTGTGAATCCTACGGCAACGGATAGGCTTGTCAACAGGAGGTGCCTGTGGATTTCGTGTGCTATGTGGAAAAACTCGGAGAACTGATCAGCAGTGTTGATTGCCTTTTAGGATGTAGGAGCGGTAGAGGGTGTCGCGCTGGGCGGGGATGTAACCGGCGTCGGAGATGGTGCGGCGAAGTTCTTCTTCGTTGGTGCGGTTGCGCACGCCGGCAGCGTACACGACATTCTCTTCGATCAGAATGCTGCCCACGTCGTCCGCGCCAAACTGCAAACCCACCTGGCAGATCTTGATTCCCGGCGTGAGCCAGCTCGACTGGATGTGATCGATGTTGTCCAGATAGAGGCGGCTGATGGCGAGCGTCTTCAGGTAATCAAACGCCGTGGTTTCCGACACCTTCTTGCCGAGCGGAGTATTCTCCGGCGCGAAAATCCACGGGATGAAGGCGGTAAAGCCGCCGCTATCCTCTTGAATCCGGCGAAGGCGCTCGAGATGGTTCACGCGGTGGCGGTACTCCTCGCCGCAGCCGAACATCATCGTGGCTGTGGTGCGCATGCCGAGCGTGTGCGCCTCGCGATGCACTGATTCCCACTCTTCGGACTTGCACTTCAGACGCGCGATGCGATGGCGCACTTCGTCGTCGAGAATTTCCGCTCCGCCGCCCGGAATCGACTGCAATCCTGCGTCGCGTAGGCGCATGATCGTGTCGCGAATCGAAAGGCCGGATACTTCGGCGATGCAGAGAATTTCGGGCGCGGAGAAACAGTGCAGATGGACTTGCGGGAAACGCTCGCGGATCGAGCGCAGCATGTTTTCGTAGTAATCGATTTTGAGGTCGGGATGCAGCCCGCCCTGCAACAGCACGCCGGTGCCGCCGAACTGGATCATCTCCTCGATCTTTTGAAAGATCGATTCGAGCGGCTGAATATAGCCCTCTCTCGAGCGGAGCGGACGATAGAAGGCGCAGAACGAACAGTATTCGGTACAGAAGTTCGTGTAGTTGATATTGCGGTCGATCTGATAGGTAGCGACCCGCGGGTCAGTCTTCTTGCGGCGGACTTCGTTCGCCGCCATGCCGATGCCGATCAAGTCATCGGAGTTGAAAAGGTCGAGCGCTTCTTGGGGCGTCAGGCTCATGAGCGCGCCGCCCGTGTGGATTGGCTGGATGCGCTTCCACGATCTCTACTGGACACGAATTCCAAAGGCTTGGCGCGCGGAATCAGTCCGTTGGCCGCAGCCTTGTCGAAAAAGAGGCGCAAGCCGGCAAGGTTGTCCTCGTCGAGATCGAAGTTGATGTTCTCGGTCAGGTAACGCTCGAGGGCGCGGGGCGGCATGTCGAGCTTGATCGACGCAGCTTCGCTAATCTCGCGAATTCGCTCGATGCCGAATTTTTTCGAGGCCAGGAAATCCGCAGCAACTTCCTCATCAACCATGCGCTCGTTGCCGACCCAAATGGCCAATACCGCGGGCTTACTCGTCATCTCGCGCCATTGGTGGGTGACATCGTAGACGAAGAGCGTTTCGAAGCCAGGCACAGGCATATCGTCGGGATCGCCCTCACAGCAGTCGCCGCTGCCGGGCGCCTTTCCGACGAGGGCTTCCATTTTGAGCGAAATTCGGAGCGCCGGATCGCCGATCACGAGGGCGGCGTCCGCAGTCTTCAACATTTCGGCAGCGTCCGGCGCGGCGTCCACGAACTCCGGCTGAATGCCCCAATGCTCCTTGGCGAGGATGCGGACGAGCGCCGCCGTGCTGCGGGAGCTGGTATCGAGCGCGATTTTCTTGGCCATGTCGATCGGCCGCTTCGACACGACTAGAAGGCTGCGGACCTCTTGCTTAGCGGCGATGGCCATGCCGGGCAGCGCGGCCACGCCGTCCATCCGTTGATACTCGATGCTGGGGATGATGGCGACGTCGGCGTCGCCGCGGCGGAGGGCCTCAGCGCACTGAGAGGGGACGGTAAACGATAGATCGTACTTACCCGCAAGCGGCCCGTCGGTAAAGCCCCAGACGAGCGGTGCGGTGTTCAGGTACTCGACGACCGAAATACGCAGCCTATTCACGCAGTTTCCTTCGTCCCAGGGACTGCAATATTATCACAATACCTTAATCGGCCTTCCGGATGAGGCGGACTGACCAGACCATTTTGCGGCATCTACACAGGGCAGTTCTGGAAGTGGCGTACGTAGTTCCCGTAGCTTGACAGCCCACCTCGCGGCTGCTTAGCTCTGCGCGGCATTCCCTCTCGATGCATCCCGACGATTACGTAGGTTGGCTCGCGCTCGCTCTGACGCCCGGACTCGGCGCGCGCACGGCCGGAAGGCTCCTGCGGGAATTTGGAAGTCCTGATGAGATCTTCAACGCGTCGCTGACCGCGCTGGAGGGCAAGCAACTTCCCGCAGCGGTAGCGCAGGCCATCCACTCCCGGCGCCCGTTGAGCGACGCGGCACGGGAACTGGCCCAGGCTCAGGCGGCGGGATGCCAGTTGCTCACTTGGGATGAGCCTGAGTATCCGGCGCGCCTCCGCGAAATCTACGATCCCCCGCCCTTACTCTATGTGAAAGGAAACGTTGGACTTCTCAATCGGCATCTCATTTCAATCGTGGGGGCGCGACGTCCGACGCCCTATGGGAATCAAATCGCAGTGCGGTTGGCAAAGGACTTAGCGGATCGGGGGCTCGTGATCGTCAGCGGCGCAGCGCGAGGGATTGACGCGAGCGCGCACAAAGGGGCGCTCGCTTCGGGCAGCGGAGCGACCATCGGGGTCCTGGGATGCGGAATCGACGTGGTCTATCCGAAGGAGAATAAGAAGGTATTCGAGGAGATCGAACAGAGGGGAGCACTCGTCAGCGAATTTCCATTGGGCACCTTCCCAGCGCCGCAGAACTTCCCGATTCGAAACCGGATCATAGCGGGCATGTCGCTCGGGGTGGTCGTTGTCGAGGGCGCGCAGTACTCTGGTTCGCTGATCACAGCCCGGCTGGCGATGGAGTTTGGCCGCGAGGTGTATGGCGTCCCGGGCAATGCGACGCAGCCTTCGAGCTTTGGCCCGAATCAGCTGATCAAGCAGGGTGCGAAGCTGGTGACAGGCTGGGAGGATGTGGTCGAGGAGCTGCCGACGCCGGTGCGGGCTGAGCTGATGCCGGTCGAAAACATCTCGCACGCTGAGCGGGCCGCGCTGGTTGAGGAAACGCTAGGACCCGCGGAAAGGCCGCTCTACGAGCTTTTGAGCCTTGATGAGGCCCGCCACGTGGATGAATTGGTCGAGAATTCGGGATTAAGCTCCTCAGAGGTACTAGCCGCCCTATTTGACTTGGAGCTCAAAGGCGTGGTACGCCAGTTACCGGGAAAGCAATTCCTGAAAGTCCTGTTGTAATCATTGCCCGGACAGCAGGTTAGGATGGAAGCTCCCGAGGGCTGGGAGAATGTTGCGCGAAACTGGCGCAGCAAGCAGAATCGTCTCAAGGGAACATAGGAACGCATGGCAAGATCATTGGTAATTGTCGAGTCTCCGGCTAAGGCCAAGACGATCAACAAATATCTGGGCCGGAACTACACGGTGAAGGCCTCTTACGGCCACGTAATGGACCTTCCCAAAAAGGATATAGGGATACTTCTGCCCGGCGAGGCGGGTCGCAAAAAGAAGGGCAAGCGCAAGGCCAAGGGAAAGGCAGCGGAGAAGAAACCGGTCAAGCCGGTTGTCGTCACCTCCGAGAACATCTTCGAGCCAACCTACGAAGTGATCCCCGGCAAGCTTAAAGTTATTGGCGACTTGCAGAAGGCCGCGCGGACCGCAGAAGCCGTCTACCTGGCGGGTGACCCCGACCGCGAAGGCGAAGCGATCTGCGCCCACCTGGCGGAGATACTGGGGAATCCGAAGCGCTACGCCAAGCTTGCTGCCCCGGCCGCGGAAGAGGCGCACGCGAACGGAAATGGCAAGAAGCCTGCCGCGGCAAAGCCCGCGAAAGCGGCGGCAACGGAAGGCAAGCTAACACCTCCCAAAATCTACCGGGTGATGTTCAACGAGATCACTCAAAAGGCGATCAAGGCCGCGTTTGAGAGTCCCACGCAAGTGAACGAGCACCTGGTGGACGCACAGCAGGCGCGGCGAGTGCTCGACCGCCTCGTGGGCTATAAGATTTCACCGCTCCTGTGGGACAAGGTGCGCCGCGGGCTTTCTGCAGGGCGCGTGCAAACAGTGGCGCTTCGGCTGATTGTCGAGCGCGAGCGCGAAATCCGCGCGTTCGTACCGAAGGAATACTGGACGATTCACGCGCTGCTCGCCGCAGGCGAACCTCCTGCGTTTGAAGCCAAGCTGATCAAGTACAACGGCGCCGAGATCGAGATTCCGGACGAAGCCGAGGCGCAGCGAGTGCTGGCCGCCGTCGAGCACGCGATCTGGCAGGTGGTGAGCGTCGCGCAGAAGGAAAAGCGCCGTTTTGCTCCGCCGCCGTTTACGACTTCCAAGCTGCAGCAGGCTGCGTACAACCGGCTGCGCTACACGGCGAAGCGCACCATGATGCTGGCGCAGCGGCTCTATGAGGGCGTCGAACTCGGCGAGGAAGGTTCGGTCGCGCTGATCACGTACATGCGCACGGATTCGGTGCGCGTTTCAAGCGACGCGATCGACCAGGTGCGCGAGCACATCGGCTCAACCTATGGAACGAGCTACGTCCCGGATAAACCGAACTTCTTCAAGTCGAAAAAGGAAGCGCAGGAAGCGCACGAGGCGATTCGACCGACCGACGTGAGCCGCACACCGGAGAGCGTGAGGCGCTTTCTTGAAGAAGACATGTTCAAGCTGTACCAGATGATCTGGCAGCGCTTTGTGGCGTCTCAGATGGTGCCCGCCGTTTTCGATCAGACGACGATCGATGTGGACGCGAGCGGCTACACGTTCCGCGCGACGGGCTCGGTGATGAAGTTCGAGGGCTACCTCGCCGCATATCAGGCCGTGAAGGAAGAAGAGGAAAAGGAAGACGAGGGCGACGCAGCAGGCAACCGGCTGCCGCAAGTAGCCGAAGGGGAGCAACTGCGCCTTGAAAGCATTCGTCCAGAGCAGCACTTCACCGAGCCGCCGCCGCGATACACCGAGGCTACGCTGGTGAAGGAGCTCGAAGAAAAGGGTATCGGCAGGCCTTCAACGTATGCCGCGATCATCTCGACGATCGTCGAGCGCGAGTACGTGAAGAAGGATCAAGGCCGCTTCACGCCGACCCGGCTAGGCGAAAAGGTGAGCGACCTGCTGGTGAAGGCCTTCGAGGACATCTTCGACGTTGGCTTCACGGCGCGCCTGGAAGACGAACTCGACGAGATCGAAGAGGGCAAGCTGCCCTGGCGGACGTCGGTGAAGGAATTCTGGGACCGCTTCGAAGAAGATCTCGACAAGGCCCACGGCGCGATGGAGTCGTACAAGGCGGGCATACCGACGGGCGAGAAGTGCGAGAAGTGCGGGCAGGGCGAACTGCTCGAACGCATCAGCCGGCACGGATTCTTCCTCGGCTGCTCGCGCTATCCGGAATGCGACTATACGCGCGATCTTTCCGAACCGGGCAGCGAAGAGCTGGAAAGCGAGACCGCGACGCAGTACTGCGACAACTGCGGCAAGGAAATGGCGATCAAGCGCGGGCGATTCGGCACCTTCCTTGCCTGCACGGGCTATCCAAATTGCAAGACAACGCGCCGACTTGCAGCAGGCACGCGAAAGGCACTGCAACCAGACGTGCGACTCGATGAGAAATGCCCCACATGCGGCGCGCAGCTGTTGCGGCGGCACGGCCGCTACGGCGAGTTCATCGGCTGCGAGACTTATCCGAAGTGCAAGTACACGCGGCCGGTCACGTTGGGGATCAAATGCCCGAAGTGCAATGAGGGCGAATTCGTTCGCCGCGGGACGGCGAAAGGCCGCGGGCGAGGACGAGTCTTCTACGGCTGCAGCCGCTATCCCGATTGCGACTACACGCTGCCGCACGAGCCGATCAACGAGCCGTGCCCGAAGTGCGGCGCGCCGTTTATCGTCGAGAAGCGCACAAAGCAGGGCAACTTCCGCGCGTGCGTCCGCGAAAACTGCGACTGGGAAATTGCCGCGCCGGAACCGGCGCCGTTCGTTCATCCGCAGGAACCGCCCGCGGCCGACCCGCAGCCGGTCGGTGCTGGCGCGCCGACTCGATCATAGGCCCTCGTAATTTGTCGTGTTTCCGCTTGCGCCTAACCTGAAGAGAGATTCTTCGACTTCGTAGCCGGACGCCCCGGTTTCACCGGGACTGCCAGGTAGCGCCCGGCTACTCCGCTCAGAATGACGAAGGTAATGCGGCCGCCTCAGTAGCGAACGTGACCGGTGACCTATCGCGTTCTACTGTTGCTGGTTCTGACCTGTGGGTGCTTGCGCGGGCGCCGCGGGACCGGGAGGCGGCGCGGCAGCCGCGGGCGGCGGAACGGGAACGTTTCCATCGAGCGCGAATGTGTAGAGACGGCCCCTGCCCGCGCGGCCTGCTAGCACGGAAACGTACTGCTTGCCGTCCAGCATATAGGTGACGGGATTTGCGAAGCCGGGCGCGAGCTTCGCGCCCCAAAGCTTCTGACCCTTGTCGGCGCTGAAGGCCTCGAATTCTCCGTCGTTTGAGGCCGCGAAGACTAGATTGCCGGCGGTCGTCATCGTGCCGCCGCCACCGGTGGCCGGAACTTCCCAGCGTTTCGTTTCCGTCGCAGGATCCCAAGCAAAAAGAAAATTTCCCGCGGGCGGCGTTCGAGGTTGGGGTGGCGGAGGCGGCGCGCCGTTGGCACCGGCTGCGACCGGTCCCGTGCCTCTGCCTGCGGCATCCCTGAAAATAATTCCCCAGTTGTACGCGCCGAGCTCGGGCTTGAATTCCGGCGCCTGGACGTAGTTGAAGCTGGTGGCCATTCCCGGCGTGACGTACACAAGCTGGGTTTGCGGGTTGTACGACATTCCCTGCCAGACGTGCCCTCCGCCTGGTCCGGGCCAGACGATCGTGCCGCTGGTGCCGTAGTGCGCTTCGGGATTGATGATGGGGCGGCCGGTCTTGGGATCGAGGCTCTTGGCCCAGGTGATCTTCTGCAGCGGCGCGCCGGAGATAAATTTTCCGGTCTTGCGGTCGAGGACGTAAAAGTAGCCGTTCTTCGGCGCCTGCATGATGACGTGGCGGAGTTTTCCGTCGATCGTCACATCGGCGAGGACCAGATCGGCGATGGAATCGAAGTCCCACTCATCCCCGGGCGTGGTCTGGAAATACCAGACAAATTTGCCGGTCTCTGGCTTCAGCGCGATGATCGAACAAATATATAGATCGTCGTTGCCGAGCTTGCTGCGATACTTCTGCACCCAGGGGCCGCCCTGCCCGGTTCCGAAATAAAGCAAATCGAGCTGCGGATCGTAAGAGATCGAATTCCAGGGATTGCCGCCGCCGCCGAGTTTCCACCATTCGCCCGACCACGTTTTCGCGGCGGCTTCCATGGCTTTGTTCTCAAATGGCTTCGATGGATCGCCCGGCACCGTGTAAAAGCGCCAATCGAGTTTGCCGGTTTCCGCGTCGTAGGCGGAGATGAAGCCGCGGACGGCGAATTCTCCACCGCCGTTACCGATGATGACTTTTCCTTTTACGATGAGGGGAGCGCCTGTGATGCTGTAGTCCGCATTCTTGTCGACGGTCTGGACTTCCCAAACGACTTTGCCGGTTTCCGCGTCGAGCGCGACCAGCCGCGAGTCGAGCGTGCCCACATACACTTTGCCGTCATAGACCGCGACGCCGCGATTGCCGGGTCCGCAGCACAGGCTCGGCCCGGTGCGGACTTTGTTTGGATTTCCAGCAGAGCCCTGCGGAAAGTTCTGGTGGCCGATCTGCGGATCCCAGCGCCACTTTTCTTTTCCCGTGCGGGCGTCCACCGCAAACACGACGCCCCATGTGACGGTTCCATAGAGTGTGCCATTCGAAACGACAGGAGACGCTTCGAGCGTGCCGGGAAGAGAGTCGGTGTCGTAATACCACGCGAGCCCCAGCCGGCTCACATTGGACGCATCGATTTGTTTGAGCGGACTGTAGCGCGTCTGCCAGTAGTTGCCAGCAGCCATCAGCCACTCGTCGCCGGTCTTTCCGGCATTCAGCAGAGTCTTGTCATCCACCGGATGCGCCTGTTGTGCTGTGGCGGTCCAAGCTGCAAGTATCACGGCGAAGATGAGCAGGCACGATCGGTTGCTGTTGCGCATTTGCGTTCCTTGCAATTTTCCAAGCGACGGTCGCGCCACCGGGCTTTGAACCCGGCGGCACGCATCGGCTTTATTGCTGATTCTGCATAGTGGGCGCTTGCGGCGCAGGCGCTGCCGCCGGAGGCGGCGGTGGACCGAAGGGCGAGTCGGAGACTCCCGACGGCCGCGGCGGAATCGGCACGTTGCCGTCGAGCGTGAATGTGTAGATTCTCGCCTTGCCGCCGCGTCCCGCAAGGACGGAGACGTACTGCTTTCCATCCACCATATAGGTTGCCGGGTTGGCGAATCCCTGCATCAGCTTGGCGGCCCAGAGCTTTTCGCCCTTGTCGGCGCTGAGGGCTACGAGCTCGCCATCGTTCGAGGCCGCGAACACCAGATTCCCGGCAGTCGTCATGGTGCCTCCCCCGTTCATCAGGTCGGCCCGCCAGACTTCCTTCTGAGTTGTCGGATCAATGGCTGTCAGAAACCCGTGATTCAAGGGCGGTGGCGGCGCGGGCTGGCCGGGAGCAGGCGGGCCGGGCATGCGGAAGACGATGCCCCAGTTGTAAACACCCAGCTCGGGCTTAAATTGCTGATCGGCGATATACCGGAAATTGCTGTCGAGCGCAGGAATGTAGACAAGCCCCGTGTTCGGATTGTAGGACATCGCCTGCCACGCGTGTCCTCCGGCTGGTCCCGGTGAGGCCTCGATCGGCTCTTTTTCGTAGCGCATGCCGGGAGCTTCGTGAGGGCGGCCAGTGACCGGATCGAGGCCCGTGGACCACGTGACTTTCACGTAGGGCGCGCCGGAGATGAACTTCCCGGTCTTGCGGTCGAGGACATAGAAGTAGCCGTTCTTGGGAGCCTGCATGATCACCTTGCGCACCTTGCCGTTGATTTTCAGATCGGCAAGCGTCATGCCTTGCGTGGCGTCGTAGTCCCACTCGTCGGCGGGGGTGGTCTGGAAATGCCACACGTATTGGCCAGTGTCGGCTTTCAGCGCGACGATCGAGCAGAGGTAGAGGTTGTCGTTTTTCATTGGATCGCGGAGGCCTTGAACCCACGGACCCCCCTGGCCGATGCCGATGTAGACCATGTTGAGCTCAGGATCGTACGTGATGCCGTCCCAGACGTTTCCGCCGCCGCCGAGTTTCCACCAATCACCCGCCCACGTCTTGGCAGCGGCTTCCATGGCCTTGTTCTCAAACGGCTTTGAGGGATCGCCGGGAACGGTGTACCAGCGCCAGATTTGCTTGCCCGTCTCGGCATCGTAGGCAGTCACAAAGCCGCGAACGGCATATTCGCCTCCGGAGTTGCCGATGATGACTTTGCCGCGAGCGATACGCGGGGCGCCGGTAATGCTGTAGTCGGCGTTTTTGTCGGTGGTCTGCACTTCCCAGACGATTTTGCCGGTCTCCTGATCGAGCGCGACCAGGCGCGAGTCGAGCGTGCCGACGTAGACTTTGCCGTCGTAGAGTGCGACGCCGCGATTCGCCGGGCCGCAGCAGACGCTCGGGCCGGTGCGAACCTTATTCGGGTTGCCTACGGAACCCGGAGGGAAATTCATGTGCGGGATCTTGGGGTCCCAGCGCCACTTTTCCGCGCCGGTCTTGGCGTCTAGAGCGACGACGACGCTCCAGGGAAGTGTCGCGTACATCACGCCGTTTGAAATCAGCGGCGTCGTCTCGACCGTTCCGCGATCCGATCCCGTGTCGTAATACCAGGCGAGCCCGAGCCGGCTCACATTGGACGCGTCGATCTGATTCAGCGGGCTGTAGCGCTGCTCGGTATAGTCGCGGCCATTCGTCAGCCAGTCGTTCGCGTCCTTCGCGGCATTCACGAGCGCGTTGTTGTCCACACGAGTGGCTTGAGCCGCTGCATTCCCAGCCGCCAGCGCCGCCATCAAGGCGAGACAAGACCACTTGATTTCCTTGCGCATCCCCATGTCTATTGAGTCCCCCCGGTTCGAAATCGCGCGCCGGAGCCCAAATCCCTCGGCGCGCAGATCACACATACTAATCCTGACGTACGTTTTTTGCTCGCGGTTTCTTACATTCCGCGCGGGCGCAGTAGTATGCTATGCGCCTTTCAAGAAAGCGAACGCCATCATCCAGGGAAAGTTACCATGATTGCGATTGAGCGAGCGCGGATTGCAGCGCTCATTTTCACACTATGCGCAGCGGCGGGATGCGCGCTCCCGTGTCTTGCGGGCCCTCCGCAGGATACGAAGGCCGTTCAGCTGACTCCCGATCAACTGGAGAAGGGGAAGCAGACGTTCGAATCCACTTGTTCGACCTGCCACGGCTTGGACGGCGGCGGCGCAATGGGTCCGAACATTCAAGGCATACCTTTTCGCCTGGGCGTGGACGCCGTCACCAACGTGATCAAGAACGGAATGCCCGGCGCGATGCCCGCGTTCTCCAGCCAGCTCGATGCAGAGCAGATTCAGCAGGTGGTGGGCTATCTCCTGACGCTGACGAGGAAGGATGAAGGCAAAGTGACCGGCGACGCGACCGCCGGAAAGCAGATTTACGAATCGAGCGGCTGCGCGAACTGCCACATTATTTCCGGAGAGGGCGGCGACAATGGGCCGGAACTGACAACCGTCGGCCAGTTGCGCGGCCCAACGTATCTGCGCAACACCGTGCTTTATCCGGGCACGGATCTGCCGCAGGAGCGCGCGTTTCTCGAGTCGGGCGGACGCTTGCAGTTTCTTTTCGTGCACGTGGTGACCAAGGATGGGCGCACGGTGGAAGGCACGCGCGTGGCGGAGGATTCTTTTCATATCGTTCTCGAAGACGCGCAGGGAAAATTCCATTCGTTCCGCAAAGATCAGTTGCGTGAGCTGACGAAGGACCCCGGCAAGAGCACGATGCCGAGCGTGAAAGGCAAACTCTCCGACACGCAGGTCAACGACCTCGTTGCCTATCTTGCCAGCTTGAAGGGGGCGCAATGAAGACGGCGAGGCATTCGCTGTGGATTGCTCTAGGCGTCTTCTCTTTTTGCAGTCCCGTTCGTTCCTTCGGCCAGAACGTTCCCTACGAGCGAATCCTGCACGCGCAAAGCGAGCCGCAGAGCTGGCTGACCTACAGCGGCAGCTACTTCTCGCAACAGTATTCGCCGCTCAAGCAGATCAACCGGCAAAACGTCGCAAGCCTGAAGATCGCGTGGATGTACCAACCGTCGCGGCCGGTCGCCAATCTCGAGTCGTCGCCTATCGTGGTGGACGGAGTCATGTTCATCACCGAACCGCCGAGCACCGTGACGGCCCTCGATGTTCGAACGGGTCTGAAGATTTGGAGCTACACACCGACGCTGCCCGAGCACGTCGTTTCCATCGGCCTCTACGCAACCAGCCGCGGCGTGGCAATCCTGAACGATATGGTTTACATCGGCACAGCCGATGCGCATCTGATCGCGCTCGACGCGAAGACGGGAGCGGTGCGCTGGAATGTGCACGTCGCGGACAACGTGATGGGCTACGCGATGACAGGCCCGCCGCTGGCGCTCAAAGACAAGATCGTCGTCGGCATCGCGGGGAGCGAAGCGGCCGTGCGCGGATTCATCGACGCCTACGAGCCGAAAACCGGAAAGCGGCTGTGGCGCCTGTGGACCACTCCGCGCGTGGGCGATCCCGGCGCGGAAACATGGGGCAACGGCGCTCCCATTAGCGCGGGCGCGACTACGTGGAACAACAGCTCTTACGATCCCGATCTGAACCTGATCTATTGGGGCACGGGAAATCCAGCTCCCGATTTCAATGATGACGACCGGCCTGGAGACAATCTCTACACATGCTCGCTGCTCGCCATCGACGCGGACACTGGAACTCTCAGGTGGTATTTCCAATTCTCGCCGCACGAGGACCACGACTGGGACTCGGACGAGCCTGCGGTTCTTTTCAACGCGACGATCGATGGCAAGCCGCGCAAGCTGGTTGGCTTCGCCAATCGCAATGGTTTCTACTACGTGCTCGACCGCGTCACGGGGAAATTTATTACGGGCGTTCCGTTCGTGAAGCAGACGTGGGCCAAGGGACTCGATCCGAAAACGGGCCGCCCGATTCCCGCGCCGAATCAAGAGCCGACGCTCGGAGCGGGCACGCTCGTCTATCCCAGCATCACAGGCGGCGTGGACTGGACCAGTCCTTCGTATAGCCCGCAGACGGGGCTTTTCTACGTGAGCGCGCATGAGACCGGCGCGTACTTCATCAAAGGCACCGGAAAGATCGAGCCGGGACCTCCGAAGGGCATTGTCGGAGGAGGAGGAATCCGCGCACTGGTCGGCGAGCAGTCCTACGGAGCGATTCGCGCGCTCGAAGCGACGACTGGTAAGCGCGTGTGGGAGTTCAAGCTTCTAGCGCCCGCGTGGGTGCCCGTGCTTTCTACCGCCGGTGGCCTAGTCTTCAGCGGCACCGATGAAGGCAATTTCTTCGCGCTCGACGCCCAGACCGGCAAGGTGCTGTGGGACATACAGATGGGCCACGCTGCCCGTTCGAATCCAATCAGCTACGAAGTCGACGGCAAGCAATACATCTTTGTAACGGCTGGGAACGTATATATGGCGTTCTCGCTGCCGTAGAAGCGCGAGAAGACAACTCGATGAAAATGGAGAGGGCCGCGCACCGCGCGGCCCTTTTTAGTTTGATTGGGTTTTGCCAGCGCGGGATTACGCCCACTTATCGATGGACACGCTGACGCGATAGCTCATGTTCGCGAGCTGGTGATAGGGATTGGTCTGTCCGCCGCAGACCACGAAGGTATACGAATCCGCCCGCGGCCACTTCGGAATCATCATGTCGTCCGTCAGATTCGCCGCCTCGGGACCCCGCGGTAGGGCACTGAAGAGCATCGTCTTGACGTCCTTCACGGAGACCAGCGTATTGTTCTGCAGCCAGTCGGCGATCTGGTCTTTCGTCTTGAAGCCGAGGTCGCCCAGTCCGTGCGCGACGAGCGGATCAAGAATGAAGAGCGCGCCGAAGAGCGACGCAAACGGGCCGACGTTGGCGGACATCGCTTCGTGATAGTGCGGAATCGGCTTCATTCCGAGGCCCTTGCCGCCCTGCCCCTGCGTGATATTGAAACCGAAGAAGAAGCTGACGACGCTTTCTTCCGGCTTGAAACCCTTCTGCACGTGGAACGGCGGCCAGGGACTGTCCTTTTCGTTCTCGGGGATGATCAGGTTGTTGTAGTTGATCACATTGCCCTGAGAGCCCATGTAGGTTTCGCCGGCCACTCCGCCGCCATCGAGATTCTTTGACATCAGTGTCCACGCCCGGCCGATCACGGCATTGGCCTGATTGAATGGGCCCATCGCGCCGATGCCGTAGTTCATCTGCAGCTTGTCGCGGACCGGGCCATTGATCACCGCTGCCGAGACGAGCGAGTTCGTCGAACTGAAGAGCGCTGAAATCCCGGTCGAGGCGATCGCGAGGATCGTTGGGAAATAGTCAGGAATTGCTCCGGCCATCACGGCGTTCACGGCGACGTGCTGTACGGTGTAGGACCATGCCGGAAACGCACCTTGTGCCGGAGTCATTTTGCCGACGACTTCGTCCGGTTTGTGGCTCGTGGCCTTGAGCATCGCGTCCACTTTTTCCTGCGTCGGCAGAATGATCGGCATGAAGTCGGTCATGCCGTTGTCGAGGAAATACTGCTGCAAATTATCCGCCGTGTCGGTAAAGGTGGGCGCGCCGGTAGGAGGAGTGACCGTACCGGTCTTCATTTCATCCGCGGTAAGCGGCGTGGTCAGCGAGGCCACCACTTCCTTCATCAGCGGTTTGCCGCTGACGGGATCGTTGCCATCGAGGTACGCGTACATTTCTTCGTCTGTCTTGCCCCACACGGGATGAGGCGTGAAGGAGATGCGCTGGAGCGGCATGCCGCGCTTTGCGGCGTTGGTCTTGGCGAGATCCTTGAACGCGATCGTCACCATCGGAGCGGCCGGAATTCCCATCTGTTCGTACTTTATGCAGTGACCGACGGTCGCTGGGGTGCAGGTGCTTCAATGTCCGATGGCCATGATTACTGCCTGGCCCTTTTCCTTTATCTCGGCATTGAGCTTTGGATCGTCGTCGGCGAAGCCGCCGGCCTTCAGGCGATAGACGGTGGTCACGTTGGGCATGTTCTTCTTGAACCAGATGGACACCTGATTCAGAAAGGCATCGGCGCCTGGGAAACCGTCTGAGACGAGATAGACCGTCTTGCCGTCGAGTGTGGAGAGGCGCGGCGCCATCGGGATCAGCGTGATCGGCGGGGGCAGACCGCGGGGATTCAGCACGGTGAGTTTCGGCTCACCGGCCGAGGCTGCACCTTCCTTCTTAGTTTGATCGGACTTCTTGGCTTGCTCGGCGAGCGCCGGAATCCCGGCGAGCGCGACGGGAGACATTCCCATCAACGAAAGCAGCTTCCGTCGATTCATTGCTCCACCCCTCTACGGTGCGTAATTATGCACCGAACGAGTCGCGCGCCAAAGCCTCGTTCACATCCATTTGTCTATAGAGACGCTGACCCCGTAGCTCAGGTTTCCGGCCTGCGGGTAGGCGTTGGTCTGTCCCCCAGCGACCACGATATTGATGTCGGACGCGTGCGGGAAGTGCGGGATCAGCGCGTCGTCCGGCATTTTGTACCATGACGCCCAAGGCTCATCGCCGCGCAGCGCGCGCGGATAGTCGAAGAGATAGGCGTAGTTGCGGCTCTTGTAATCTTTCACCGTTTGCGTGGTGTTCTTGTAGAGCCAATCGACGAGCTTTTCCTTCGTGTCGTAGCCCTGTTCCTTAAGGCGCGCGGCGACCAGCGGATCGGCGATGATCAGCGCGCCGAAAAATCCGGTGAACGTGCTGAAGAGGTCGCTCATCTGGTAGTCGAACTGCACGTTTTCGTTCGCGCTGCTTCCGCGCGCCACCTGTCCCGGAACGACACCGAGTCCACGGAAAAGGCTGACGACGTTTTCTTCCTTCTTGAACCCGCGCTGCACATGGAAGGGAACCCAGGGGCTCGCATCTTCGTGTTCCGCGATCACCACATTGTTGTAGTTCAGATTGTTGCCGAGCGAGCCGAGATAGGTGTCTCCGGCAATTCCGCCGTTTCCAAGATTTTTCGAAAGAATCGTCCATGCGCGGCCAATCGTCGCATTGGGCTGCGCGAACGGTCCAAGCGCGCCGATTCCGTAGTTGAATTCGAGCTTGTCGCGGATCGGCCCATTGACAACCATCGCGAACGCGAAAGAGTTCGTCGAACTGAAGAGTGAAGCTATTCCTGACGACGCGACCGCCAGCACGATTGGGAAATACTCGGGCCTGCATCCGGCCATCACCGCGCTCGCCGCCACCTGCCTCACGTTGTAGCTCCAGGCTGGATAGGCGCCCGCCGCCATCTTGCCGACGGCTTCGTCCGGCTTGTGGCTGGTGCCTTTCATCATCGCGTCCACTTTTTCTTCTGTCGGAATGATGATAGGCAGGAAATCCGTGTAGCCATTGTTGAGATAGAACTCTTGCAGATTGTCAGCCGTATCCGTAAACGTTGGCGGGCCGACGGAAACGCTGACCATGCCCGATTTCTTCTCGTCGTCGCTGAGCGGGGCCGTAAGCGCGTCGACGATTTCCTTCATCAGCGGCTTGCCGCTCACAGGATCGGGGCCTTCGACATAGGCGCGGACTTCTTCCGGTGTCTTGCCCCATACCGGATGAGGAGTGAAACAAATCCGTTCGTGCGGCATGCCGCGCTTGGCAGCGTTCAGAATTGCGAGGTCCTTGAACGCTTTCGTAACCAGCGGCGCGCTCGGAATCCCCATCTTTTCCGTTGTTATGCAGTGACCGACGGTCGCTGGGGTGCAGGTACTTCAATGTCCGACGGCCATAATGACCGCGTTGCCCTTGGCCTTGATTTCCTTCCAGAGGTTCGGGTCGTCTTCCATATACGGCCCGGCTTTGCGCCGGAAGACAACCGTCGTGCCCGGCATGTTTCGGCCGAACCAAGCTTCGATCTGGTGCAGGAGCACGTCGGAGCCGTGAAAGCCCGTGTCCACGAGATACACGGTCTTGCCATTCAACGTGTCGAGGCGGGGAGCCATCGGAATCAGCTGGATGGCAGGAGGCGTGCCCTTCGGATTCACCCCCGTGATTTTGTCACGGCCGGAAGCGAAAGAATTCTTCGCAGCAGTCGCGTGCTGTTGGCCTTCGGTTGCGGTAGTCGCCAGAAGCGCCGGCGACATTCCGAGCAACGACAGAAGTTTCCGTCTGTTCACAGGTCCACCCCCGTGCAGATCAGCAATTGTACGACGCCCAACCGGCGCGCCGCGTTACATCGCCTCGCTTATAGTCTGGAGCGGCAATCCCTTGCAAGCAATCGATTGCAAGTGGTCCTACCGTTCGGTGAACTCGTCGCCGTGCGTAACGAACTCGGGATACGCGCCCGCGCCCAATTCGTAGAGGTCCAGGCCCTGCCGCTCGCCTTCGGCAGGCACTCGCTGCGGATACACGCGATTGAGAAGCCAGTTAAGGCCGTAGGTGAGCGGCAGGACGAATCCTATTAGCGTCGCAATTCCCGCCAGTTGCGCGAGCCATTGGCCAGGACGAGCGACCGCTTGGCCCGCAGCGCCCAAGGCGCGCGCAGGAACGTTGCCGAAAATCCCCACCGCAAGCACGCCCCACAGCCCGCCCATCGCATGCGCTGATATCGACCCGCCGGGATCGTCCACCGAAATGCGCAACTCGAACCACTCCACCGAGAATGTGACCAGAACTCCGGCGATGGCACCGATGATGGCCGCCTCAATGGGCAACACAAACGCGCACACACCGCTGCTTGCTGCGAGTCCGCCCACCCAACCATTGGCGGTAAGAGAAGCGTCCGGCTTGCGGAATCGCGTGTTTGTCACAAGCGCCGCCGCCAGCGCCGCCGATGCCGCCGACAGCGTGCTGTTGATCGCAACAATCGCGGCGACGCCCGACTCCGCACCATTGAACAGAATCGCGCCGGCCGAATTCAGTCCCCACCATCCGATCAGCGCGAGCAGACAGCCGAACAGCACGAAGACGGCGTTGTGTCCCGGAATCGCGGTGGGCATGCCATCGTGGGCGTACTTTCCTCGACGCGGGCCGAGAATCCACGCGATGGCCAGAGCCGTCAGCCCGCCCACGGCCTGAATGGTGCTCGCACCGCCCGTATCGACAAATCCCTGGCCGATCCCGTAATTTGTACCGAGCTGCGCGAGCCATCCTCCGCCCCACACCCAGTGTGCAAAAAGCGGATACGTCCAGCCCGCCAGCAACGCGGTTGACGCGCAGCATGCGCCCACGCGCCATCGGTCCGCGCCTGCGCCCAGCGGTATCAACCCCGCCAATCCGGCGCTGAGCATCCCGAGAAGCGCCGCAAGCAACGCGGGAGAGGCGCCGAAGGTCATGTGGCGGAGCAGTAGAGGCCCTGCTCCGAGCCATCCCCACGGTTTGCTGCCGATCGTCACGACATGTGCCGGTTGTCCGGCAAGGCCCTGCCACGCAAATCCGCAGAGGATGTACGCGAGTGCAGCGACAGAAACGACGCACAGCGAGGACATCATCAAATGCGCCGCGCTGCGCGAGCGTCCCAGCCCGGTGTTGATCAGAGCGAGCCCCGCGCCCGCCAGCGGCACGAGAAGGATCAGGATTGCGAAGAGCGCCGCGCCCGTATCCGAAAGAGTTGGCGCAGTTGCCGGCATTATTCGTGCTCACCTCGACGAACGAGATGCGCGCGGATCACGAGCGTCAGCCCCACGATTTCCACGCCGAGGCCCGCCAGGACGAACGCCGCTCGCGGCACATCCTGTTTCAACAGTGCGAGGGCCGTCAGCACGATCGCCCAACCCGACAGAAGAAGCATGAAGCCCAGAATTTTCATGAAGAAGATTCTCTCGTCGCGCGGATCCCTATCGCGCGGGTCGCCACCACTGACACCTCGAACGTCCGGGCCTTGCAGGGTGAGTCGAAAGGAACGGCCGAATCAAACTCCGCCCACGCGGCGTAAGCGTAGCATCCGCAACGCAGCCCATCCAGTTGATTTTTCGATGGGAGCATGCAGGCGCGCCCCAGAAAGAAAACGGCGGGAAGCAAAAGAAATCTCTGCTTCCCGCCGAAGTTTTCACTGGTTGCGGCTAGTCGTTCAATGGAGTGGGTCGCTGCGTCACGGTCGCCGTGAACGGCTGCTCGAGTTGAAAGTCGAGCTTCGTCTCGGACGGAATGCGCACCTGCTTGCCGTGCGTGGCGGCCTGATAGACGCCGCCGCCTGCGCCGCCCACGGTTGCGCCGATCGCCGCGCCTTTTCCTCCACCCGCGATTGCGCCAACGATCGCTCCAAGCACGGCGCCCCCGCCGACCTTCGTGGCCGTGTCTTTGCCGCGAGAACTGCCGCTCAGCGAATACGTGCTGCTCACAAGCGAATACGACCGCCCGCGCGATTCGAGCTTGATCAGTTCCAGGTGCAATTCGCTTTTGCCGGAGAATTTGCCCGCCGAGTTCGCTGCCGCGAGCCGAACGTATACGTCCGCTCCCTTGGGCACTACCACTTCGTTATCCAGCACGATCGGATTCTCGAGCGACGCGTGAAAGATTTCGCCGGGATTGTTCACCGAGGAATCCACGCCGTCGATCATGCGAACGGTGATCGTTGTTCCAGCCGGAACCTCCACCTCTCGGGGAGGTGGCGGAGGCGGAGGAAGGGGAGCGGGCGCTGGCGCAGCGGTTGGCTCCGGAGCGGGTGGAGGAGCCGGTTCCGGCGTGGCTGCGGTTGCCGGCGGTTGCACGTTCTGCGCCGACTCTGCATTTTCCTCCGCTGCGTGATCTTTCCTTGGATGCTTCTCGTGTGAGGGCTTCGGCTCGGGCTTTGCCGCTGGAGGCGGTGTCGGCGACGTGGCCTGTGCTGCTTGCACGACAATCTGGTCGTCTACCTTGGTGACGCCGGGCGTTTGAGACGCAATCTTGTAGGCATCGAGGTGCGCTGCATCGCTGGACACGGTTCCGCTCAGTGTAACTTCGCCTTTGTTTGAGCTGACCTGGATGCTCGCATCCTTCAATTGCGGATCGGCGAACATCTGCGATTGGACGTTTGTGACGATCGATGTATCGTCCTGCTTTTTCGCGCAGCCTGTCGCCAACGCTACGGCCAACACCGCGACCGAGAGGATCGATCTCTCGCGCATCGCATTTTCTCCTTTGGTCCTGTTGCTCTCTCCGGACTTCGGCCGGCTGGAACGGCTACCTTCGAGGCTTCGCGCTCAGTCTACTACGATGCGCGACCGCGGCTAAGTGCTGTCCCTCGGGACAAATGCGCGCAACATCGATTCGCCAGAGCTTCTCCGCTGCCACGGCGGCTTTTTTTTGGTTGCAGCGCCGCAACTTTTTCCGCGCCGCTGTGTTTCACCTGCAGCGTCCGAATGGGGTTTTCGGCGCCCAGCAGTCATACGTCATCAGAGAAGGAGAAAGGGCATGCGCAATTGGAAAGCTACGGGTGTGTTCTTTGCGATGTTGGCCGCCCTCGGTCTCTCGAGTTGCGGCGGATCGTCTTCCGCTTCGAATCCAGGCACCGACAGCCAAGCTTCGGTGTTCACAGTGGGCACGGATGCGCCGCTGCCCAGCGTTGTTTCCTGCCAGATCATGGTTTCTGGCGTCACGTTGTTCAACGGCACGACGAATGTGCCGGTACTCACCACGCCGCAAGTAGTCGATTTCGCGCAATTGAGCGGTCTTCACCAACTCTTGGACCTGAATGCGGTTCCGACGGGAACCTATTCGAGCGCGACGGTGACGATCGCGAGTCCGGTAATCAGTTTCATCAACACGGCAAACAATCCGCCGACGATCAGCACGATCAATGGCACGCTCACAGAATCTAGCGTCACCGTGAATTTCGCGAATCCGTTTATGCTCAATGCCGCAGACCTCGTCGGGCTGCGCATGGAGTTCGACCTGCACAAGTCGCTTCAGACCGACGGCAACGGGCAAGTCACCGGAACCGTCAATCCGGTCTTCGAAATGCAGTTGCTCAACGCCGTCGATTCCGAAGTGTCGATCGACGACTTCCGGGGCGGCGTGGTGGGAGTGACCGGAGACTCGTCGTTCATCATTCAGGGGCCCAAGGGGCGACAGTGGACGGTCCAGACGAATGGCAGCACGGTTTTCGACGATCCGAGCATACCGATCAGCTCGTTTACGACCGATACAATCGTCGAGGTTTCCGGCCAACTCGATCCCGTGAGCAAGGACATCGATGCGTCGGAGATCGAAGTCGTATCGAACGACAAGTTCTATCTTGCGGGCTTGTTCACCAGCATCCGTCCGCCGTCCGGCCCTGCGACGCAGGCCGACTTGTTTGTCCGCGCCGAGCTCCCGGACATCAACGGCATTCAGGACGGCCAGATCACGACCTTGTCGTTGAACGGCAGCGAGACGTATAAAATCGCGAACATCAACAATCCGATTACCGCACTGCTGTTCAATAATTCGGCATTGGCTCCCGGACAGTCAGTGGGCATCGGCGGTTTGCTCGTCACTAACAACGGGGTATCCACGCTTACCGTTCATCGCGTCGTCCTCCGCCGCCAGGGACAGGCTGGATCGTGGGTGCCCGGCAGCACCGTCATCCAGTCCGGGAACAACGGTAGCTTCAGCCTGACTGACGACTGGACGGCCGGCGTGCTGTTGCCCAGCCCGCTCACGGTGGTTACGACCAACGCGACGAACTTCATCAATCTCACCGGTTTGTCCGCGTTGACCGGAGTACAGGCAATCCCGCTGCGCGTGGTCGGTTTCATCCTAATCGATCCATCGACGAATGCGCCGGTGATGGTTGCCCGGAGCGTCGAGCAGATCACCGACTAGCCGAACGGGCTCGATGCATCGGATACGCCGCTGTCCCACTTCCATCGAAGCGGGACAGCGGCGCTCATTTTTCAGAATCCGCGGACGAATTGAATCAAGAGCAACGGATACAGGTTGAAAGATCGAACAGGACTTCGTGCAGGTAATCCTTGCTGCTTACTCCATCCGCACGGCGACGATCTTTTGGCCGTCCTCGCGCACCTCGATCGCCATCGGCGGCCGGATGCCCGAGCCCTGCACCACTTCGCCGCGCACGAGCCCGCCGTTGGACGAGGTGCCGTATTTCAGCAAATCGTAGACGCTGTGGTTACACGGGTTGCCGACCATGGGGTGATCGGCGCGATAGTTGTAGTCGGAGCGCAGTTTTTCAAGATCGCTGACGTATTCAAGCTCGCACGTGCCGAAGGGTTCCCGCAATGAGAACGCCCAGTAACTTCCCCCCGGCAGGCGCACGACCAGTGCCGGCACGGCTTCCGAAGTCACTGGATCGCGGAAGAGAAAACGCCTGCCTGACCATGTCTTCTGCAAATCGCCCGCGTTTGCAACCGGTCCCGGCCCAACAGGCAAATTCTCCGTTGGTTTGGCTGGCTCCTCCGGAAGCAACGTGCCCGCGGCCGATGGTTCGGCGGCCGGCTGGCTCGCCTTGTGCGACATGGCGCGAAGCCAAAAAGCCAGCGCGCCTCCCACGATAAACAGGACCACGACCGCCCCTGCGATCCAGACCAGAATCGGGGACGAGCTTTGCGGCGGCGGTGCGGGCGCACGCACGGCTCGCGCGGCCACAGGCGCGGGTGGCGGCTGCGGTTTTGCAGGAGGACTCTTGGCAGCGCCGGGTTCCACACCGGGAATATTCGGTTGTATGGGCTTGAACGGATCGAGTTTCTTTTCGTCCGGCATGCTGGGTGGTCCGGAGAACCATCTTCAGATTGAAGGCAGCGTGAGCGAAATGCAAGACGGGACGTGCTCGACTGTTAACGCTTTCGTATGGCGAGGAAGCGCTCCGGCGCGGCGGGAATCGGCGCTCCGCTCATTTCAGGCGGGTCGGTCCAGGCGAACTGAATGATGCGCCACGTATTCGTGCAGGTTCGCCAGCATCAACAGCAGATCGAGCATGCGTTCCCGTTGGTCGGGATCCGGCTCGCCCACTTCCTCTTCGAGGTTCTTCACGATGGCGAGTGCGTCGGTAAGCAGCCATTCCAGATCGCCGCTCGTCAGCGCATGCCCTTCGCGGCAGCGCACGAACGTGTGGTTCGTTCGCACAAATGCCTCGTCGAGAAAGTGATCCAGGCAGAGCTGCTCGCTTGCGAGTGCAGCGGGAATCGACTTCGTGCAGGGGCCGCGTCGGCAATTTGCCAGGGCTGGCGGGTTCATGGTGCACCCCAAGACCTCGGGAATCATCATTTCCGAGGCAAGTGAGGCAGAGCCTATCACAATTCTTCCAGTTGAGCGGAAGTACCTGTGTGTGAATTTATCTCTCGGAAACGCCCGCGAATCGTATGCGCGTGCACCCTGCAACGGATTCTGGCGCGATCCGAGGATTCACTAAGCTGCGGGAACCGCCACGATGTCCGTATCAGCTTGAGCGCAAAACCCAGCTCCCATGTCGACGCTAAAATGGAAACTGCTGTGCCCCAAAAAAGAAATCCGGTTCAGCGCGAAAGCAAAAAGGCCGGCGGTTTCCCGCCGGCCCATCGGTTGGAGCAGATCGAAGCGAAACTGCTAGAAGCGGAACACCACACCCGCGGAGATGCGCAGGCTGTTCTGCTTGTCGTTGAAGCCGTCGGTGAGTTCGGTCAGCAGGTAATCAGCTTGAACCACGCGGACTGCGATACGTTTCGTGGCGTTCCAGTCCAGGCCCCCGCCGATCGCCGTCGCGAAGGCGTTCTCCGATCCGGCATTGATCTTGCTACCGGCCGTGATATGCGCTCCGCCAAAGAGCGCCTGCACGAAAGGCGTAAAGGTGCGCGCCCGATACGCGACCTTGGGGCCGAACAAATACGTGTACATCGTGCCGTTGATGCTGCTCGTGCCGCCAGTGTAGCCGCCAAACTCGCCTACCAAGCCAAGCCAGCTATTGGGGTTGAACGATACGGAACCGCTCCCGCCATTTGCATCGGTCGAAAAAGTCGTGCCGCTCACGGTCAAATGCACGTATGAATAGCCGCCGAAAAGCTCCATTGCGGGGTTTTCCTGAGCTCCCGCAATTCCCGCGAACAGCAACGTGACGCCAAGCAATAAAGCCCACTTTTTCATCCCGTTCTCCTATTTTGGTTTTTTCTTCCGTGCTGAATGTCGCGCCATCCCGCAGGAGTGTGACGCCGGATACCGCCCATAGGTTGTGCCATCGGAAGACGCAACGGATGGCTCGCCTGTCATTGGAGCATCGCCTGTTGGGAGCAGCAAGAAGGTTTTGGCGACGCTGTGCCCGGTGTGGAAACGGCGCAACTGTCTGATTCTAGAAAGCTAGGAGTGCAAGGGTCGCCGAATTCTTAGGACGGAAATTCTCGCGGATCAAACCTGAGAAGCCTGCTTCATGCCGCCGCGCCGTGGCATTTCTTATACTTCTTGCCCGAGCCGCAGGGGCAGGGGTCGTTTCGCCCAACCCTGGCTCCCGAGCGCACTGGCTTCGGCGGCTCAGCCTGCGCCGGCCCCGCCTGAAATTGCAGATTGCGCGTCTGGCGCTGTTGCCGCTGCTCGATCTGCTTGGCTTCTTCTTGCGGTTTGGCGGGCTGCATGAGGAACAGGAACCGCACCGCCTCCGTGTCGATCCGGTTCATCAGGTCGTCGAAGAGCGTGAAAGCCTCTTTCTTGAACTCGACCAGCGGATCTTTCTGTCCGTATCCCCGGAGCCCGATGCCCTCTTTCAGGTGATCCAGCGTAAGAAGGTGGTCCTTCCATTGCGCATCGACGATATCGAGCAGGATGTGCCGTTCGAGCCATCGCAGCGTCTGCGGAGTGAAGAGCGTTTCCTTTTCGCCGTATCGCGCGTGCACCTTTTCGTGCAGCGCGGTGGCGAGCTCGACGTGATTCGTCTGCGCGACGTCGATGCCCGCCGCCTTCAGATCGATTCCGAACTGATTGAGCACCTCGTTCGTAAACTGCTTCAGGTTCCACTGGTCCGGATGCTGCTCCCGCGGACAATACATCTCCACCAGCTCGTCGGCGATCGCCTCGGCGCGTTCCAGCACAAACTCCTTCTGGTCGCGCCCTTCGAGGAACGAGCGACGCAGGGAGTAGATCGTCTCCCGCTGCTTGTTCATCACGTCGTCGTATTCGAGCAGGTGCTTGCGCGCCTCGAAGTTCTGCGCCTCGACGCTTTTCTGCGCGTGCTCGATCCGCTTGCTGATCATGCGCGATTCGATCGGGACGCCTTCTTTCATCCCCAGCATGTACATCAAGCCCTTCACGCGCTCGCCGCCGAAAATCCGCAGCAGATCGTCTTCGAGAGAAAGGAAAAATCGCGACGATCCCGGATCGCCCTGGCGTCCGGCGCGCCCGCGAAGCTGGTTATCGATGCGCCGCGCTTCGTGACGCTCCGTTCCTAGAATGTGCAGCCCGCCCATCGCCACCACTTCGTCGTGCTCGGCGCGGCACTGGTCTGCGAACTGATCGTAGATCGGCTTCCACTGCTCGAGCGGCACCTGAAAAATCTTGCCTTCCTGCTGGAAAAGCACCATCGCCACGTTGGCCGCGCCGCTCGCGCCGTTTCCGCTGGCTCCTGCAGCGTCCTTCGGCGGATCGGCGGCTGCTGCGTCGGCTTGCCCTGGCGTTTCCGCGCCCGCCTGCATGCCGATCACGGAAGCCGCTGGCGCGTACGGCATCGCCAGCTTGTTTTTCAGGCAGTACTCGCGCGTCATCGCTTCGGGATTTCCGCCAAGCAGAATGTCGGTTCCGCGGCCGGCCATGTTCGTCGAGACGGTGACGGCGCCCTTGCGGCCCGCCTGCGCGATGATCTTCGCTTCGCGCTCGTGCTGTTTGGCGTTCAACACCTGATGCGGGATGCCCGACTTTTTCAGCAATTCGGCGATCTTTTCCGACTTTTCGATCGAAATGCTGCCGATCAGCACCGGCTGTCCACTCTCGTAATAGTGCTTTACGCCGCCCTCGTACGAACCATTTTCCTGCAGGATCCCATTTACGACGGCTTCGAATTTCTCCGCTTCCGTGCGATAGACCACGTCCGGATTTTCGAGGCGGATCAGAGGCTTGTTTGTCGGGATCGCCACGACCTCGAGCTTGTAGATCTTGTCGAATTCGGGCGCCTCAGTTTCGGCCGTGCCGGTCATGCCGGAGAGCTTCTTGTACATGCGAAAGTAATTCTGGAACGTGACCGTGGCGAGGGTCTGATTCTCGCGCTCGATCTTCACGCCTTCCTTCGCTTCGACCGCCTGGTGCAATCCGTCCGACCAGCGCCGCCCCGGCATCTGGCGCCCGGTGAACTCGTCGACGATCACGACCTCGCTGTCTTTCACCACGTAGTCCACATCGCGCTCGAAAAGGGTGTGCGCGCGCAGCGCCTGATAGACATGGTGAATGATGTCCATGTTCGAGGGGTCGTAAAGATTGCCGAGGTTCAACAGCCGCTCGGCCTTGGACACCCCTTCTTCGGTCAGCGTGGCCGTGCGCATCTTTTCGTCAATCGTGTAGTCGATCTCGAGGATCAGCTTCGGAATGATCTTGTCGATCTTGTAGTACTTATCTGTGGATTCTTCGGCCGGGCCGGAAATGATGAGCGGCGTGCGCGCCTCGTCGATCAGGATCGAGTCCACTTCGTCGACGATCGCGAAGTGGTGCCCGCGCTGGACACACTGCGCGAGGTCATACTTCATGTTGTCGCGCAGATAGTCGAACCCGAATTCGTTGTTCGTACCGTAGGTGATGTCCGCGGCGTACGCGGCGCGGCGCTGCGCGTCATCCAGATCATGGACGATCACGCCTACGGTCATCCCGAGCAGGCGGTAAATCGGAGACATCCATTCCGCGTCGCGCCGCGCCAGGTAATCGTTCACCGTGACGATATGCACGCCCCGGCCGGCCAGCGCGTTCAGGCAAGCCGGCAACGTCGCCACGAGCGTTTTGCCTTCACCGGTCTTCATCTCGGCGATCTTGCCTTCGTGCAGGACTACGCCGCCGACGAGTTGCACGTCGAAATGACGCATGCCGAGCGTGCGGCGTCCCGCTTCGCGCACCAGCGCGAACGCCCGCACGAGTGCCACCTCAAGCGCGTTTTGAAGCTTGGCCTTGTAATCGGGATCATCGCGTTCGAGGTCCTTGATCCGCTCCTGGACTTCGCCTTTGAGCGCGAGCGTCCGCGCGCCGATCTCCGCGTCGGAGAGCTTCTGCATTTCCGGCTCGAGCACGTTGATCTGCGCGACCAGCGGCTGGATGCGCTTCACGTCACGCTCATGCTTCGTGCCGATGAAGCGCGCAACTACGCTATCGATGACCTTTTCGACATTCATGTGGTGGTTTTCTGGCTTCGAGTCCTGCTGGGACGCATGACCGCGTGCCCGCTCCGAAGCAGTGGCCTGCAGCTAAAGGGTTTCGGAATCTTTAGATGCCCGCTAGCTCATTGTAGCCGCCTGCTCGGTCCGACGCAAAGGCGTCGCTCGCCTGGGTTTAGGCGTAGCACCAGGCTCTGAGTCTGCCCGCCGCGCTTCGCTCATAACCTACTACGCCCCGGGACATGCTATATTTCGCATGGGGAAAGTCTTCGCGTTAGCGAATCGACGAGGAGAAACTACGTGTCCATGTACCCTGAAGAATTCATCGCTCCGATGCGGCAGGAACTGACGAATATCGGTTTTCGTGAGCTGCACACGCCCGAAGAAGTCGACGCGGCTTTGAAGAATGAAAAGCGAACGACGCTGGTCGTCGTCAACTCGATGTGCGGTTGCGCGGCCGGCAAGGCGCGCCCGGCGATTGCCCGCGCGCTTTCAGGCAAGGCACGCCCGGAGGTTCTGCTTACTGTGTTCGCCGGGCAGGACGCACTCGCCACCGAGCGCGCGCGGAGCTACATCACCGGCTATCCGCCGTCGTCGCCCTCGGTCGCTCTGTTTCGCGACGGAAAACTCGCTTTCATGCTCGAACGCCGCGACATCGAGAGCCGCGATGCCTTCGCCATCGCCGCTGATCTGGCCTTCGCCTTCGACCGCTTCTGTTCGACCGCCAAATCTCCGGCCGCGCAATAGCCCCACAGGCCGGCTTAGGATCGAATTCAGCACCGTGGCTTTTGGTGCGGCGTCTCGAAAGCCGTGCTTCTATCGCGGAGCTGCCGAAGCCTGCAGCGCGGCGGGAAGATGCACGAGCCGCGCGTCGGTGACCGACGGCAGCGAGCGAATTTCCTGCACGATCGACGGGCTCACTTCGCCGTCAAGTCCGACTAGCGCCAGCGCCTCGCCTCCGCCGGTGGACGTGCGTCGGCCCAAGGCAAAGGTTGCGATATTCACGCCGAGACTGCCGAGCGCCGTCCCAATACGCCCGATCACGCCTGGCACGTCGATATTGCGCGAGAGCAACAGCGTGCCTTCGAGCGGCGCTTCGAGTCCCATTCCATCCAAGGACACGATGCGCGGCGAGCCGTCTTGCCCGACCGTACCCTCCAGCGAAAACTCGCGCCCGCCGTCCGTGACGCCGACCTCGATTGTGTTGGGAAATCCGCGCTCGCGCCGCCGCGTCGTTTCCTCGACAACGATTCCGCGCGCGGCCGCCTCCTGCGGCGCGTTCACGAGATTGATTTCTTCTCCCAACGCTGCTTTCAGCAGCCCAGCTAGCACCGCGCTGCGAATCACATGAGAACCGATCTCCGCCGGCTCGCCCGCATACTGGATGCGGACCCGGCCTATGCTGCGTGACGGCGCCGCCTGGGCGACAAACGACCCGAGCCGCTGACCCAATTCGAGGTACGGCCGCAGCCGCCGGTACTGGTCCGGCGAAAGCGCTGGCATATTGACAGCGTTGCGAATCACCCCTTCCGTGAGATAGTCGCGCACTTGCTGCGCGATCGCCGTTCCGACCTCTTCCTGGGCCTCGGCAGTCGAGCCGGCGATGTGCGGCGTAGCAATCACGTTGGGCAGGCCGATCAGCGGAGAATTTTTCGGCGGCTCCTGCGCGAACGTATCGAGCGCGGCTCCCTTCAGGTGCCCCGACTTCAGCGCCTCGGCGAGAGCGGCTTCGTCAATCAGCTCGCCTCGGGCGCAGTTGACGAGCCACGCGCCCTTTTTCATTTTCGCGATCGCCGCCGCATCGATCATTTTTTCTGTGGCGGGGCTGAGAGACGTATGCAGCGAGACCACATCCGATTGCTTCAGCAGCTCTTCGAGGGGCAATAGCTCAACTTCGAGTTCGCGCGCCGCCGCCTGCGTGACGTATGGATCGTAGGCCAGCACCTTCATCTCGAGCGCACGAGCGCGCCGCGCCACTTCCGTTCCCACGCGGCCCAGGCCGACGAGGCCGATCGTTTTCCCGCGCAGCTCGGTCCCGGAAAATGCGGATTTCTCCCATTTGCCTGCTTGTGTCGAAGTATTCGCCTGCGGCACGGCGCGCGCGAGGCCCAGCATCAATGCCAACGTGTGCTCCGCCACGCTGACCGCGTTGCCGCCCGGCGTATTCATCACCAGCACGCCGCGATGCGTGGCCGCGTCGACATCGACGTTGTCCACGCCGACGCCCGCGCGGCCGATCACGCGCAGTTTAGGAGCTTTTTCCAGCAGCGCTGCGGTCACTTTGGTCGCGCTGCGCACGATGAGCGCGTCGGCGTTCGCAAGTTCGCTCGGCAGAGCAGCCGCCGTAGGCGCGGTCACGTCCCATCCGGTCTCGCGCAGCAGCGCAATTCCGCGTTCACTGATCTTGTCTGCAACGATGATTTTCATGGCGTTCAAGGGTATCGGGAGCGCGGAGGCGTGTCAATTCCGCGCGGAAGCGGTGAAGCGTGTGATATTCTTTTTTCACTTGGGAAGAGGGGCTTATACGAAAACATGGGATACATCGACCGAATCCAGAACGACCTGACCGCCGCCATGAAAGAGAAGGACGAACTGCGGCTCAGCGTGCTCCGCATGGTCAAGTCCGCGCTCAAGAACAAGGAGATCGAAAAGGTACGCCCGCTCGACGACATGGAGTCGCTGCAGGTGCTGCAAACGCTCGTCAAGCAGCGGCACGATTCGGCCCATCAGTTCCGGGAGGGCGGACGCAAGGACTTGGCGGAAAAAGAAGAGAAGGAAATCATCATCATCGAGGAGTACCTGCCGCCCGCTCCCAGCGACGCCGAGATTCAGCACGCCATCGAAGCCGCCATCAACGAGGCGGGAGCGGATTCGCTCAAGCAGATGGGCGCGGTGATTAAAGCCGCGCGCGCGCGTCTGGAAGGCAAGGCGATCGACGGAAAGGTCCTGAGCGACCGCGTCCGCGAGCGACTCTCCGGGAAGTCCTGAAGCTCCCTGCCGCCAGCGAACTCGTTGGCCCGAACAGCAAATGGTTACGGCGTAGCGCGGCGCAGGACGGCAGCAGCCTGCTGGTCGGCCGCCACCTGCTGCAGAAAATCGCGCACGGCGGGCAGCTTTTCCTTCGGAACCATCACGTCCTTGATCTCGAAGGTTCGCTTGTAGTGCAGGACGCCATCGGCGAACTTGGTCTCGCTCCTGTACGAGGCATAGTCACAGTCGGCCTGCACCGGCTGCGGGAGGCCGTCGATGACGAAGCCAGCGGGCACCGTGATGTCGAATACGTCGTCCTGCCGCGTCGCTTCGTCGAATTCAATCGGATACTGCCGCGGCTTGTGTTCGGTGAACAGACGCAGCATCCCGGTATCTTTATCGCCGACGACGCGCGGACGAAGGAATAGAAGATCTCCGGCTGCATTCGCATAGCCGGGCGAGACGAATTTGTAATTGAGCGAGAGAGTGTCATCGTATTTCTCGAGATTTCCGAGCGAAGCACCAGTCAGCGTGAAACTCGCAAGAAAGTTCGCGAGGAAGCGGTCGAAGACCTCGGACCGCTTTGAGGGTTCGGCGTCGAGAAACTGCTCGCGCTCGCGCGCCGCGGGGCCTCCCCATTCCAGTTCCTGTACGTCGCCGATCAGAGCGCCGTTGGACGTTACTGTAAATTTACCGGTGCGCAGCAAGCGGTTCGTGCTTGCCGGCAGCAGCGGTAGAGAGATAAGGTGTCCTCCGTCCGGGGCCATGACCAAGCCGTAGTTGCTCTGCAGCTGCCATGGGAGGTACCCGACCGGCGTGTGTTCGCTCGTGGGGTCGAAGATGAGCAGCCGACCGAGTTTTGGATCACGCACGAGCGCGTAGAGCGTTCCATCCGGGACACTATCGGGCAGACGAATGGCCAGGATCATGTGATCCATGTAGACCGACGGGTAGGTTGGATGGATGAATCCGCGGCGATGATCGACTGCCACATAGTAGGACTCAATCCCAACCTCATGCAGCATGGCACTGAGGAGCGTAGCCTTGTCTTTGCAGTCTCCGTATTTGTGAGCAAAAACCTCCGCGGCGGGATGAGGTTGCCACCCGCCAATTCCGATTTCCACAGCGAAATAGTGAATGTTCTGCTGGACGTATTTCGCGAGCACCTGAATCTTTGCCAGGGGATCGGAAACACCGGCGGTCAGTTCAGCGACTTTCTGTTGAATATCCGATGAGGCCGCGCGCCGGGACTTGCTCAGTTCGTCATACCACAGGCCGACATCCTGCCAGGATCCCGACGATTTGGCGCGCATCGCCGGATCGCGTGGAAAATACTTGATGCCGGCCCATCCGGCGACAGCTCTCCAATTAGGCATGTCGGGCTCGGTTTCGATTCCAGGAAGGTTCTTGATTTCCCAAACGTAGTGATTCGAACCGGGTGTTTGCGGTTGCTGTTCCGGATAGTTGAACCAACTCGTAGTAAATTCCCAGCCCGAAGGAAGCTGTAACTCAAGACGGGCGGTCACGACTGGAGCTCTGCCCTGAAACCCCCAGAGATCCTCAAAGACATACGGACGCTGGCGTTCGAGATATTCGAAACCTACTACATTTCCAGGATTTGCTTCCGGAAACGGCAGTGATTTGACTCTCACATCTTCGTATTCGAGTTCGGTAAGGTATCCATGCTCAATAACATCCTTGTCTCCCACGGCGATTTCGTGCCCGTTAGCTTCAATCGTCCAGGCCTTGAGGTACGATACTTTTTCGTCTTTGTCGAAGGGCACGGCTATTCCGCCGTATTCTCGCTTGCCCTCCGGGCGTAGCAGCCGAGCCGCCGCACGATGTAACGTGTATATTTCGCCGTTGTCACGAACCGTTGTTTGCGTTTCGTCGAGCAGGATGACGGCGACGGTTTCCTTGTCGTAGTCAGGCAGCTTTTCCTGCGCGGCTGCGCGCAACCAGTCGGGCGCAGAATCCGCTGCCTTCGCCGGACCCGACGAGAATGCGAGCGCCGCTGCCGCGGCTACGATCATACTTGCGGCATTAATTCTTCTGAGCGGAAGTGGCATTCTGAAACACCATCTGGGCGCTATCGTTCGTCTTCACTACTCCGAAAAACCTGCGAAGCGTCGCGTATTCGTCCTTGGAAAAAACGAGGCCGCGCACGGCCAGGTTGCGTTTGATTTCGACACTGTTTCCCTGGGATTCTGCAGTGATTTCGCACGAAACAGCTTTCAGATCCACGTTGCGCGAAGGCGGCAAGCTTTCAACCTTGTATGTGGGTGGTAGATGGACCTTGATGTCGTCCTTTTCCTCGTACGGATAGTGGAAGTAAACGAGATTCGTTCGCTTTTCCGAAGCGAACTCCCGCGTCTGGGTCATCTGGAACACTTCGAGCGGCATGAGCATTCTCTGCGCAGCGCCCACTGCGTACGAAGGCACTTTGATCGATCCCTCTATATGGATCGGCTGTTCGATGTCGTCCCAATTCGCGATTTTCGCGATGGTGAATTCCGAACCTGCCGGTAGCCATGAGCGAATCTCGTCTTCGAGGTCTTTTGTTCTTCCAGTCTCGTCTTCTTTTCTTTTGTCCGTGCGGAATAGAGCGGCTCGCTGACCCGTGAAATCCACTTGAAGGGTGCCAGACAAAGAGCCGTCGGGAGCCATCTCAAGGTCAGCCTTTCGCTCAATCGTCGCTTCAGAAGATGAGGGCGCCGGAGTGCTAACCATCGTGGCCCCGTCTTTGCCTACCTTAATTCCGTTCGTATCCGTCTCGTACCAGGGAAGCATCCCGAACGGGAAATAGCGCGCCGCGGGATTGACGTAGTAGTCCTGGGATCCGGCGTGGACCCACACGACCATTGCAGTCAATTCACCGACCTCGTTTCGTTTCGGAAGAAACAGATCGCGGTCGCGCTGCGCTATTCGAACCTCAGTTGCGTCGAATCCTGCAGCTCGCGCCAAACCGATGAAGAGATAGTTGACCTGGTTGCCATACGCGTATCCTCGGTTCAACACATCTTCGACGTTATTGTTGTCTTTGAGATTCTCGTCCTTGTGCTCCTTTTCGGTCTTGTAATCCTCCATGTGCAGATTCCGAATTTTGAGAACATCTGCATAAATCTTTCGAAGCTTTGTTTCGGGAGGATCCGAGGGGCTGACAACCTGGGAGAGTTCCCTGTTTAGCGCATTCTTCTTGTCGACGAAGTGTTCCACATCGCCGTTCCACTTCTTCGCCCAGGAATTCCAATAGTGATCGCTCGAATCGGTGGTCGCGGGAGCATCGGGAATCTGGTAATAGAATGACACGCGCGCTTGGATGGTTCTCTCCGGCGGCATCAGGGGTTCTTCCACCACGCCAACGATATCGTGCGCGGCCATTGTGTAGGAGTTATCCACCTGTTCTTTCGGCGCAACATCCGGGGGCAGCAAATAGGTCGAGCACATCGGACGAAGACTGGAGCCGTAACCCGTGTACGGAATGTACTTGAAGTGAGCCTCGCGCGTGTAGATCGGTTGCGAGACTTCCCACACTCTGAGAGCGCTGACGTAGTGTTGCTTCGTCTGCTTCTGGTAAATGTATTCGATAATGGACCCGGGCTGGACGTCCGGGAGAGTGAACGTCTTGGCAAGCACTTTCAGGCCGCTGAATTTCTCGATTGTGGTCTCGAGAACCTGGCCGTCAAATTTCACGATGCTCCCATCGGGCCGAATTGTCCGGCCTGTAATGTATGGGACGTCCTCACCTTCCTTGACGAATTCGATACTGACATGACCTTCGCTCACGCCCGCCTGCGTGAATACCTTGATCCGCATGTAGTCCTCTTCCGACTCGCCGTCGCTCGACGCTTTCGATGCATCAACGACGACCTCTCGATAGAGAATCATGGCGTCGGATCCAGGCTGTTTCGGGTTGTCTTTGAGCGCCAGGTCGCCCGGCGAGATGGGCTGCCAGTCAATGGCTTTTGCAGCGCGCGGGCATGCGATCGACAGCAGAAGGATGAGGGCGATGATGGTGCTCCGAACCAGGCGATTCATGCGGTGCTCCTTGCGTCCACCGGCGGGAGACCCGCCAGACTGCGGACCCACAGCTGTCTCGAAGGTATCTCTGCACTCAGTTCCACGGTAGTTACTTGCGTGCAAAGCTATCGTGAAGTTACGCTGTGTGTCAACGAAGTCGATGGCACCCGGGGGGGGGCCGCCGGGAGACACAAAGGCGAAGAGTCCCGACGGCGCGGTGGCAGACGCCTGGAGGCGCAGTTGGTCTGCCGTCACCTAAGCGCGATCCGCTCGTTGACGATCGGCGCCTATGGACCATATAATTAAAGTTTGTCAAAGAGGCTTGGAGGAAGCATGTACGCCGTAATTCGCAGTGGAGGAAAACAGTATCGCGTGGCCCCGGGCGAGACGATCGAGATCGAGCGGCTCGAGGGCAAGGTCGGCGGGAAGGTGACTTTCGAGGAAGTCGTCGCCGTCCGCACCGACGACAAGAAAATCCTGGGCGGCGCGGATGCCGCGAAGGCCAAGGTGACCGGCAAGATCGTCAAGCACCTGCGCGGGCCGAAGCTTCAGGTATTGAAGTTCAAGAGATGCGGGCAGTACAAGATTCAGCGCGGCCACAGACAGGGCCTTACGGCGGTCGAGGTGGATATTCAGCTCGCGTAGTGCACATCGCGCAGGTCAATTTTTCATTTCAGAGGTTGTCATGGCACATAAGAAGGGCGGCGGATCTTCGACGAACGGGCGCGACTCGCAGGGACAGCGCCTGGGAATCAAGCGGTTTGGCGGCCAACTGGTCACCGGCGGCAGCATCCTCATCCGGCAGCGCGGGACACGCTACAAGGCTGGGAAGAACGTGGGGCGCGCCAAGGATGACTCGCTGTTTGCGCTGGCCGATGGCATTGTGCGTTTTGAGGACAAGGGCGGAAAGGGACGCTTCATCAGCGTCCTGCCGGCTGCTGAAGCTGCGCCCGCCGCTCCGCAGGCGCCTGCTCCGTCAGCCGACTAGAATTCCATTTGCATGACGTGCCACTTGGGCATTGCCCGCTCCTGTTTTTCTCCCTCGCTGTGGCGTATGCTTTGGCTGCGAACCCTCTCGGAACAAAGACTGCATGTTTGTCGATGAAGCGAAAATCCTGGTGAAGGGCGGCGACGGCGGCAATGGCTGTGTCGCGTTTCGCAGGGAGAAGTATGTTCCGCGCGGCGGACCGTCGGGCGGCGATGGCGGCCACGGCGGCGACGTGTATCTGGAATCCGATCCGAACGACAACACGCTGCTTCGCTACCGCTACAACCGCGAATTCCACGCCGAGCGCGGCCGGCACGGCGAAGGCTCGAACTGCCAGGGCCGTTCGGGCGTTGACACGATTCTGAAGGTTCCCGTCGGAACGGTCGTGTTCGATTCTGACACCGGCGAGCAGCTATTCGATTTCACGGAGCCGAGCCAACGCTACCGCGCGGCCCGCGGCGGTCGTGGCGGACGCGGCAACGGGAATCCTGCGTTCCGCAAGCCGTGGCATCAGGCGCCGCGCGAACACGAAGATGGCGAACCGGGTGAAGAACATCATTTGCGGCTCGAATTGAAATTGCTGGCGGATGTAGGGTTGGTTGGATTTCCGAACGCCGGCAAATCGACTCTGATCTCGCGAATCTCCGCGGCGCGGCCGAAGATCGCCCCGTATCCTTTCACGACTCTCGAGCCGCACCTCGGCGTTGTGTCCGCCGATCCGGGCGCGGCGCCGGGCACGGGCCGCACGTTTGTGGTCGCCGACCTGCCCGGACTGATCGAAGGCGCACATGAGGGAGTCGGCCTCGGAATCCGGTTTCTGAAGCATGTCGAGCGGACACGGCTGATCGCGCACTTGGTGGACACCAGCGACGCGAACGACCGCGATCCCGTGCGCGATTTCGAAATCATCGAACGCGAACTTTCCGCGTTCAGTGCCGAGCTGGCGCGGAAGCCGATGATCGTCGTCGCCACAAAACTTGATGCCACGACAAATCCGGAGCGGCTGGAAAAACTTCGCGCATTCGCGGCACAGCGCGGACTGGAGTTCTACGAGATCTCTTCGGCCACGGGCGCTGGCGTCACGGAACTCGTTCGCGGAATCGCGAACATGCTCGACCGGCTACCGAAGCCTGTGGCTATCGTAGAAACGTCGAAGACTGACGAAAGCGCAGCAAATAACGCGCAGCCGCCGCACGGCGCGCCGGAAGCGGAAAATCACGCCGCGGTTCCCCATCGGGAGGGGCGTTGACAGCGCACGGCGCGCATAAGCCGTCGGGCGGGGGCCATCGTCGTTCCGTGGCGCTTTTCGGCGGGACTTTCGATCCGCCGCACGTGGGCCACATGGCCGTGGCGCAGGCCGCCCAGCGGCGTTTTCATCTCGATGCGATGTACTTCATTCCGTCTTCGCACCCTCCGCACAAGCCACAGCGCGAACTAACTCCGTTCATTCATCGCTACACGATGGTGGCTCTGGCCTGTGCCGACCATCCTCATTTCGCACCTTCGCTGGCCGAGGCGCCGACGGCTAGTGCGGCGCACGTCTTCTACACGATCGATACGGTCCGCCGCTATCATCGCGAGCATCCCGGGGATCACCTCTACTTTATTGTGGGCGCGGATCAGTTTCTCGAGCTTCCGACCTGGAAGAATTACGAAACTTTGCTCGATGCGTGCGACTTCATCATCGCGAGCCGGCCCGGATTTCGTTTGGACGCGCTGCGCCTCGTCATCCCGCCGGAAAAGCTCGGACGGACGATCTCCGCCGATCCGCACAAGATTGCGCTGCGAAAGACCGCCGTGCATTTGTTGACGACCGTCGCCAGCCACGTTTCATCCACGGAAGTGCGCGAGCGGCTTGCGCGAAAGCAGGGAATCCACGGGCTTGTGCCGCCGCGCGTCGAGGAATACATTCTCAGTCAGGCTCTGTACAGGTGACGCACAACACCCTTCGCCCCGAAATCCGCTGGGCCGTGGAGGCGG
>DASPVC010000066.1:0-113570 GCA_035622585.1 Candidatus Acidiferrum sp.
TGATCGCGCCGCCTCCGCCTGCGGCGCCGCCACCGCCAGCCATGCATGTGCAGGCAATTCCCAAGATGTCGCTTGTTCACGCACAGCTCACCGCCCCGACTGTGATTCCACGAAAGATCGCCGAGTCTGCACCGGACGCCGGCGGAGCTCCCGCGATCTCGGATATGGCAGGAGGCGTGCCAGGCGGAACAGGCGACGTAATCGGCGGTTCGCTATCGGGTCCTCCGCCTCCTCCGCCCGCAGCAATCGCAAAACCGAAGGAGCCAGTGCGCATCTTCAGCGGTATGAAGGAACCTGCGCTCCTCTACGCACCGCCGCTTGTCTATCCCCTTATCGCGAGACAAGCACACGTTTCCGGGACTGTCACAATCGAGGCGGTGATCGACGACAAGGGCAACGTGACGCAAGTGAAGGTGGTCAGTGGCCCGCCACTGCTATTGGACTCGGCGCTGAAGGCGGTGTCGGCGCGAAAGTATCAGCCGACGATCCTCGACGGGGTGCCGGTGTCGATCCGATTCGACGTGAAGGTCCAATTCAACCTGGGCTGACCAACACTGGCCGCGAATCCGAACGGCGGCGAGTCTCAGCCGCCAGCGATCGCTCCGATCACCATGAAGGGCTCGCGGCCACTGCAGACTTCGTCGGGCAGAGGAGTGTCCGGCGACTCGTGGGACCAATCCTCCGCGCAGACGAAGAACCGGAGGAACGCGCGGCGCTGCAGCGTGTCGTGGTCGCGAATCGTTCCGCGGAGCGCCGGGTAGGCGGCCTCAAGCGCGTCGAGGACCGAGCGGATGGTCGCCCGGCCCTCGACCTCGATTTGCACATCGCCATTCACGCGCGCAAGCGTGCGCAAATGCTGCGGAAGTTCTACGCGAATCATGCCAGCGTTTGCACCTCAACGGAAAGCACTGCCGGAAGATCGCGGACGATGGGCGTCCAAGTATCTCCGGCATCAGCGGAAGCATACACTTGGCCGCCGGTGGTGCCGAAGTAGATGCCGCAGGAATCGAGCGAATCGACAGCCATCGCTTCGCGCAGTATGTCGACGTAGCAGTTCTCCTGCGGCAAACCCTTGGTGAGCGGCTCCCACTCGTTTCCGCCGGTCCGGCTGCGGTAGACGCGCAGTTTGCCATCGAGCGGGAAATGTTCGCCGTCGCTCTTGATCGGAACGACGTAGATGGTTTCCGGCTCGTGTGCGTGAACGTCGATGACGAAGCCGAAATCGGTAGGCAGATTGCCGCTGACCTCGCGCCAGTTGTCGCCAGCATCATCGGTGCGCATGACGTCCCAGTGTTTCTGCATGAACAGCACGCCTGGGCGCGATTGGTGCATGGCGATCCGGTGAACGCAGTGGCCGACCTCTGCATCCTGATTCGGGAGGTACGGCGATCTCAGTCCTCGATTGATTGGCTTCCACGTTTTGCCGCCGTCATCGGTGCGGAACGCGCCGGCGGCGGAAATGGCTATGTACATCCGTTGGGGATTGCTGCGATCGAGAACGATCGTGTGCAAACCCATTCCGCCGGCACCCGGCTGCCATTTAGGTCCCGTGCCGTGGCCACGCAGGCCCGAGACCTCTTGCCATGAGTGCGCGCCGTCCGTCGAGCGGAACAAAGCGGCATCTTCCACGCCCGCGTATACGGTGTCAGGATCGGTGAGTGAAGGCTCAAGATGCCAGACCCGCTTGAATTCCCAGGGATGCTGCGTGCCGTCGTACCACTGATGCGTAGTAAGAGGCTTGCCGGTTTCGGACGAAGTGTCGTAGACAAACCGATTGCTCTCGCCGGCCGGCATGCGACCGGCTGCCATGGTCATGCCGCCGCCCGGCGTTTCCCACGTCTTGCCGCCATCGCTGGAGCGCTGAATGATCTGGCCAAACCAGCCGCTGGTCTGCGACGCGTAGATCCGATTCGGGTCGGCAGGCGATCCCTTCATGTGGTAAATCTCCCAGCCCGTGAAGTGTGGACCGCTGACCTCCCAGTTCTCGCGTTTGCCGTCCGACGTGAGAACGAATGCACCCTTTTTTGTGCCAACCAAGACTCGGACCTTGCTCATCGATCGCTCCTTTTCGACGTGTATGTTAGCGTCGCCCCAGTCATCGAAATCCCTCGCCCGAACCGCACAGAACGAGCCTTATCTCACCACGGTAGCCGCCACTCGCCGTCCACCTGCAGTGGGGCGGGATCACGGTCTTTCCAGCGCCGCCAGACTTCGGCAAGGATCAGGTCACGGTGCTTTGCCATGCCGTCGACGACGGCACAAGGCGCCGCGGTCGCATTGTGGCGAGCGCCCCAAACAAGTAGCTCCAGAAGAACCGGGGCCAGATCGATTCCCTTCTCCGTCAGGCGGTAACTCACCCTTCTGTGATCCGCCTCCTCGATCTCGGAGGTAATGATTCCGCTGGCCTCGAGTCTCTTTAGACGGTCGGCGAGGATGTTTGTCGCGATGCCCTCGCCCGACTCCTGAAATTCTTTGAAGGTTCGAAACCCTCGAACCATCAAATCCCGAACGATCAACAGCGACCAGCGGTCTCCGAAAACTTCGAGCGAAACGCTCACCGGGCAGGTGGAACGGCGCTTACGCTTAGGTTTCCCCGACACGATGCGGGAGACTAACAAACTAACTTGCATACTGCAAGTAATGTTCTGAAGCGCCTATTCGAGCCGTGCGTTGAAGAAACTCCCGTCGCGTGACGCTTGGAGCCAGAGGCCGGCGTCCCGCACGCGGCCAGTCCTCGCGATGATTTTTTCGGACTATTGAATGGGCACAGTATGCTCTACGGGTTTGTCTCTGGAGCCGAGGCGGCAATCGTCCGAGGGATGCTCAATGAGATGGCGCTCTTGAGCCGGATGTCATCGACCGAGCGGCCGACGGAAATGATGAATTTTCCAGGGTCAACGCGCCACGCGTGGCTGTTCGTATCAAAGTAGGCGAAGGCTCGACTATTCAGAAGCACCTTCATTCGGCGCGTTTCTCGAGGGCGGAGATCGACTCTCGCAAATCCCTTGAGCTCCTTCGCAGGACGCGGAACCTGAGGATTCACCTCACCGACATATACCTCCGCGACGTCAGCACCCTCTCTGTGGCCGGTATTCGTAACATTGAAGGAGACTTCGTAGGTTAGGCCCGACTCTTCGGGCGAGCCGAGAGCTTTCGCGGGCGCGACCGACCGCACGGAGAGATTCGCGTACTCAAAGGTCGTGTACGAGAGACCGTAGCCGAAGGGGAAAAGCGGTTTGGTGCCGTTGCGCTCGTAGCCGCGATAGCCGACAAATACGCCTTCTTTGTATTCGACTTGCTCGGTGCCAACTGTCGGGTAGTAGCTGTCGTGGACCGGGTTATCCTCCCAGCGGTGCTCGAAGGTCACAGGCAGGCGGCCGGAGGGATCGGCGTCCCCAAAAAGGATTTGCGCGAGCGCGGTGCCACCTTCTTGGCCCGGGTACCAGGCTTCCAGCAGAGCCGGGACGCGATCGATCCAATCCCGCATGTCGAAACTTCCGCCCGAAGTGACGACGACAATGGTGTGTTTGTTCAGGGCCGTCATTCTTTGAATCAACTCGTCCTGCCCAGGAGGAAGCCGGAACGTGCGATCCGCGCCTTCGCTTTCCGTCTCGGGATTGAAACCAGCGCAGACCACAACCGCATCGGCTGCCGACGCAATCTTCTCCGCAGCTGGACTGACATACGTGCCTTGACGCACGATCCCAAACCGAAACCTCCCGCCCAAGAAACCTGGCCTGCCGTGATGCTCAACCACGATCTTGTGCGAACCCGCGTTGAGGTTCATGGTGGCAACTCCGACCAAGGCCCGGGCTTCGGTCCAACTATCCAGGATCGTTGCGCCATCGACGTACACGCGGTAATAGCCGCCAGCTTCTCCTGTAGCTTGCACAAAGAAGTCGTACGATCCGTTCTCAAGAGCCTTGTAGTAACCGGTCCAACGGGCCGAGCCTACGCCGGAGGGATAAGCAGGCGGGCTGTAACCAAGGTCGGCGTTCGGATCTGCTCCAAAATTGATGTGCAAGTCGGTGCGGTGTTCGATCGGATCGCCCTCCAGAGTCTCATTTGAGAAGTACTCAGCGATCACTCCAGAACTGGCTCCGGATTCGGAGGTCGAGAGAGCGGTTCGCTGCGCGAGATCGCTTAGCTGGGGAATTCCCAGATCGTAAAAAGTCGACACTGATGCGCCCAGTTCGGTCGCGATGCCCTCCAGGAAACTCACAGCCGCAAATGGCCGGACGCCTGCGCTGCCTCCTCCCACTGGAACCGCGGGATATGCACCGGGTCCGATCACGGCAATGGATTTGATCTTCTGCTTGTCGAGGGGGAGAACGCCCTTTTCGTTCTTGAGAAGGACCATACCTTCGCGCGAAGCCTCAAGCGCGACCTGGCGGCCTGGCAGGTTGTATCGCGGAATTTGAGGATCCGTCCCATCCTGTTCCGGCTGCGAGGCAAGTGCCAATCGGAGAATGCGCCGGACCTTATCGTCGATCGTCGAGACAGAAAGTTTTCCGCCATCGACCGCGGGAACCAGCGTGGTCCGGTTCATGAATGCGCCCACCGGCATCTCCAGATCGAGACCGCTGTTGGCAGCCGCCACGCCGTCGTAGGTGGCAGACCAATCGGACATGAGCACGCCCTGAAAACCCCACTCCTTTTTCAGGATTTCCGTGTTCAGAAATGCGTTTTGCGTCATGTGAGAGCCGTTGACGAGATTGTACGAGTTCATAACAGCGCGAACGTGAGCCTCCTTCACGGCTGCCTCGAAAACTCGAAGGTAGATTTCGCGCATCGTCCGTTCATCGATGATGTCGTTCGTCACGTGACGGGCATATTCGGAATTGTTGCCCATGAAATGCTTGACTGTCGCGCTTACGCCTTCGCTTTGCACTCCCTGTATGTACCCAACAGCTATGCGCGAAGCCAGGAACGGGTCCTCACCGAAGTATTCGAAATTGCGGCCGTTCATCGGCGCGCGGCAAATGTTCAGGCCAGGACCAAGAAGAATATTGACTCCTTTCGCCCGGGCATCACGCCCGATTTGTTCGCCGACCCGCTGCGCCAGACCGGGGTCCCACGTGGCGGCCAGATTGATGCCACCTGCCATCGCGGTCGCAGGGCCAAAGTTGCGCACGCCCATTGGTCCATCCGCCATCTTCAGGCGCGGCAGATTCGACGCGGACACCGCGCGCGTATAGAAGCCATCGACCCCGCCAAGCAGGTCAATCTTTTCTTCGAGGGACATCTGCGCGAGGATCTTTTCAACTTGCTGCTCGGTATTCGTGTCCCGCGAGAATGACAACGCGGGAAGGCCGCAAAACAAGATACAAATCAGTGCGGCGTTCCGCAGCGGTCGCCAGTTCTTTTTCATATGGACGCGCAGCATCTCCCCGTCTCGAAAATGTCGGGCGAAGTGCGCCCCGGTCGTCGATCGACCAACAGGCCAGCCTCGTCCGCGCAAACTACTTCCGCCAAAATGCTTCGATCTCTTCCAGCGTGCGACCTTTGGTCTCGGGCGCCAGGTAGTAGGAAAAGATCCATGCCCCGACAGCCAGGACTGCGTACAGCCAGAACGTCCGGCTGGTGCCGATCGTTTGCAAGAGGGTCAAAAAGGTCAGCGAGACTACTAGGTTCGAGGCCCAGTTGAACGTTGCCGACAGACCCTCGGCGGAGCTTCGCACTCGGAGCGGATAGATCTCGGAAATCAGCAGCCAGAAGATGGGGCCGAGGCTGATGGCGAACGACGCGACGTAAAGCATCATGCTGACCACGGCCACCCAAGCCAACGCTCCGCTGTGCGCTGAAACTTGAAACGAAAGGCCAAGCACACTGAGCGTCACCACCATCCCGGCGATTCCAGTGAGCAAGAGCGGGCGCCTTCCCACGCGGTCGATGAGCCACATCGACACCACGGTCATCAGGACATTCACCAGACCGATTCCGGCCGTTGTCAGAATGGCGGCCGAAGCAGAAGGTATCCCCGCCGTCTGAATAATGATGGGTGCGTAGTAGATCACCGTGTTGATTCCAGTGACTTGCTGAAACACGGCGAGGCCCAGTCCGACGATCAACGCCGCCCGCAGAGAAGGATGCAGCAGGTCCGACAGCCTGCCTTGCTCCGTCGTGAGCTCGAGACTGCGCTCGATCTCCGAGAGCTCATCTTCTACCCGCGGCGTGCTACGAATCTTCTGCAAGACGCCCCGCGCATCTCCGATCTTGCCCTGCTTGACCAGCCAACGAGGGCTCTCAGGTAAGAAGATCATTCCAAGGCCGAAAACAACCGCCGGAATGATCGCCAAACCGAACATCCAGCGCCAACCCTCGATGGCCGCTAGGGCGTAACCTGCTATGTACGCGAGCAAGATCCCGACCGTGATTGAGAGCTGAAAGAGAGAAACGGTCCAACCGCGCGAGGCCGGCGGCGAAACCTCCGAGATGTAGACGGGAACCGTGCTGGACGAAAGCCCAATTGCCAGCCCCACGATGATTCGGCCGCCGATCAAAATCGCAGGTGACCCGGCCGCAGCGCAAAGGATCGCGCCGATCGCGAAGATACTGGCTGTTACGATTAACAGCACTCTCCGGCCGAAAAGGTCAGCCAGGCGCCCGCCCACTAAGGCGCCCGCAGCGGCGCCGGCCAACACTCCACTGACGATTACTTCAAGCGCGAGCGGAGAGAGTGCAAACTCCTTCTTCAAGAAAAGCTCGGCGCTCGAGATCACTCCGGTGTCGTAGCCGAAGAGCAGGCCCCCGAGTCCCGCAAAGGCAGCGGCCACATAGACGAACTTGCCTGCGGCGGAGTGAAGATCAGCTGCGCTTGCGTGCAGGGATTCTCCCGTCTTCACCACGCCTCTCCCTCGGTTTCATGTTCGGCGGCAACCTCTGCGTTCGCGAGTGCGAAACTGCGGTCGCATCGATCAAGCCAGTCCGAGTGCCTTACGCTCGTCCCGATCGGGATCGTTCTTCGCTTCGCAGATGTTGTCGAAGATCATCACTGCCTTGTCACTGGCTGTGAAGGCCGGCCACTTCGGAAGACCCGGATGATTCGGGTCGCCTCGCCTCGCAAAACTGATCCAAGCTTGGCTGACCTTCGCGGCGATCGCGCGGGGCCCAGGCCCTCCGCCGGTCATCGGCGCACAACGGTCCGTATTGTCGAAAACAAATGCAAGTTCCGAACAGTGGAACGCTCCGGGGCGGCCGTCCAATACGGGCGTGCGCCAGCAGAACCAATAGCTGTATACAGGCGCCCCGCCGAGCGCCGCCTGTCGCTCGGCTTGTGTGACTGCGCTCTGGCGGACCGGCGAGGCCGAGATTCGCGACATCAATTCGCCCGGTGTCGCCTTCGGATGCGCTGCTCGAAACACGCCGATGATATGGTCACTCTTGTCCTTGTATTGTGCCGAGACGCGCTGCTTCAAATCATCTTCGGCGAGTGACGCAAGCTTTGGATCAAACATCGCTGACGAAAACTCGTTCAGCACCGTGCCGACGAGCAGCGGCACGTGCGCGGACATTGCGGGGGCAACGGGATCGAATGGCTGCGACGGGAGATTTTTGGCATCGACAGTCGGTTGCCAACCGATCCGCGGGAGACGGAACGTCCCGCCCGGTTGAAACGGAGGCGAGAGACTCCTCACGGCAGAAATGCCCGCCTGAACGAGCTGCTCCACTGGCACTTCCTGAATCTTGTCGATCTGCGAACCGCTCAATCCGAGTTGTTGCACCACGGCCGCTCCCAATTTCGCAGAGTCTTCCGGGCTTGAGGCGTTCAGCAAAGAGCCGCTTTGTACGGCGGCTCGGTGAAAGAGTCCTTTGGCCGCAGGCATCGCCATTAGAGTGTTCACTTTCCCGCCGCCGCCGGATTGTCCGAAGATCAGCACGTTGCCGGGATCGCCTCCAAAGTTCGCAATGTTGTCACGCACCCACTCGAGGGCGGCCACGATATCGAGCATGCCCAGATTGGCAGAGTCGGCGTATTTCGCGCCCCCGACCTCAGCGAGATCGAGATAACCAAGCACACCGAGCCGATGGTTGAGAGAGGCTACGACGACATCTCCGCGCCGGCTGAGATTCTCACCGTAGTAGGATTTCAGCTCCTGGCCAGAACCAGCCGAAAAGCCGCCGCCATGCAGCCAGACCATGACCGGGCGCTTCTTGTTGTCGTTGACGCCCGGAGTCCAAATGTTGACCCTCAGACAATCCTCTCCCGGCCGGCCGTCGTCCCAATCGAACATCCAGGCGACTTCGTCGTTCGCCCATCCGGCTCGAGGCTCCTGCGGACTCACGAATCCGTACTGCATGGAACTCCGAAGGCCTGCCCATGGTGTGGGCTTTGTCGGTGGCTGAAATCGGCCAGTTCCGGCAGTCGACCCTGCATAGGGAATGCCCAAGAAAGTCACAATGCCGTTGCGCGTGAAGCCTCTCACTTTGCCCGCCGTCGTTTCGACGATTGCGTTTTCATTCGAGGCGACAATTCGGACGTTAGAGATGCCAGGCGGCGAGAGAGAAGGTGTAGCAGTCTTAGTCGCATTGGCCGCGCCGAAGGTCGCCGCACCAGACACGCCGACTGCAAGAGCCGCACCTTTCAGCAAGTCTCTTCGTCCGATGGATGGACGCGCCGACGAACTGGCAATCTGCGGCGGTTCTTCACGTCCTTGAAACGACTGTTTCTTCTTCATCGCTCTGCCTCCGCGCCGGAGCCAGCGCTACTTAACACAAAACAAGCGAAATGCATCCAGTTATCTTGTTAAACGGGCAAGGCCGGAGCGTGGTGCGCGCCGCGCGCTCGTTCAGGAACGACCGCGGCTCGGCTGAGCCACGGTGAACTATGGCGGCATATCAAGACGTGATGCGAGTGCCGATCGCGGCGAGCCCGGGACTCATTCCCACCCGGTCTTGGAGTTGTACGGCATCGAGAAGCCCATCGCTTCGATTTCGTGCATCTTGCCGCCGCTGATTTTGAAGATGTGCGCCGCGGGCAGATCGAACGGGTTGAAATTCATGGGCACCGTATCTACGCCGGGCACGCCAACGATCTTCACGCTCTTTTCCACCATCGGATGGCGGAATTGCGAGAGGCCGAAGACAAGTCCGGTTTCGGGATCGGCAATCCACACGCGGCGAGGCTCAATGCGCTTGATGTAATCGAACGTGTGCGTATGCAATTGAGCCTTGCAGCCCATCGCGCCCATGATCTGCATGTTGGTGGCCCCCGGCTTTGGCGGGGGATTGCTGGTGGTCTGCATTCCATTTTCCCGGCGAACGCAATCGTCGGCAAACGGCGCGTCGTTGGCGTCGGCAGTGACCAGCGCCTCGTAATACGAAGCTCCGATCGTCAGCATCTGTTCCCGAGGAACTCGCAGGTCGGGCGGAACCGTGGCGAGCAAGCCCGGACGCGGCACCACCAGATTCGCCAGGCTCGTTGGGCTCAGATTGCGCGCGATCAGATGCTCGGCTTCTACGATTTGGCCGTCGATGATCTTCAAACGAAGGCCGAGCTCAATCGGCCGATTGTTTTCCTCCATGACGCCCAAGAATCCAATTTGCTGCGCGACAACATCAGGCACATAGATCTTGAAAGTCGTTGGTATGGCCGAGGCCGTTTTCCAAAGGCCTTCGCCCGGCTTCATGGGCACCGTGTTCTCGACGAACTTTACGTTCGGCGAAAACTTCACGATCGAGGGATCATGCGCCACGAGACCGGCCAAATAGATGTTTGTGGTCATGATGAGGCACGCGCGGTCGCACTGCACTGAAGTAGCCTGCGGTGCGTTTCCGGCTCCAAGCGCAGCACTCGAGAGAAGGACGATCACGACTGCTTTCAGTATGGCTTTCAATGGATTACCCCCTGGCTTCCGCAAAATCACCTCGGGCCCGAAATGCTGAAAGGCACCTTCTAGGGCGTGTGCGATGTCGGAGCATCCGTACCCTGCTGGCTTTGCACGATCTTCTGATAGTTTGCTTCCGAACGAGCAACATATGCCTGGTAGCCGGCCGGGTCGATAAACGGATTTGGGTCCGCGCCATTAATCAGCGCGTCGTGTTTCTTCTGCATGTCAAAAAAGGCGCCATTCGACGCGAGAAACACGTCGCAAGGGAGCGCCTTCACAACGGCAAACGCATGGTCAAAATCGGACTTGATGCCCGGATAGGTCGCCGGCGAGTCAGGCTTATCGAAAAGCTTGTTGGTAGGAACCGCGACCACCGAACCCAAGAAAACCACGTTGTATGACTTGCCCTTTTCTTCAGTGGTCGTGGTCCACGTCGTCGTGCCCGGCGTGTGGCCTGCAGTCAGGTAGGCCTTGAGCGTGACGCCGCCGAGCGTCACGGTGTCGCCATCATGGATCACACGATCCACTTTGACCGGCGGAAACAAGTTCTGATCGTGGAACAATACGTCGTTGTGGCCGCCGCTTTCGAGGTAAGGCACATCCTGTGCCATCGCGACCAACTGCGCGCCAGTTGCACTCTTCAGTTCCGCAAGACCGCCGCCGTGATCGGTATGCGCATGGCTATTGATCAGAATCTTGATGTCGGACAGCTTGAATCCCAGCGTCTTGATGTTCTGCTCGATCTGCGGGGCCATGTCCGCATAGCCCGTGTCGAGAAGGACGTCGCCGGCGGGCGTCGTAATGACGTAGCACGCGATGCCGGTTGAGCCGACGTAATAGATATTGCCGATGATATGAAACGGCACGAAAGGAGCTTTCATTGCGGCCGCAGCGGCGGCAGCTCTATCCGCTGGCGTTCCGCCTTGCTGCGCGGGGGCTGCGGCTGCGGGCGGTGCCCCTGGTTGTGGCGCCTGCGCAACGAGCGGACTGCTTACCACGATTGCGGCGATGAATATGAGGACGAAACGTGAACGCAAATTCACTTTGTCTCCCTTTTGACACCGATTAGGACGAGTGTGTCAGACAGCCAGTTTCGAAGAAACTGCGAAATTCAGGCACTCTTGCTCTTGCCCCACAACTCTGCGCTCGCCAGCCGCGCTCCCTCCACCAGCGCATCGAACTTCGCCCACATGACGGAAGGCGAGGCGCGCTGGATGAATTGAGCCTGAGCAAAGCCGCAGTCCGTCCCAGCAATCACGTTCTCGCGTCCCACCAAGCGCGCGAAACGCAAAATGCGGTCCGCTACGAGACGCGGATGCTCCACGGTCATTGTGTGGTGCGTCACGACGCCGGGAATCAGAATCTTTCCCGCCGGCAGCCGCTTGCCCTCCCAGACGCGCCACTCGTGCTCGTGACGCGGGTTGGCGGCCTCGATCGAGTACGCCCCGGCGCGCACATTAAGGATGAATCCGACGATTTCCTCGAGAGGCGCATCGGCCAAATGCGGCACGTGCCAACTACCGAAGCAGACATGGTAGCGAACCCGGTCCTCGGGGATGCCCTGCAGAGCATGATTGAGGGCTTCGATTCGCAGACCCGCCCACTGACGATACTTCTCCGGGCTCTGCTCCACATAGTGGTCGTACATGTTGGCGAGAACGGCGTCGTCGATTTGGACGATCAATCCGGCCTCGTGGACCGCGCGATATTCTTCGCGGAGAGCATCGGCGATCGCGTACACGTACTCCTTTTCCGTCGGGTAGTATTCGTTGACGCTGTCGTATGCCGTGCTCGCTGGCGCGACCACGGGAAGGAACGCTTCTTCAACGCTGACGGAACGCAACGCTGCCTTCAGATTGGCGATATCGCGATCAATGCTGCTGCGGTCGCGATACTTGATCGGGCCGATGCACGCCGAGACGGGCACGCCACCCGTCAGGTAAGGAAATTCCGACGCCATTACCTCCGGAAAACGGTCCCGGTCGCGCCCCAGCCAGTAGATCGGCTGCCGCTGATTGGGCCTGTGCTCGAAACCTGTGACCCGTTCCAAGATATAGTTCGCCCAACTGGACTTTCCGAATTCTCCGTCATTGACGATGTCGATGCCCGCCTTGGCCTGCATCTTGACCACATCGGCAACGGAGTTGCGGAGGCATTCCTCATAGCGCTGCTTCTCTTCGGGCTTCTTCTGAATGGCCTCCGCCAGTTCCCGCAACTGAGGAGGACGAGGAATGCTGCCGACGTGCGTAGTCAGAATGCGATTCTCGCTGCGCTTCATGGGTCAGGCTCTCGATTCTGCCGGGCGCTTAGGAGCGAGAGGTCGCCATGGCCGGCGCCACTATGCGTTCCAGAGTGGCGAGGATCTCTTCCCTGCGATCCTCAAACCATGGAGGCAGGTGAAGTTTGGTGCCGAGCCGATCAGCGGGCTCGTCTTTCTCAAAACCGCCCGGAACGTTGCAGCAACACTCCACCAGAATGCCGCCGGGCGACCGAACGTACATTGAGTGAAAGTAAAAGCGATCTTTGATTTCGGATGCATCGGTGTAGCCGAGCTCCTCGTAAATGGCCTTCTGAGCTGCCATCGCCTCGTCGTCGGCGACCCAAAGCGCGATGTGGTGAACCGTACCAGCGCCGAACGACCAACTGCCGGGGGCTCGATCGGGCTCGTGCACAAGGACCAGAGTCTTGTTGGCGCCGCCGCTGCCGATTTCAAAGCGATGATAGCGACCGTCTACTCCGGTCTTTCGAAAACCCAAAGCCTCGATGAGGAACTTTTCCTGCTCGCTCACATCGCGGACCGACAGCACGGTGCCGTGAAAGCCGCGGACCGCCTCGCTTTCTCGAATCTCGGGTGTGCTCCAACCTTCCCGCGTATCGTCCTTGTCCTCGAGCACCTCAAACGCGATACCGACCGGGTGATAAAACCGAATGAACCGCTGTCCGAAGCGCTCCTCAATTGGGTCCTGCTTGACCTTGTGCCGCTTGAAGTGTTCCTGCCAGAAGGGCAACGTGCCCTTGGCGACCGTGTAGGTGATCGACTGCACCTGACCGGATCCGCGCCGGCCCTGGAGGCGGCTGTACGGAAACGTCGTCATGATGGAGCCCGGTTCGATGTTCGCGTTCGAGTAATACAGGTGATAGTGGGGAAACTTTCCGTCCATCAGAACCGTTTGCTTAGCCAAACGCTGACCAACGATCCCCGTAAAAAAATCCACATCTTCTTGCGCTCCACCAGCACACGCGGTGATGTGGTGATATCCAGTGGCGGGATAGTTATAGCTCATGATGCCCTCCCAGTTCGGCTACGGAAGTGATCATCCGCGATGGCTTGCAAGCCGCCCTAATCCTTGCCGAGCAATGACCTCTCGAATCGCCGAGCTGCTACCGCTTGCAAGTCGGGCGCACCAATCTCATCCGGTAGCGCGCTCCCAGCGCAATCTCTTAGGTTTTGCCGGACGCTGCAGGCTGCTGAGCTGGTCAGCGGAAAACAGCGAGTTGCCCAGAGCCCACATACGGCGGCTACTTAACTACGGCCACTCGACGTGTGTCAATACCAATCTGCATGCAAACAGACACCAAGAAGCACAAAATCTCCAACAAATCTATCATGCGAGCTGCGGCACAGATATCTGTGCATACATCGCTGCAGTTTGACATTCAGTGAAGAGGTCGGCTATCGTCAGCGACCGTCTAGCGGACACGGCCTGAAGAACGGGCTGTGTGGCGCGTCACGCGAGGAATCGGATGGTCGGCAAGGGGCTAGCCACAATTGCAGGATTTGCAGTTCTGTTTTTTTTCTTGTTGGTGGCTGCTGGTCCGGCCCTGGCCCAAGAAGATCCGTCGGGAATGTGGTCTCCGCGGTTTGACGAAGACCAGAGAGAGCGCTTGGCGGGCGCCGAAATTGGCGATTACCTCGGGCTTCCCATCAGCGACGCGGCCCGCCTGAGAGCGGAAAGTTGGGATGCGACGCTTGTGGAGCTCCCCGAAAACCAGTGCAGGCAACATGGATCGGACTATGGCTGGCGAGGCCCCTCGAACGTGCACATTTGGAAGGAACTCGACCGGGCGACCCAAAAGCTTGTTGCCTATCACACGCATTTCTCGGCATACGCAGCCGAACAAACAATATGGATGGATGGGCGGCCTCACCCGCCCGACTATGCGCCACACACCTGGGCTGGTTTTTCGACTGGGGAGTGGGACGGCGATACGCTCGTCATCACGACAACTCACCTGAAGGAAAACTGGCTTGGGCTCAACGGCGTTCCGCGCAGCGACCTGGCAACGGCCCGCGTTCACGTCATGAGACATGGCGACTACCTGACCGTGGCCGTGATCATGTACGATCCGGTGTATCTCACCGAACCTTTCATTCGAACGGTCGACTTTGTCTACAACCCTCAACAGCAGATGGCGCCATGGCCCTGTGAACCGGTCGACGAAGTCGATCGTCCTGCGGGTGTCGTGCCACACCACTTGCCAGGCACGAATCCATTCCTCGATGAGTTCGGAATGAGGTATGGAGTTCCGCTTGAGGCGACGAGGGGCGGGGCCGAAACGATGTATCCCGAATACCAACTCAAGCTGAAAACCATGAAGGTCCCGCCTCGCCTGCCGAGGAGAAATCAGACGCAACAAGCCGCTCGCTAGCAGGGGCGTGATTGCAGCGTACGTCTATTTCGCGCTCAAGGGCAATCTTGTAAAGATCGGGCACTCGCGGGTCATTGACTGGCCGTCGGCGTTTGCCGGAACAGCCCAGATTGCCGGAGTCGCTCCGAGCAACGACGGGAGCTGTCGCCTATTCATCGGGATGTCGCCCCCGCGTCACGCTGCGAATCAGTGTCCGCTGGTCTGGCCTACCTTTTGGGCGGTGCGCCAGCCAACGGCGTAGGATGTGCGCGCAACTTCGGAGTAAGGAACAGGGCTGACGATGGCTCGAATTTGAGTTTGCACGTGACGCTCGACGGTCGGCTTCGACGATCCGCCGCCTTCCTCGCCCCACACGAACGTCACTTCCGTACCCGGCTCGCTGTATTCAGGATCCAGAATCGCAAGTGTGAGCATCTTGCCTTCGTTGGAGCTATAACCGCACCATGTGGATATGCCGACCATCTTGCTACCGCTCAGCACCTTGTCGTACGGCAATGTCGAATAAACGGCCGAGGGAAAATCGAAGTACTTGGCGCGATCTTTCTTGCTGAACATCGTGTAAATGGCGTGCGTGACATCGTCGCTGTCGAGAGCGAGAGTCACTTTTTTTCGTTGCGGTTTCTTGGCGAGTTTCTCGAGAGCTTCTCTGCCGATGAAGTCGTGATCGAACTTGACGATGGGACCGTAGCCGAGATCGTACGGCGTTAGATAGTAGTCCTCGATGTTGTCGGAATAGAAGCTGCCGCCCAGCGACGCAATCGCTTCATAGCTGTTCGCCGGCAACCATTGCCTGTAGGCCTTGAGTTTTTCGCCCGTGTAGATCGCGGGCATCGGCGACGGAATCCATCCCGATTCCAGCGTGTTGGAGGAGTAAGCCCTGGCCCCAACCAGCCGCAGACCGAACTCCTTGCCAGCTTCAGCGATCGCGGCCTTCACTGCCTCGCCGTCGTCCCACGGACCAAACAATTCGAGTCCCGGCTGTCCTGCCATGCCATGACGCAGCGCGCGGACTTGTCTCCCTGCAATGGTGATGGCCGTCATGTTGAAAAACTTCAGATCGGGCGCGGGCTTGCCAGTCACCTTCTCGATGACCTTCATCGCATTCGGGCCCTGAACCTGATACCTATATGCCTTCCGGACGATAGGGCCTGACCGGGCGACTGACCTCTCATCTCGCTCGCACTTCGCGTTGTAGCCACGCGTCTCACCGTGATATTGAACCCAATTGTGAACAGAAGGGCGCCCCACGAGGTTGAACAGGTCCTTCTCTAGGTAGAAGAGCACCACGTCGCCGATCACGTACCCGTCGTAGTTACACGGTACGAACTGCTTCGCCTTGTTCGGTTCAAATCCCTTAAAGCTGTTTACGCCGAGATCGGAAAGCAGCCTCAAGGCGTCCGGTCCCTGCACGTACATGTCGGTCATGTGGTAGGACTGATTAAAAAGAACGCAGGTCTGTTGCCAGGCTCGCTGCTCGTCTCGCCAGTTCGAATACTCGGGCGGAACTACGGGGTACACATAGGGCCCTGTCTGCGAATTTCGCAGCAATTTCACGGGATTCCCTACTGCTTGTACTAGATCCTCTAAACTTTTGTGACTCACTGTGTCTCCTCAATAAAAATAAAGGCAAGCCGCCAAAATCTTCGCGCGAGAGCTTCGTCCTCACAAGCGCAGCACTCGAGAGCGACGGCTGCGAAGGCTTCCATAGGCTCATCCCTTCCCTTGGCGGTTCATTCCCGACCCGAGCGGGAGCGTGAGCCCCAAACAATGTGGGGAAGTCCGTATTGGTCGCATGACGCCCAACTGGTCTTCGCCGAGGGCCGGTCGGGACTACGTCGGGGCAGGCGCTGCGAGGTGGCACCCATCACAGGACGGTCTTCCCGGAGCCTGGAGGAAGATAAGTGAGAAAGACCGTGATGTCAACCTCTGTGTATACGATCGCTGTCACGTTGGCCCCACGGGCACGCGCGGGGTGGCACAGCAAGATCGGCCTCGCCAGCGGCAAGAGTAAGTAAACATACTCCAGCACAATGACTTCCGAGCACGTCCGGAGCACCAAACGAGATTTCGGCGCTTCGGACCGTTGTATGCATAATTTCTATTGACACGTACGTTCGTTTAGTAGTAATACCCGCCGCACAGGGAGTGTGGCGCAGGGGTGCGACACACCTGACTTCGAAAGGTTCTTGCTACGCAAGGGAGGGTGGGTAAATGTCGAAAAGCTTCAATGTGACTAAGTGTGCTTGGATGTACGCGCTCGTTGCGGCGCTTGTGCTTCTGATGAGCGCTGGGCTCGTACAGGGTCAAGCCCAGACAGCTACGATTTCGGGCACCGCGACCGACACGTCTGGCGGCGCACTCGCTGGAGCGAGCGTGCAAGCTACCAATGTGGCCACGAGCGTTTCGCAATCGACGACCACCGACCCACAGGGACGCTACACGATCCCTCAACTGGCCGTTGGTACCTACACTGTGCAGGCCTCGCTTTCGGGCTTTAAGACTGTGGTCCATCCCGGCGTCGTTCTGACTGTCGGCGGCGCTGTGGTCATAGATTTTTCATTGCCGGTCGGCCAGGTTACGCAGACCGTGAACGTCGAAGCCGAGGTCTCACGCGTCGAGACGGAATCGTCTGAGCTTTCCACCCTGGTTAGCCCGCAGCAAATGCGCGATCTCCCGCTGAACGGCCGCAACTTTGAACAATTGATCACCTTGGCCCCGGGCGTCGCCACGATCGCCCCCGCCTTTAACGCCGTGACGGGTCGACTCTACGGTATGCAGAACAACTACTCGGTCTCTGGCTCGCGACCCACCGGACAAATGTTCTTGTTGGATGGCACTGATATCCGCGACTTCTGGGAGCACGGCACAGGTTCAGGATATGGCGGTACTTCTCTCGGTGTCGAAGCCATTGCCGAGTTCCAGGTTTTAACCAACACGTACACCGCGCAATTCGCTGGCAACGGAGCCGTCATCAACGCAACTTCACGGTCCGGAACCAATGATATTCACGGCGGCGCTTACGAATTCATTCGCAACAGTGTTTTGGATGACCGCGATTTTCCCGACAAGATCTCTGGCCTGTCATCACCGCCGCCATTCAAGAGAAATCAGTTTGGCGGCGCTCTCGGCGGCCCCATCAAGAAAGATAAGCTGTTCTTTTTCGGAAACTACGAGGGGCTCCGGCAGGGTCTCGAGACGACCACGCCTCTTTTTCTACCGGAACCGTACGTTGCGCAGGGGATGCTGCCGTGCGATATGACTGCCGGAAATGCTACCTCACATACGGGCAGTTGTAGTCTCTCTACCGCCGCCAACAGCACGGAGCCGGGAATTTTGATCGGAGCCGTTCCGGGTGCGAATACCCAGTCGGAACAAATCGCGGCGCTGTATAGCAATTGCAAGGGCTGTCACGAAATTGCGCCAACAGTATCCACCCTCATTGCCAACAACCCTTCCTGCGTTCAACCAACCACTCAACTGGGTTGTGATCTGGGTGGCTATTATCAGGCGGCTACCGCACCGAACCTGATCATTAACGAGGATTACGTGCTAGGGCGCGTCGATTATACGCTCGGCGCGAATGACTCGATGTTTGGCCGCTATGTTATCGACGATGCACGCGTAGCCGACAATCCCCGGGATCCGCTGGGAATCTTCCCGGAGAAGGATTACACGCGAAACCAGTTCGTAACCATCACCGAAAGGCACGTTGTTTCCGCGACGATGGTGAACTCGCTGCGTTTCGGGTACGTGCGCAACAACGAGAACTCTGAGGTACAAGAACGTCTTACATCGGCTCAGATAAAGACGGCGTCTTCCTATCTGACGTCCCTAGGTGGCGCTGCCTTCATAACCGATCCGCTGGACTTCACGAGTAGCTTTGGTGACGCGGCCACTCGTGAAGACGGTCAAGACGTTCTCTTCAACGGGATCACGGTCGTGGGACCGGACCAAAATCGACCCGACGCGATCATTCAGAACAAGTATAGCGGCGGCGACGACTTGGCGTGGACTCACGGGTCCCACAGCATCAAGATCGGCGGCGAGGTTAGAAGGGTCCAGACCAATAATCTGCAAAGGGCGTATGCGAACGGCACATACTACCTCTCTTATGCCGATGGCGGCGGAGTTTTCGCCGGCCAATATTTCCTGCAAGGTGCACCCCTCGTTGCGTTTGCCGTTCCAGACGGAGAGAATAACTCCACTCGATATTTTCGAGAGATCAACATCGCTCCGTATTTCCAGGATGACTGGAAAGTCTCTTCCCGCCTGACGTTGAACCTCGGGCTCCGGTATGATTACGACACCAATCCCGTAGGATGGGCGGCTCCTAATGTCCCGGGCGGCCCAACCCAGTTCCTGAGTGTTCTTGTGGGATCGTATCTGCCACCTGTAGGGCCGGTGGTCCCGGGGAACGGCCTGCCGGAGTTCAGTCCCGTTAAGCACGTTTATTCGAGTAACCCCAACGCGGCGAACTTCGAACCTCGCTTTGGCTTTGCCTATGATCCTTTCAAGGATCACAAGACGTCGATCAGGGGCGGCGCAGGCATTTTCTACGATCCCACGGCGCCCCGTCTCTACGAATCGGGCTTTATCGCCACGCCTCCTGCTGGTTTCTCGCTCTTGATCTTTCCCGGCTTCCCGAATGCGTACGTGGGAGGGATTCCTACGCCGCCGAGCGAGTTTGCTGGCGTGACTTATCAGACGCCAAGGGGCTCACCCTACCAGTTACAGTACAACTTGAACGTGCAGCGGGAGATTGCGCGCGGCACCGTCTTGTCAGTCGGCTATGTGGGCTCGGTGAGCCGCCATCTGTGGACTCAGATGGATATCAATCCTCCGAAGTGTCTCACGTACCCCGACTGCACAGCCTTGCCGCAAATTCCGACTTCGGTACCCACGGCTTCAGGCGGCGGCTATACTTTCATCCCCGGTAGCGCAAACGGGTGCTCCGACCCAAACCAGAACAATGCGACTGCCCCCGGCGGCGTCGGAACCGGCTGCTACGGGAGCGGAATGCAGCTCAATACGTCATGTGGACTCAGCACTCCTTATCCTCGGATAAACTCGAGTTTTGCCCTCGCCGGCATCGGCCTCCCTTGTATCCAGACAGGAGGCTTCGGGGAGATGGTCCAAGCACAGAACACAGGTTCGGCGAGCTATAGCGCCCTGCAGGCCAGCCTCAACCGCCAGTTCGCGCACAACATTGCCGGGCAGGTGAACTACACTTGGTCACGCTGCGTGGATGATGGTTCGTTTGCGTCATCACTTGAGGAATGGGGTCAGCTTGTAACCGACGCGTACAATCAGCGATACGATTACGAAAACTGCAACTTCGACATTCGTCAGAACTTCAGCGCGAATGCCCTTTATGCTTTGCCTTTCAAGGGCAATCGGTTTGTCGAAGGATGGCAATTCGCCACGATCATCGGAATTCACACGGGTTTGCCACTGAACGTCTACAACTCGGGCATCAATTATGTGGACCCCGCGGATTTGGGATCGGAATGGAACTCCCGGGCAAACTACAGTTTTGCGTCTGGCTGCAGTCCCAACCACATCGTGGACGTCAAGACCGCGACGTACGTCCAATGGTTCGATACATCGTGCTATGAAGCCCAAGCTCCCGGGTTTCTGGGGAACGTGAAGAGAAACAGCCTCCGCGGTCCTGGTACGGTTGGGGCCGACTTGTCGGTTACGAAGAACACCAAGATCACAGAGAAGCTAAACATGCAGTTCCGTGCGGAGGCGTTCAACTTCATTAACCACTTCAACCCGGGGGCGCAGTCGCCGACGTCTGGAGCTGTGCTAGGCGCCATAGGAGAACCCGGAGCCGGCCAAACCAGCTTCTCCCAGTCGCCGGTTGTAACGCCGCGGCAGATTCAGTTTGCGGTGAAGCTCGACTTCTAAACAATCCCTCTGCTTTCTGGCCGACGCCACATACTGTTGTCGCGTCGGCCAGAAGCTTTTTCCTTCCGAACTTCTCCCATGTCCGAAGCTTGTCACGAACGCAAGCTTCCCTGAGTGCTTGGGCCGCAGCTTTAGCGAGGGGCGTGGCCAACAATCCTGCAAAAAACACTTGCATACACATCGCGGAATACTGTATACACGCACTCACAAAGGCGCCTGATTACGAGACCTAAAGGCTGCCGCCTGCCGCCCGAAGGGAGGTCCACCCCCGACTTTCGGGCGGCATTTTTGTCTCTCGGCCAGCCGCAGTGTGATTCCAGCGTTCAGCAACTTGGTCCCTGCATGATGATGGATGCACGCTCTGGCCGTTCAGGGACTGATCCCGTGTTCATGATCGCAGCGAGCCGAGGTAGCCAGATGAGCGGTTCCGGCGCAGGCTTTTCGCAGCGACGCCTCCGCTTGCCCGAAACAACTCCAGCGATTGCCTGTGCCCCATGGAGTTGATAACATCCGCCAAGCCCAAGGCCACAATTAGGGGCGCCGCTCAAGCGAGCATCGAACATGGCCGGAAAAAATTCACGAGTCATCGTAAGAATCCGCGAAATGGTCCTGCACGGCGAGCTCGTGCCCGGGCAGCGCGTACGCGAAGTGGAACTGGCCGAGAAGCTTGGCGTCTCCAGGACTCCCGTTCGCGAATCTCTGCCAATCCTCGCACAGGAAGGAATGCTGACCCAGCTCGACACGCGCGGATTTGTTGTCCGCGCATTTACTCCCCAAGAGATCATGGATGCAATCGACGTGCGCGGCGTGTTGGAGGGCCTGGCCGCGCGCATGGTCGCGGAGCAGGGGCCGTCGCGCCGTTTGATTCAATCGCTGCATGAGTGTTTACAGGAGGGCGACGAGATCTTTGCTAAGCGGCACCTGATTGAATCCGATGAGGCGCGCTACGGCGAGATGAACAAGCAGTTTCACGCACGGATCATCGAAGGGGCAGGCAGCAAGGTGATTGCGGACGCCATTCAACGAAACGACCGAATTCCATTTGCGGCCGCATATGCAATCGCGTTCGATCGGGTGGATCTTCCTCGCATGCATGACTTCCTGAGCTATGCCCATCGTCAACATCATGCGATCGTGCAGGCCTTGGAAAACGGCGAAGGCGCCAGGGTCGCGGCATTGATGTTCGAACATGCGTACACAACGAAATCCAGCATCAACATGTCGAGAAACACCTGGCGGCCGGGGCCGCGGGAAGGTGCCCGCGCAGGCTCGGAGCAAGATCGAGGAAACTCTGCGGAGAGCTAAGCGGCCTGGCTGCGGCCAATCTCTAATCGAGGCGCGGGTTGCGCCAGATTTGCGTACCGTCAACGCGCGTCAGCGCTTCCGCTGACGGGGCGCTGCGCTGAACTTCGAAGATGACGGGCTTTTCGTTTTCGAGAACCCAGCCAGCGTTCATCAGCAGCGAAATTAGCTGCCCTTCGATCAAACGAGAGTGGGTGCCGACCACGAGCCAGTGCGCTCGCTCGTTCAAGAGCGCGATGGCTGCTTCACAGATTTCGACTTCACTGCCCTGAACATCGACATGCACCAGATCCCAGCGGTTCTGCTGGCGGAGCAGGTCGCTCATCGAGAGCACTTTTAGTTCGAAAGTATTCGCCAATTGCGCATCGACTCCGGTGAGCGGACGTGTGCCGTAGCTGTTGCGAGGCTCAACGCGCGGCCACCGCGCGCGACCGGGCCGGGCACCGACCGCGGCTTGCAGCAGAACGTGCTGATCAGGGTTCAGGCCGTTGTCGATGAAGTGCTGGCGCAAGAAAGCGAAGTGGCCGGGATCTCCCTCGACTGCCAACAGCGAAATGTTTCGAATGCCGGCGTTGCGCGCCGCGACTGCGCCCGCAACAACCCATGGCCCCCATCCGGCGCCAAGTTCCATAGCGACGTATTTGCCTTTCGCGCTCCGCACGCTCTTCAGCAGCCCAATCCACTCGATCGCCTCGGCGTGAAAATCGTTCGGGATCGGAGGAGGAATCACCGTGCCGACAAGAAACTGCACCTGGTCCCAGAGCGAAGAACCCCGTGTCTTGACCCCGAGGCAATCTGTGATGAACCCCTCGGTCGGTTTGGACGAGAGGCAAAAGTGCTCGCGAATGAGCGACAGCTCTTCGGGTCTGTAGCCGGCGTAGATTTGGTCTGGGGCGACGTCCCCTTGCGTTTGCGGCTGTGCCTGCGAGCGCGGTTGCGGCTGAGGCGCCAGGGAAGCCCGGCAGCGTGCCAGCATTTGGACTGCAGCATCTCGTTGCTCGCGGTCCATGCCGTTACCTGCCAGTGCTTTCTCGAGCAGCACGGCGGCAGCGTCAACTTTGCCGTCCGCCAGCAACAGGGCTCCTAGATTGGCGGCTGCCTGATCAAATTGGGACTCTAGTTCCAGAGCGCGCCTGAAACCCAATTCGGCCGCTCGCGAATTGCCGCAACGAAACTGGACGGACGCCCAATTGTTCCATCGGTCCGCCGTCTCACGCTCGGCCAGCCCCTTCTCCAAGAGCCGCAGTGCCTCCGGCAAATGATTGCTTTGCCATTCCTGAAGCGCGAGATCGTCCGTAGTTGCTGCCGTCATCATTGACATGGTCCAGCTCCTCAAATTCTTGCGCGAATGCGCGTTCAACCCGCTCGCCGCATTTCGCGAAGGCGCTGCGAGTGTGTGCGCAACAACTCCCGATAAACTTCAAGAGTGCGCTCTGTCATCTTTTCGCGCGTGTAATGGGCTAAATATCGGGCGCGCCCTGCTTGACCCATTGCCGCGCGCTTAGCTGAATCCGCAAGCAAACTGGCGAGCGCGGCGCGCAACGTCTCTGGATCGCCCGGCTCGACGAGCAGGCCGGTGACTCCATCAACGATGATTTCCTTCATCCCGCCAACACGACAGCCGACGACAGGCTTGCCAAACATCATCGCTTCCAGGAATACGAGGCCAAAGGATTCGTATCGTGATGGACCGACAAAGACGTCGCACTGCGCGAGATGGCGCTCAAGCTCCGCGTCGGTGATTTTGCCGGCGAAAATCACGCGATCAAGGAACGAGGCTCGAGCGTGCCGAGCGCGGAATTCCGCAGCGAAGGTGTTGCCGTCAGCGCGAGGCCGATCCTCGCCGACTAGGATGAAGCGCGCTTTCTTGTGCTGCATGCAGAGCGGCGGAATCACGTCGAGCAAAACGTCGATTCCCTTTCGATTTTCGAAGCGCCCTGCGAACAGGACGTTGACGAATCGTTCCTGCCTTTCGAATTTCTTGCCGACAGAACGGTCGGCCATGCCAATCGGCGTGACGAAGAGCTGCCCGAGCGCGAATGCAATTCCGTAAAGATCACGCATGGTTTCTGCGATCGCGTCGCTAATAGCACGGACGGCGGTGGCGTTCTTCACGGCAGCGGTTTCCGCCGCAATCAACTGGTCGAAGAACTGCCGCTGGCCTGGCGAGCCATCGATCCAGCCGGGATTCGTTTCGAGCGCCATCTTGAGAGGCGTTTCAAGGCTCGTGACGGTCACGAATGAGCCATCCAAAACACTAGCAAGGCCTTCGGCATCCCAAATCGGCCCTTCGACGATGTCAACGGGATGCATCGCATGGATTCGTTGGACTTCGCGCAGCAGCCGCGCCGATCGCTTCCAAATCGGCGCAGGAAACCCTGATCCCGGCAGAGGAGGTAGTTCATCACGATCTTCAATGAGACGGTGGACCCAGACGCCATCTTCAAAATCAACCGTGTTGTGGCCGGACGTGCTTTTCGAAAGGACATGGATTGTGTGACCGCAATCGGCTAGACCGGAAGCTAATTCGTAGGTTAGGCGGCCAATCCCGCCGATGACCGCCGGCGGATACTCCTGGCTGAGCAAACAAATGCAAAGTTTTTCGGAAGCAGGCAAAATCGTCGAGCACGGCCTAAATTGCCGCGAATTAGTGTCTGCGAACACGTCAGTCTGTACAGGCCCGCGCAGCTCGGTCGCCGTGTCTGAGTGGAGAAACCGGCGCGGTCGCGACAGTCCGACTTGGACGCCTTCACGCAATGCGGCGTCGGCATCTCGACGGAATTTCTCGAGACAGTCACGACCAATCGTGCCGCGCTCGATATGGAGCCTCAAATTCGCTTCAGCTTCAGTGCAGAATCGCTCCCAGTCCTTGATCAGGTCTAGAAACGACGTGTCAGGTGGCGCGTTTTTGAGTGCAAAGTATGCTTTGTTCTTGATGACGGGACGCCAAGCAACCACAACGCGATTTTCGCCGCGGATATGGCTCGGAAGAAACCGATGATAAACAAATGCGCTGGAAAGTTGCTTCAGCAAGTAGCCTGCGTCGACGAGCCGCAGGCAAACATCCGTCTCGTCCAGATAATACTCGAATTCTTCGTCGAATCCGCCGATCTCGACCAAAGCGTCGCGACGAAAAATCGCGTTTGTACCTTGCAGATACGGAAATTCGAGGCAGCCCGGATAGCAAAACTCGGTTCCGGGCTGCGGTACGTTCCAACGAGCCGTGCCGATGCGATTCGAAACGGAGTAGCGATATTGCAGATTGTAGCCCGTATGGTCGAAGACAAATCCACCTGCGCCTCCAACTTCTTCTGAATCAAAGGCGGCAACTGCGTCATCGAGCCAGTTCGGATCGGGCACAGCATCATCATCGAGAAACGCCACGAAATCTCCGAGCGCCATATCGATGCCAACGTTGCGCGAGACGGATAGATTGCGATCGGAGCAGGTCCCGACGCGGATGTAAGAAGAGTGAGTCTTTAACATGTCCATCGTGTTGTCGGTCGACGGACCGTTGACCACAACCACTTCAAAGTGCGGGTAATTGATTCGCCGGAGAGATCGCAACGTGACGTCGAGGCTTGCGGCGCGATTGTAGGTATTGATGACCACCGAAACCGAAAGTTTGGGAGTTGCCATGGCAGCCGTGGCCTTCAAGTTCGGTTCGCGCTAGATGAACGCGTGCATGACACCGCGAGAGGGCTGCCAGGGCGGGAAAATCGTCAGCTTCTGGAAGCCAACCTCTTTCAGCATTTCCGCCACGCACCGAACGTTGGGACCCCAGAAGTTGGAGGGATCATTGTTCAACGTGGCACCGGGATAGAACACCATGGCCGGACGCGGGTAATCCAAAGCGTCGTAATGCGTCTCGAGAATCAGCATTTCCCGGCAAACGGAGCGCGCTGCGCGCAGATAGCGAAGAGGATCAGGAGCGTGATAAAGCACGCCGAGAAATAGGACGACGTCAAATATTCCCACCGTCGCCGGAGAAATATCTTCGACGGCGATGAGCTTCGCTTCGACGCGCGACTGCAGTGCCGCATGCGCGATCTTGAAACCCTGGCCATCTCCCATGCCCGTGCCGAGCCAACAGTAGTGATCCGTGGCCAAGACGCGGCTGGCGCCGCGTCGCTCGGCCTCGAACGAGAAGAAACCGTCGTAGGCGCCGATATCGAGAACGGACTTGCCCGCGAGGCTTTCCGGAATGCGCATCAGCTTGAGCTTTGCAGGCGAGTCGTCGATTCCGGGAGTGACGATACCGTGGCCTAGATCGATCTTGTGAAACCAAGGCCGCGAAAAAACCTTGGCGCGCAGCTCTTCGACATTCACTTCCTGACTCCTCAATATAGGCGTGGCGATGAACGCACTCAAGTCAGCTTTTCCCCGTGGAGCGCTCGACTGGGCTGCAAATTGTGCCCAATTTCGTCTCAATTTCAGAGACGCGAGCGGCAAGTTTTTCCAGTGCTTTCTGTGTTGCCGCGTCGGATCGCCGCGCTTCGCGGAGAGCGTGTGGAAAGGAGTCCACGTGAACCTTCATCGCCTGCAGGATGGGTCCAATCTCAGGCAGCGCCGGATGCGACTTCGCGCGCTGCTCCGTCATTCCGTCTGAGAGATGTTTAAGGACGACGGCGACCTTCGACATTTGATCCTTCATAGTCTCCACGTCGGAAATCAGTTGGGCCAGTTGTGTTTTCTCATCCGGAGAGACGCTAGGAGCGCTGGTTTCGAGAGAAAGGGCCATTCCCTGCACCTTTTGAAAGCGGCCGACTACTGATTGCACACAGCCGCATGAATCCCGAAATGCTGTCGGTCCAAACAGCAATTCGGTGACCTTTACTCCCTAAGGATTTCCTTAAGTAACGCGGAGCGAACATCCGCGCAGCGCTCACTATCGAAATGCGTCCGGCGAACTGACTTCCGCGAAAAATCGGTTTTGGCAGGCTGAGTGCAGTTCCTGGAGCCGGTGCGGCACGCCGCGCGTATGTCGCTGGAGAAAACGCAAAGCGAGCGCCAAGTACGCCAATCAGATTGAAACCATGCCAGCCTTGACAACCGCTAGTGTCTCTGTGGACCAAACGCGCGGAGCGACACCTTGGCGGCACGCGGCTGCACAGCCGACCACGGAGCGCGGAATCCTGTTTCAGGGGATCGTCTATGGTGGGACGGGCTACGCGGAAGAGTGCTGGGTAATCGCGGCGGCTCTCGCGGAATCTGGCATGCCGGTCCAACTCGCGCCGATTGGCTGGCAAGCGGACACAATGCGACTCTTGCCGAGTCAGGCGCGGGAAAGCCTCGAAAGGCTCTCGCGACAGCGGGTCGATCTTGCGCAGAGCGTACTGTACCAGCACGCAATGGCGTACCTGTGGAACCTCGGAGTTTACGGACGCGTTCGAGTGGCTCGCACAATGTTCGAGACAGATCGACTTCCGGACGGCTGGGCTGATCGGTGCAACGCCATGGACGAGGTATGGGTACCGACAGAGTTCAACCGCCGCACATTTGCAGAAGCGGGTGTGAAGGACCGAAAGGTGAGAGTGGTCCGCGCAGGCGTCGACGCCGAGCTTTTTCGACCCGATGTGCCGCCGCTAAAGATTCCGTACACGCGCTCGTTCAACTTCCTCTCCGTCTTCGACGTACAACCGAGAAAAGGGAGTGACCTCCTTCTGCGCGCATATCTCAGCGAATTCAAAGCGGATGAAGACGTCGCCCTGATCCTGAAGTTGTCGCAGCACAGCAATCGAAGCATCGACCCGGTAGCTGAAATCTGCCACTTCATCGAAAAAGAGGCAGGTGTGCCGCTTGAGAAATGCCCGCCAATCATCTTGCTAAATCGCTTTCTTTCGCAAGCCGACATGGCGGCCCTGTATGCCACCGCAAACGCTTTCGTCCTCCCGACCCATGGAGAAGGATATGGCCGACCTCTTATGGAGGCGCTTTCGAGCGAGCTTCCGGTGATTGCAACACGTTGGAGCGGGCAATTAGATTTTCTGCGAGACGAAAATAGCTACCTGATTGATATCGAGGGTCTCGTGCCTGCGGCGGCCGAAGAAGAGATATTTGCCGGGCATATGTGGGCGCAGCCTAGTGTTGAACACCTGAGACAGTTGATGCGCCGCGTAGTTTCGCAGCGAGCCGAGGCGCAACAGCGAGCGCGACAGGGGCGCAGAGACATGGTCGCTCATTGGGACTGGAGCATCACCGCCCCGCTCTGGGTCGATGAGTTTCGCAGGCTGGTTGAGTGAATGAAAGCAATCCATCGACGAGTGGAATGGAGACCATGAAATGAACAGCGCCTTCGCTGAAGCTCTCAATACTCCAACGTGGACGGCAGTTCGCAAAGAGGCCTCGGCAGATCGTCCCGTGACGCTGGAGCAGTTGACCCAGGCAGTCGCGGACAACGCGCTGCTAAACACGGAAGTCGATCAGAAGATTCTAGCTCGTCTTTTGCAAACCCAAGAGGAGCTTAAAGCAACGAAGCAGATCGTTCGGGATTTGCAGCAACAGGTTGCCCAGTTGGTGCGCAATCTTGGGCACGTAATCGAAACGACGCGGCTCGATTTGGAAGTCGCGGCCCGGAAGAATTCGTAGAGGCGGTTGTGCAGTTTCGAATCGCCGACGCTCGATAGAAGGAAGACCATGCCAGTCTGCGTAGTCGATCATCGTGGCGGACCGCCAACAGCTGTACATGAGCGTAGTCCGCTCGTCGCGCTTGAAACGGACGCGGCATCCACAGACGAGCTGCCTGAATCCATTCGGGCGGCAGCGGATTCCATTTCGCTTGGCAAGCTCAGTTCGGTCCGACTAGATCGTGTTCCGCAGGGGTCGGACGGTGTGATCACGTGGTTCGCTGGCGATCGCTTCCTCCAAGGCTCGGCCGCAAGCATCCGGTGTGACCTGCGCGCGCCGGGACGCCGTTGCTTCGTTCCCGTCCATTTCCCGTACATGGCCGAACTGGACTTGCTGGCGATCCAACCGCGCTGGCTTAGCGGCGGCCATATGAAGGACTTCTGGAGCACAGCTGCACGGATCATGAGTAGTTCACCCGCATCGGAGAAGGTTCATACAGTATTCAAAGTGACTGACCTGCCGTGGGTACAACTCTCTCAAGCTATCCTCACCGAGCAAGCTGGCCCGGGATCCGGCATTCAGACGCTCGGGCGCGTGGCGCAAGAGAAGCGCACTCCTCCACAGGTGTCTGCACTCGCTCTGCGAAATCTCGTCGTTGCGCTGATGAAGCACAAGGACATGGCCAAGGCCGAGCAGGTTTTGGAAGGGGCGTTCAAGGCATACCCTGATTATGCGGAACTCTACTACGTCGGTGCACTGCTTGCTCTGCACCAACACAAGAAATCGAAGGCACTAGGCTACCTGGAGCGGGCTCGCAGTGCGAATCACCAATTCGTGGGCAGCGGCGGCGAGAATTCTTACCGGGCGGCATGGCTGCTCGGAAGACTGGCTGCCGAAGTGGGCAATCAGAGGGTAGCCTTCGAAAATTTCTACCAGGGGATGGTCAGCCGGCCCGTATTCACGCCGGCGGTGGATGATTTGCTCAACCTGCGGATGTCGCCCGCGCTCGTCGAAAAACATCAATACGACTTCACCCGGCTCGTGCGCCGGGAACCGAAGTATTTAAGTCCGGTTTTTGACTACCTTCTCCTCCATCGGGCATTTCCTGCTGCACGGCGCATCGTCGAAACAATGCCGCTTGACCAAGAAGCACGCGACACGCTTTTGCGAAAGCTGGCATCCGTCGAAACGCCGTTCCGTCCGGGTGCAAGTCGTGACGGAAAGCCGGGAATTCTGCTGTCGGGCCCCTTCTTCGAGCATTCAAGCTTCGCTCGCATCAACCGGGAGCTTGCGGCTGAACTCGTGCAGTCCACAGAATTCGATGCAGCTCTCGAGCCTTGTTGCCAGCCCTTGCTGTTGCCGCAGAAGGTGACGGACGGAAGCCTCATCATGAAGGGGCTGTTGCGCCACCCGAAGCACCTCGATTTGACGATCCGGCATCAGTGGCCGCCAGATTTTCAGCGACCGCCGCGAGGTAAGTTGGCCGTGATCCTGCCGTGGGAGTACGGCGCGGTGCCACGAGTCTGGGTCCGTGAAATCGAACGGAATGTGGACGAAGTGTGGGTACCGTCCTATTTCGTTCGCGACGTGTTCGTTCGAGCAGGGGTCAGCGAACATAGGGTTCAGGTGATACCGAATGGCATCGATCCACGGGTGTTCAAACCGGACGGTCCGAGCTCCCGTCCGAATGGGTGCCGCAGTTTCCTTTTCTTGTTCGTCGGGGGCGCGATTCTACGCAAAGGCATCGACGTAGTGCTCGAGGCCTACGCAAAAGCATTCGAGGCGGGAGACGATGTCACGCTGCTCGTCAGCGCCGCGGCCCAGCCAGCGTATGTACACAATTCTTGCGGCCCGTTGCTTGCCGAGTTTATGGGAAATCCCCGGCTTCCGCATTTGGCCGTCATTTCGGAACAACTCGATGACGCGACGCTCGCGACGCTGTACAGGGGCTGCGACGCTTTCGTGGCGCCGTATCGTGGCGAGGGATTTGGCATGCCGATCGCAGAAGCAATGGCTTGCGGCAAATCCGTGATCGCTACGGAGGCTGGCCCTGCGCCGGAATTCTGCCCCGGGGACTGCGGATATCTGATACCGGCGCGAGAAACTGAAGTCCCGGACGCTCCTCCACCATTGGGTGAATTTGTCGGCAACTGGACGTGGTTCGAGCCGGATGTCGGAGCACTCGCGCGTACGATGCGGCACGTCTACGAGCACCGGGACGAGGCTGCACAGCGCGGGCAGAAGGCAGCGCGGACGATTCGGCAAGCGCACACGTGGGATCGAGTGCGGGCAGCCTACGTGCAGCGAATTGCGAACCTCGTTGCCTGCAAACCCGTTCGCAGTGGGAGTATCGAACGACACATGGAGGAGAGTGCGTGTCGAGAATCGCTCTGTCCATGATCGTCAAGGATGCTGCGGCTACGCTGCGAGCGTGCTTCGAAAGCGTTGCGGGCGTAGTCGACGAAATTGTAATCGCTGACACCGGATCTAGTGATGCAACCGCAGAGATCGCACGGGAATGTGATGCGCGCGTCATCGAGATTCCCTGGGAAAACGATTTCGCTGGCGCGCGGAACCGTGCGCTAGCAGAGGTGCGGGCTACTTGGGTTTTGGTGTTGGATGCGGATGAAATTCTCGATCCCGGCGCGAAGGCCGTGATACCGCGCCTCGTCGCCAGCAGCGGAGTAGCGGGCTATCAAGTCACGATTCGCAACTATGTTAACAGCCTCGAGAGCCGCCTCTGGGACCGCCCAGCGATTCCAAACGACTCGGCGCTGCCCGCCGCGAGAGCGTTTCCGGCATATGTGGAGCATGAAAACGTAAGGCTGTTCCGGCGCGACCCGCGGATTTTCTTCGTTGGCCGCGTCCACGAATCGGTTGGTTCTCGAATTGAAGACTGCGGTTTGCGGCTTGGCCGGGCGCCCTTCTTGATCCATCACTTCGGTCTGGCGGAAGACATCGAGACCCGGACACGGAAGAACCGGCTGTACCACGAACTTGGCCAACGCAAGGTTGAGGACACTCCGCGAAACGCTCAAGCACATCTCGAACTGGGTCTTGTTGAGCTCGATGACATGGGAAACGTCGAGAAAGCCCTCGAATGCTTTAGACGAGCCTGCGAGTATAACCCACGGCTGGGCGTCGCTTGGTTTTTTGCGGGGGTAACTCTGGCGCGTCTTGGCAAATACCGCGAGGCATTGGAGTGCCTTGAAAAGGCGGAAAAGAATGGCAGGGCGACGGGGGCTACGGCTGAAATCAGTGGCGACGCGCACTACGAACTGAGCGAGTTTCGCCAGGCCGTCCGGTGCTATGAGGAAGCGCTTAACCGTTCGCCGCAACTGGTTCCAGTGGAAAGCAAGCTCGGACTCGCGCGGGTGCGAGCGGGTATGGCTGATGAGGGTCTGAAGAGAATTCAGCATGCGATCGAGCAACAGCCTGCTAACGCTGAGCTGCATGACCGGCTCGTCCTCGGACTTACTTGGCTTGAAAGAACTCGGGAGGCAGCGCTGGCCGCGGAAAACAAACTCCGGGCGGTCAAAAATCCGAGTTCTCGTGATTTCATGCGGGCTGCAAGTCTGTGGTCAAGGGTTGGTGACTGGTCGCGCGCCATAGCGGTCGTCCATGTTGGGCTCCAGGTGTATCGAGATGATGCCGCGCTGAAGCGAGCACTAGAGGAGCTCGCGCTTCACGCAGGACCGGGATCCGGAGCGCTCATGGACGCTCTAAGTGCAGGCATTCGAATGATTTCCGAACATTAAAGTCTCACGCGAATCTGCCGATGAAATAGGGGAACGCAAGGAGTTCCGTGCGCGAGACCGAGCCGCTCCGGTCTTGGGGGGAAAGCCTTCCGAGCCAAAGGCTTCTGACCGCAAAACGGAACGCTCGATCCGACGAAAGGAGATTTTCCGATGCCGTTTGGCATTCTCAATAACATCTCAGCGCTTCAGGCCGAAGGCGCCCTGGAGAGTACGCAGAACAGCCTCAGCACAACGCTTCAGCAGTTGTCCACGGGCCAACGCATTAACTCCGGTTCGGATGATCCTGCAGGTCTCGCGATTGCAAACGGTTTGTCAGCCAACATTGCGGCGCTGAACCAATCGATTCAGAATGCCAATGACGGCGTGGGCAACTTGCAGGTCGCCGATGGCGCTCTCTCGCAGGTGACTTCGCTTCTCAACACGGCGGTCACGATCGCGACGGAAGCCTCAACCGGCACCGTGAGCAGCTCGCAGCGCGGTTCGCTCGACGCGGAATATCAGCAAATCCTGCAAGAAATCACGCAAATCGGCTCTACGACCGACTACAACGGAACAGCGGTCTTCAACGGCGCGACCACGTCGATCTATCTGACCGACGGGACGAACGCCAGCCCGATTACTACGACGATCTCCGCCCTCACGACCGCAGGTCTAGGGCTTAGCACCGGGGGCGTCAACACGAACCTGCTAACTGCCGCGAGCGCTCAGACGGCGCTGACGGCGATTGGCGCTGCCGTCCAGACAGTTGCTAACGATCGCGGCTCGATCGGTGCTTCCGTCAACCGGCTTCAGGACGCGTCTTCGGTTATGACCACCGAGGTACAGAACCTGACGGCGGCAGAGAACAACATCATGGCAGCGGACATTCCTTCGGCAATATCACAGTTGTCGAACCTGTCCGTGCTGAGCCAGACCGGCATGGCGGCTCTGGCGCAGGCCAACTCGCAACAGCAGAGCATTCTGAAACTGCTGCAGTAAACGGCTAGACAGACCACGGCGCGTGGGCCCCTTCGCGGGGCCCACGTGCACGTGTTTCGAGTCAAGAAAGAGGGTCCTGGGTTCCGAAATTCGGGACGCAGAACACACTGATGGGAACAATCAATAATTTCGGCAACGTATTGCTCCCCGCAGGAAGCAGCACGATCGACGTACAGACGCTGCTGAATTCGGTCGAACAGGCCAACGCGATACCACTGCAATTATTACAGCAACAGCAGAGCACGCTCCAAACGCAATCTTCCACGCTGACGAGCATCGAGAACGATATCAATGCTTTGTCGACCGCAGTCAGCGCGCTCAGCAATACCAGCGGGTCGATTAACTCGCTCACAGCGACCTCCTCGGACTCAAACTTGGTTACCGCGACGGCCGATCCAACCGCAGCCACTGGAACGCACACGATCGTCGTCAATTCACTCGCGACAACCTCCTCCTACTACACGGACCCGGTCGCTTCGAGCAGCACGCCGATTTCTACGGGAAGTTTCCAAATCACTGTGGGGAGTAGTCCCGCCGCGACAGTGACCGTCGATAACACGGACAATACTCTTGACGGCTTGGCCGCCGCGATTAACGGCCAGAACCTCGGGGTAACGGCAAGCGTCGTCACCGACGCCAGTGGTGCCCGACTGGCTATCGTGAGCAATACGACAGGATCCGCGGGCAACATTACAATCACGAATAACACGACGAGCCTGAACTTCAACTCCGCCGTGACCGGGTCGAACGCTTCGCTGACGGTGGACGGCGTGCCGATCAACTCGGCGAGCAACACGATCTCAAGCGTGATACCGGGCGTGACGCTGAATTTAGTGGGTGCGGACCCGAACACAACCGTTACGTTGTCTCTTTCGCCAGACGCGGACCAGGCGACCTCTGCCGTCAATGCGTTTGTCTCCGCCTGGAATACGGTGGTGCAAGACCTGAACTCGCAATTCAATGTGGCGTCAGACGGAACGGGCGGCGGGCCGCTCGAGGCCGACAATACGCTTCGCGGCGTTCAGGACCAACTGCTGTCCGCGATCACGACGTCCGTCGCCGGGAATAATGGTCTCGTCAATCTCGCGAGCATCGGCGTCAACATGAACACCGACGGCACGCTGACGGTGGATTCCGGCGCGCTTACAAACGCGGTGAACAACAATTTCAGCAGCGTACAAAGCCTGTTGCAAGGCACGGGTGGCGTGGCCACCATTCTATCGAGCACGCTGAATCAAATCACCGATCCGACGCAGGGATCGATAACGCTCGATCTGCAAGGCATGTCGCAAGAGAACGAGGACCTGACGAACCAGATCAACACGATGCAAACGCAATTGGCCAGCCAGGACCAACTCCTGGTCGCCGAGTACGCGCAAATGCAGAACACACTGGATGAGATGCCGATGCTACAGAGCCAGATCACGCAGCAACTAGGGTCATTGGGATAGCCATGATGAAACAAGACGAAATCGCGTCGTACTATCGGCAGGTCAGCGCCACGGGAGCGAATCCGGCGGGCATGGTGGTCAAGCTCTACGATCGCATCCTCGAAGATTTTCGACGGGCACTGGAGGCAATCGCCGCCAACGACATCAAGGGGCGCGTTGCCAGCCTGAATCACGCCTTGCTGATTATCGCCGAGATGGACAGCGTTCTCGACTTCGAGCGCGGCGGGATCATTGCTCAGCATCTACGGGGATTTTACAACGTGACCCGCAGCCTGATCGTAGAGGCAAACGCCCGAACGAGCAGTGGACAGATCAAGAAGCTGACGGATCTCTACATGCCGCTTCGGCAGGCTTGGCAGCAGGTCGAACAGGATGTCGCACAGCAAAAGATAAAACTTCCTGAGGATTCCCGCTCCGCCGAACCGCTGCCGCGTCCCGCTGCGAAGATTGCACTCCGGACGCCGGTGATGGCAGGCTCCGAGCCGGACGGAAACGGATCGCACTGGAACGCCTGATGAAGGAATCGATTCAAGATCAAGTCCGTAAGGCAAATGAGAAGCTCCGAGCTCTCATTTCGCGTACGCGCGATGCGCTGGGCGGCCGAGGGAGCTTCGACGTAGTAAACGTCCGGGCGATCGCCGAACCGATCAGATCGATGCAGCTAATCGTCGCGGAAGCGGAACGGCTGCGCACGATCCATCCCGAACTGGACACCGAACTCAAAGTGTATGCGGGGAACCTGAGCGAGATGCAGGTGGTGCTCGAGCAGACGCGCTTCATGCTGATCGCGCGCCGAGCCCACATCGAGGCAATGCGCGGACATTTGGAAACACTCGGACTTTGGAGCGCCACGCTGCGCATGACGCGATGAGCGCGCTCGCACGTTGACCGCGAAGGCGTTCAATGCCGGGGCGTTGAACCAGAGCAAGAGACCCGGCCTCTCCATGGGATTTCTCCGATGAATGCACCCTTGCTAGTGTTCGACTGTCACGAAGCCTGGGTTTACCAACTCGGGGTGCTCGCCCGCCCGATGGATGTGGTCGTAGGACTGCGCGGCCGCCACACCGATGGCTGGGACGAGAACATGCGGCCGATTCCGGGTAATGCCCGGCTCATCCGAATCGAAGAAGCTCTTCAGAATCCGCAGCCATATCAGTGTATTGTCGCGCACAACCTCACGGACCTTGTCGACGCGAAAACGCTAAATGGCCCACGCCTGCTCGTCATACATGAGACGCTCGATGGCGCTCTGCGGGAACAAGGATCAACCGTTTCGGCAGAACGATTTCGGGAGACAGTCGCGAAATTCGTGCGTATGACGGGAACGCATGTGGTGGCGGTGTCGAAGCTGAAAGGGCGGTCGTGGGGTTTCGAGAACGACATCGTGCCCTTTTCGGCAGATCCATTCCACTACCTGCCATGGAAGGGCGACCTGGCACGAGGTCTGCGCGTCGCGAACCACATCCACCGCCGACCGCACATCTTACTTTGGGAATTTCACCACAAGGCGTTCGATGGTCTTCCGGTCACACTCGTCGGGCACAACCCGGACATGCCGGGTGTTCTTCCCTCGACAAATTGGGCGGATCTGAAAGAAACATTTAGCCGGCATCGCTTCTACATTCACACGGCCGACCCGCGTTTGGAGGACGGCTACAACATGGCGACTCTCGAAGCTATGGCTGCAGGTTTGCCGGTGCTCGGCAACCGTCATCCGACTTCACCCGTAGAACACGGGGTCAGCGGGTTCCTCTCCGATGACCCGGCCGAGCTGCGCAGCTACGCTCTTCGACTGCTCGCGGACGGCGAATTCGCTGCGCAGATGGGACGCGCTGCGAGGGAAACCGTGGCACAGCGATTCTCCAGTGCCCGATTCAAACAGGATTTCATGCGCTCGCTGGAATTTGCGAGATGGAAATGGCAGCGGCGCGCACCGCTAGCTGCCTGCGGCTCTGCTGCCCGCTGATCGCCGCGCTGCTTTTCCTACGTTCGGCTTTGAAGATGAAGATTGCGCCGACGCGATGGACTGCGCTACTTAATATAGGTGAGCAGCGTAGGAAGGCTGAGGATTTGAGCAGTCGCACTCAAGGCCGCCTGCTCGGCAGTTTGAGCCTGAGATTCATTCGCGACGACTTGCGTCATGTTTGCGCCGACCAACTGGTTCTGCTGCGTGCTGAGGTCCACTTGTTCTTGATTCAAGTAGTTCTGCGAGTTCTGAACCTGGCTGAGCGCATTTCCATAGAAAACGCGCTGCGTGGTCAACTTCGAAAAGGCCTGTTGGACCTCCGTGTTTGCGGCATCGATTCCGGCACCTGAGTTGAGAGCGTTCGCTAGATCGTTGAGCGCCTGAAAGACGTTTCCATTTGCGTTGGTGAAGATTTGGTCGCCGCCGACGTTGGTCTGCATGGATTGTCCTTCCCCGATCTGGACCGTGGTGACGCCATCGTTGCCGTTATATTGAACGCCTGAAGACGAGGTCGAACTCTGCGCGAACGGCTGCGTGGTGACATTCGTGCCGGAAAAGATGTACGTGCCCTCGTAAGAGGTGTTTGCCAGCGCGAGCATCTGCTGCTGCAATCCCTGGACTTGTTGCGCAATCGCCTGGCGATCTGCGGAGGAAAGCGTTCCATTCGCGCCTTCGGTGCCAACCGAAATGGCCGTGGTCATGAGCTGGACCGCGCTGTTGAGGGCGGAGTCCGCCGCTTGAAACTTGCCTTGGAGATCGGTGAGGTTCGTCAGGTATTGATCGTTCTCGCTCGTCAGCGCGTCGTTGCCGACGAGCGCGGCCGCCGCAGCGGGATTGTCTGAAAGGTTGTTGACGCTGCGCCCCGTGGCCATCTGTTGGGTCGCGGTTTGAGCCTCTTGCTGCGCCTGTTCGATCGAGGCAACCAGATCCGGAAGAATATCGGGATTGACGCGAATGCTCATGGGCGCCCTCAGTGCGATGAACTGAACATAGTGATTGCGGTTTGCGTCAGGCTGCTGATCACCGCAGCGGCCTGGGCCGCCGCCTGATAGGCCTGCTGATACTGGATCAAATTGGCGGCTTCCTCGTTGATCGACACTCCGGAAATGCTGCCGATCTGATTCTGAACCTGTTGAATGCTCGCTTGCGAGCCTTGCTGCTCGGATTGCGTGGAAGAAACGTCGTTGCCGATTTGGAAGACCAGGCTCGAATACGCATTGATTGGCGTTTGACCGTTGACGATAGCCTGGTTCTGGACGGCCAGCATGGCGTTGACATTCGAGTTGTCGCCAGCGCTGCCATCTTGGCTGGCGGCGATCTGCGACGGGTCAGTGATCGCAACACTCATTTCGGCGGCCGCGCCTACGCCTCCCGCCGGTGGTGGAACGAAGAAATTACCGCCCGGATTCCCATTCAAGTCGAATCCTGCCTGGTTGATCGAATTGAATGAATTCTCCAAACTCGACGCCAAAGAATCGAGCGAGGACTGGATTGACGGGATCGTGGAATCTCGGACTTGGATCGCGCCGCCGAGCGCTCCTCCGCTGATCGTCGATGTGATGTCATTCCCGAGAGAGTAGATGTGCTGGAATCCCGTGGCCGGATCGGGCTGCGTCGTCAATTGGAAGCTCTTGTTATCGACGACGAGAGGCGCGCCCGCGGTAGTTGTCACCGTGACATTTCCGTTGCCAGCATCGATTTCGGAGACGCCAATCAGGCCGGAAAGCTGATTGATCAACTGGTCGCGCTGATCCATCAGCGAGCCGGCGTTTTGGCCTGTGGACACTGCTTCGCTGATCTGGCTATTGAGCTGGGCAATCTGTGGTGTGAGCGCGTTGATCTGATTCACCGATTGCGTCACCGAGGTATCGGCATTCTGCTGTAGCGACGTGAGGTTCGCCGAGATGCTGTTGAAATTCTGGGCCATGTTCTCCGCGGCCGTCAGAACGGCCTGCCGGTCGGTCGTATTGGACGGGTCCTCAGAAAGCTGCTGCAAGCTATTGAAGAACCCCGTGATCGAACTTTGCAAGCCATTGCCGCTGGTTTCGTTGAATAGCGTCTGCACCTGCTGCATCGTAGTCAGATAGGAGCTGTACTGCGCTTGCTGCTGCGTGTCGTTGTTCAAGAGAAGTTGCAGGACGCCGCTGCGCTGGCTGACAATCTGGCTGACCTGAACGCCGGTACCGTAGAGCTGTCCGCCGTATTCCACAGGCGGCGCTTCCACGAAATTAACCGTCTGCCGCGAATATCCCGGAGTGTTCGCGTTCGCAATGTTGTTGCTGGTAGTGTCCAGCGCCGTTTCATTGGCCAGCATGGCCTGGACAGCGATATTGAGAGCGGAACTTAGCGTGCCCATGGTCTCAAATCCTTTCCTCGTATGTCGCTCGTGCGGTCATCGGGGAGGAATAGGTGGGCGCGAACGAGCTGAAGAAGTTCATCAGGATCTGAACGGTTCGCTTGGAGCGGCGCAGCATGGCTTGGTGAGCATGGTTGGCTTTCGCCAGTTCTTCCTGCGCGAGTCGAATGCGGTCCAGCATCGCGCGAATTCGATTGTCCTGTTGCACGTCGCCGTCTCGCGAGCCCGGCCAGCACAAGCCTGCCAGACGAGGACTCAAGCCAGCATCTTCACCGCCACCCGTTTGCACGCGCGCGAGCTCGGCATCCACGGATCGAACTTGTGCGCACAGTCGTTCTTGCTCGGCGGTCAGGCGTTCCATCGCGTCCAATTTCATGGCGACAAAGTCGCTGCGGGACTGAATCAGAGACTGCGTCAATGAACCGAGCAGGGAGAACCGGCGCTCCAAGAGTTTCAAGTATCGTGTGCTTTCCGGCGTCACGGCTTATGCCTGCTCATCCAGTTGATGAAGTTCGTCCTTATCCGCGTCAATCGCTGGAGGAACGGGAGCTGGCTTCTCGGCGGTTTTCGTTTTCGCGGCCTGCTTGCGATTGGGATTCTCCGAATGGCTGTCGGTAGACCCTCCGACCGGCTCGATCCGGGATGGCGTGAGATCTGCCATGGTTTTTCAATCTGCTGAATCCGAACTAGCTCCGCTTGTTGCTGGTGATTTCGGAGACCATTGCATTTGCGATTTGCTCGTTTGTCGGCTTGTAGCTGCCCTGCTGAATCTTTTGGCTCAGAACTGCTACGCGATCGCTGCGCACCTCGGGCATTTGGGCAAGCTGAGCCTTAAGTTTCTGCACCTGGTCGAGCGCTTGCGATGGCTGAAATTGATCGTCTCCGTCCACTGCGCCGTTTTCGCGGGACTCCTCTGACTGAGACGGCTGGATCCCGCGCGTGTTGGCTTGCTGCACGGCATCCTGCTGGAGGTTACCCAGAAACTGGTTCGGATCAATTCTCATGTTCAGTCCTTTGGACGGCCCAGGGTCTCTTGGGCATCCCTATTCGGAAGCAGCCGTCTGGCACACGGCGGGCGCATCGTCACCTTGCCTCCTCCTTGGTTTTATCGGCCGAAGCGCCGAGAACTTGAGCGGAGTGTGCCAAATTGGAAGGGGCCCCGCCAACAACGTGCGGCTCTAAGTGCTTTAGAATCAGCTTGCCGATTCCCAGACCACCTGCCCTACCCACAGCGCTCGACATTATTTCGATACCCCAATCCTCCAAGGTCCCGTGGGCGGGGTCCGCATCCCCTTCCGCGTCCGACGTCCCGAAGGACTGTTTCATTGACTTCCACATGGATGCCAGAAGAATCGACTCGAAATCACCAGCCGCTTTCTTCAGCTTCCGCTGATCGGGCGAATCCGCGGAGTTGGGCTGGCTGTCCAAAGTGAGTTGTGGACCGGAAACCGATATCTGCGTAGGGCCTAGACTCGCAAAAGTCGTCACTAGAGCACCTCCAGCTCTGCATCGAGTGCACCGGCTTCCTTGATTGCCTGGAGGATGGATGCCACATCTCGCGCGGTCGCCCCGATGGTTTGGAGGCCGCGCACCAAGTCTTCGACGGTCGAGCCCTCCTGTAGACGAATCACTTGCGTCGGCGTTTCGGCGGCCTGCACCTGAGTCTGCGGCACGACGACGGTCTGACCGTTCGGGGAAAGTGGTGCCGGCTGAGAAACCTCCAAGCGCGTGGCGATATCGATGGCTAGGTTGCCATGAAGAATCGAGCATGCACCAAGGGTGACCGAGCCTCCCATCACGACGGTTCCGGTTCGCTCGTTCACGACGACTTTGGCGGGCGGATGGACGCTGACGCGAATACTTCCAATGCGTGCCATGAGCTCCGGAACAACGCTCGGCCCACCCGCAATCCCGGTAATGTCCACGCGGCGACTGTCCACGACCCGAGCAGCGTCTTTACCCAGTTCTTTGTTGATGGCTTCGGCGATGTTCCCGGCTGCGGCGAAATCCGGGTTGCGCAACAAGAGGGAGATCGTATTCATGGAGGCCAAGCTGACGGCAGTATCACGCTCGACGATGGCGCCCTCCGGTACGCGGCCGACCGTAACGTGGTTGACAACTTTCGTGTTGCCGTTACCGCCCGCACTGTACCCTCCCAGCGTGAGAGGCCCTTGCGCTTCGGCGTAGACATTTCCATCTGCGGCTCTCAGCGGCGTCAAAAGGAGCAAGCCGCCGGCGAGGCTTTTTGCATCGCCAGCGGAAGAGACGGTCACGTCAATTCTCATTCCTGGCCGTGCAAACGGCGGAAGCGTCGCCGTTGCGAACACCGCGGCGATATTATTCACACGCAGCGTAGTAGCAGGGACCTGAACTCCCATACGCTGCAGGAGATTCGACATAGTCTGAGTCGAAAAGACGGTCTGCTGACTGTCACCTGTTCGATTCAGGCCAACAACCACTCCGTACCCCATCAACAGGTTGTCGCGAATTCCCTCAATCGTCGTGACGTCCTTGATTTGGACACCCCGGGGAGGCTCATCCGCGCGAGCAAGCGCTGCCGACGAAACCGCCAACAGAACCAAACCAGCAAGGATCCGCCAACTTGACACGGAGAACTCCTTTTAGAAACTGAACAATTTCAGCAGGACGCGCATCAACAGGCTCGGCTGTGCTGACGCATCGGCAACCGCACCTTTGCCCTTGATGTCAAGCTCGAGGCTCGTAACCGAAGTGGACTGGATGGAATTGTTCGGCGCGATATCGCCCGGACGCACTACGCCGTGAAGCACAACGGTTTGCCGATCGTTGCCGACTGTGAAGTCACGCGACGCCTCAATCACCATCATTCCGTTTGGCATGACCTGCACGATACGGCCTGAAAGACTCAATTGAAGGTTCGAACTCAGCGTTGACGCACCCTTCCCATCGAGAGCGGTATTGGAATTGGCAGAGAGAAGATTTTGCATAGCATTATTCGCAGGGATGCTGCGAAGAAGCGCCGTGATGGCAGACTGCGTGGAAAATTGGCGCGACGTCTTGTTCTCTCCGCTCGTCGCAGCAGAGAAGGTGTCCACGAGGTTCACAACAATCACGTCCCCCGCCCGCCGGGCCTTGTAATCGGCCGCCAGATCGGAAAGCGGCCCCGAAGATATCCATAAGCTGCCTATCGTTGCTGGCTGTTCGACTCCTGCGGCACTCACGCGCCGAATGTAGTCGTCAAGTGACGCCGTGGCCGGACTGGGACCTTTCGCTTTGTTCCTCCCAAATCCGGCCGCAGCTACCGAACCCGGAAGAACGAGCGAAGTCAGGATTGCCAGTGCTGCCCGAATCTGATGTGGAATTTGCATTGAGTCCGGTCCCCTAAAAGGCTGCCTCGAGGCGGCGCGAGCCCGTTACTTGTGCGCGAAGCACTTTGCCGGTTCCCGGAAGTCTCACTCGGATCGTCTGGTTCAGTGAACCGCGCTCTAGAGCCGTCACGTCCAATAACATCTGCATCGTGCCCGAATTCAGGAATAATGTGGCTGGCTTGCCGGCCTCGACGAGTGTCGGCCCAGCGAATTCGTGAACGTTGACGAGCGACCCCGATGCCAGGTGAAGCATGGCGGGCGCGTCATCTCGCGCGGACGGAGCGAATTCCACAGGCGGAGCAGCGCGCTTGGCGTCCGCCTGGCGTGACCCATCGCTCGTCTGCGGCAAATCAACCGGCGCAGGCTCCCGGGTGGCGGCTTCGACCAAGCTGGTCTCGCGAAATTGAGCGGTCACGAGGAAAGGCAATGCGCCCCTCTCGGCCATCAAGAATTTGGCTTGATTGAGAGTTTCGTCGAAATCGATGCGACGAACTTGCAAGGGAGCGTCGTTCGATGACGCCATTACATCCGGAAAAACGCGCAGATCATCCGGTTGGAGAGCGGTATCTGGCAGGCCGCTGCGCACCAGCGAGTTGTGGATGGCCGCCACCACCTCCTCTCGCGTGATCCTGCGGCCGGAGCGTCGTACGATAATCCGCTGCGGAATGTCGATATCCCGCGCGCTATCCGCGCCGCCAATCAAGCCCGCGATCTTGCTGCCATCCAAAACGCGCGCGCTTCCCGGCTGAGGCGCAACTCCAATCAAGATGCGCTGCGTCGAGGTGCGCATTGCGGCAGGAACCTGTGGCGGAAGCAAATCTGAGAGAAAAATCGAATTTCCGCGCACCTCGACCTGGTCGAGCAAGGAGATGCTGGAGGCGCGGGCGAGCGGCGCGAACGCGGCTACGGTCACGGCGGTCGCGAAGAAGAATCGCAGGGCAGTATGCACGTTTCGCAAAGAGGATCCCCTTACCGCGACATCGCGTTAACGTCCTGAAACATCTGATCGGCTGCCTGCACAACTTTGGAGTTCGATTCGTACGAGCGCTGCGCCAGGATCATCTCGATGAATTCCTCGACGACATTAACGTTCGATTGCTCGATGGCGCCCTGCTGAATCGTTCCTGACCCCTGAGTGCCGCCCGGTGTGCCAAGCTGTGCGTCTCCTGAGGCCGTGGTCGGCAAGAACAGATTTTTCCCGATGCTGTTGAGACCGCCGGGGTTAGCAAACATAGCCAACTGAATTTGCCCCACCTGCTGGGCCTGTTGCTGGCCGGGAAGACTCACGCTGACCGTTCCGTCTGTCCCGATGGTGATGTTCGTGGCGTTCAGCGGTACGGCGATGGAGGGCTGCAATTGATAGCCGTCCGCCGTTACCATGTTTCCCTGCGAATCGAGCTGAAAGGTTCCGGAGCGCGTGTAGGCCAAATCACCGGTCGGCAACTGAACCTGGAAAAAGCCCTGGCCCTGTATGGCCAGGTCGAGCGGGTTGCCGGTGGAATCGAATTCACCCTGAGTCTGAATCATCTCGGACGCCGCGGACCGGGCACCCAATCCAATCTGCAAACCGGTAGAAAATGTCGTCTGCTGGGTCGAGGCGGCTCCCGGCATGATCAGGTTCTGATAGAGCAAATCCTCAAACTGGAGACGGCGCTTTCGGAAACCCGCCGTGCTTGCGTTCGCGAGGTTGTTGGCTATGTTGTCCAAATTGAGCTGCTGAGCGATCATGCCGCTGGCAGCCGTATTGAGGGCACGAAACATCTGATTGTTCTCCTTGGACTCAGACCCGCGACAGTTCCTGCACGGCGGTCTGGTTGAAGTCAGTGTTGAAAATCGAAAGGGCGCGCTGCATCATCTCGGCGTTTCGCTGCAGGTCGATCAACGCGATTGCTCCCGAGACCGGATTGCTATTGGATGCCTCGAGCATTCCCTGCCGCACCTGCGCCGCGACGGCAGGCTTGGCCGCGCCGGCCGGAGCCGTGAAATCGGTATCCCCCTCCGGCGCGAGCTGCGCGCCAGGAGGAAAGTCCACCATTTTGAGAGTGGCGACGATCGCGCCATCGACGGAAATTGTTCCGTCGGCGCTGATGGTCAATGCTCCATTCGGAAGCTGAATCGCGCCCTCGTTTCCCTGCACAAGATTGCCTTGGGAATCGACGAGCTGGCGCTCCGTGTTCAGGCGGAAATTTCCGTTGCGCGTGTAACGATCTGCGCCCGCCTTTGTCTTGAGCGCGAAGAAACCCGCGCCGTCGATGGCGAGATCGGTGTCGTTGCCCGTCGTGTCAAGCGAGCCGGCGGAAAAATCGATGCGTGATCCGCCAAGCAAGCCAAAGTTGTTGACGGCCTGGTTCAGCGGCGTGAGCCGGTTGTTCTGAAGCGAGGCCGCAAAGGCGCGATAAAACTCCTTCTGACCCTTGTAGCCCACGGTATTGACGTTCGCGAGATTATTAGCCACCAGATCAAGCGACTGCATCCGTGCCGCCAGTCCCGTGAACGCAGAGTAGAAACCGCTATCCATTCAGTTTTCTCCCCGGACGTATAGCAGCAAGTCGGTCGCCAGATGAAGATTGCTTAATGCTCGCCGAAGTTACCGATGTGCACGAAATCCGAGGGTGTTTGGATTCAGCCGAAACTAGGGGTATGGCAGCGCGGCAGGATGTTGCCCAGTCGAGTAGGCAGAATATTCCGACCGCAGTCGGAATTCTGCATGGCTGCGGCTTGACAACGGGCGGAACAGGAACTTCGGCCGCCCTAACTAGTGGACGAAAGGAATGGTCGCCGTAGCATCAAGGTCACCAGACCTGGACAGACCAACAGGGCGTTTCCGGTCGGCGCGCCAAAGAGGCGGGACGCACATTTGAAGCAGCGCATTCACCGCGCCGGCCTTGCGGGACGAACCATCTGCGGCGTCTCCCGCCAAACTAGGCGACAGCAGGTTCGAATAGCGGTCTCCTCCACCGACAATCTCGGCAAGATTGGCGTCGCGTTTTGCGCGAAAGGGCAAGTGATGGTGCTCAATGGCATCTGCGAGGGACGCAGCAAGATTCCAAGCGACTGCAATCGATCGCCCAATCTTACAGTGGTCCATGCCAAACAATTTATGCTCGACGGACGGATCGTCGAGCCATTTGGCGGGAAAGACGTCGCCCGCTGCCTCATCTTCGAAAGCTACGATAAGAAGCGGCAACTGTCCGATATCGTGGAGCAATCCACCCAAGTAGGCCTGTGCGGGCTCTGCGTAGGCAACTTGCCGCGCAGTTCGGTCGCTCAACGTAGCCGTGAGAAAGCTGTGGTGCCAGAGCCGCCGCCGATCGCTGATGGGCAGAGTGCGTCCAGAATACTTCAGGAAAGCGCATGTGAGGGCGAGCGTCCGGAGACGCTCCGAGCCGAAGAGCACGATCGCCTGCGGAACGGTTACGCTGCACGATTCAGCGTTGAACAGTTCAGTGCTGGTCAGGCTTAAGAGTAAGTCGCAGAATTCCGGATCGGCGCTGACGATGCTGGCGACGCGCGCAAGGTCGACGGGAGGATTGCGGAGCAATCCGTCGAGTCGTGAGAGATGCCGCGGAAGAGTCGAAAGACTTTCCGACGTTACTTCAGCAACTCGCCTCTTGCGGCGCTCGCGCTGTTCGGGAGATGTTTCGACGACCTGCTGCGCTGTCGCTTGCATGGGTTGGGCTCACGTGTCCGCGACGGTTCCATCGTCGCTCTTGAATTACGTCACCCACTCCATCGGCAGTTGCGGGAAAGGCTTTAGAACAGCGCTTGAGGGAAACAGGATGTGCTCATCGTGAACGAAGAAGGACTACGGTTACTAACCGCTTCAACGGACCGAAACGCGCGGGCCGGTTTTTCTAAGCCTGCACTAATTCGTTTGGCTGCCTGTTACCGCATAGCTCTGTGACGCGCAAAGCAAAGTTCCCGTCCACGACGACAACCTCGCCGCGCGCCACAAGCCGGCCCGCAACGAGCAATTCCGCCGGCTCGCCCACTTGACGGTCTAACTCAATTACAGCTCCGGGAGAGAGCGACAGGATGTCTCGAAGGAGCAACTGACGTCCCCCAAAACGAATCGTGGCCTCAAGCTTGACATCAAAAAGCAGACCCAGATTGGAACTCGGTCCCGTGGATTGGCTGACAGGCATGACGGACGCTCCCTTTTGAGTTTCTTTGGAATCAGCGGCAGGAGGCGTGCCCTCCAGGCCGCGAATAGACTCGATGAGGTCAGCGGAAAGAGTTAACACCAGCGTGACCGCACCAAAATTATCCGCACTGAGTTGGAATCTGCCGCAAATCGACTCAGTCGTAGCGCTACCGGAAGCTTCGGGCACGAGCTCGAGCTTCGTTTCGTCCTGTCCGCAGAAAGCGGCTGTCTTCGCTGCCGCCCGGCACAGTAATTCCTTGAAGCTGTCGCGCGCGTTGTCGTCCAGCTGCGAACTTCCCTTCTCTGGCGCGGGAGCCAACAACAAGCTGAGCCGGAGAGCCTCCGATTCGGAGGTAATCAGTTTCAGTGAGCCACGCAACTGCCCTGAGGCAATCAGAGCGAGGCGATGGCTCTTCGCACCCGCCTTGGCGGCGCGGTCGGCGGAGGTCTTCGCATCGACAAACTCAACCTTCACAGCCTTCAGCCCAGCCTCAGAAAGGGTTTGGGTGAGGCCTTGTCGCCATGCATCAACAAACGTCGCAAACCCGGACTTGGACTCGGCGGCGCACATGCTACTTGCTCTCTTTGGCCGGCGCGATCGAAAGAGCTCTCTCGATTTGGGCGCCTCGCTGTGAACCGCACCCAACCGGTACGGCAAGAAACATTCTCTTTCCAGCGACATTTAAGTGGATGGGTTCACTTGCCCGCACATTGAGGACAACGATGCTGCCAGGCTGAAGCGAAAATACCTCGCGAACTGAAACGGGACTTGGCGGCAACATCAATTCTGCGTCGAAAACAGAGTCGGCCAAAACTTCCCGAAGCCGGGCCTGATGCCGTTGCAAATTCGGAGTCTCAGAGAACGGTGACTCCGGTGCGGCGTCTCGAATTAGAGCTGTCGCGACGGAGGCCGGAAACGCAAGCCTCAATTTGCCCTGGCCCTCAGCAAGCGCTACGTCGAAAGTTATCAAGAGAAGCCTCTCGGAGGCAGGTATCAACGACGGGGCTTGTGCAGGCTTTACCCGTCGATCAAAGCGGACTTCCGTTTCCAGCACTGGCTTCCATGCAGCCCGCAGCTCGTCGCAGAGAATTCGGACCGCCGACTCAAAGATTTCCTGCTCGATTTCTGTTAGATCTCGCGTTTCTACTGGCTGCTTTCCCTCCCCTCCCAGCATGAGATCCAGCATCTGAAGCGCAAGCGGCAGATCAATCTGAATGAAGGCGGAAGTCGCCAACGACAACAGCCGTATCGAACTGAAATAGGTCGGCTCCGGGAAATCCTTCGAGTATTCCGCGAAGGATTTCTGTTCGACCGATGCGAGCTTTGCTTCTACGCCCGCACGAAGATAGCTACCAAGCGAATCGTTCACGTTTCGCGCAAACGATTCGTGCAAGGTGGAAACAGCTCGTGTCGCATTTTCAGACATGGGCTTGGACTGGCGCAGGTCAAACACCGATGCGTTCTCGGCCTTATCGGTCAACTGAACTGCCGACGCACTTCGCCGTGCTTCCTCTAGGAGGGCGTTGATCTGGTCCTGGCTGGGCATCTCGCTCATCGTTTGTCCTATGACACGGACTCCACTGCAGGCGCAGCCTGGGACGAGTCGGATTGAGAGGCGCCGCTAGTTCGGGCTTGCAGCAATTCCTGAATGCGCGTGCGCAAACGGATCAGCGCCAGGGAATGAATCTGCGAGACTCGCGACTCGGTGATGCCCAGCGTCGCTCCGACTTCCTTCATCGTCAGTTCGTCAAAATAGTAGAGGCCGAGGACCTGGCGCTCCTTCTCGTCGAGTGTATTCATCGCTTCGGAAAGCTGCGATCGAAGCTCAGAACGCAGACACTGGAAAAAGGGGTCCTCGTCGGGACCGTTTGGCTGGTAGATGCACGTTTCCTCATCGGGAAGGTCCTCGTTCGCGAGCGCCTGAAGGCTGCCCATGTTGAGCCCGTGCAAGTCTCCCAACAGCTGCTGAAACGCAAGCAGGTCCATGCCCACGCGATTCGCCAACTCCGTCTCCGAAGGAGCGCGGCCGAGCTCAGAGGAAAGGGCGACATATGCTGCTTCAACCATGCGTGCCTGCTTGCGTAGGCTCCGCGGGCTCCAGTCGGTGGTGCGAAGACTATCGAGAATCGCTCCCCGGATTCGGAACTTCGCGTAGCTTTTCAGATGAACTTGCTTTTTCGGATCAAACCTCTGCAGCGCTTCCATAAGTCCGACGATTCCTGCATGGACCAGATCCTCGAACGGCACTTGCACGGGCAGCCGCTCATGAATCCGCCTGGCGATGTAGCGCACTTCAGGGAGATGCTCGAGCACGAGTTTCTCTCGCTCGGCCGCGCTCAGAGTGGATTCGCCGTTGTCCATATGGATGTCCTTGTCCATTCGCACAAATGTTCGCGACCTTCTCTCCAGAGAATCCAGCGATTACTCATCGCACCACTCCGAGAGACTGGATTGAAACTGTCGCCGGAATCTCGGCCGGTGACAGAACTACAACTCGAGGCAGAAATGGCTCCAGTAGCCGACGCAAGTGAAAGCGAGTCGGGCTGTTGCACAGCAGGGTCATGGAATTTAGGGCGACTTTGTCTCCAACGGACCTTTGCAAGCTTTCAAGTACGCGGCGCAGCGGGGAAGGTTGGGCAAGCGCGGCGCGGTCGGCGGTCGGCTGCGGTTCGAAGCTTCGCTGAATCTGTTGCTCGAGGACCGGGTCGAGGGTCATGACCTTGAGCTTCCGCTCCTCGCTCAGCAGCGGCTGAACGAGTGCCCGCGCAAGCGCCTGGCGGGTGGCTTCAACCAAAGCGACCGGTGACTTGGTGGCAGGGGCCGTGTCAATCAGTACTTCGAGAATCGTCGAGAGATCGCGAATCGAGACCTGCTCTCGGAGGAGCTGCTGCAGCACCCTTTGGACCTCGCCCAAACTGAGGAGCTTCGGCACGAGTTCATCGACCAGCTTGGGCCGGGTCTCGGCGAGCGCATCGAGCAGACGCTTCACTTCCTGCCGCGTGAGCAGTTCATATGCGAACTGGCGCACGATCTCCGCGATATGCGTGGCCAGCACAGAGGTCTGATCCACAACGACGTAGCCCTTGGCGATCGCCTGCTCCTGCAGGGCTGGCGCAATCCATTTTGCCGGAGTGCCGAATGCTGGCTCCCGGGTTTCAAAACCATCGAGCGGGGCAGGGTTCGGCTCGGAACTGATGGCAAGGACGTGATCTTGGTACATCTGCCAGCGAGCGATTTCAACGCCGCGAAGATAGATGATGTACTCACGCGGCTTGAGCTTCATGTTGTCGGTGATATGAATGGAAGGCACCAGAAAGCCGAGTTGCAGGGCGAGATGGCGGCGGAGTGCGCGGATTCGCTGCAGCAGCTGGCCGCCCTGTCCCTGATCGACGAGGGACACGAGCGCGTAACCAACTTCCAGGCTAAGCTCGTCGAGTTTGAGGAGCTGTTCGATCTGCTGCTGGGCGTTAGCCTTCGTGTCTTTTTTGGCCGCGGCAGCCTCCTGCGCGGGTACGGCCGTGCCCTCGGATGCGCGTGACGAGAGGTAGAACGCAATTGCCGCCAACAAGAAGAAAGAGAGCTTTGGCAGTCCAGGAATTAACCCTAGGAAAAACATCACCCCAGCCGCAATGCGAAGCGGAACCCTCTTGCTAAAGAGCTGTCGACCCAGCTCGGCACCGAGAACGTTGTCCGAAGATGTGCGCGTGACGACGATGCCCCCGGCCACGGAAACCAGCAGCGAAGGAATCATGGTGACAAGGCCATCACCCACGGTCAGAACCGTGTAGGTCTTAAGCGCCTGGTCGAACGGGATGTGCATCTGGATCACGCCGATAAGAAAACCCGCCACGATATTGATCGCCGTGATGAGTATTGTCGCGAGGGCATCGCGCTGGCTAAATCTCGCGGCGCCGTCCATCGCGCCATAGAATTCCGCCTCGCGCGCGATCGTTTCACGCCGCGCACGAGCCTGCGCTTCGTCGATGAGCCCTGCGTTCAAGTCCGCATCGATCGCCATCTGTTTGCCGGGCAAGGCGTCTAGGGTGAAACGCGCGGCCACCTCGGCCGTTCGCACTGCACCGTGATTGATCACCAGATACTGAATCGCGATCAATGCGAGAAAGATCACAAAGCCGACGACGTAGTTGCCGCCAACGACAAACTGCCCGAACGCTTCGATTACATGACCTGCTGCGCTAGCCCCTTCGTTGCCATGCAGAAGAATCCGGCGGCTACTGGCGATGTTCAGCGAGATTCGAAACAGAGTGAGAAACAGGAGCAGCGTAGGGAATACGGAAAACTGCACCGGCTTGAGAATGTACAGGGCCGAGAGCAGGACCACGATGGCAAGGGTCACGCTAGTAGCCAGGAAGACATCGAGGAAGATGCCCGGTACAGGCACCAACATCATGAACACGAGTGCGACGGTAGCTACAGGAACGAGCCAGTCTGCGGACAGGCTCTTCACCGCACTTGGTCGGGCTTGAGTTGCGCTGGCCATTTACGTCGCTACACTCCCGCCCTGGGTTGAGTTGCCTGCAAACGCGACTTGGCGCGATAAAGGAAAGCAAGAATCTCAGCTACGGCCACGTACAGCTTCGGCGGAATGGCCTGACCGACCTCTGTCGCTTTGTAGAGCGCTTGCGCAAGCGGCGGATTCTCGATGATAGGGATCTCGTGCCAGCGAGCGATCTGCTTGATTCTTTCTGCGAGCAGATTGCGACCCTTTGCCACAACCACAGGTGCGGCCATGGTCTCGGGCCTGTACTCGATCGCCACAGCATAGTGCGTGGGGTTGGTGATAACGGCCGTCGCGCGCGCCACGTCCTTGGCCATAATTTTGCGAAGCAGAGCGCGGCGTAGCCGGCGCATCCGGCCACGAACCACGGGATTGCCCTCCGTGTCCTTCGTTTCCTCCTTCACTTCCTGTTTCGTCATCCGCAGTGAGCGCTCGTAGTTCCACCGCTGGAAGAAATAGTCCGCGCCCGACCACGCAAGCAGTACCAGTCCGCACTTCCAAGCTAGTTCGAAAAGCGCAGCTCCGGCTTCGGCAAGCACAGCACGCGGACCGAACCGCGACAGATGGACGATCTTGAAGATGTCGCGCTCGAAAAGGTTGATGACCACGAAAAAGATCGCGCCGCCCGGAATCAAAGATCGCAAGATACGGCTCAGCCCTGCGAACGAGAACAACTGCTGAACGTTGTTGGCTGGGTTCAGCCTTCCCCAGTTTGGTTTTAGGGCGTCCGGCGCGAACACGAAGCCGCCCTGCGCGCCGCTGGAAAACGCTGCGACTCCCATGGCAAGAAGCAAGATGGGCGCGATCCATTGAGCCACGGTTAGAGCAGTCCACGAGAAAATCGCAGTTCCGACACCGATATCGCTTGTGCAGCTTGCTGCGAGCAAACGCCCAAATAGGTCGCGCCAGCGGCCAACCCACATTTGCGGCTGCCAAGCAAGAGTGATCGTTACGGTCAGGAGAGTAAGCGCCATCACAAGGTCGCGAGATCGAGGAACCTGTCCCTTCTCGCGCGCCTTTTCTCTCCGCCGACCGGTTGCCCTTTCAGACCTGTTCTCGCCTGGCACGATCGTTCCTGTCTAGTGCGCCAGGTGGAGCATTCGCTCGCTCCAGCCCAACGCGTGAGTGAATTGTCCTTCCAGCAGATGCGGCCACAGCGCCGCGGCCACTGCCAACACGAAATAACCAAGCAGGCTTTTCGCCGAAATCCCGATAAACAAGGCCGGAAGTTGCGGCGATGCTTTGTTTAGAAATCCAACCGCTACATCCACGAGCATCGTCGCAAGCAGGATCGGAGCGGCGATCTGCACTCCGATCAGCCACATAGCGCCAACAGCGCGGACCAGTTCCTGCGCCGTGGCGCGCGTCACTACCGCCGCACCGACCGGCAGGTAGTCGAAGCTCTTCACAATGGCCCGCAACATCCAGTGGTGGACATCGAGCTGCAGGAAGATCAACAGGGCTACCATTTGGTGCAACACTGCCAGCACCGGCGTCTCGATATTCGTTTGCGGATCGATGATCGCGGCCAACGAAAAACCGAGCTGAGCACCAGCCAATTGTCCGGCGATTTGCATGCCCTCGAGAACGACCCGCACGGAGAGCCCCATGAGAAGTCCCACGGACGCTTCGCTGATCACGACCTGTGTCCAATGCATCGCATCAAGCTGCAGGTCAGGCACAGGACACACGCCGTAGAGCATTGCTGTGAGAATGAGCGCGAAGCCTGCCTTCACGCGCGCCGGTATCGCGTCGTCGCCTAGGAAAGGGGCAAACGTCATCAGTCCGCCGACGCGCAGACCGATCGGCACGGCATGCGCGAGAATGTGTTCCAACCAGGGCGACACGGTTCGTATGCTCCTTCAGCGCGTGAACGGGCGAAAGTCGCCCAGCAAGCTCGTCGTAAAACCCAGAATGTAGTGAAGCATCCAAGGCATCAGGAAAAACAGAATCGTCCCCACGGCCGCCAGGCGCGGCACAGTGCTTACGGTTGGGTCCTGAATCGACGTCATCACCTGCCCGATATTGATCAGCAAGCTCACTACAGTGGCCGATACTAGGATCGGCGCCGCGACCCAGAGTGCCGCCTCGAACGTCTGGCGAGTGATAGCGACGAGCTGCTCGGGTGTCATCCGCAGTCCTCAGTGAAAGCTTTTCAACATGGAGCCGACCACCAGGTTCCAGCCGTCTGCTACGACGAACAGCAAAATCTTCAGCGGCGTCGAAATCACGACTGGCGGCAACTGCATCATGCCGATGGAGGTCGTCACCGACGCGGTAACCATGTCGATTACTAGGAACGGGAGAAACAGGATCGCGCCGATTTGAAAGCCGGTCTTGAGCTCAGAAAGTATGTAGGCCGGAATCACGATCCGCATGGAAAGATCGTCGGGCTGCTTCGGGCGCGGCTCGTGCGCCATGTCCACAAACAGTGCCAAATCTTTTTCGCGCGTGTACTGGAGCATGTACTGCCGGACGGGAGAAGAACCCCGCTGGAGCGCTTCCCAAGCCGTGATGGAACCGTTCTCCAGCGGCACAAGGGCCTGCTGGTTCACCGCCATGGCGACGGGCTGCATCAAAAAGTACGTGAGGAACAACGACAGCCCGATTAGCGTTTGATTTGAAGGTGCGCTTTGCGTCCCCAGCGCCTGCCGCAGGAAGTGAAACACGACGAGGATGCGAACGAACGGCGTGATGGAAAGCAACAGCGCCGGCACGAGGGTCAAAAGAGTCAGGAGGATAACAATCGTCCAGGACGCCGAGTCTCCGTGCATACTGAATCCGGGAATCTGGATCGATACGCCCTGGGGCGGGGCGGCGTGAATAGGCGCAACGGCCCCATGTGCGAGCAGGATCGCGGCGAGCCAGGCGACACGGACCCCGACGTTACCCGGATGTTTCATCACGCTCATTTCGTATTGGTGTCCTCAGAGTGCGCAGGGTCAAGCGATTGCAGCAGTGAAATGCTCTGTGGAGTGGCGGCCACTAGGAAGCGCTGATGATCGCATTCGACGATAGCGAGGATTCGCTTGTCTCCGAGCGACAGGCTCTCGCACAAGCGGAGACTGCGACGTCTGCTGACGGCGATGCTCGCAAGAGCTGCACTGACGCGTCCCCACAGCGAGCTCAGCAACGGCCCGAATCTTCCGGGGGCACGCACTGTTGAAGTGCTCGACAGCATTCCTTCTTCGAATTGCCGATTTGCCCTCACGCCAGCTCCTTGAGTCTTACCGCTATGCGGTCGCCGACGGCATCCAGTCCGGCAAGTCCCACGATTGCCCCGTTCACCCTGACTCGGACCTCCGCGGAAGTGGAGGTGCCTGTGGCGATGACGGAACCAACCTCCAAACTCATCAAATCACCCATGGTAAATCCCTCCACCGCGATCTCGGCGGTCATCCGGCATGGCAGCCAGCTTGCTTCGCGCCACGCTGCCTCAGAAATTCCCGGCTCTTCTGCCTTGGGGAGTGCGAGAGCGGTCGCCATGATCAGCGCTGGACAATAAACTCTGTGAAGTAAACGTTTTGAACGCCGGCTTCTGGAACCTTGTCCTGCAAGGACTGGATCAGGTCGCGCTTCAATTGAGTCTTGCCGTCGGGCGTGAGCAACACGTCTGCCTTGCCCACGGTTAGGACCGAAAGAATTGCGTCGCGCGCTCGCGCAATCGGAAAATCTCCGTATCCTCTCTCCGCCGCTCCCTTGGGAGCGTGGGCGAGACCGAGATCAATTGTCACGCGCAAGAAGTGGCCCTCCTCCGGGTCAGCCAGATTCACCGTGAAAGTCTCGAGATGAACGACGAACTCCGGGGTGTTTGCCTCGGGAGCAGCCTCTGCTGTCTTTCCGTGGTGCAGGAAAAACCAAGCCGCTCCGGCGCCGCTGAGAAGGACGATCAGGAGGATGATCAAAATGGGTAATTTCGACTTTTTCTTTGCGGCCTCAGTCGGTTTTGCAGCAGCTTTGGATTCGTCAGCCATAGCGACGCGAGGGACTGCAATTCGCACGCCGAATCCGATGCCTGGCGCGGCCGTGCTGAGGGTTCAGTACACACACCGAACCGCACAGAAAACACGGGGGTTGAAGGCACCTCGAGGCACGCTCTCGCTGCGGACTGAGTACCGCCACAGAGCGCTGTCTCCGCAGGTGCAGCGCTTCTCATTAGAGAGCGCTTAGAAGATCGAAGATCCGCGCCTCGCTGTGCCTACGCAAGGCGCGAATCTTCTTATGGGTGATCGTCGCTAGCCGCTATCCGTTCTGGATCATGCTGATCGCGTACTGCGACACCTGGTCAAGCGTTGTGACTGTCTGAGCGTTCGCCTGGTAGTCGCGCTGCGCGATGATGAGATTGGCGAACTCGGTCGCGATGTCGACATTGGACTGCTCGAGCGCGCCGCCCGTGACCGACCCCAAGCCGCCAGTGTTTGGCGCACCAATCGTGGGCTGCCCGGAGGCCAATGTTGAAAGGTACGCATTCGAACCATTCAACATGAGGCCCTGCTCATTGGCGAACGACGCCAATGCGAGTTGCCCTACCGCGAGCGTCTGACCATTGCTGAAAACGCCGTCGATGGTGCCATTCGCGGCGATGGAAATCGTCTGGAGCGCGCCGCTGGCGTAGCCATCAGTCTGCGTGGCAGTTGCAGCCGAAGGACCTGAGACCTGTGAAATCAGTCCTCCCCCATTTGCGTTGAGGAGATTCCACGTCAGGTTGAGCGGACCTGCACCATCCGCCAGATTGTTGATTGTGAGAGCAATGTTGTTGGCCGGCGACACCAGTTGGCCGTTTCCGTTAAAGAGGAGCGTTCCGCTGTTCACGGTGACTGGAGCACCCGTCTGACCAACATCGGAAGCCGGGATAGTCAATGTGTAATTCCACGTGTTCGCAGCCGTCTTGGTAAAGTTCGCCGTCAGCACGTGCGTGCCGCCCAGTGAGTCGTACACCGTAACCGGTGTGCTGAAGGAACCGGCCGGCACGGCTGTTCCTGAGGCTCCGAACGTCTCTGCCTCCGCACCGGTGGCCGCATCGGTCAGCGTGTTGGCAGTAAAGGCTATCGACTTTCCGGAATTGGCCGTAACGATCAACGAGTTACCCGCAATACTCGCTGTGAAGTTCGGGCTCGCATTGATAGCCGCGACCAGCGTGTTCAGCGTGTCACCCGCCGCGGACGTATAGGTGAAGTTATTCGTCCCATCACTGAAGGTGAGGGTGCTGCCCGTCTTGAGGACCGTCGCGGGAGCGATGCCAGTGCCGGTCTGTTGACTGGCTGCCGTGGTTCCTGTGCCTGCGTCGGAATCGAGCGTCATCGCCACGGAAAACTGAGTCGATGCCTTGGGAGGGATGACCAGCCCGGCCGGGATCGTCAGCGGCGCTACGGTCGAATTCGGGTTTACGACTCCGTTGACGGCCGAGTATCCCATCACCTCGCCGCCGTCGGTGGTCATCAACTGGCCGTTGGCACCGATAGAGAAATTCCCTGCGCGTGTGAATTCGCGGGTTCCGTTTTTGTCAACCACAAAGAAACCCTGGCCTTGGATCGCAACATCGGTCGGCACACCCGTCGATTGAATGCTGCCCTGTGTGAACTGCGAATCTACGGAGCCGACTTGCACGCCTTCACCGATCTGCTCCGGGTTGTTATTTCCGCTGGTGCCTATCTGCTGATAGAACAGATCCTGGAAATTCGCGGTCGACGCCTTGTATCCGACCGTATTCATGTTCGCCAAATTGTTGGAAATGACCGAAAGGTCCTCCGAACTGGCGTTGAGTCCCGAGAGAGCTACTGAAAACAGTCCCATGTCGTTCCTCCTATTGGTTGATCCCGAGCGTATTGCTCGTCGAAGAATTTGCCTGCGAAGCCGAATTCTGAGCTGCCTGCGTGGTGCCGGTCTGGCTGGCCGACGTGGAAAGGGCCAACATGCTCTGAAGATCGCTCTGGATCTGCATCAACTGCTGCAGGGAGTTGATCTGCGTGAGCTGGTCGACCATTTCCGAGGGGCTCATCGGATCAAGCGGATCCTGCGCTTGCAGTTGCGCAGTGAGCAAGGTGATGAAAGTGTTCGGATCGCTCAATCCGTTGGCCCCGGACGAAGACGAGGCGGCGGGACTTGTTTCAGTTGACGAAGAGCCGGCACCTGCCAGCGGGTTTGTCGAAGCCATCGTGTTTCTCCTTTCGCGGCGGCTGTCAGGCGCGCACGCTCAGTCTGCCGTTTGAATCAAAAAGCGTTCCGGTCTCCTGACCCTGGGTAAAGAACGCGAGTTCGGGCGCCTCGGAATCCCCTGCCGCCGTCCAGGCCGGGACCGGAGGCCGATGAGAGGCTGATTCGCGTTGTTGCGATGCACGGCCGTCCCCCAAAGACGTTCCGGAATGAATTGAGCCTTGCACCACTGAGACATCTCCCACTCGAAGTCGCTGCTCATGCAGGGCCTGGTGCAGAGCCGGAAGATCGTTCGAGATCGTTGCGTGGGCATCGTGGTGCTCGACGCTGATCGCGGCGCCGACCACATCTCCGCTTACACGCGTGCGCAGCTCGATGCCCCCAAGCGCTCCCGCTTGAAGGGCAATGTTCATCTCGGACTCGTGAGCACTGCCTCCGAGATGGGCCGCCTGCACCAGACGTGTTTGGGGGTTATCTCCACCGTTCCAGGCTTGCAGACCAGCCGAGAGTTCCGGCGTTTCAATCGGCGTTCGCGCCGAGACCGAGGCTGGCCAAGAAATGGCCGTCGACGGACCACTCTGGGTTCCAGGCGTGCTGGGCGGCGTCGAAGGGTTCAAGTCCGCCTTGGGCGCGCTCTCAGCTGTGGTCGAGATAGTTTGTGCGGGCGCTGGTCCATCACTCGCATTCAGGATGAACGGGGCGCGTGTGCCGAGCGCCTTCGCCATATTGGAGTCGATGTGTAGCGACCGAGTTCCTGCCTCGTCCTGTGTCTCTGCCGTGATGTCAGGGGTCGTCGGTGTCGGCGACGCCACACCTGGCTGGACGTTTGCGGCCGCGTTCGCGCTTAACGTTGCGGTTAAGGCCGGGTCCTGTGACGAAGTCTGCGGAACTGCGGTGTCGCTGGAGATCTCCGCAACACCTGCCTCAACGTCCAACAGGGTCGGAAGCAGCGGAGATTCGGTTGCAGTGACCCGACTGGCTTTAGGAGCGTTCGCGCTCTTGGAAATCTGAGCCTGCGGAGGCTGTGCCGCTACGGTGCCTGCATCGCCGGACTTTCTCCCCGCCGTGACCGCCGCGACATTCTCAGAAGATTCTCGGAGATGAACGCCCGGCATGAATGCGGTCGCTGGGGCGACGCTTTGAGCGACCTGGGTACCAGAAACGTCTAGATCTGTGGGCAATGAGGTTGGCTGAAAAGCTGGCTTTCCCCAGGTCTCGAAATCGTCGGAGCCAGACACCGGAATCGGCGCGGTCAGCGGCTGCTCGTTCCGTGCTGCCCGGGCGTGTGCCGACGGTTGGGCTGTCTGCACCGGTTCGACGCTTGTTGTCGGGCGCGTCGATTGTGTCGCAGATGGGGCCCGAGGGATTTCGGCATCCTTCCCGGCGAAAGCAACCGCGGCCGAGGGGTCCCCTGTGTCGACGTGGCGGTCACTCGACCGAGAAGCCGCCATCGAAAGTGAAGCGCTCTTCGGAGTTGTCGATGGTTCGGAAAAAGATAGGGCCGAAACAGTGTGCGCTTGCGGAGTGGTCCACTGCGTCGATGCTGTCGCAGTTGACGACGTGCTCACATACGTCACGGCGGCTGCTAACTTCTCGATGAACGAGGTCGCCGGTTCCACGTTCGGTGCGAACGTCGCTGGAACGCGGGGATGACTCGCGTCCAACAGAGCCGCGGCGAGATTTTCTGTCTCCGAATTAGTCTTCGCTGGGCTCGCGGTAGCAGGAGGCACGCTTTGCGTGGGACGAGTCGAGTCAAACACGTCGTGAAGTCGCCCATCCGAATTCATCGGTGCCGCCGATGGCGACGACTCAGTCGGTGCGACGGCCGTCTGCGCACCGTTTTCCGAGTCGATCAGGTTCCTGAAAGCGACCGGTTCAATGCGTGCAACTGGCGTATTCGAGCTAACGTGCCCCGGCAACCAAACTTTTGTGCCGCCTAGTTCTTGATCGCGCGCTTCTCGGCTCGACTCATTGCGGGCACCCTGAGTGGGCGCAGGCCACGGAGAGGGCGCAAGAATTGACTTGCTGTCCGTTTGCATGGAGCGGTTCGCAGTGGCTGTCCGGTCACCTCCAGTCACCTGTGTCCCGAAGAGATTGGCAACAGGAGCGTCTTGAAGACTTGCCGCCGGCAGTTTCGTGTTCAATGTGGCGGCAGGCGCGGTTGCAACGACGGAAGTCGATTCCTCCGTGCCGACCGATGCGGTCGCGTTACCCGCGCCCTGTGACAGGCCGGTTGAGATCTCTAGACTCTGGGCCGTCGAAGGCCTAGCGACCGCTGGGGCAACCATCCGTCCCGGCTCGCTCGGCTCTCGAGTGATTTCTGTGATCTGGGTACTGTGCGAAATTGGTCCCAACGGTAGTTGCGCGGCCCTTGCAACGTATTGCGCAGTGTTCGACGCCGAGACCGTCGCCGGTGCGGCGTGACTTTGTTCCCCAGCCGATAGGCGTTGGAACGTAGACGACCCCGATGTCTGCGTCGCGGCCTCACTATCTAGGTTCTGTAATGCCGGACGAGAGGGTTCGTTTGAATCAGGAGCGACAACGTCCGAAGACACGCTCCCTGAATGAAATGGGAGCGACGAAGACATCAAAGGTGGAACCGCATCGCTGACGGACGTCGGGACCCATGTGCTCTGGTCGGAGGCCTGCCCTGCTTTCGGTGCGTTCGCAACTGGCTGCGTGGATGACACTATTCCTGCCATCGGAATGTGCGCGCTCTCGGCACCCGTCGTTGGAACGAGCGCGTAGCTGTGAGCCGAATTGAGCATGCCGATAGCGCTCGTTGCAGGAGCGCTACCAGGTGCTGGCGAGCCCGTCGCCGGATGTGATTTGGTCGGCTTGCGGCTTGTATCGCTCGGATAGCCGGACCGAACAGCCGCAGCCGAGTACTGCCCATCGAGGCTTGATGGAGGCGTCGCCGGGGAAGGAGCATCGCTCGCGCCGCCCGACAAGGAATGGAGCGAATCGAAAATCTGTGCGAACATCGTCGACAGATTGACGTTCGGTTGCGTTGCGGTTGTTGTCACCATATCTGTGGTCGGCATCGAAAAAGCCGTGCTGCCGGCCGCGACAGAGACTGCGCTCGGCTTAATGGGCATCGGTGAAATTCAAGACGCGCACGAGGTTTGCACCTCCGTGGCCAAATCCTGCGGGATCGCCAGCGATCTCGGAAGCGCGGTAACCGGTGGGAATTCAAGGCGATACGGCCAGCGCTCAAGTATTTCGGGAAAATGCCGAGTACGGCCTCATCGCAAGTCGGAAAGGTTTGCCGGTCCGGGTAGGCAAGGATCGGCTGATCAAACTCTCCTCAGCGCTCCGAAAGGAGCTTCCGTTGGCGCTAGCGGCGGTCTTCCCCTCTGCCGCCCGAGCGCTGTTTGCTCAAGCGGCGAATCAGGAAGAGCTCATCGATTTGGCGCTGCTCGCGGCGGGACTGCTCGCGTTGATAGGCCGCAAGTTGCCGCTGCCGAAGATTAGAAATGATTTCTCTCTGTCGCCGCGCCTCTGTATAGCGCGCTTGCTGCTCCCGGCGCGATCGCTCAAGCTCGTCTCGTCTTGCAAGCAGGGCGGTCCGGCGCTCCCGGCGCGCAGAATCAGCGAGCGCAGCCATGTGAAGTTCCGCGCCGGATATTTCGGAAGACGCCTGTTCCAGAGTTTGCCGTCGGCACGCATCGATTTCCGCTTCGAGCGAATCGATCTCTGCGTGTACCTGGGCAACCTGGGCCGCCAATGCCTGTAGCCGCTGCAACTCGATTGTCTCCAGGCTTTCGCGCAGCCGCAGTAACGAGGCAAGAGTGAACTGAAAAGGCATCGGATTCAGTCGGGAATCGCAAGCAAGGATTTGATCGCCTGTTCGATGGCAGTTTTGTCTTCTTTGTCCTGCTGCAAAAACGTGTTGATGTCTGGAAGCGCGGCCACAGCCCGATCCAGCACGGGGTCGCCGCCCTTTTGATATGCGCCTACGCGTATGAGATCTTCCGACGCAGCGTACGACGCGATCAGGCTGCGGACCAAACGTGCCTTCGCCAAATGCTCCGGAGTGCACACGGCAGGCATCAATCGGCTGAGACTGTCCAGAATCGAAATCGGCGGATAGTGCCCCTTTGAACTGAGCCGTCGGTCGAGGATGATGTGCCCGTCGAGGATGGCCCTCACCGCATCGACGAGCGGGTCCTGTTGATCGTCACCTTCCATGAGGACCGTGTAGAAACCGGTGATGCTGCCAGATCCAAAATGGCCGGCGCGTTCCAGAAGTTGCGCCAATAGAGTGAAAACCGATGGCGTATATCCCTTGGCCGTGGGAGGTTCGCCTGCGGCCAGTCCGATCTCTCGTTGGGCCATGGAAAAGCGCGTGAGTGAGTCAACGACTAGCAGAACGTGCTTTCCCTGCGCAGCGAAATATTCGGCTACAGTTGTAGCCGCCAAGGCTGCACGAATGCGCATGAGCGGCGGCTGATCGGATGTCGAAATCACGACCACTGATCTGGCCAGGCCTTCCTCGCCGAGCGACTCTTCCAGGAATTCCCGCACTTCGCGGCCCCGCTCCCCAACGAGCGCCAGCACAGTCATGTCTGCGGAAGTCCCGCGGGTCATCATGCCCACCAGCGTGCTCTTGCCGACGCCGCTGCCACCGAAAATACCCATGCGCTGTCCGCGTCCGCAGGTCAGCATTCCGTCGATCGCGCGAATCCCGCAGCCCAGCGCGTCGCGGATCAACGCGCGATCCAGTGGCAATGGCGTATCACCCCGAAGAGTCCAATACTCGCGGGCCGCGTAGCTGCCCTTGGAATCGAGCGCCTTTCCGGTACCGTCGATGACGCGGCCAAGAAGACCCGGCCCGACGCGCAGACATGGTTGCGTCCCGCGAGTGACGATCCGGTCTCCGTACCGGATGCCGATTGGACGCTCCAGCGGCATCGAAAGGACGAGCCGATCGCGAAAGCCGACAATCTCGCCCGCGAGCGTGCGTCCGTCAGACGTCAAGATGGCGCATCCTTCTCCGATGGAACAAAACGGCCCTTCGGACTCGACGAGATAATCGGTCACTTTCGTCACGCGACCCATCCATCGAAATGTGGAGAATTCATCCAAGCGGCGAAAGAAGTGGGCAAGCGGGCGAGCCTGCGTCATTCACTTACCCGCGGCCGCTGCCCAAGCAAGTCCAGGAAGCCCTGTTCGATCTCCTTCAGCTGAGTTTCAAAGCTAATGTGCGTGCTTCCTAACTCAGTTTCGAGAACGCAGTGTCCCGCGGAGAGCGAGGGATCGCCAATCAAGTCAGGAATGGGCCGAATGTCTTCAGCTTGAGTGAAGTAGTCGCGCCAGAAACGCACTTCATCCGGATGGGCGCGGAGCCGCACTTGGGTATCGCGATTTACGCCCTCGAGCGCGACCCGTACGACGCCTGTCAGCAGCAGCGGATCGATCTGGCTTTCGCGATGCAGGATCTTGCGTGCGATGGACAGCGCCAACTGAACAACATCCGCTTCGACACGTTCGAAATACGTCTCGCGCTGTAGCGTAAACTGGCGCAAAGCCACAGAAATCTGACTGCGCGCTTCCGCCAAAGCCTTTTCGAAAGCCCCGCGCGCTCGAGCCTCGCCCTCGCTCAGCCCCTTTTCGTAGGCGCGCTGCTCAGACGGCGGTTCACTCGTGCGTTCGCCATTGATCGGGACGACTTCGCGAGGCGCAGCGGGAACCTTGCCCGGCCGGGCCGGATTATCGACTCTCGCCGGCGTATAAAGAAAAGGCTCCGTGCGCTTAGGAGACGAGCCGCCTCCCGATGATTCAGCCGACATTCGCCTCGTCCCCCTCTTCGCTGTTCCTTAAAGAGATCTTCCCTTCCGATTCGAGCTTTCGCGCGACAAGTATGATTTCGGCTTGCGCTTGGCTGATTTCCTTCGCTTTCATCGGACCCAACGCCTCGGAATCTTCCTTGAGCATTTCCACGGCGCGAGAAGACATGCAGCCATAGAATCGGCTCTTCAGATTCTCGGACGCGTTCTTGATTGCCATCGCCAACGACTTCTTGTCGATTTGCGAAAGAAGCTCGCGGAGGCCGGCATCAGGGACTTGCACGAAATCCTCAAATGTGAACATCTGGTCGCGAATGGATGCGGCCAGGCCGCCGTTATCCTTTTCAATTGCTTCGAGAATCGTCTTAGTCACGCTTGCGTCAATCCGATTCAGCAGATCGGCGACTGCCTTCACGCCGCCATACGCTCGACGATCGCTCTCCGTTTTCGGCTTGAATTTCGCGAGCAATCGAGCTGTCACCTTGTTGACGATCTCAGGAGAGAAATTCTGCATCAGGGCCATGCGCTTGATTGCATCGATACGGATTTCATCGGGCAGTAAAATCAGCAGTGCTTTGGTAACGCCACTGCGAAGGTGCGCAAGGATCAGGGCGATCGTTTGCGGATGTTCTTCCTGGAGGAACTTGGCCAGCTGTTTCTGATCCGCCTTTTCCAGCGCTTCCAGGTTCTGCGCGGCTTGCTGCCTGGCCCGTATGACGTTCTCGACAAGCGGGCGAGATCCCTCATCGCCTAGAGTCTTGACCACGAGCTTCGTGGCAAGCGCCGGCCCGCCCTGCGCAACAGCTGTGGGTGTCGCAGACATTCCTTGATACTCCTTCAAGACTTGTGCGGCCATTTCTGCGCTGATTTCATCCAGGTCCGATATTTCTTGTGCCAGCAATCGCAGCTCGTCCTTGCCGAGGTGCTTGCAAATCTCTGTCGAGGCTTCGTCACCGAGCAAGGCCAGCAAAACGGCGGCCTTTCGCGTGGGCGTCATTATGGATTGGGAGGCGCGGCCCACGATCAGGCTCCGCTTCGCAGCCAATCCTGAACGGGCCTGGCGGCGTTCTCTGCATCAGTCTTCACGCGCGTGACAATCTGCTGCTTCAGAAGATTGGCTTGCTGAAGCTGCTGAGCGGCTCCCGCACCGCTCCCCAGCATCGCGTGCTCGCCTCCGGCAAGCCCGGGCGAGCCCGCCATGCCGTTAGCCGGCAACGCCTGTTGGTTGGAAGCGCGGGTTCCAGCTGCCTCGATTGCACTCAGGACTCTGCTCTTCACAGGGTTGAGAATGAGGAAGTAGACCAGCAGGAAAAGCGCGAATACGCCGACATAGCGGAGGAGACCCGTCCATCGCTCCGCAACAACGCGCACGCGCTCGGGTAACGACGGAGCTTCAGGCTTTTCGACGTCAGGTATGCGAAACGAAACATTCTGGACCGATATCTGATCCCCGCGGCCTCCATCCCAGCCGATCGCCGCCTTCGTAAGGTCCTCGATCTGTTTCATCTCCTCAGGCGTGCGTTTGCGCCTCGCCTCAGCGGCTTTGCCGTTCTCCGTCTTGGCTTCCGCAACATCATCAACCAGCACAGCTGCGGCAAGGCGCTTGATTCGGCCCGCTGGCTCGATCAAATGACGCACGGTGTGGCTGACAGCGAAGGTCTTGCTTTCCGTGCGAATCGCCTGTCCGCTTTGATCCACGTTGGATTGATTCGCGGCGGCACCGGCAGGAGGTGTGTTGGGAGCGTTACTCGCGGTACCGGGGATGCCGGAGGGTTCCAGGCCGTCCGCTGTTTCCTGTGATATCTGCGATGTAAGCACGGCGCTCGCGGCAGGGTCGTACACATCCTGCGTGCTTTCACCCGAGGTTGGATCGTATTCCACGGTCACGCTCGAACGCACATGATCGGAGCCGACCATTGGTGCGAGCACTTGTACGATGCGCTCGGCCATCGCGGTTTCGAGATCAGCCATCCCACCCCCGCCATCTTCAGATTCGCTGTGGATCTGGCCCGGCATTTGGCCATCTGTCGTGATTACGGTGACGTTCTGAGGCGAGAGATCATCCCACGCGCTCGACACGAGATTGGCCACCGACCGGCCGACCTGATCGGACATTCGGGTGCCGCGGAGCTTCAGCACGACGGCCGCCTTCGCCGGACGCTCCCGTTCTGTGAACAAAGATTCATGTGGCAACACGAGATGAACGCGCACAGCTTCGACGCCGTTCATCGTTTGAATCGTGCGTTCGAGTTCCGTTTCCAGCGCTCGCTGATAGTTCACCTTTTCCGAAAAATCGCTTCCGGACCAGTTCGGCTTGTCGAAAAGCTCAAAACCCATCCGGCCACTGCTCAGCGGACCACGCGATGCGACATCGAGCCGCGCTTTGTCGATTTGATTGGAAGGCACCAGGACCGTGGTGCCGTCTGCGGAAACTTGGAAGTCGATATTCTGAGCCGCGAGTTCTTGCGTCAGTGACTGCGCGTCGCCCTGCGCCAAACCGGTATAAAGCGGTTTGTATTCCGCGCCTCCCAGTAACCGCACGAAAACCCATATCGTGGCACCAACTAGGACACAACTGCCCACCAGAAGGGCGACCTGCGTGGGTGTCAGCCCCCGAAGAAATGCGACGACCTGCTTTTGAAATTTCTCCATTCGTCTCGCCTAGCGACAACGTGGCCATTCAGCAATCTGAATCAGTCTTCGGTTCATCGACATCCGGTGAGAGTCCCGGGCCCGCATTGCACTCGCGCGGCCTAGTATCTTTTGCGTTCGTCAGAACTGCATCCGCGACACTTCCTGATAGGCGGACACGATCTTGTTGCGAACCTGCACCATTAGCTCGAATGCGAGATTTGCCTTCTCTACGGCGATCATCGCTGAATGCACGTCCTGGCCGTCTCCATTCAGCATGGACGCTACCTGCGTATCCGCCTGCGACTGAAGGTCCTTCACCTGGTTCACTGCGTCGCGCAACGTGTCAAGAAACTCCGAACCGCCGTTTTGGTCCTTTCCGACGGCAGACCCGACATCGACACTTACCTGCGGCAGTCCTTGGATCGAATTCGTCATGCGGTTTCCTCTTCCTCAGCCCTACGACTTGATGATGTCGATGGAAGCCTGAATCATGTTCTTAGTGCTCTGCACGGCCGACGCATTGAGCTGATACGCGCGCGCAGCACCCATCAGGTTTACAAGTTCTTCCACCGGATTGATCGCCGGATAGGAGACGTAGCCTTCGGCATCTGCATCGGGATGTCCCGGTTCAAAACGCCGAATCGGCGGGGCGCCGTCCGGGACAACGCGATCGACTCGCACGCCCTCGGCGTTCATGTCCGTGAACGACGCGAGCGTCATCGCAAAACCATGCATCTGCATCGGATGGGCGCCGAACACGACGTGCATGCGCTTGTACGGCCCCCCATCCGACGAATGCGTGCTCTCCGCATTCGCCAAATTGCTTGACACCACTTCGGCCCTCTGGCGCTCTGCCAGCAAAGCCGACGCGCTAATGTCCAAAACGCGAAAAAGGTTCATGTCGCACCATTCCCTTCATTGATCGCCAGATTCAAAGTCTTGAACTCGGACTTCAGCAGTTGCTCCGCTGTGGTGAATTGAAGCTGCACTTCTGCCAATAACATGCTTTCGCGATCGATACTGACGTTGTTGCCGTCCGGCCGCGCGATCAGGCCGGGCACCTCGCGCACGATCGGTTCCGTCGTGTCCGCGCCGTCGCCTTGAAGGGCTCGCATCAGCTCAGCGTGAAAATCGATATCGCGGGTGCGATAGCCCGGGGTGTCGACGTTGGCGATATTGCTAGTGATCAGCCCCTGACGCATTGCCGAAAGGTCCAGATAGCGGGACAACAAGCGCACTTGAGCTGAATCGAGCCAGCTCATACCGCCTCCTTGCGGGCCAATCCATATTCCCGAATCTTGTTTCGAACTGTGCGGAGGCTTACGCCCATCAATTCCGCCGTGCGTGTGCGATTGCCGTTTGTTGCTTCGAGCGTTGCTTCCAGAAGTTGGCGCTCCACGTCCTCGAGTGTGGTGCCTGCCTTCGGCCGATCATTTGCCGTAGCAGCTGGCACTCGCGCAACGGAACTGAACAGATCGGCGCCGAGGGTAGAGCTGTGCGCCAGCGCAACAGCCCGCCGAACAAAATTCGCAAGCTCGCGCACGTTGCCGGGCCAGGCATGCTCGCACAGAGCTGATGCCAGTTCAGACGAAATGCGGAACTGGCCTCTGCGCGCCGGAGGCTCGTACTTCCGCAGGAAATGCTCCGCCAACTTCAGTATGTCTTCGCGTCGCTCGCGGAGCGGCGGGATCGAGAGAGGAATTACGTTTAGCCGGTAAAAGAGGTCGGCTCGAAACATGCCCGCCTCGATGTGCGAACCCAGAGATCTGTTGGTTGTCGCAATCACGCGCACGTCGACTGGAACCGGGCGGGTCTCACCCAGCCGGTCCACCTCGCGCTCTTGCAACACGCGAAGCAGCTTTGGTTGCAGGCTGAGCGGCATTTCTCCGATTTCATCCAAAAGGAGCGTGCCCCCGTCAGCGACCTGGAACTTTCCGGACTTGGATGTCATGGCTCCCGTGAAGGCGCCGCGGGCATGGCCGAACAGTTCACTTTCAAGCAGGTTCTCGGGAAACGCCGAGCAGTTCACCGCAACAAAAGGTCGTGCCGCACGCGGACTTGCGCGATGGATCAGTCGCGCCAAAAGCTCTTTTCCCGTGCCACTCTCCGCTTCAATCAGAACGTCCGCGTCCGTTTGTGCGATGTGCCGGGTCCTTGCGACCAGTTCTCGAAATGCCGGCGATTCGCCGACGAAGAACTCCGGTTCTTCGGGAGTGGCGTCATGCGCTCCACGACCGAGTATGCGTTGCGCGGTCTCCTCAAGCTGATCGAAAGACACTGGTTTCATCAGGTAATCACACGCGCCTTCCCGCATGGCCGCCACCGCTTCGGGAACGCTTCCGTAGGCCGTCAGAAAAATTACGGCAGTCTGCGGCACCATCTGGCGTACCCCTTGCAAAACGTCGAGCCCGTCTCCATCGCTCATGCGCATGTCGGTAACGACGAGACCGCAGGGCGCAGCCCGAAACTTCGCGAGGGCTTCCGCCACTCCGCTCGCAGTGGTCACGTTCCATCCGCGGCGGCGGAAGTTCGCGTCGAGAGCTCGACACAATGCAGCTTCGTCATCGACCACAAGCACGTGACTCACGCAGTTCCTCCGCTGTGGGTAAGAAAATGGAAAACGTACTGCCTTGGCCGGGTTGGCTGTAAACGCGCACGTTCCCGCCGTGCTGTTCAATTACAGTCCGGCATACAGAAAGGCCGAGGCCTGGGCTTCCAGCCTTCGTCGTGAAGCCCGGTTCGAAGATTCGCGGAAGATTTTCCGCGCGAATGCCGCGCCCTTGATCCTCGAAATCGACTTGTATGGAGCTGGGTGAATCGACCGCGCGTTTGATGCGAATGGTAAGCGTACCTCTGGCTTTCATGGCGCAAAACGCGTTAAGGGCGAGATTGAAGAAGACCTGCCGCAATCTCTGGCTGTCCGCCGGAACCAGCGCATTCCCGATGGAATTGTCGATCGTGATTTTCAATCCCCGCTCTCGCGCGAGGGGGTCCAGAAAACCGGCCACCTCGCGCAAAAGCCGGTCGAGATTCGTCGCGATCATTTCTCCGCACGGCTCGCTGTGAAACTGCAAGACGTTGTTTACCGTGGCCGCGAGCAAGCGCAGGCCAGCCTGCAAATGCATCACCCACTCGCGGCATTCCGGCATCCCGCAGGTAGCATCAGCCAACAGGCCGGCAAACAGTTCCATGCTCGCGAGCGGATTTCGAATTTCGTGCGCCAAGACCGTTGTGATCTGTGCCAGCGCGTGAGCCCGGCGCGCGGCTTCTCGTTCAGTGGCGAGCCGTTTCTGGTCACTAATGTCGCGAATGATCCAAATCGCCTCCGTGTTGCCGTCTGGGGAATTGTCGGTTCGCGCCGCCGATACACCGAGTACTCTGCTGTCGGCGCCCGAAGTTGCCGCCCACTCGTATTCGCGAGAGAAGCTAGCCGGTATGGCGGCTTTGATCAGCTTTTTGAGAGACTCTGGAGATCGCGAGTCTTGTCCGGGCATCCAAGAAGCATCCAACTGAAGCAATCTGCGCGCTTCCGGATTCATCATGCGGGGTTGGAAGTTTGAGTCCGTTACGATCACTCCGCACGGCAGTCCTTCGAGAACGCGAGTCAGAAAAGCGCGGACTCGGACGTTTTCCTCCGCACTGCGTGAAAGTTCGGCGTTGGCACATTCGAGTTCCGAGCGAAGTCGAGCCACTTCGCTTTGCAGGTGAGCATAGGACTTCTCCAGCGACCCGGCTGCTTGAGCAAAGGTGCGAAACGCGTGCGCAAGCGACCGGCGATTGGCCGCTCCGCTTTTGCGCCGACTGGCACCAAGGCGATTTTGCCGGGCTGTGGGCAATTTCGGCATCCTTGCCTGAGCGTTGCATCTCGGATGCCAAGGACGTGACTGCTAGCTTAGATTTCTCTAAAGTGTGCCGGATCGTCAGCGCGGCTAAAGTGCTCGACGTGCAGCTGAGGCTCCTCGCCGGCCAGGATGAACGCGCGTTCCACGGCATGTTGTAACTCACGCACATTTCCGGCCCACGGCGATTGTCGCAGCACAGCCAGCGCAGAGGCGGAGAGCCTCTTTGGAGTTACGCTGGCGCTCCTGCACAAGTCGGCAAGAAAATGCTCGGCCAGCGGAGCCATATCTTCCTTGCGTTCGCGCAGAGGCGGCAGCTCGATCGGAAACACGGCGATGCGGTAGTAGAGATCCTGTCGAAACAGCTTCTGTTTGACGTAATCCAATAGTCTTACGTTAGTCGCGCAGATTACGCGGACGTCAACGCGAAACACCTCGGAGCTGCCGAGCCGCTGCACTTCACCGTCCTGAAGGAACCGGAGCAACTTCGCTTGCATGCTGAGGGGGAGGTCGCCAACCTCGTCGAGGAAAAACGTGCCGCCGTGCGCCATGTGAATCCGCCCGATGCGAGACTGCACGGCGCCGGTAAATGCCCCCTTCGCGTGCCCGAACAGTTCGGCTTCAAGCAGGGCCTCGGGAATCGCGGCGCAATTGACGACGACGAATGGATTCTGAGCCCTTGCGCTCAACTGGTGGATACCCCGGGCGACTACCTCTTTTCCGGTTCCCGTTTCTCCCGTAATCAGCACACTCGTATCTCGCGGCGCCACCAGCCGAGCCATTCTGTACACATGCTGCATCGCTCGGGATCTGCCGACCATTCCCGGCAATGGTTCCGGATCGATCGATATCGACTGCCTCCGAATTGCCGCTGGCGACTCCGTCTCGCTCGCCACATTTGGAGCAGCCGGTTCGGCCGCAGTTTTTTCGAAACCTGCGCGTGAGTCCACGAGCCGCACTTCCATCGCGGCAAATCGACGCCGAGCGAGTTCGGCAATTTCCAGCGAATCCAAGTCCGGCAGATTTCGATCCAGCACCAGCACGTCGAACGAGGCAGCCTCCAGTCTGGAGAGCGCGTGCGCGCCGCTGGAAACTTCCTCGACACGTCCTTGCGATTCGTCCGCGACGCCAGCAAACATTTTCCGGAACGAAGCATTGGGACTCGCAACAAGGAGCCGAGGTTTTTCAAGCTTGTTGGTTGGCAGCGCACTGGTTGACATGAACGATTTCTCCCGACTCGCGTTGTAGGCTTCGATCACACTGCGTGTGTTAGGTGTTTATCACAAGAGTTCGCTCAGAGTGCGAGATCTCGGTGAAGTCGGTCGCATAGTTGTTGCGAACGAGTTAACTTTGCGATTACTAAGAAATTCTAATTTTCGGTCGTGACGGACTCTATTCGCAGCCGACCTGAACGAGCCATTTAGATCTCCGGCCGCTCCTTCACACAGGACAGAGGTCGATGTCCACCTACAGTGCTTCCCTTAGGAAGTACACAGAATTTACAGCGCGGGCTTCCAACTTCATTCTGTCAAACGTATGAGAGCCTCTCGTGGTGGGGAAAGGCCATCGGACTCGTTCAGGCCGCCGGAGCGCACCGCTCTGGGCGTTTCTGCTTTGTTATCCGAGCAAATCAGTTGCGACTTCTCGGCTCCACTCAAGCGAGCAGATTGCTGCTCCGCTCAGCATTTTCCGAACATTGCTCGGAGACATAAGCGATTTGAAAGAAACGGCAACAATGGCGGGAATACATGAGAAAAGGCACGTAGATTGCGACGATTGGCGATAGGAACAGATTATTCGCGATTTCTAAGAAAGTTTTCAGAAACCAATCGGAGGGTCTATGCGCATACTGGCGGTTGAGGACGATCCAATCCTAGCGGACTTTGTCGTGCGGCACCTGCAAGCGGAGAAGTTCGATGTTGTCAGCGCCGTTAGTGCCGCCGAAGCCGAGCGGCAAGTAGAGACTGGCGCCTACGACCTCGTGATCTTTGACCTCGCTGTGCCGATCAACGGCAATCTGGACCTATTGGCGCGCATCCGCGCGACGAGACCAGACATACTTCTTCTCGCTTTGAGCGCCAGTGTCGCCGTCCAAGACTGTATCCGGTGCCTTGAGTCAGGCGCTGACGACTACATGACCAAGCCCTTCTCCGCTGCCGAACTTTCCGCCCGTGTGCGAGCTCTCTTTCGGCGCGCAAATGGACCGGCAAAACTCGTCCTGAAGGTGGAAGACCTCGAGCTCGACAGGATCAAGCGAACGGTTCGCCGTGGAGGCTATACGATTGAGCTTACGCACAAGGAATTCGTGCTGCTCGATTTCCTGATGCAGCACGCGCTGCAGCCCGTCGCTCGAAAAGCGATCGTCGAACAGGCATGGAAGCTGAGCCCCGGCTCGATGACGAACGTGGTGGATGTCTACATCAATTATTTGAGGAAGAAGGTCGATTCGGGCTTCGATCGTCCACTCATTCACACGATCCGCGGTGTGGGTTATCAGATCGGCGGAGCGTGAGAGTCGGTGCCGGTTCCCCCAGAGTTCCGCGCCTCGCTAGCTCACACTACTGTTCGACAAACACGAGCCTGGGGTTGGCTTCGCCCTTCTGCATATCTGCTCGGATCATTCGCGTCGGGGAAATCACGTAGAAGACAGCCCCTCGACTCGTAGCGATTCGGCCTTCACCTGGCGACGACAATCGTTCCACCACAAAGTAACCGGCAAGCGGAGTTTCGCCCACAAAGTCCAGATCGGCGATTTCGGATAGGTCGCCACCCGAAGTGATGCTGAGCGCGCCAGATTCGAACGCGATTCTGGAATTCGTCTTGCTTTCAGAACCTTCGACGAACTCTCCAATTGGAAATGCGCTTGAGGAGGTGCCGGCGGACTGGCGCTCCAGCATTCCGGTCTTCACTCTTTTGCCTGACGCGTCCATCACGAAGGCGGTCGCAGCGTCAATGGAATAGAGCACAAAGTCCTCACCGGCGAATGTCATCACGCTCCGTCCAAAAGCGTCCGACGTCACCGCATAGCTTCCTTCAGAGACTGACGTCGAGCGGATGCTTCCGCCTTCGTCAACATCGAAAGTGCCCGACAGGACGCCAGGATCCCGACTGTCGATAACCGCCATCGCCACGCTCGACCCTGCGGATGATCCGCCCTCCAGATGCATGACACTCGGACCCGCAAACACGGAAACCAGAGAAGTGCCGACTGATTGCTGCATGATTTCGCCCGAGAGCAGATCAGCTCCCGGACCGTCGGTCCGCACAAAGAAGAACTCGCGGGCAGACACGGCATAGACTGCACCGGAAATGTTTTCCGAGCCGTCGATCACCAACTTGAGCGTACCCCGGCCGTTGGACCCGAAGCTGTAACCCGATTCATTGCTGATCGGCCCCTCTTGGACGACAACACCGTCGGAGTTGATGTCCGCAAGGCCGCTGTCCAACCCACCTGCGGCCTCTGCCGAGAAACTCCCCAGCACCGCCGACCGGCCGCCGGTGGCTTTCGGCCCTGAGAAAGCAAAGGCATAGTTGCCGTTCCATTCCGTTCGGACGAGGACACCAGGATCACGTCTCTTCATCACGCCGTTGCCACGGATGGAATCGGGATGTGCGGCATCGAATTCGATGAAGTGCGCCAGCGTTCCGTCCGCATTTATGGCCAGCCGGAATGATTGGCTTCCGAGCGCCGATTGGATCGTCACTGAGCCGCGCCGGTCCGAATTGATCTCGTACGTCCCTGACTGGATCGCAACATCCTGTTGCACGCTGCCGGAGCCATTGATGTCCAGCGTTCCGCCGGTGATTGCACCCGTTCCATCAGCGTCGATGTTTCCCACAATCGCGACCGCACCCTCCGAATCAAATCCTTGCAGCAGGAACGCATAGTTGCCCTTCATCAGCCGATTGTTAGCACCCGGCGCAGCAACATTCAACGTGAGGGGGAGCGTGGCCGTTTGCGCGGGATTGGCCGTGTCGGTCACTTGCGCGGTGAAGTTCGCTTGTTCGGCGGACGCCGGCGTACCCGAAAGGATACCTGTGCTCGGATCGAGGCTGATTCCGCCTGGCAGGCTGCCGGAACCGATGGACCACGTGTAGCTCCCGGTGCCACCGGACGCCGTGAGTGTCGCGCTGTACGCGCTACCGACCACGCCGTCAGGCAGGCTCGTCGACGTGATTGCCAACAGAGGGTAGATGTTGATACCGCCGAAGAACTTTGCAGTCTGGCTAGGCGTCGAAGAGTCTGTAACCTTCAGACCGAAACCGAAGCCGCCGGCTGTTGTGGGCGTGCCCGCGATCGCTCCCGTTGCCGAAGTCAATGTCAGGCCCGGGGGCAAACCGCCTGAGGCCACAGTCCATGTGAACGGTGCAGTTCCTCCCGAGACCGATGCGATTGCGTTGTATGCCACTCCCACAACTCCGTCGGGCAGCGATGTAATCGAGAAGGAAAGCTGCGGGTTCACAACGAGCGCAAACGACGCATTGCCCGTCCGTGACGGAGTGGAGGAATCCGTGACCTGCATCGTGAAATCGGAGGTTCCGCTCGAACTCGGCACACCCGAAATCACTCCAGTATTCGCATTGAGACTCAAGCCCGTCGGGAGTGCGCCGGTGTTTACGGACCAAGAGTAGGGAGCTTGCCCTCCCGACGCATTCAAAGTCATGCTGTACGCGAATCCTATGGTACCGGCTGGTGCAGTGGCCGGCGAGATGACAAGGCGCGGCGGTGGTGGAGGCGCAGAAGTCACGTCGCCGCAGCCCGCAATCATGCCGAGCGACGAAATGAAAATCAGAAAAGAGAAAACCCGTTTCATTACGTTGTCTATCCGGGAATGGAGAGAGCGCCTGGCTGCCACTCTTACTATCGGCTGCGTACATGTGGGGCTTGAATAGCGGCAGGATGATTAGGTAGTACGAGGTTGGCTTTTGCTGTCCTTCAACTGTACCGAAGGACAGTGGCGTACCAACACGGTTGGGCTGATTCTGACGCCTTGGAAAGGCTAATGCAATTCGAGGCCGCGGTCATGAACGCGGACGGTACTCTGTTCGCTGTCGTGATTGTGAAGCCCGACGTCCTATCGAACTTGCCTGAAGCCAATTCGATCATCGCCGCGCTGGAAAAGGTCTTGGACGGTAAGCCTGTGGTCTTGATGGCCCAGAATCATTCGGGAGCACCCACGTACTACGGGCGCGGCGACATTGCTGGCTTCATGGCAACCATCCCAGTGAACTCGATCCCGTGGCAGAAGTTCACCCTCCAGTGAGGGACCCTTTGCAACTCCCCCGCGTTAGGGCATAGACCGCGGCTAGCCCTCTCCAGTTCGAACTTCAGCCAGTTCCTTTTCCCTTCGAATTCGATCCGAATCCACTAAAGTTACCTGCAAGATTTGTCGATAGGGCTCTCAGGGGAGGGCCGAACCTCTGGGCAAGTGGAGTTTTCTGCCTCACGTTGAGAACTGACCAGAGATGAAAGCCCCGCAGCATGAACCGGCGCCTCATGTCGGGAGCTGGTTGCTGATGTGATGGAGGAGCACACTCACTCCACCATCGACGGGAACGGCATCCTGCGTGCGTCAAAACATATGCCTGTCATGATTCTCAGAACAGACAATTCGCCGAAAAGCCTGTTGAGTGGAACCGGGGCCGGAGCCGACACCCTTCGGCCAGTTCCATTCGGCGGGCCTTACGTGGTGGGCGCGCGGGATGAAATCGCCCGCCTGACCAATCCTTAGAGGGTTTCTCTGCTATGGAACAGTCCGAGCGATGTGCTCTGAATATTGCTGCTGCACTCGAGCGCGTCGAGGGGGACCGTGCACTCCTTGAGGAACTGCTCCGACTCTTCGCTGACGAATGCCAGGTCAGCATGCGACAGATCCAAGAGGCTTGGAACTCGGGTGATGTGGCTCTCTTGGGCCGGCTGGCTCACACTTTGAAAGGCTCGTCGGCCAACGTTGGAGCTAATGGAGTGTCTGAAGCGGCCCACGCGCTCGAACGCGAGGCACGCTCGAAAAAAATGGAAAGCGCTGCAAAGCTCATCGCGGACCTGGAACGAGAAATCGAAAGATTCATCTGCGCGCTGGATAACGATTTCAAGCTGGCGACGGATTAGCTCGGAGCAGCGTACTCGCTCGCTCACAACAGACACATGACCAAAATAGACATTCCACCCACGAGCAGGATTCTGATCGCCGAAGATGATCCTGTCTTGCGGCGCATGCTGGAGGCCATGCTTGTAAAGGCCGGCTACGACGTCGTGACGGTCGCGGATGGCAAGCAGGCCCTGCACATCCTCGAAAGTGAGGACGCGCCATCTCTCGCTATTCTCGATTGGGTCATGCCGGGGATGGAAGGTCCGCAAGTTTGCGAGCGCATACGCCAGAGGCGCGATCGGCCGTACGTCTACATACTGCTTCTCACCGCGCTCACGCAGAAAGGCAATGTGCTTCACGGCCTTGAGTCTGGCGCTGACGATTACTTGACGAAACCTTTCGACGCGCAGGAGCTGCGGGCTCGGGTTCGGGTTGGCCTCCGCATTCTCGGCTTGCAGCAAAGCTTGATCTCGGCAAGGGAGGAGCTTCGCTTTCAGGCTACGCACGACGCGCTCACCGGAGTGCTCAACCGCGGCGCCGTTCTCGAAACCATACACCGCGAGCGTTCCCGCCAAGCCCGCGAGGGTGGAGCCCTCGGAATCATCCTGGCGGACCTCGACCACTTCAAGCACGTCAACGACACTTACGGCCACCTTTTTGGCGATGCGGTGCTCAAGGAAACTGCCCGACGAATGATCAGCTGCGTTCGCCCCTACGACACCGTTGGTCGCTATGGAGGCGAGGAGTTCTTGATCGTCGCTCCCACCGCCGACTCTATGGGCTCCCTAAGCCTGGCAGAACGAATGCGCGAGGCCATTGCTTCGAACCCGATCGCGACTGCCTCAGGCGCGGTGAATGTGACCGCGAGTTTCGGAGTTGCAGCAAGCGATTCGCAGGAGATGATCGCGCCAGAGGTTCTTCTCCTTCGTGTCGATGACGCGCTCTATCGAGCGAAAGAACGGGGAAGGAACCGTTGCGAGTTGGCGCGGGCATCGGCAACGACCACTTCCGGTTTGATCGCTCGCGAGCGCACTCCCGAGCCCGCACGATAGACCCTGGGTCTGGTTCGGCCGATTCCTCCTGTTCTTTTTCGAGCCTCCTCGAGCACGACACATCGATGCACGTATCAGCCGACGCGTGCGCACGTCAGAAGCGAGCCTTGCGGGAAACTGCGAACGCTGGATATTGGGGCGAAAATTGCATATAACTATCGCGACTGCCCCAGGGGGCACACCGCTGCCGGGAGGGAATCCGATGGCAACCAAGAAAACAGCGAAACAGGCAAAAATGGGTTCTGCGAAGCCTTCGAAGAAGAAGTAAGGGTGACGGCAGTAGACCTGCCGCTTAACAAGAGCACAAACCGTGCGGGGCTGCGACGATTCCCAAGCAGCCCTGCTCTAATCGTTGACGCGAGTCGCGCCGGCAGCAGGTGCTGGCGAGTCGCCGACAATTTCAGCGCAGCGACGCGAGAGCTGTGTCTGCCTCAATTGCTCAAGGCATTTGCTATGTCGAGCATCACGAATGGCTGTGACGGGCGTCACATCGCCTGGCCAAGTCGTGTAGTATCTCTCGGGTCCTTCATGCAGCCACGCCGAGAAATGCAAACTCCGAATCAGAAGCAAACGTCCCTTTCGCGCTTGTCCGCGGAGGGTCGGCGAACGCGCCGCGAGTGTTTGGACTGGATCTTTTGGCGCGGGGCCCTCCTTCTCGTCGCAGTACTGGGGACGGGGAGCATTGCTCTGGCTGCTTCAGGCGGCGCCAGCCCGACGAACATTTTCGCGCCGGATTCTACGCCTGCACACTCGATCTACCGGCTCTCCGTCTTCGAGCTCGAAGTCCTGGGCGCTATCTTCGTGGTTGTTTTCAGCCTTCTCGCCTACGCAGTCGTCAGGTTTCGCGAGCGCAGGCAAGGGGACGAATCGGAGCCGCCTCAAATCTACGGCAGCAACCAAATGGAACTGGCTTGGACCGTGCTCCCAATCCTGATCGTAGTGGTGCTTTTCCTCTCAACCGCCCAGGTAATTCATCGCGTTCAAGACGCTTCTCCACCCGACGGCACGATTCAAGTGACTGCCGTCGCGCATCAATTTTGGTGGGAATACCGCTATCCGCAATACGGGCTAGTGGCGGCAAACGAGCTGCATGTCCCGGTGAGCGATCCGAACCATCCTACGCCGACGTACATCCATCTACTCTCGGCAGACGTGGACCACAGCTTTTGGGTTCCGCGGTTGGCTGGCAAGACCGACCTGATCCCCAATCATCCAAACAACATGTGGATCGATCCACATGACACGGGGATATTTCTCGGGCAGTGCGCGCAGTATTGCGGCACCCAGCACGCAAAGATGCTCCTGCGAGTCTATGTGGACAAACGCGACGACTTTGATCAATGGGTGCATCAACAGCAGCAGCCCGCGGCCTCCGATCCCTCCGTTGCGGCGGGCGGCGCTCTTTTCATTTCCAAGGCCTGCTTTGCCTGCCATGCGGTCCGCGGAACGATCGCAGCCGGAGTGGTCGGGCCTGATCTCACTCATTTGATGAGCCGCGACACGATCGCTTCCGGGGCTGTGCCGAATACGCCTGAGAACCTGCGGAAATGGATTCGCAATCCTGACACGTTCAAGCCTGGCTCGAAGATGCCGCCGCAGGATCTCACCGACCAGGAATTGGATCAGATCGTGTCTTACTTGATGACGATGCGCTAGAGGATCAAAGAGAGAAGAGATTATGGCTTCAGAAGCCGTGCCTTTGACAGTCCACAGGGGGCCACTGGCCGTTATCTACGAATGGCTCGGCACCGCCGATCACAAGAAGATCGGGCTGATGTATATCGTCTACGCATTGCTCATGCTCGTCGTGATGGGGATCGAAGCGGTCCTCATGCGCGTTCAGTTGGCCCACGCCAACTCCACGTTCCTATCGCCGCAACTCTTCAATCGACTCTTCACGTTGCACGGCACGACCGGCGTGTTTTTCGTCGCCATGCCAATTCTTTTCGGATTCGGCAACTACGTCGTACCTCTCATGATCGGGGCGCGAGATATGGCCTATCCGCGCTTGAACGCATTCGGCTTCTGGATAACGGCGCTGGGAGGATTGTTGCTCTACGGCAGTTTCTTCGCGGGCGGGCCGCTGTCTCAGGCGGGGAGCGCGCCAGATTTCGGATGGTTCGCGTACGCGCCACTTACTTCGACCGCGTTTTCCCTAGGTCACACGACGGACTATTGGAACTTGTCTATCCTGCTTGGGGGCATAGGAAGCATTGCAGGAGGCATCAATTTCGTCGCGACGGTCTTGACGATGCGCTGCCCGGGGATGACGCTCGGCAAGATGCCGTTGATGGCATGGATGAATTTGGTGATGGGCAGTCTCGTGCTGGTGACGATCAGCCCGCTCACCGCCGCTCAGATGATGTTAATGGCCGACCGCTATCTCGGCGCGCACTTTTTCGATACGGCGGCGGGCGGCTCCGTTGTCATGTGGATACATTTCTTCTGGATTTTCGGCCATCCGGAGGTCTACGTCCTGATCATTCCATGCTTCGCCTTCATCTCGGAGATCGTTCCGGTTTTTTCGCGAAAAGCGATCTTCGGATACCCGGCGATGGTCGCGGCCACCACGAGCATCGGATTCGTTAGCCTCGGCGTCTGGGCCCACCACATGTTTACGGTTGGGATGCCTTCCTACGGTAATGCTTTCTTCGTTCTGACTACGATGGTGGTTGCTGTGCCTACCGGCATTAAGATCTTCAACTGGCTGGCGACGATCTGGGGCGGAAAAATTCGCTTTTCAACACCCATGATTTTTGCGGTGGGCTTCCTCTTCCAGTTCCTGATCGGCGGGCTCACAGGCATCACGCTCGCCACGGCGCCGTTCGACTGGCAACTCGGAAATTCATATTTTGTGGTAGCTCACTTCCACTACGTGATCGTGGGCGGCATCATGTTCAGCATTTTCGCCGCCTTCTATTACTGGTTCCCGAAAATGACCGGCCGGATGCTCAGCGAGACTTTGGGCAAATGGCACTTTTGGATTTTCCTCATCGGCTTTCATCTGACCTTTGATCCCCTGCACATCCCCGGTCTTCTCGGAATGCCGCGGCGCATCTACACGTACGAAGCTGGCCGCGGATGGGAATCGTGGAACATGATTGCCTCAATCGGAGTCATCTTTCAGGGCGTCGCCGTATTGATTTTCGTCTATAACGTAATCGCCTCGTATATCAAAGGTGCTCCAGCAGGCAACGATCCGTGGGATGCGTGGACGCTGGAGTGGGCTACGACGTCCCCACCCCCTGAGTACAATTTCGCTGTGGTTCCGGCGGTGCGGAGCCGCAGGCCGCTATGGGACATCAAGCATCCCGACGACCCGGATTGGAAGTACGAATGAAGATCGCAGGAGAGGCGGGGAAATCCCGATGAGCGCAACGAGCATGGATGTCACTGCGGGCGCGGAGTGGCACGTTCCCTCGCGAGGAAAGGTCGGCATGATTTGCTTGATCATCGCCGAGTCCGCGATTTTCACAATTTTCGTCGCCGCGTATATCTTCTACATTGGCAAAAGTCTCAGCGGACCCACGCCCCGCGAGGTGCTGCAGATTCCGATCGTGGGGACGATCTGCCTGCTCTCGAGCAGCTTCACGATGCACTGGGCGATCGCTGCGCTGCGCAAGGGCAAGACAGGCTTGTTCAGCGCCTTTTGGTTCGTCACGCTCGCCCTTGGCGCGATTTTTATCATCGGCACTGCGTTGGAGTGGCGTCATCTAATCTATCAGGAAAACTTCACGATTCAGACGAGCCTCTTCGGCACCACGTACTATTCTCTCGTGGGCCTGCACGCGTCGCACGTCATCGTCGGCCTCATCGGACTATTACTCGTGATGATTCTGGCCCTCGCTGGCAAAGTGAAGCGTGAACACTCGGAGCGCTGCGAAGTATTTTCGCTCTACTGGCACTTCGTTGATGCGGTTTGGGTCGTAGTTTTCACAACGGTTTACATTGTGGGCCGATGACTCAGGCCCCAAGCAGGTGCGGATCGGCGCGAGCCGTGAGGACGACATGACATCGGGACGCCAATCGAACCCCACAACCGGTTCTGCTCCGGAATACGTGAATCTTCCGCAACCGACTGTCTGGCCTCTCGTGCTGGCGCTCGGCTTGGTGCTCATGGCTACCGGACTGCTCACCACCGGCAAACTAACCTGGGTCGGGGCGATCCTGGCGCTGGCGGGCTGCGTCGGCTGGTTCCTGCAGGTACTGCCCCACGAGCATCACGAGGCGGTTCCGGTGGTTTCGACGCCCGTACCGATCGCGACTTCGCGGCGCAAAGTGGCTCGCATCGTTGCGGCGGAGGTTCCCCACCGCGCCCGGTTGCCTCTCGAAATCTATCCGATTTCGGCGGGCTTCAAAGGAGGGCTTGCAGGCGGTGCCGCCATGGCCGCGCTGGCGATGCTCTACGGATTGTTGAGTCACGGCAGTATCTGGTATCCGATCAACCTTCTCGGCGCAGTTGTGTACGAACATGTCGACGTCAGCACATCGCAGATTGCGGCTTTTCACATCGAACTCTTGCTCGTGGCGACGGCCTTGCATCTTACGACCTCGATACTCGTAGGCCTACTCTACGGCGCTCTTTTGCCGATGCTTCCCCGCCGTCCGATTCTCTTAGGGGGTCTCTTCGCTCCCCTGGTATGGACGGGCTTGCTCTACAGCGTGCTCGATATCATTGATCCAATTCTCAATCGGCGAATCCAGTGGGGCTGGTTCCTGGCGTCTCAGGCGGCTTTCGGAATCGTGGCCGGCTTTGTGGTCCTAAGGCAGGTGCGGATACCCACGTGGCAGTACCCTCTGGCCGCTCGAGCTGGCGTGGAAACGCCCGGCATGATGGGCGAAGAGGGCGGGGAGCACCGCCAAGCGTGAAGAGCGGTGCGGCGGTTGTCCTGCGTTCACGAGCCCTCCTTCGGTAGCACGCGATGTCCCCCACTGCTCAAGCTATTCTCGCATCCTGGTCTTTTCCAACCTACGTGACAGCGCTTAACCTTCTGACCGCTCTGCTCTACCTTCGCGGCTGGTCTGTCCTTCGAGCCACGATGCCCACCCGGTTCACCATGGGGCGGCTCCTCTCCTTTCTCGGCGGTCTGGCCGTCTTGCAAGTCGCGCTCGCTTCCCCAATCGACGCGCTGGATCCCTTTTTCTTGACCGACCACATGATGCAGCACATGTTGCTGATGATGTTTGTGCCCCCGCTCATCCTTCTCGGCAATCCTGAGATTCCGTTGATGCACGGCCTTCCGCGCTGGGCTTCGCAGAAAGTGCTGCGTCCCTTTCTGGGCGCGCGCCCGGTGCGCTGGATCGGCCAGCGGTTGGTTCATCCCGCCGTATGCTGGCTGCTGATGGCGCTCGCGATGCTCGGCTGGCATATCCCCGTGGCCTACGAACTGGCTTTGCGCTCGCCCGGATGGCATGAGGTTGAGCACGCGTGCTTCCTAGTCGCATCACTTCTCTTTTGGTGGCCTGTGATTCAGCCTTGGCCCAGCCGCGCGCACTGGCCGCGCTCGACGATGCCGATTTATCTGCTGCTCGCCGATTTCGTGAACTCGGTGCTGTCCGCCTTCTTGGCATTCTCGGATCGGGTGCTGTACCCGTCCTATCTGCGCGTGCCGCGCCTCTGGGGAATTTCCGCACAAAGCGATCAGGTTGCCGCCGGAGTCAGCATGTGGGTCGTAGGTTCGTTTGCCTTCTTGATTCCTGCGGTGTTCATCATGGTGCGGTTGCTGTCCCCTTCCGGCCCGCAGCCTGAGCCGCGGCCGCAAGCACCGCTGCCCGACATGCGCTTCAAGCGCCCTCTGCTCGCTGCCCTAGCCTTAGTGCTACCGCTTGGTGCCTTGGCGTACGGTTGGTTTGCACCCGACAAGACCGACATCGACGAGGCCGTGGTCCGATCACAGGGCACGTCCGGTCCGTTTCACATCACGATCTTTGCGCCGCCAGATCCCGTGGAGCCTGAGGATTGCGACGTGTCCGTGCTGGTGCAGAATTCTAGTTCGGAAGAGCCGATTCTCGACACGGACGTCGATGTGACGCTCCAGCCGACGAATGGCGGCGAGCCCGCGGTCCTCCGCGCAACGCATCAACAGTCCGCAAACAAACTCCTGCAGTCCGCTACCGCCCAATTGTCGCAGTCGGGCTCTTGGCAGCTGAGCGTCGCCGTGCGCCGCGGCGGCGAACAAGCGTCCCTGTCCACGACCATCGAAGTGGCAGCCTCGGCGCCGTCGCATCCGAAAAGTCCTTCGTAGGTCCGAAAAAGAAGTTGAACGTCAGCGCGACTTATTACAGACTGCGCTCCGCTTCGCGGGTGCCGTAAACGCGCTCGTTTGTCATTTCATCGAGCGAATACCGGGAAGCGGGGACGCGTATGCCTCAAAATTACGACATTGTTGTGATTGGCTCCGGCCACAACGGATTGGTCGCCGCCGCGTACATGGCTGCGGCCGGCAAGAGTGTCCTCGTGCTCGAGCGAAATCCTTGGTTCGGCGGCGGCGTCGTCACGGCAAAGCTGACCGGTCCCGACTACCTGCACGATAGGTTCAGTACCGGCCACATCTTCATTCAAGGCAATCCGCTCATTAAGAATGACGAGCTGAAGCTGCTCTCGCGCTACGGCTTGAAGTACATCTATCCGGAAATTCCGTTCATGGTCGTTTTCGACGACGGCTCGTCCATCGGACTTTATCGCGATCGTCAGAAGAATTACGAGGAAATCGCCCGTTATTCGAAGAAGGATGCGGATACCTATCTCAGATTCGCAGACACGGCGATGAAGTATCTTCCCATGATCTCGGCGTCGTTCTACACACCACCGCCGCCGATGGGCGCAATGCTCGCGATGATGGACCAGAGCGTCGAGGGCCGCGAGCTGTTCGCCCTCATGCAGAAAAGCCCGTACGACATCATCGTGGACAATTTCGAGAACGAAATGGTGCGCCTCTTCTTCGTGCGCATGGTTTCCGAAAACTTGACGGGTCCCGAGGAAAAGGGCACGGGCCTCGGCATATTCGTCTTTCTCGGCTTCATGGAAACCTACGGCATCGGAGTGGCAGTGGGCGGCAGCGGCGCTCTGACGGCGTCACTCGTTCGCTGCATCGAAGACCACGGCGGAAAAGTCGTCAACAACACTTCAGTCGAGCAGGTCCTGGTGAAGGGTGGTCGCGCCGTCGGTGTGCGAACCGCGGATGGAACCGAATACGGCGCCAAGGATGGCGTCATCGGTTCCATCCATCCGCATTTCCTCGGACGATATGTTCCCGGACTCGACGCCAGAGTCACGCGTGACGCCGCGCGTGTCGAGTTATCCGCGAACTCATGTTTCACGGTGCACGGCGCTTTGAACGAGCCGCTTCGCTTCAAAGCCGGACCGCACGTCAGCAAGGCCTACTTCACGGATCTCGTTTCCACAAGCATGACTGTGTTGCGGCAATACTTCGACACGCTGCGATACGGGCGCATCCCGGACACCGCGTTGCTCGGCGTTGCGTGCCCCTCGAACTTTGACGCCACGCGCTGCCCTCCCGGCAAGTCCACATTCCACATCTGGGATTACGTGCCCTACTCGCATCCCGACGGTGGGCCGCAACATTGGGACAGAGTGAAAGATGCGTTCGCCCGCCAGATGATCGAACGCACGGCGAAGTTCTGCGAAAACCTCACGCCCGAAAACATCATCGCCTACGTCTGCGACAGTCCGTTGGACCTCGAGCGCTGCTCGGAGAGTTTTCAGAAGGGCGATCTGCACGGCGCTGCGCCCTATATGTATCAGTCGGGCGCGCACCGGCCGACGCCTGATCTTGGGAACAACATTGTGCCCGGTGTCGAGCGCCTCTACTTGGTCGGGCCATTCCAGCATCCGGGCGGCGGCGTTTTCGGAGCGGGCCGCGCGACAGCGATGAAGATGTGCGAGGACCTGAAAATCGACTTCGACAAGATTGGCAAGCAGCGATGATCAAACTCTACGGTCCCGACAATGCCGAGTTGCTGCAGATCACGTCGCTCGAAGCCGAGGATGGCAAGCTGGTGATGAAGGGCAAGGTGTTCGGCTCCATGCCGCTCACTGCCAAGCTCACAGGCACGGAGGCCCGCAACGCCCTCAAGCTTCTGAATTTCAGGCTGGTGCTGTTTTTGCTGACATTTCTTTTCCGCAAGTAGCGCAGCGCCAGCGCCGTCACTTGACAATCCGATCCGGCGCATATATCAGGTGACCTGGCAAAACGCCACACTTACTGCTTCCAGAGCTTCTCAGGAGAGCGCATGGCCACCATTGCCGATGGAGTGCGAGTTCGAGGAACCAGCGAGTACGGAATCTGGCGCGTGATTTTCGGCTCGAGCGTCGGGACCATGATCGAATGGTACGACTTCTATATTTTCGGCAGCCTCGCCTCCGTGCTGGCGCTCAAGTTCTATCCGCCGGGGAACGACACTTTTGCTTACATCGCCTATCTCGCGACGTTCGCGGTTGGCTTCGTCGTGCGGCCGTTCGGCGCGCTTTTCTTTGGCCATATCGGCGACCTTGTGGGTCGCCGCTACGCATTTCTTGTGACGCTTAGCGTGATGGGCGGCTCGACCTTCCTCATCGGCCTGATGCCAACGTTCGCACAGGCTGGCTGGTTCTCGCCCGTGACGCTGATTTTGATCCGCGTCCTGCAGGGGCTGGCGCTCGGAGGCGAGTACGGCGGCGCGGTGATCTACGTCGCCGAGCACGTACCCGACGGCAAGCGAGGCTTCTACACGAGCTTTATACAGATCACTGCGACGCTCGGCCTCTTCGTCTCGCTTCTCGCGATTCTCGCGACTCAATTCTCGATGACGAAAGAACGTTTCAACGCTTGGGGCTGGCGCGTTCCCTTCCTGATCTCGATGATCCTCGTTTCTATTTCGCTCTACGTGCGCTGGAGAATGAAGGAATCGCCGATCTTCGCGACCATGAAGACGGCGGGGAAAACCTCCGCGCAGCCGCTCAAGGATGCGTTCGGCCATTGGGACAATCTCAAGCGCGTGCTCATCTCTCTCTTCGGAGCCACCGCCGGCCAGGGTGTCATCTGGTACTGCGGGCAGTTCTACGCCCTCTTCTATCTTCAGACGATTCTCAAAGTGAATAACAAGATGTCGAACATCATCGTGGCCATCGCTTTGCTGTGCGCGATGCCCTTCTTCACGTTTTTCGGGGCGCTCTCGGACAAAATCGGTCGCAAATGGCTGATGCTCGGCGCCTGTTTGCTGGCGGTTCTCACCTATGTCCCGATCTACAAGGCGATGCAGCACGCTGCCGGAAACAATGTAGTCGCGCTCAAGTCAACCGTCAGCAAAGTCACCGGCGCGATCAGTTTGAGCGCGATGACGATTGACCCGGCGACGAACGTGCAGATCCCCGCGAAGGAAGCTCCCAATCCGAACGTCCCCATGCTTGTTTTCCTCGTATTTGTTCAGGTGATTTATGTCTGCATGATCTACGGGCCGATTGCTGCCTACCTCGTCGAGGCTTTTTCGGCAAAGGTGCGATACACATCCGTCTCATTGCCCTACCACATTGGCAACGGTGTGTTCGGCGGGCTGCTGCCTTTGATCGGATTGTGGAGCTGCGCCGCGACCGGAAATATTCTTGCAGGGCTGTACTATCCGATGGTCGTCGCCTCGATGACCTTCGTAGTGGGCGGCCTGCTGCTGAAGGAAACGCATGGCCACCGCATTTGGGACGAAGTCGTCGCAGCAAAGTAGCCCGCTTCCCTGGCGACGTGAAGTCCACAGAACTCGCTTGACAATTCCAGTTTCCTTTCGTGCTAGCGTGGTTTGGGCGCCGAATCGGCCGGTCGCCACGAGCGCGATCCGCCAGAAAGGCGACCCAGACGAGGACGGAGAGCTTTCACGATGCTAGAGCAGGTGCAAGGTCGAACGCGCTGCCCTCACCTAAGAAGCACCTCATGCAGGGATGCAAAATTAAGTGGGACACCGTCGCACTTAATGTCGACGCTAACTCCATGAAAACAAAGGGAGGACGACTCAAAGAAGTGGGACACTTTTTCACGCATGAAAACTCCGTGTCGCTTGCAACGTTGTCATCCCGAACCCAGCCCCGACACTCTTGGTCGGGGATGGCGGTGAGGGATCTGCTTTTGCTTTTCCGCCCCGCTTTCGACGATGCCCGCTGCGGAGAATCCTCCGTGGGCAGCTTGCGCGTAGGCGCCGATGCGTGATAAATCGGGAGCCGTCGAATGGCCGTCACCTAGGGAGGCCGTAATGAATCCACCCAACGAAACGGGCACGAAACTGCATGCGGCGGGCGCCGCCACGAGCCATTCCGGTTCCGCTCCCGCCGCTTCGAGCAAGAAGGGCGAATCGCGGATTCGACGCTGGCAGATCGGCGATGTGAAGGTCACGAGCATCATGGAATCGGCGGACCGGATTCCCTGGGCGCCGCTCTTCCCTACCGAAACCGCCGATCACTACAAGAAATACGACTGGCTCGTCCCGAAATTCATCACGCCCGAAGGTCAGATCATCTTGGCGGTTCAGGCGTTCGTGCTCGAAATTGGCGGCCAGCGAATCGTGATCGATACGTGCGTCGGAAACGACCGCGAGCGCGAGCTGCCGCAATGCGCGGACATGCAAACGGCATTTCTTGAGGATTTCAAATCCGCGGGCTTGGATCCCAATTCGATCAATTTCGTGCTTTGCACGCACCTGCACTTCGATCATTGCGGTTGGAATACGAAACTGGAAAATGGCCGCTGGGTGCCGACGTTTCCAAAGGCGCGCTATCTTTTCGGCCGCAAAGAGTGGGCTTATTGGCAACAGGTACTCAAAGAAAAGAGCCAGGACGTGCGGCACATTCTCGATTCAGTCAAACCGATCATCGACGCGGGCCTGGCGGACTTCGTTGACACGAACCACAAGCTCGTGGACGAAGTCTGGCTCGAACCATCGCACGGCCACACGCCCGGCCACGTCAGCGTTCGTGTTTCCTCGCGCGGGCAGGAAGCAGTCATTACTGGCGACGTATTTCACAATCCGATTCAAATTCCCGAGCCTGAAATTTGTTCGGCCGCCTGCGTGGACAAGGGAATGTCCCGCCAGACGCGCCGGGATTTCATTCGGCGCTACGGCGACAGTCCGGTGCGATTCTTCGCCATTCATTTCAATGAGCCGGTCGGGCGCGTCGTGCGCGACGCACAGGGTTGGCGTTTCAAAACGGACTGACACCTCGCGCACGTGGCTGAGCTTCGCAGCTTCGATTACATCATCGTCGGCGGGGGCACCGCTGCGTGCGTCCTCGCCAGTCGGCTGACAGAGGACGCGTCCATTCGCGTGCTGGTGATCGAGGCCGGCTCCGAGCCGACCAGCCCGTGGATCAAGATGCCGCTAGCGATGGGCAAGCTCTTCACCCATCCCACGCTCAATTGGGGTCTTTACACTGAGCCCGAAGCAAGGCTGAACAATCGCACGATCTTCTGGCCACGTGGAAAGGTTCTTGGGGGATGCAGCTCCATTAACGGCAGCGCTTACGTGCGCGGTCAGAAAGAGGACTACGACGGCTGGCGCGCGCTCGGCAACATCGGCTGGGGCTGGTCCGACGTGCTGCCGTATTTTCAGAAACTCGAACGCCGCGAGGATTTGCACGGGCCGTCAGCGAACGGTACGGGAAAACTCACCGTCAGCTATCCAGTGTTCGTAAGCCCGATTTCGCGCGCGTTCATCGAGGCGGGCGTGCGGGCGGGACTGCCGGCCGCGAAAGACCTCAACGGCGATTCGCCGGAAGGCATCGGGCTGATGCCGTATTCAATCCGCCACGGCGAGCGCAATTCGGCGTACGAGGCCTATTTGCGTCCGGTGCGCGGGAGGCGAAATCTGACAGTCGAAACTTCGGCGTTCGCGCTGCGATTGTCGATGGCGGGTCGCCGCACGACGGGCGTCGAATACGAATGCGGCGGCGCGATAGAGAAGGCGCTAGCGACACGCGAGGTGATCGTGGCGGCCGGGACGATCGGCTCGCCGCAAATCCTGATGCTTTCGGGAATTGGTCCGGCGCAGCATCTGCGGGAGCTGGGGATTCCGGTGGTCGTGGACGCGCCGGGGGTAGGCGAGAATCTGCACGACCATGTGTCGGGGACGTGCACGTACCGCACCGCGCCCGAAAACTCGCTGAATCGAGAACTGAGCGGGCTGGCGGTGGTGGGGCATGCGATCACATACTACTTGGCAAAGCGCGGGCCGTTGACGAACGGGGCGTCGCAGGCGACGGCGCTGGCGCGGAGCTTGCCCGGCACGGCGAGCCCGGACTTGCAGCTGGTGTTTCGCGCTATGAGCTACGTTTACGACAAGAGCGGGCGGATTGCGGCCGATCCGATTCCGCGGGTTACCGGCGGGATCGCATTCACGCAGCCGAAATCGCGCGGGCGGCTGCGGCTGAAGTCGGCTGATCCGAAGCAGGCGCCGCTGATGAACGCGAATTATCTTTCGGTGGCAAGCGACGAGGACCGGTTGGTGGCCGGGATGAAATTGATGCGGCGGATTTTCGCGACCGAGCCTGTGCGCTCGATGGTGCTGGGCGAAGACGCGCCGGGCGAGGCGGTGCGCTCGGACGAGGAGCTGCGCGAGCATCTGCACGCGACCAGCGCGACCTTCTGCCATCCGAGCGGCACCTGCAAGATGGGGCAGGACGCAATGGCCGTAGTCGACGAGCGGCTGCGCGTACGCGGGGTCGAATCGCTGCGCGTGGTGGATGCGTCGATCATGCCGCAGCTGCCATCGTGCGGACCCGCTCCGGCCGTGTTCATGATCGGTGAGAAGGCCGCTGACCTGATTAAGGAAGACCGGTCGTCCGGCGCCGTTTCCCTGAAACCCGAGGCCGCTGTCTCCGCCACAAGTGGTTCGTAAGTTCTCAAATCTTTCTAGGGGAGCAAATTGATGCCACGTCTCAAAGGTCAAGTCGCGTTTGTCACCGGTGCAGGCCGCGGAATCGGCCAGGCGATGGCCGTGGCGTTCGCCGCAGAAGGCGCGATCGTGGGCGTCGCCGACATCGATAAGACGACCGCCGAAGCTACCGCAGATCAAATCACCAAGAATTCGGGCAAGGCTCGCGCCTTCGCGATCGACGTCAGCCGGCGCGACGATTTTCTGCGAGCTGTGGACGAGCTGGTCGCTGAATTCGGCCGGCTCGACATCGTCGCGAACAACGCGATCGTCTTCAAACGTGAGCCGGTTGCGGAAATTCGCGAAGAGACCGTGACGCGGATGATCGACGTAGGATTGAAATCGATTTTCTGGAGCGCGCAGGCGGCCCTGCGCCACATGGATCCCGAGCGCGGCGGTGTCATCATCAACAACACATCGCCCGCTGCAGAACTCGGCGTGCCGAGATCCACCGTCTATTCAGCCATCAAGGGAGGGGTGTCCTCGCTGACGCGTTCCCTGGCGGTGGAATTCGGGCCGCGCCGCATTCGGGTAAATGCCGTGTGCCCGGGCACCGTGCCGACGCCCGGTGCGCGTGAGATGAACAATTTCGACGATGCGCTGTATGAATCGCGAAGGCAGAGATGCCCTCTAGGCCGGAATGGGACGCCGGAGGATATTGCATCGGCTGCGGTTTTCCTGGCGTCGCCCGAAGCTTCCTATATCTCGGCTGCGATCCTGCGCATTGACGGCGGGACCACGGTCAACGGCGGTGCGTAAGTCCTGGCCAAGGCGACGGAAGGCCCAGCAAGACGCTGCCTCTACAGCGTACTCACATAGTAGCTGTCCATGTATTCGCGCAAGGAAAAGATCTTATCGTCCTTGATTTCGATCATGAACGCGTAGCGGTTGTTGTACTCCTTGCCGTTCTTCATTTTGCCCAGCCCCTTCGCCTCGACCGCAGCGAGCGGTCCCTGAACGACCAAACTTTGAATCACTAACTTTGGGTCCTCGGGCTCGAACAACCGTTCGCGCACCGGCTTGAGAAAATCGTCAATGATGCCCTTGCGCCCCTTCTTTTCTCCCGCGCCCGGAATGCCGATCACCATTACGTTCCACGTCGCCTGTTCGTGAAGCAGGGTCCGCAGCTTTTCGAGATCGTTCGAGCTCAACGTGTCGAAAAAGTGTCTCACGATGTGCTCGTTGCGCTTTTCAATCTCGCCCATACTTCCTCCAGTAAGTTCTCGAAAACCGCCGCGAATTATACGCTCAATTTAGCTCTTGATTCACACCCGTTCGACACTGGCAGCGCCGGAGCCGTAGGGAGCTCCGGGGACAATTCAAAAGCTGGACGTAACGCGAATTCTGAGTATGATTAGGCCCCCCGCAACGTATAGGAGCGTGCCATGGCAACTCGGAACCGTCCTTCAAGGCTCAGTCCGGCCCTAGTCATGGGCCTGATTGCGATCGCTGTGGTTGGTTCAGCGCTCGCGCAGCACCACTTGCAAAAGGTCAAGAGCCTGAGGCTGTACGTTTTCGATTGTGGCGTGATCAAGGGCCTCGATCCCGCACTTTTCAATTTCAAAAGAGAAGAAGTCGCGAGCACGGATTTTGCGGTGCCCTGCTACCTGATTGTTCATCCCAAAGGTACTCTGATGTGGGACGTTGGCGTGATTCCCGATACCGCGTTCAAGGACGACGGTCAGCCGGTGACCCAAGGGTATTCAACGGCAACCCGCACTCTCAAATCTCAACTTTCGGAAATCGGCTACGCTCCTGCAGACATTACGTACCTCGCGCATTCGCACTATCACGGCGACCACGTCGCCAACTCCAACGAATTTGCGAGTTCGACCTGGCTTGTGCGGCCCGTTGAGCGCGACGCCATGTTTGCCGACAAGCCGCCCGCTCTCGTCGACCCCAAGAACTACGACCTGCTCAAGAATGCGAAGACCATTTTGCTCACGCAGGACGAGTACGACGTGTTTGGCGACGGCAAAGTGATCATCAAATCGGCTCCGGGCCACACGCCCGGCCACCAGGTGCTGATTCTTCATCTTAAGAAGACCGGGAAGGTCATGCTCGCCGGCGACTTGTATCACTACCCGGAGGAGCGCAATTCGGGACGCGTGCCCACGTTCGAGTTCAACAAGGATCAATCGCTCGCCAGCCGCGCGATGATCGAAGACTACTGCAAGAAAACGCACACGCAACTGTGGATCGAACACGATTTCATAGCCAACTCGAAGCTCAAGAAATCGCCGCAATACTACGACTAGCCGCTACTTGATCGTGGCTGTCGCCGTCGTCGCGAGATCGCCGAACTCGTTTCGCGCCCAGAGCGATATCGTCTTCCCGTCTGGTTCCGGTCTGCCGCAGATCCAAAACAGCGCGGTATCAAATAGTGCGCTCACGGCGCGAAATGAGAATCGCGTGACCTCCGCCGCCGGCAGATTGCGCCTTAGCAGATCGAGTAGCAGCGTGGCGATCAGCGGTCCGTGTACCACAAGCCCCGGATATCCCTCGACCTTCGTCGCGTAGCGCCAATCGTAGTGGATGCGGTGCGCGTTAAAAGTCAGCGCAGAATAGCGAAATAGCAGCACATCGTCGGGCCGAACGGCACGTTCCCACTTCGCATCCTTCGGTGCGGGCTGACGGGCCGGCATCGCCTCTCCGGGCTTGGCATGATCTCGAAATACGATATCTTGTTCCTCAACAAGCGAGATTCCTTCAGCACCGCGAATTTCGTGACGTACGACAACGAAAATCAGCGGCCCCGTGCGGCCTTCCTTGTGTTGCACGTCTGCGACCAGCGACGTTCGCGTGTAGGTCTCGCCGACGCGCAGCGGCCGATGAAATTCTAGGCGCCCGCCGGCCCACATGCGCCGCGGCAGCGGCACCGGCGGAAGGAAGCCGCCCTTTACTGAGTGACCCTCGGACCCCAACTCGGATTGCCGGTGGATCGATAGAAAATAAAGCCAGTGCCAGAGCGGCGGCAGCAGATCGCCAGTCTTTGGCGCGGGAGCTTCGATGTCGAGAGTTGCCGAAAGCGCAGCCATCGGCACGGGCGTAATTTGATCTGTGACCGTTTCCGTCTTCCCGATCCAATTCCTCAGCTCCGCATCGTCCACGTTTGTCGGCTCCTAGGCCATCCAACCACGAACATTCTCGCGCCACATTATCACGCTTCCTTGCGCGCCAATTGCGCGTGATACACTCCCGCTGCCCTACAGGATTACTGGATGCCTCTCGAAGCACCGACAACGACGACTCATCGCAGCGCGGTTGCAAGCTCCGCCACCAAAGGCTGGCGCATGTGGGTTCCCGTCGCCGTGATGATGAGCTGCTCGTGTCTCTCCTACATTGATCGCCAGGCGCTTACGGTAATTTCGCCGATGATTCTGCGCGACACTGGGTTGAGCGCAACCGCCTATTCGTATGTTGGGGGAGTTTTTTCCATTGTCTATATGCTCTCAAATCTGTTCTGGGGCGCGTGGCTTGACTACATCGGTCTGCGGGTGGGGATGCTGCTCGCGGTTGGCATTTGGACGCTGGCGAGCGCGTCGCATGCATGGGTTGCCGGATTTCTCGGCTTCGCGGCGGTGCGGGCAATGCTGGGTTTCGGCGAGGGTGCCACGTTTCCTGGCGGCCTGCGTACAGCGGCGAACTCGTTGCCGCTCAGCCGCCAATCGCGCGGCATGGGAATTTCCTATAGTGGCGCCTCGGTTGGCGCAATCATCGCTCCGCTGATGATCGTGCCGATTGCGCTCAAGTTTGGCTGGCGTGCAGCATTCCTCGTTACTGGCGGGCTCGGTGCGATCTGGCTGATTGTCTGGTGGCTCGTGGCGCGGCCACCACTCGTGCACGCGGCGGAGCGCAAACCCAGCGGCGTCGCGTGGCCGAATTTCTTCGAGCGGCGATTCTGGCTGCTGGTTGTAGGCATGGGCCTGGGCGGAGCGGCGCTCGGGCCGAGCCTCTATTTCTGCCCGCTGTACTTGAGTCGAGCATTGGGTCTAACGCAAGCGAGGATCGGAGAAGTCATCTGGATTCCCGCGGTCTGCTGGGAATGCGGTTACTATTTCTGGGGCTGGATTTCGGATTGGTGGGTGCGCGACAATCCGCGGCCCGTCCGGCTCTATGTGCTGCTCACAATTCTGGCGCTGGGGCTTTCGGTCATCACCCGAACGACTTCATGGATTGCCGCACTGGCGATCTTTTCGTGGGCGATGTTTATCGCCGTGGGATTCATCGTGGTGTCGCTGCACGTGGCCGCGCGCGCCTATCCGCGGGACGAAACCGGTAAAGTGGCCGGGATCGGCTCGGGGGCGTGGTCGGCCGTCGTGGCGATCCTGTTGTTTGCCTACGGGCCGTGGTTCGGCCGGCAGCAGTACGCGCCGGTCTTTGTGACGCTCAGCATGGTGCCCATTCTGGGCACGGCGCTGTGGTGGTGGATCAGCCGACCGCAGGCACTAGCCGCCAGCCACTAGGCACTCGGTTCTTCACCTCATCACAAAGGGATTCGGTGCATTCCCAATCGTGTCGATCCACACGCTTTTCGTTTGTAGATACTCGCGGATCGCCTCCATTCCGCTCTCCCGCCCAATGCCCGACCGTTTGTAGCCGCCAAACGGAGACATGTAGCTCACCGCGCGATATGTGTTCACCCAGATGGTCCCGGCCTCCAGTTTCTCTGACATGACCAGCGCCCGGCGAATGCTTTGCGTCCACACCCCAGCGGCGAGCCCATACACGGTACCGTTCGCGATTCGGATCGCCTCTTCTTCCGTGTCGAACGGAATGATGGAAAGAACGGGGCCGAACACTTCCTCCTGAGCGATGCGCATTTCGGGCTTCACGTCTGTGAAGATCGTCGGTTCGACAAACCAGCCGGAGCCGCATTCCGGCCGCCGCGCAGGCTCGCCTCCGAGCCGGCAGGCCGCGCCCTCTTCTTTGGCGATCCGGATGTAGTCGAGCACTTTTTCGTACTGCGGCCGCGTCGTAATCGGACCGACTTGCGTGCCTGAATCGAGCGGATTGCCCATGCGCGCGGTTTTGGCAAGCGCCAGAAGTTTCTCGACAAATTGCTCGTAAATCGGGCGATGAATCAATGCGCGAGAGCCCGCGATACACGTCTGTCCGGTTGCTGCGAAAATTCCGGAGACGACGCCTTTGACGGCCTCGTCAACGTTTGCGTCATCGAAGACGATGTTCGCCGACTTGCCGCCCAGCTCCAGCGTGATGTGCTTGATTCCGCGCGCCGCAAGTCCGTATACGTGCTCGCCGGTTCGATCACCTCCCGTAAACGCAATCTTGGCGACGTCACGATGCGTGATGAGAGGCTCTCCTACTTCATTGCCATAGCCCGTCACGATGTTAACGACTCCCGGTGGAAAGCCTGCTTTCTCGAACAGTTCTCCAAACACCAACGCCGAAACGGAGGAGAACTCCGAAGGTTTCCAAACAACTGTGTTTCCCGCCGCCAGCGCAGGAGCGAGCTTCCACGCTGCGAGCAACAGCGGCGAATTCCACGGCGTAATCGCCGCTACAACGCCCAAAGGCTCTTCACGCGTAAAATTGAAGACTCCCGGCTTGTCGATGGGAATCACGCGGCCTTCGATCTTGTCCGCAAGACCGCCAAAATATCGAAACCATTGTGGAATGTAGTTGAGCTGCCCGCGCATCTCGGCGAGCAATTTGCCGTTGTCCGTGCTCTCGATCTCGGCGAGCTTTTCCGCGTCCGCGGCGATCAGATCGGCAAGGCGCATCAAGAGGGTGCCGCGCGCCGTCGCTGTTAGCTTGCGCCAAGGATCGCCGTAGAACGCGGCTTTTGCCGCAGCCACGGCGTGGTCCACGTCGTCCTTGCCTCCGCGCGGAACAAGAGCCCACGCCGCAGCCGTGAACGGGTTGATCGACTCGAACCACGTCCCCGACGCGGGCTCGACCCATTTACCACCGATCAGCAGTTGATGCTTCTTCATTCTGCTTACTTTCCACTAAGGATTCGCATCGCAGCCACGCGACGCCCGCCGCTAGGCCTTCGATTTCGCGGCTTCCAATTCGGCAAACGCTTCGCGCGCAATTCGGAACGAATCCACTGCCGCTGGCACACCACAATAGATCGCCACTTGCAGCAAAATCTCGCGGATCTCAACGCGCGTTACTCCGTTCACCAGCGCGCCTTTGATGTGCGCTTTCAGCTCGTGCGGCCGATTGAGCGCGCTGATCATCGCCAAATTCAGCATGCTCCGTGTTTTCTTTGGAAGTTCTTCGCGCCCCCAGATCGCTCCCCAACAGTATTCAGTCACGAGCTCCTGCAAGGGGAGATTGAATTCGTCCGCCGACTTGAACGCACTGTCGACGAACTCCTTCCCCAGCACGGAACTCCGGATTTCGCGCCCCTTTTCAAATCTTTTTTGGTCCATGTTGTCGATCCTCTCTTGGAATTGAAATCCTGAAAATCTCGATGTATGCGGAAGCGGTCAATCAAGAGCCAAGTTTCTGCCCGATTTGAACCTGAGCCCATGCCTCAACGGTCTTGGCCATTTCCGTCATGTCCGCATCCACGCCCTCAGTGGCCGTCGAAATCGAAAGCAACTGCCGCACAGCGCTCCCGACGACCATCGGCACGCCCAACGCGTCGGCTTCGGCCATGCACAGACGAATATCCTTATTTAGCAACGCGAGCCCGAAGCCATAGCTGAACGACCGCGAAATCACGTGCTGTTTCATCTTGTCTTGCGTCGCGCTATTGCGCGCAGTGCCGGCGTTGAACACGTCGATGATCAGCGACGGATCGAGTCCCGCCTTCACTCCCATCGCCACGGCTTCGGACGTGATCGCCATCGCGGACGCCGACAAGAGATTGTTCAACAGCTTCATCGTTTGGCCTTGCCCCGGTTGCGTACCTACGATAAACAGCTTTCCGAGCACCTCGAGAATCGGCTTCACGGTAGGCAGAATCTTCTCAGGGCACGAGACCATCACGGCGAGCGTCCCCTTCTCCGCACCAGTGATTCCACCGCTGACCGGCGCGTCCACCGCGACGATTCCCTTTACCGCCAGCCCCTCCGCGACCGCTTTGGCAACTGTCGCGCCCGTCGTCGAGACGTCGATGAAAATCTTCGCTCGCTTTCCTTCGACAATACCGTTGGGTCCCAGAGCCACGGTCTGCACGATCGGCGGTGTCGGCACGCTTGCGAGAACAATCTCGGCAGCCGAGGCGGCCGCCGCCGGCGAATCGACAGCCGTCGCCCCCATCTCAACGAGCGGTGCCACCGCGGCTCTGTTCGTGTCGTAGACCGTGACGCGATAGCCTGCCTTGATCAACCGGGCCGCCATCCGCGCGCCCATTCTACCGACCCCAACAAAGCCGATATCTTGCTGCGCCATTCCTTTCGCCTCCCAAATGCGCCGTGCCAGCGCGGCAAAGAGCGTTTTTCCGACGCCGCATTATGCCCTATGATAGCGCGCGTCACAATTCACGCTCTGGCCGCGAGGTGCCCCGTGCCGCTCGAACCCTTCGAGATCTTCGCGATTCGCTACGCGCATCTTGGCAATCGCCATCCGGGAGAGAATTTTGTCCTCGCTGATCCGCACGAATTCGCCTCCGATCTCGACTACTTCGTGTGGATCGTGCGCCGCAGCGATTGCACGTTCGTGGTGGACACGGGTTTCGGCGAGGAGGCAGCGGCTCGCCGAAAGCGCGAATGGTTGCGCTGCCCTGCCGAATCTCTGCGCTTGCTCGGCCTGGACGCTGCCCAGGTGAGCGATGTCGTTCTCACGCACCTGCATTACGATCACGCGGGAAATCTCGACCGTTTTCCGCGCGCGCGTTTCCATCTGCAAGATCGTGAAATAGCTTTTGCGACGGGCCGGTGCATGTGCCACCAGACGCTGCGCGCGCCTTTCGACCTCGACAACACGCTCGAGATGGTGCGTTTGGTCTATTCGGAAAGAGCCGTATTCCACGATGGTGACGCCGAACTCGTCCCAGGTCTCACACTTCACCGGGTCGGCGGCCACTCGGCAGGCCTCCAGGTGCTGCGCGTGTGGACACGACGCGGTTGGGTCGTCGTCGCGTCCGACGCTTCTCACTTATACGCGAATTTCGAGCAGCGACGCCCGTTTCCGATCGCATTCAACGTGGGGGAGATGCTGGAAGGCTTCAAATTGCTCGACAGGCTGGCCGAATCGCCCGAGCACATCGTGCCGGGACACGATCCGCTCGTGATGAAATACTATCCGCCTGCCAAACCCGAATTGGAGGGCATTGTTATACGTCTGGACGTGGCGCCCTCGCGCCGCTGACGCTTGCCACAAGATTGGTCCGTCATTCACCACGCATTCCTGCGGCAGTTCCGCGACGCGGCCATCGCTTTCGCCGCTTTTCCGTAAGTTCGCTCGCCCAAAGCAAAATGTCCAACAGCCGCGCTCGGTCGATATTCGTGAACCCGCTTCCGGCAATCAGCACGCTCGCAATCTTCGAATGGCATTCCTGCAGGAATACGTCAGGTGACGCTTGCGCCCTGGTCTCTCCTGCAGGCGGTTCGAAACCGTCTCCTTGTTCGCATTCCTGTAGCCGGAAATAGCAATGCGAAACTAGATGTTCAAGACAAAGCGGGCGAAGGTCGAGTTCCAATATCGCGCGCTCGGAACAACCGCTCAAATTGCATTTTGCCGCTGCTGAGTGACCTGGAGACAGACCGCTAGGCCTCGCCGGAGACTGTGGGGAATCCATCGTCTATGTGTGCCTCTTCTTCTTTCCTGACTCCTGATGAATGTCTAAACCCTGGCAGAATGCGAAACCGCGCCAGCTCGCCGGGCCCCTCCCACTTCCCTACTCACTGAACCCCGGGACGCTGTTGAAGTTGCGGCGCGAAAGGTTTGCACCTTGGTGTAGACATCGACCATCGACGAGAGTGTGTTTCGCACGGAGTTGACCTCTTCCCAGCAGCTCGTTGCTGCCTGCCTCTCCGTTTCCCAGAAGGTGAGCACGAGCAGGTTTCGCCCATCGTTGCCCGAGTGCAATACGATGAGGCCGCTGAAGCCGGGCATCTGTCGCAAAAAATCCGTCACGGGCCCCTCGATGCAAGCCGCCAGATGCTGAGCCCTCTCTGGCTTCGCGATCATCCCGACCGTGCGCACGTTCCACTCTGGCTTCGCGGCGCTCTCCGGCTCGGTCGTTCTCGCCAGCGGAAATGGAGCCGGATGTGCACGGCCTGGTTCTCCCATTCGCTTAACCCCAGATTCAACCTGCATTGCCTGATTCTCCTCGACCCAACGTGCCCCCGGCCCGTTCAGGGAAACTTAGTAGAGAGCGACAGACCATCCGTTGTCTTTGAGGACATTGGGGGAGGCGGATGGCCTGCCGCACGGGTTCGGGCGCTAGCGTCGGTTTGTCAGCTAAGTAGTGCATGAGGGACCCAAATCGTTTCATTCTGGGAACGAACTCCGCAAAAACCGCGGGAGCCATTAGGGATTTGCCCTAGATTGCCTCATTTTCCCCGAGTCAACCGAGCCAGCAGGTTCGTTGCACCCACCCCAGTGGATGGCTATACTTCTGCCCTCCCTGAGAGGACTGCGTGGATTTCTTCGACTTCGATGAGACATACTTCCGCCGCCTCCAAGGCCGTGATCCGCTCACGGAAAGCCACTTCGTCGCGTATTTCAGCGATCTTCTTCAAATAAAACTGAGGTCGCGCCTCCGTTCATCCCAGGCAATCGAAGATATCAAGCAGGAGACCTTTGTCCGGGTGCTGGCCGCCGTGCGAAGCGAATCAGGGATTCGCTCGCCCGAACGCCTCGGCGCATTCGTTAATTCCGTGTGCAACAACGTCTTAATGGAGTTTTACAGGTCATCCGCTCGAACCGAGCAGGCCAGCGAAGCCGCTCCTGATCCGCCGGACAAGCTCATCGATCTCGACGGCCTCCTCGTCACCAAGCAAACGTGCCAGCAGGTGCGCCGCGTCCTTGAACAGCTCCCGGAAAAGGACAAACGGCTGCTTCGCGCGCTGTTCTTGGAAGAAAAGGAAAAGGACCAGGTTTGCCGGGATTTCGGAGTGGACCGGAACTACCTGCGTGTCCTGGTCCATCGGGCCAAACAAAGCTTCAAGGCGCTCTACGAGCGGAGCGAACGATCCTCGGGAGGGCGTGCAGCACTATGAAAAGTAGACAAGTGGCGCGAAATCAAGGCGAAACGATTTCTAGCCTCGCCTCACTATTAGGGTAGACAGCACATGGACCATTCCGAAGCAATCCGCCTGCAGGCTGCCGAGAGGTACCTGCTTGGTGAACTCAGCGGAGACGACCGCGAACGGTTCGAGGAACACTTCATGTCGTGTTCCGAATGCGCCCGCGATCTCCGCGCGGGAGCGGCCTTCGTCGAAAGTGCGAGGGAAGTGCTGAGCACCGAAGCGCCGGAAAGAACGCGCCCGGAAACAAGCCGGGACCCTAGTCGAGGTTGGCTTGCAGCGCTGTTCCGGCCTGCCATCGTGGTCCCAGCTTTCGCGATTCTGCTGGCGGCCATCGGATACCTGGCCGGTGTAACCATCCCTCGCCTCGAGGCATCGCTTTCTAGGGCGAACTTGCCCAGGGCTTTGGCCTCTTTCTCGCTAATTAGTGACAACTCTCGCGGTGGTGCTGCCACTGTGTTTACGGTGCAACGGGATGAGCCGTTCTCTCTCTATGTGGACGTGCCACCCCAGCCGTCGTTTTCGGAATATACTTTGGCAGTTGAGAATCAAAGTGGTAATATCCGCTTCGCCTTGCCGCTGTCGGCCGCGGAGGTCAAGAGCACGGTTCAGGTCTTGATCCCTGCGTCCCGCCTAGAACCCGGCCAGTATGCGCTCGTTGTTCGGGGAACATCCGGGGGCGGCGGCGTGCGCGACACCCAAGTAGCGCGATACAGCTTCACGCTCGAATACGACCAACCGACTCACTCCCCCAGTTACTAAGAAGAAGGGCGATTCCCGATGACCGAAACAACACGTAAGGAAACCTACTTCTACGACGTGCACGGCAGCGCCCTGGGTGGCCAGATCACCGGCCCTTTCCAGGCGTTCATCGATGTTCAGGCCGGCGCTTCGCTGCCGACGATCGGCGGATATGGATCGTCGCGCGCCGCTGATTTCCGCTTCAAGGAAATCATCTCGTTCCAGTCAGCCTACACCGAGGTCATGGGCGCGTACGACCGGGAGGACGGCGGTTACCACTCCCTCGCCACGTCGGTGGTCGAAGGCCTGAACATTCTCGGCGTCGTCACGGCCGACCGCGTCGTGGCGAGAGCGTCGTCCGCATGGAAACCCGGTGAAGAGGAATCACGCATCGTGTCGCTCGGCAGCCAATTCGAGAACTTGCGAATCGGCGGTGGCCCCGTAGACGTAGAGCTCAACGCGGATGTGCTGGTGAAGCTGAGGACCTTCGCGTCGCTGAAAAATGAGTTCAAATTGAATGCCGCATTCCGCACAATAGCGGAGAATTCGCTTCAGACGGGTCAGTTGCAGAACCCGTCGGACGCAACGCGAGTATTCCTGTGTTCCCTCGTGAAGGACATCAAGGGAATCCCTCCCGGCGTGGAGCGCCGCGGCAACATGCTCCACGTGCCGGAATTTGGCCGCATATTCCTCGCCGAAGTCGTCGCCGAACCGGGCAGGCGAGCTCTGACGATGCTGCGTCTGGAGCTCGGCTGCGCGTTGACAGTCAGCGCGTCGGCCGCTTCCGTCGTCGGTGGCGGGTCCACCTGGCCGTAGTAGCTTCCGTAGGCCTGTTCTCGCTACAGGCGGGATGCAGGCGACCGGCGGGATTCTCGCCAGACAAAATCTATTCTGACTCCTGGCTCAGCCTCAGGCTTGGCGATCTGAGGGCTGCGTCCGCTGGAGCCGATGCCGGGCTTCACAACTACCCTGGGCTCAATAGCGAGTGGCACTGGCGATTCGCCGAACTCAAGGCGGAGGTGTTAGTGCGGCAGCGCCAAAACAAAGAAGCGCTGGCCCTGCTCGCGCCAGACCTTCCGGCGTCTCTTGCAGATAGCGACGTGGCTGTTTGGCGAGAAATGACTCAGGGAGCGGCATACACCCTCCTACTGCAGTTTCCCGAAGCAGAGCGGCATTTGTCTGCAGCCGAGGACATTGCGAGAGCGTCGAGCCCAAACCTGCTGGGGGAGGTGGCGCTTAGAAAGGGCACCCTTGCTTACTGGCGCGGCGACATGACGTCCGCCGAGTCCATGTACCGCGATGCTCTTCAGATTGCCCGCGCTCAAGGCGATCCCTTTCTAGAAGTGGCAGCTCTTGGAAGCTTGGGTCTGGTAGCTACAGAAGAAGAGCGCTACGACGAGTCGATCGACTGGAATCGCGCAGCACTGACGCTCTCACAGTCTGTGGGGAACAAGAGCTCAACAGCAAAGATTCTCGGTAATACGGGCTGGGCCTATTTCCAGCTGGGAGATACCGAAAGCGCCTTGGATCTGTTCGGAAGAGCAGCGCAGGCTTCGGCCGAGGCTGGATCAATGGACGATGTCCTGAAGTGGCGGCTCGATATCGGCGACGCCTATTTCGCTCAGAGAGATTTCCAAGCCGCGACGGACACCTATCAGAATGCTCTGCAGCTCGCAAGGAACCTTGATGATCAAGGGGCGATCACCGAGGGTTTAGAAAATCTCGCGCTGGTCGATTTGGAACGCGGCGATTTCGATTCGGCCGATCACAACCGTAACGAAATCCTTCAATTCGTGAAGGCTCACCCGGATCACTATGTGTCGCTGTATGCCCTATTGATTGCCGCTCGGATCGAGCTGGGCAGGCAACATCTGGTTCAGGCTGAACAACTCCTTCAAAGCATCCTGCATGACCCTGACGCGGAGTCATCTCTGCGCTGGGAGGCGCAGGCACGGCTTGCGACCCTTTACGCAGATGCACACAGGCCGTCCGACGCGGATCGGGAATTCCGCAAGTCAGTCAACACTGTGGAAGCCGCGAGATCCTCCATTCGAAACGAAGAACTCCGAATTTCATTTCTCACCAATGCGGCCGAACTGTACGACGACTATCTCGATTTCTTGGTGGCGCGGAACAAGACCCAAGATGCACTGCGTGTCGCAGCGCAGACCCGCGCGCAAACACTTCTCGAAGGCTTAGGCATCGATCCGGCGAAGGAGTCTTCTCCGCTCGCCGATATGAATTGGAATCAAGTCGCACGTCGCGAGAATGCGACCATCCTTTGCTACTGGCTCGGCTCGCGTCACTCGTACTTGTGGGCGATTGCGCCATCGGGCCAACTCAAACTTTTCACGCTTCCCTCGCGAGACCAAATCGATGCCGCAGTGGAATCATATGCGGCCGCCCTGCTCGGACCTCGCGACGTGATCGAAACAGCCGGCGCTGCGGGCGCGAAGCTGTACACAACTCTGATCGCTCCGGCAAAAAATCTCATTCCCAGGGGCTCGCGCGTCATCATCGTGCCGGATGGCAGCCTGTGCGGGCTGAATTTCGAGACGCTCTTGGCACCCGACCCGAAACCGCACTATTGGATCGAAGACGCTGTCGTAACGTATGCAGATTCGCTCCTGCTTCTGGCGGCCGAGCGCCACTCCTCGGCTCCCGCTCACGGAAAGCTTCTTCTTATCGGCGATCCCGTGTCGCCCAATGAAGACTTCCCTCCACTCCCGCAAGCAGCCGCCGAAATGACCAGCATTCAGAAAGACTTTCCGCCAGCCGCGACAACAGTCCTTTCGGGAAATGCCGCGACGCCCGAGTCCTATTTGCATAGCCGCCCGGGCCAGTTTTCATTCATCCACTTCGTCGCGCACGCCACCTCGAGCCGAATGAGACCGCTGGAATCCGCCGTGGTTCTCAGCAAGGAAGGAGACTCGTTCAAACTGTACGGACGCGAAATCGTCCAGCACCCCCTGAAGGCGGAACTCGTCACGATCTCCGCGTGCCACGGTGCCGGGTCACGGTACTACGCCGGGGAAGGCCTGGTGGGCTTGTCGTGGGCGTTTCTGCGTGCCGGTGCACGCGGCGTGATTGCGGCTCTGTGGGATGTCAACGATGCTTCCACCGCCACTCTGATGGATCGTCTGTACAGTGAAATGAGCGAAGGCAAGAATCCGGCCGTCGCGCTTCGGGATGCCAAGCTCTCTCTGCTGCATTCCGGCACCGTTTACCAGAAGCCCTTCTACTGGGCGCCATTCCAGTACTACATGGGCCTATAGCTGATCACAACGAAGCCGCGAAGCGAAGTCGCTTGGTCGGTCAGAAAAAAGCGATAGCCCGGCCTACGAAAATAAGCGTGATCCATAGAAAGAGCGACACTCCGGCCCAGCGTCTCGCGTTTGCCGGCGTCTCCGCAGCGGTGTCCCACTCGCGCACGCTCCGATACACGCCGAAGTGAAAAGCCAGCGCGTTGACTCCCGCAACCAGCAGCAGCACGTTTGAAAGCCAAAACATGATATTGCCGCCGTATTCGACCGGATCGGCGATAGCCAGCAGCGTCCCGCTCGCGAGCAAAATCCCGAACGCCGTCCACTTCCACGGACGGAACTGGCCGATTACCTGAGAGACCGGCACACTCCGCAGCGCCTTCCCCAGCACGCGCAGGTTGCCCATCACGACCATCCCGCCGAACAACGCAATCGTGATGATGTGGATGATGATGAGAATCGGAAAATCGTAGGCATCCTCGCGCAGGTGCCTGCTGAGCGGCGTTTCGCTGAGCCACTGGCAGAAGCTCGTGAACGACATGTCAGCAGCACCCCTTTCGTCGTATCAGCATCTCTCGCCGGCCCGCTAGAGATTGCCGATCCACAATCCGGCGAGCAGCACGCAAAACCAAAGCCCAAGCGAGACCGCGGCCGCAGGCCTTCGCCATCCCAACGGAGCGGAATCTGCCGCGGGACCTGTCGCCGCACGAATCACCGTGAACTGAAATATCAGCGCCAGCAAAAAAAACAGCATCTTGTTGCGAAAGGCCGCGATCTGGACGTACTCGTGCGGATCACCCGAGAAAAGATACGGCCCCGTCGTGAGTTGGATGGCAAGCCCCGCCCAAATCCACGGCGAAAGCTCCTTGGCGATCCGCGAAACGGGCTGGCCGCGAAGGCAAACACCCAGCAAGCGCAGATCGAGAATCACGATCGAGCCGACCAGCAACGCAAAGCCGCAGATGTGCAGCGACTCCACGATGGGAAACACCCACTCCCAGCGCGCAATCGGATTCAGCGGCAGCGCTTCGGGTCTTCCTTGAAAGATGTACGCCAAGAACATAGGTCGATGGTTTCCGATCCGCCTGACTCTAGGGCCTCGCGCGTGACCTTAATGCGCCGGGGTCGCGACCGAACTCGTCGGCGTCGTCACGTAGCCAATCGCGCGTCCGCCGAGCCCGACTCCCGCCCACAGCACGATCGAAACCAGCGCTACCAGGATGCGCGGGCCGCGCCCTATGCGAGACTCGTCTTCCTTCGTTATTTTGCTGTGAATTGTGAACGTGAAAAGAATCGCGGCCAATAGAAAAATCATCTTCCCGCGAAACGCCCAGTTGCCGTACATCTTCACCGCTTCAGTCGAAAACAGCAGAAAGCCGGACACCAGCATCACGATGAGGCTGCCGAGCATCCACGGGCGAAATTCCTTTGCCAGGTCCTCGGTACGATCGCTTCGAAAGCCGAGACCCAGCAGCCGCAAATTGAGTGCGAGAATCGTCCCACCCAGCATGCCCAGCGCGATCAGATGAAATATCTCGACGAACGGGAACAGCCACACGGAATTGCGTATTCCATGCCCCCAAAAGGAATTGTTGCACCACTGGCAGAACCAGAGCGCGTGCGTTCTAAACCACATCTCGAACGGGCCTCCTCACGGCGGCGGAAGAACGTACGCGATGGCTCGCCCCGCGGCTACGATCAAAATCCACAGCACGATCGAAACGATTCCCGCCACCTTCGCGCCCGGCGGCGTCCTGGGGTCGCCGTCCCATTCGGCAACCCTCCGGCCCAGTGTCGCGTTGAAAATCGCCACGTTTAGGCCCGCGAGCACGAGCATGATCATCTTGGCTATAAAGAACGGCGGCTTCGTGTTGTAGAAAGAAACCGGATCGCCGCAGAAAAGCAGGGTTCCCGTGATCACCATGACTGCGAATCCGCCGAAAAGCCACGGGTTGAACTGCGCGAGCACCTCGGAGACGCGCTTGCGCGTCAGGCACACGTCGAGCAGCCGCAAGTCGAGCAATACCGCAAAACCCAAGAACAAAGTCAGAGTCAGAACGTGGATCGTTTCCACGATCGGTTCGGCCCACGTCGATTCGCGCATCGTCGTGCTGAATTGCGTGTCGGCGAGCCATTGCAGAAAGTCAGAGAGCCACATCCATCACCCTCGGGAAAACTCACGTGCACGACCATCTGCGCTCAACGCCCGCACGCAGCTTGTTTTATTTCGCCTCGCACGGCGTGGGATTCCAACCGGAAGCGTCGGGAAGCTTCTTGTATTGCGAGCTCGTCAGGTAGGACTGCGCCAGGTACTGCGGATCGGTAACAATCGATGTCACCACGAGCCATGTGTCGCCGTTCGGCTCTTGGAAGCTTTCGAAATACTCTTCCACCGTGGCATTCGCGCCATACGGGACGCCGTTCTTTCGAATGTATCCCGGCCGCAGATTCTTCGTGATTACCTTCAGATAGCCTCCATCGTGCGGTCTCGGTGCGCCGCCGGATGCAACGGTGGGCAGTCCAAATCCCCTCGCCCTCAGCCCTTCCCAGCTCGCCACCGAATATCCCTGCCAGGAGGGCGCCTCGCCCTTCGGCGTTTCCGGTGCATTGAAATGCAAAAGCCGAACCTGCTTACCCGCGTCAGTTTCAACGCGTAGCGTCGTGTCGTTGTCCCACGTGATATGCAGCCGTGTCGGCACTCGCATGATGGCCGGGGCACCATATGATTTGCACTGCTCGCCAGCCGCCTCGTCCTTCGCCGGATCCCATGATTGCGCGATCTTCTGCCCCTCAGGCGTCAGGAAGATCCCCGGATAATCCCCTTTGTCCGGAGTCAGCATTCGGTAGCGCCAATCCTCGGTTACGATGGACACCCAGTATCCCGTGAGGTCCTCGGGCTCGGCCGCTTTCGGATTCGCGGGAGCCGCAGTCGGCGCAAATCCGATTTGAGCGCTCACGCGCGCCGGCGCCGCGAGCGAAACTAACGCCAAGCCGGCCGTTGCCAGCGCGCAGCGCCTCAACATCTCCACGGAATTCATCCTGTGTCCCCACTCCCTCCAGCTGGCCGCGTGCCTTCACTTCCCCTTGCTATTGCGCCATTCGAGGGAAAGTCCACCTACATGATCACGCCTTCCCACTTCCATCCGTCTGATGGCCGCACGATCTTGTGCAGCCGGATTCGATGCTCGGAGGGATCGCGCCCAGGATTCCCCGTGACGATCACGTGGTCGCCGGGTTTCAGCGTATCCCGCGTCACGTGCTCCTGGGTTAGCTGCGCCCCGCCGCCCCACTCCACCGACCACGTCACGGTCTCGCCCTTATCGTCCTTCGCCTCCACTTTCACGAACGAATGCGGATTGCGATAGAGAAATTGGGTCAGCGTTCCTTCCACAGTGACTTCCTGGTCCACGAAATACGTCGCGGCAAAAGAGTGATGCGCGTACGCGCGTCCGCCGGCCACCAAAGCCGCCGCAATCATCAGCGCGAAAAATGTGCGTTTCATTTGGATCCCCTCCCGAAGCGTTAAAACCATTATATAGCGGTCAACCTGCACGCAAGATCGGGAATGCCTACTGCTTGGGCGCCAGGCTTTTGTAGACCGCTTCGACAAACATATCCGTCGTCCAGATGCCGCTCGTCGCTCCGTAGCGCGGATCGTAATCGCGCGTCGGCTTCGCCGCCTTCACCTGCTCGAGCGTCATGCCCCTTTTGATCATGTCCTGAATTCGATCGCGAATGATGGTCACCATCTCCTGGTAAAACACCACGTCCGCCACGTCGCAAAGGCGGCCGTGACCGGGAATCACCATCGTTCCGCCTTCTTGCAGAACGTCATTCCCCCCGATCGCCGCGGGAATCGCGATTTCGATGATCCTGTTCAGCCCTGCGATCACGCCCTGTACGTTGCCGCCCCGCTGCAGATCGATGATCGGATACCGGTTGGTCACAAAAATGTCGCCGGTGCTGATTACGTCCGAGCGCCGGAAAAAGACCATGCTGTCGCCGTCCGTGTGCGCCGCCGGAATGTGGATGATCTGAATACCTTCGCCGTCGAAGAACATTTTTCGTTCTGGCGTCGTGTACGTTTCCGTCGGCCACGCGCCCTCCGGAGTCGGCGCCTGCTGTCCGGTCGGCGCGCTCATCCTATCCAGCACAGCCTGAAAAGCGATCACGGCCGCTTGATTCCCTGCGCTTGCGCCGATGTCGCCCACAACGTTGCCCCCGGCGATCGTGCTCCCTGCCTTGGCGATGGCTTCGTTTCCGCCTGTATGGTCAGGGTGGACGTGCGTATTGATAATGAACCGGATCGGCTTGTCGGAAATGCTCCGGATCGCCGCGAGCACTTTATCGCTCATCTGCGCGACGCCTGTATCTACCAGCAGCACGCCATCATTTCCCACCTGCACCGTGATGTTGCCGCCGGCGCCCACCAGCATGTAAATGTTCCCCTGCACGGGCAGGACATGGACTTCCGCCTTCGAGTAATCCGGCGCCGCAGCCGCGCTCGGCTGGCTCGAAGCCTGTTGCGCGCCGCTTCGCCCGGGCATCGCGGCCAGCCCTACGACAGCCGCAGCGGCGAAGATCCACACCGCCGCTCGCCTTCGCGCGAAATATGAGACCTGCTGGCGCGCGCGTTTCATCGGTTCAGCACCTTCTTCGGTGGACGCGGCAGAACCTTCATATCTTTCATCTTCAATCTGTACTCGGGATACATCGTCTCGGCGCCGCCCCTCGTCGCTTCTGGAGGAATGCCGTAGTTCGCCGGAAACTCATCGAGAAACGGGTTCGCGCCCATCAAGTGGCTCGGTACCTGTCCGGCAGGCCGATCCACTTCATCCACCACCTCGCACGGCCAGGGCGCCATCTGCAGCTGCGGCGTGTACACGAAGTCCGTCGTGCGAATAAACGGCTCCGTCAAATGAACCGGATCGTAGACGATCACGGCAACCGTCAGATAATTGCCGTGCTTCATCACGTGCACTCGCGCCGTTGCCAGATCGCTCCGGGGAATTCCGTTGCGCCGGATCCAGTTCTCTTTCAGGTGCGTAGTCGTGATGACCAGCGCGTCTCCGTCCCATTCACCCGTGGAGAATCCCTCCCACGTGTGCGCGGCGTATTCAGGCGGGTGCGGACGCCCATCCATCCAGATCGTTTGCTCCGCGCCGTACGCGGAGAGGTGCGTGTGATACGCAATCACCTTCTGCGTCGCGCGATCGACTTCCTGCCAAATGTGCAGATTCGAGGGGCCGCGCCAGCCGTAGTCGGATGCGTGCTCGCGGCACTGATTCTCCGGCAACTCGACCAGCGCCGCGTCCCAGCTGTCGCCCCGCAGGCGCGCTGCCTCATTGATTGGCAGGCCGAGGTAATCGCCAATCTCCGGGCCGGGAATCCGCTCTTCCCAGTCCTCGTCAAACCGTGGCGCCCAGTCGCCCGATGGATCAATCTGCGCCCACGCCGGCCGCCCCATCAACAGCGTTTGAAGAAACAATAGAGCAAAGATTGCTAGGAGCCGTCCCCGAGTGGTCCCACCCATTTCACTCCCCGGCAAACCACGACCCAATGATCGCTGAATCGGCCACAACTTTTATCACAAAAGCCGCGTTCTCACTCATCGTTTTTCGCTTTTTCGCCGCCGCAATCGCGGCTTCGCTGCACACAATTCCTTCGCCTCTGCCGCGCCGCCACGCTCGGCCACTTGTGATACACTCCGGCCCACGGAGGTAAGGGTTATGCCGATTGCAAGAGGTCTCCATCACATGACGGTGTGCGTGGGTGGCGCGCAAGAGGATATCGATTTCCAGACCAGGATCTTTGGTCAGCGGATGATCAAGCAAACGGTTCTCTTTGACGGACGCTACGCTCACTATCACCTGTATTACGCAAACGCGAATGCCGAGCCCGGCTCGGTGTACACGACCTTCCCGTATGGACGTGTGCGGGGCCGCCAGGGTTCCGGTCAGATTCAATCGACCGCCTACTCGGTTCCGAAGGGCTCGTTGAAGTTCTGGCTCGAACATCTCAGCCGCCATCATGTCAATAACAGCGGTATTCAAGAGCGCTTCGGCCAAAAGTTTATTCGCTTCGACCATCCTTCCGGCATTCAGTTGGAAGTCGTAGAGGACAGCTCCGACACGCGCAAGCCTTGGAGCGTTGGCGAAGTCTCCAGCGACGTAGCTACGCGCGGCTTCCATGGCCCGGTGCTTTCGGTTCGCGAAATTGCCGAGACCGAACGCTTCTTCGTCGACGCCCTAGGCTTCAAGAAGACCGGCCAGGAAGGACCGTATCACCGCTTCGAACTCGGAGAGGGCGGCCCGAATAAGACAGTCACTCTCTTGCACGAGCCGGAGCGGCCATCGGGAAGCTGGATCTTCGGCGCGGGCACTGCTCACCACATGGCGCTCGATGTGGAGAGCGACGAAAAGCTCGCGGAGCAAAAAGCCCTATACGAAGAACTCGGCTACACGGACGCCTCGGAAATCAAGGACCGCATGTATTTCCATTCAGTCTATTGCCGCTGCCCCGGTGGCATTCTCGTCGAATGCGCCGCCACGGTTCCGCAGGGCTTCGCGGTGGACGAGCCTGCCGATCAGCTCGGGCAGAGCCTGCTTCTCCCACCGTGGTTTGAGCAGCGCCGCGCGGAAATCGAGGCGATGCTCGAGCCGATCAAGGTCCCCGAGAGCAATTTCCCGGGTGGCGTCAAGAAACCGGCTGTGAAGGTTCCGGTTTCCGTGCCTGCGGCCGCGGCTGAGCAAGCGCCTGGCGGTCCGTCTCGCCGCACGAGCGCAGTCTTCATCGGCGGCGACAAACCAGCGAGCAAGTAGGGAATCGCTGTCATCTGTGGGTTCGTAGGGGCACGATATATCGTGCCCGGCACAGTTGCTTGGCGTGAGCCGCCTATCTGGCGAGGTAGCGAGACTCATGTGGAGTGCGGCGGCTTGCCGCCACTTTCTCCGCCGCGAGGGAAGCCTGGCGCCCGCCGCCGCAGTTCTGGCGTCACAAGCGGTTTCGCCGGACTCTGTCAGGATTGCCTTCAGTAAGCCGCTTCCAGCAATCCTGTCACTTCCTGCGCAGTCACGGATCGATCGACTACGCCCGTCTTCTCCAGCTCGTGCAGCACGGTCGGAACAATCTGCCCGACCTCCGCGCGCGGCACTCCGGCCTTCTTGAGCGAATTCGGCACGTCGAACTGAGCGATGAATTGCGCCGTGCGCTCCGCGCATGCAAGCGCGCCTGCCCGTGGATTGCGCGGATCGAATGGGATGCGGAATCCCTCCGCGATCGGCGCGAACCGCTCCGGCGCAATATCGGCCATGAACCGCATCGCGTGCGGCAGCGTAATGCACGACGTGACGCCGTGCGCCACATTCCATCGCGGCCCGATCTGATGCCCCAACAAATGAGAAATGCCGAAGCGCGTGTTCATCGAGCCATAGATCGAAAACCATGCCGCGAACTGGCAATAGCCCCGATGCGCAAGTTGTTCCGCGCCCCGCGTTTTGATCGACGCAGGCAGGTGCTCGACCAATAACGAAATCGCCTTCGCACCCAGCGCGTCGCTCAATGGATGGTGCCGCGGCGTGTAAATCGTCTCGATGGCGTGATCGAGCGCGCGCATTCCTGTCGCCACCCAGAGCCACTCCGGCGTTTCGAGCGTCACCTCTGGATCATTGATCACCGTTCGCGCCTGCAGCCGCGGATCGGACACGCCAGACTTCACAAGCGTCGTCTCGTCCGTCACTCCGCCCGCGTGCGTGTATTCGCCGGCTGATAGCGTCGTCGGAATCGCGATATGAATGATTTCGCGCCCGCCCGCCGCGGCAGGCTTGCCCAAGAACGCGTGGCTCGCCACTTTGCAGGTGTCGATCGGACTGCCGCCCCCGAAACTCACAAGCGAATCCGCGCCCAGTTGCTCGATCAGCGCCTGGAGTTCGTTCACCGTGCTGCGCGGCACATGCTGGTGCGCGCCCTTGAAAACAGCCGCGCACCGTGACCCGGCAGCGCCTGTTACCCGATCCAAGAGCCGCGATGCGCCCAGCGTCTTTCCCGTCACCACAATCGCGCGCTGCAGCCCGCGCCGCTCAAGCTCTTCGCCGACAGCAGCGACCTTCCCGGGGCCGGACATCACCCGCTCCAGCTTGCTCAGATTGAAATCCGCGATGATCGCTTCCATGGTGCGCGAGTATACATCACGCCGCTCCCGCTTCTTGCCTACCACCTCACAATCGCAAGCGACTGAACGCTCGCGACTTAGCAAGCTCCTCTAAGCCCCAAAAAGAACTGATGACTCACCGCCGGTTGCCGATTCGAGTTCTTGGCAGCCCTTCCCTGCCGACAAAGCCGGGAGGGCTCGTCCGTGAAACGCCGCCTCGCCTGCGCCCTGTATTCCTGGGCTCTGCTTTTCGCATTGCCCGCATTCGGCAAACCACCGATCCACGCCGTCCGCAGGTTCGCCGAGCGCCGCCTCTGGGCGGCCTTGACCGCGGCTAGCCTCGGGTCCGCCGCCGCGGACGTCCACTGCACGATCCAAATCCTGCGCGAAGGTGGGTATGAGACTGATCCTCTCGCCCGCCCGCTCACCAATCTTCCAACGCCCGCCTACGCGACCTTTAGCATGATCGGCGCGGCCGGAGTGGACTGGCTCGGTTTCAAGCTGCAGGGCTCTCATCATGTTTGGATTCGCCGGTTTTGGTGGGTGCCGCAAGCCGTCCAAATCCAATCGAACGTCGTGGGCGCCGCGCACAGCGCGCGTCACTGAGTCCCGACTCCTTCGCCGCGCATCCGATTTACTCGTTGCAAGAGGGCTTCGCGCGGAGTATTTTCTCTCCCGCTTCAACAGACATTTTCAAGGACGTTCCATGAAGACGAGCAAGGACCGTTTTCTTACCACGCACGTCGGCAGCCTGCCGCGCCCGCAGGAAGTCGTCGACCTTCTCTTCGCGCAGGATCGCGGCGAGCTCATCGACGAAGGCGTCTTCAACGAAACGATGCGCCGCGCCGCCGCCGATCTCGTCAAGCGCCAGGCTGAAGTCGGAATCGACATCGTGAGCGACGGCGAAACCAGCAAGATCAGCTACGCCACCTACATCCGCCATCGCCTCACCGGCTTCGAAGGCGATTCGCCCCGCCCCACCCCTCAAGATCTCGACGAGTTCCCCGAATATCGCGACCGCCTCGTGAAAGCCGGCCACTCGGCCACTTACAAGCGTCCCGTCTGCAAGGGCCCGATCAAGGTGAAGAATCTCGAGCCGGTCAAACAAGACATCGCTCACATGAAAGAGGCCCTCTCGAAGGCCAATGTCGCGGAAGGCTTCTTGAATTCCGTCTCGCCCGGCACAATCGCCGTCTTTCAGCCAAACGAATACTATCCCTCGCACGAAACCTATCTCGCAGCTCTGGCCGACGCCATGCGCGAGGAATACGAGTTGATCGTCAAATCGGGCTTGCTGCTGCAGCTCGACTGCCCTGATCTCGCGATGGGCCGCCACACTCGCTTCAAGAATCTGAGCGACGAAGAATTTCTCCGCTACGCCGAGCTTCAGGTCGAAGCGCTCAATCATGCGCTCGCGAACGTTCCCGCCGACCGCGTTCGCCTTCACGTCTGCTGGGGAAACTACGAAGGCACCCACATTCACGATATGGATTGCATGAAGATTTTTCCGATCGCCATTAAGGTGAAACCCATGGCACTGCTCATCGAGGCCGCCAATCCCCGCCACGAGCACGAGTGGGAAGCTTGGACCAGGATCAAACTGCCGGACGACAAAATCCTGATCCCCGGCGTGATTGCGTCCAGTTCAAACTACGTCGAGCATCCCGAAGTTGTGGCGCAGCGATTGACCCGCTACGCCAACGTCGTCGGAAAAGAGCGCGTCATCGCAGGCAGCGACTGCGGCTTCGGTACGTTCGCCGGCTTCGGTCCCGTTTTCCCGGCATTTTCCTGGATGAAATTCCGGTCGCTCGTCGAAGGCGCCCGCATCGCCTCAGCGAAACTCTGGGGCCGCGCAAACTGACGACCGGACGCAAAAAAGACTACGCCATCCGCCCGCGACAGTCATACAATCTGCCCAGCAGTTCATTTTCAGGGGGTGGTTGTCTAGACATCGATTTCAAAGGAGGTAAGACCTCGTGGATAGACGAAAAATGTTGGCACTGC
>DASPVC010000067.1:0-67065 GCA_035622585.1 Candidatus Acidiferrum sp.
GGCGAAAACGGCCGGCGCGGCGTTTCAAACGGCCAATTACTTTCTGCAGAAGAACCCCCGGCCGTCCATCAAGCCGGGCTGGACGGAAAAGCCCCTGCTGAAATCGTGGGAGAAATCGAAGCCGACGCTGGGCTGGCCGCGCACAACGGACTCATTGTGTCCGGATTGCGTGAAGGAAGCGCGGGAAGCGATCCTGAACGGGAAGAAAGACTGGACGGATCTGGTCCATGAAAAGGTGGGCGAGATCAAGGCGCAGATTATCGAGCGCGACGGTCAGGTGTGGATGGTGAAGGAGTGTCCCGTCCACGGCAAGTATGAAGATTTGATGGCGCTGGATTCGAAGTTCCTTTCGTGGATCGAGCAGAATTTTCCGGGCCGCGATATTCCGGCGCACAACGACGAGACGCTGCACCGGCACGGGTCGAGCACCGTGCGGCACGGGCGCGGAGCCGTGCTGACGGTGGACCTGACGAACCGCTGCAACATGATGTGCGATCCGTGCTTCATGGACGCGAACCAGGTCGGCTATGTGCACGAGCTGGGCTGGGACGAGATCAAGGAAATTCTGGATAACGCGCTGAAGATCAAGCCGCGCCGGCAAATGTCCGTGCAATTTTCGGGCGGCGAGCCGACGATGCATCCAATGTTCGTCGATGCGGTCGCGTACGCGCGCAAAGTGGGCTACAACAGCGTGCAGGCGGCGACGAACGGCATCGAGTTTGCGAAGAGCAAAGAATATTGCAAGAAGGTTTTCGAAGCCGGGATGCGGTATGCGTATTTGCAGTTTGACGGCATCGGCAACGACGCGAACAGCCACCGGCAGGTGGGGAACCTGTTTGATGTGAAGCTGCGAGCGATCGAAAACATGCACGAGGCGGGGATCGAGATCGTGCTGGTGACGACGATCGTCAACAACGTGAACAACGATCAGGTGGGGCCGATCGTGAAGTTCGCAATGGAGAACCCCGGAAAGATTTCGTTCGTTTCGTTCCAGCCAGTTTCGTTCACCGGGCGCGACGAGGACATCACGCCCGAGCGCCGGATGCGCCAGCGGTACACGCTCTCCCACCTCGCGAAGGATGTGAGTGAGCAGGTGGGCAAAGTCGAGCCGACGCGCGACTGGTTCCCGATTTCATTCATCAGCACCTTCGCGAACTTTGCCGATCTCGTCCACGGTCCCGAATCGCAGTGGGGGTCGCTCTCCTGCGGCTGCCACCCGAATTGCGGCGTTGGAACGGCGATGATGATCAACAAGAAGACGAAGGAATGGGCGCCCGTACCGCGATTCCTGAGCGCGCAGGGCCTTACGCGCGACGTGAATTACATTACGGACGCGGCGCGCAGCAAGAAATTCTCGAACTTCATGATGGCGATGGCGCTGCTAAAGAATTATGAGCCCTTCCAGGCGCCGCCCAGCCTGAAGCTGAAGGACCTCTGGGTGAAGTTTGACAAAACCTGGGCGCTTTCGCGGAATGCGGACAAGAAGTACGGCCGCACGAATCCCAACCGCACCTTCCAGGACGCCATGAAGAGGCGCGAGGATCCCTGGAATTTCATGTTTATTGCCGGGATGTGGTTCCAGGACCTCTTCAACTACGATTTCCGCCGCACGGAAATGTGCATCATCCCCTACGCCACGCAGCAGGGCGAGATTTCCTTCTGCGCGTACAACACCGGAATCGGCTGGCGGAAGATCATCGAGAACATGTACAAGAACGCGACCGTCGCCGAGTGGTACAAGGCGCACGGCAAGCACCAGATCTACGCCAAGGGCAAGAAAGTTGATCTCGCGACTTACGAGCACTCGCTCAAGATCGACGCGGAAGATGCGGCGCGCGTGCGTCACCTGGAGCACGACATTCCGCTGACCGCGGCCGAAGAGGATCGCATCCGCCGCAAGCAGGCGTTCGAGGAAGCGGCCAAGGTGCGGAAGATTTACGAGGAGCTTGTGCTAAAGAAGGCCTCAGAGCCCATCGTTCAGATCGGATCGATCGATGAGATTCTGACGGCAGTTCCGGGCGCGACCGTGAAGCGCATCGAGCCGGCAAACGGAAACGGCAACGGCGCAGCGAAGGCGAACGAGTCAGAAGCTGCGGCGGTGGCCGGCGACTAACGGAAATTCTCCAACCTGGCGGGTTTCACCAACAGCCTCGGCTTTGGCCGGGGCTGTTGTTTTTCGGCCCAAGGGATTTCTCGATAGAATGCGGGTATGGCTGATCCGAGAGTGCGCGTGCGCGAGCTAGCCGCCGAATACATTCGCAAAGGCGACGCGACTGGGTGGTTTGAGAAGCTTTACCAGGAAGCCGAGACCGGCGATGCGGCGATTCCGTGGGCCGACCTGGAGCCCAATCCGCGGCTCGTTGAATTCTGGAAGACGCATCCGCTGGAGACGGCGGGCAAGCGCGCGCTCGTGATCGGCAGCGGATTGGGTGACGACTCGGAGCAGCTCGCGGCATGGGGGTTCAAGACCACCGAATTCGACATCTCGCCGACGGCGATCGAGAAGACCAAGACACGCTATCCGAAGACGCAGGTCGAGTACGTGGTGGCCGATCTTTTCGATCCACCGCGGGCGTGGATTCGCGGCTTCGATTTCGTGTTGGAGATATACACTGTGCAGTCGCTCCCGGCGGAGTGGCGCCCGAAGGTGATCGAGGCAATCGCGCGATTCGTCGCGCCGGGAGGGAGGCTGCTCGCGATCGCGCGGGGCCGCGGCGAGGGAGAGCCGGAAGCGCCGGGTCCTCCGTGGCCGCTGACGCGCGAGGAGATGGATGGATTCCGGCGCGCGGGTCTCGAGGAAGAGCAGTTCGACGACTATGCGGAGCCCGAGCCGCCGTGGGTACGGCGGTTCCGTGCGCTGTATCGCAGGCCTTGACGCCGTTGGCCACCTAGCCAGCACTGCCTGGGAAGGGAAACTCATGGGGGAACTCTTGATCGCAGTGTTGGGCCTCGTCGGCTACGTGGTCCCCGCGCCGGCCCTAATTTGGGGATGGTGGCGATGGGGAACATCTTCTCCCCGCTTTGGATCGCCAACGTGGCGCACCTCCCTCTCGTTCGCCGGCCTCTTGGTTGCGACCGTCGTCGGAATCGGAGTTCTTGTTTGCATCGCGCAGGTGAACCGCCTTCCGGAGGGAGATCTGAAGTACGCAACGGCTCTGAGGTGGGCGAGGAGTGGCTTTTTCACCGCTGGGTTCGGGCTAATTACGTCCCTTGTTGGCAAGGGGCCCGCTCGACTTCCTGGATGTTTGGCCTCAGTGGGTTTGATGAGCTTGTGGCTGATCTCCGTGATCACCTATTGAGGTGCTATGATTGACCAAGGAGAAGCGGATGCCGATCTACGAATACGTTTGCGATGATTGCGGCGAGCGCTACGAGCGCATCGTGATGAACGGGAAGACGAAGATCACGTGCCCGAAGTGCTCGAGCGCGAAAAACACGATTCAGCTTTCCGTTTTCGCGGCGCCCGCGAACGGCAGCAAGGCTTCCTCCAGCTTCTCGGAATCGTCCGGCGGCGGATGCTGCGGCGGCGCCTGCGGCTGCAAGAACTAGCGCGGCTGCGATGAAAGCTCCGAGCGCCGTCTTCTCGAAGGAAACCGTCCTCTTTCTGCGCGAGCTCGGGCGCAACAATCACAAAGCCTGGATGGACGAAAACCGCGAGCGCTATCGCACCTCGCTGGTCGAGCCGTTTCGGGTGCTCCTCGACCGTCTTGCCCCTGCGGCGCTGAAACTGAACCGCCGGTTCGTGGTCAGTGGGCGCACGGGCGAGAATTTTTCCCGCATCAATCGCGACATCCGCTTTTCGATGGACAAAGCGCCTTACCGGACACAGATGTATCTCCAATTTAGTGAACCCGGAGGCGAGGGCGGCGAACTCTACACGGGTTTCTCGGCGGAGACGGTTACCTGCGGATTCCGGATTTACGGCCGGGCGAAAGGCGCTCCTCTCACGCAGATTGGACGGGCACGGGCAAAGGAAAACGCGAAGTGGCTCGAGCGGCAAAGGAACCGCCTCGGACGAAAGTATGAAAGCTACTGGTATTCGTCCGAAAAGGGCGAATGGATCAAGCACAAAGGCTGGCCCGTGAAGTCCGAGGAGTGGAAGAAACTGCAGGGATGGGTCGTCCGCCGTAAGCTCACTCACGCCTCCGCGATGCGCCCCAGCTTTGAACGCGAAGTGGCTAGAATTTTCCGCGACGTCTATCCTCTCTTGCCATTCACTTCGTCAGCCAGTTGGAAGCCGTAACGCCGACGCGTTTCAGGCACTGACTCGCTCTCGACGGTGAAATGCGTCGTTGTTAGTGGATTAAGAAAGTAACCGCCAAGTTGAATAAGGCACTTGTGCGACGGCGCTCCCGAGAGGATGATCTTCTGATGGAGGGCTCATGTCCCGTGCCGTTCTTGTGAAGCGTGCGCTCCTCGCGCTTGTGCCCTTGCTGCTGGGTCCGCATTTGGTGAACGGCGGGTCGCCAGATGACCGAGGAAGCGCTAAATCTGGCTCAACCTCCTATTGTCCAGACGGTCTCTACATCAGCAATAATCTAGGTCTCCGAGGGCTGGTCAAAGAGTGCACCGTGGAGACAACGGTCCTGTCCGGGGAAACGACATACAGGTTCGTGGCCACGGAACGGTACAATCTCGATGGAAGCGTTTATCAAATGCTTGATGGCAACGGCTGGAGATCCTTTACTTACGATGACCAAGGCCGGCGGTTGGCATATTCGTGGGACGGCGACCCAAATTCTCAAGAGACCTACTCGTACGACGACAAAGGAAGGTTAGCTGGTATCAAAGGATCAGACGAGACGGAAACCTTTGAATACGACAGTCTCGGCCGCAAGACGCGGACCACAAAGCCTACTGTGGCGTACTCACCCGAGGAAGCGCAGTCCACCATCTATGGTGGCGCGGTGGGAGGAATCGAGAACTCGGACTTATCCGTGCTGCCCCCGGACCATGGACTCGTGAAGACGCTGTTCAATGAACGCGATCAGGCTGTTGAATCACGGGTCTATGACGCCGATGGCGACCTCATGAGCCGGCTGGTGTTTCAATACGACTCCAAAGGGCGCGTAGCCGAGTTCATGCGCTACCAGAGAGCGCTTGATTTTTCCCGATCGCCCGCGACAGGGGGAGTAGTTGCGAAGCCCCAACCCTCGGGGAATCCGATGGGCGAGTTGACCCAGCAGATCGCATACACGTATGACGAGCAGGGCCGCGTCGTTGAAATCTCTGTCGGAGAGGCGAGGGTTACGAAAAAAATGTACAACGAGTACGGCGATGTGTCTGAGGAAATCGAGACCACATCCGGCGATCTCGCAAAGTTCGATCCGTCAAAGGTAGCTCGATTCAAGTATGAATACGATCGCTTCGGGAACTGGGTCGAGCGGACGGTAAGCTCCCAGAGTGAAGCAGATCAAACCGAACACACTACGAGCATCACTCGACGCCTTATCACGTACTACTGACGTTTCGCGGTCAATCGAGCGTGCTGACAATCCGTGCGCTCCACTCACCCACAGAACGAAGCGCTACCCCCTCCTTTGCTACCTCTGTTAGGATGCGCGCTGGAAATGCACGTACGCGGCGAATCCGCGAATCTTGAGTGATGCGTCGAAGAGATCTGATTGCGGCAGCTTTGGGGACCATTCTTCTCGTCAGCACCTTTGCACACGCCGGCGTAGTTGCCGAGACAGGGCGCGGCCAGGGAATTCCTGAAGCAACCGCTTGCGACCGCCAGTGTCTCTATGGCTTTGTTAACCAGTATCTGGCGGCGCTCGTGGCCCATGATCCGGCGCGCTTGTCGTGGGCCAAAAACGCTCAGTTCACCGAGAACAATGTGGTGCTGCGCGTTGGCGACGGATTGTGGGGCACGATCACAGCGCTAGGTGCCGAGGATTTTCGCGCGGCCGATCCGGAGACCGGGCAGGCCGCGTACTACGGCGTCGTGGACGAGCGCGGGAACCAGGCATTCTTGGCGCTGCGGCTGACGATTGCGGACGGGAAAATCGCGGAAGTCGAGACGATCGTGGATCGCAAGGGCTACGGCCCCGGACCTTTCGGCGATCCGGCCACGCTGAAACCGGTGCCCGTCCTGCTGGAGGATGTGCCGCCGGAGCGTCGCAGACGGCGCGAGCGAATGATTTCGCTCGCCGACGGCTACTTCAACACGCTGCAACTGAACGACGGCCAGATCTTCACGCAGTTCGCCGACGATTGCAGCCGCCGGGAAAACGGCGTGTGGACCGCGAACGATCCTCACCCCGATCCGAACGCGGCCTCGGCTATCTCAAGCTATGGCAAGATTTCCTGCGAAGCGGGATTCAAACTCGGCAACTACCGATGGGACGACCGGCTGCGCGACCGTCGCTTTCCACTGGTCGACGAAGAGAAGGGCTTGGTTCTGGCCGCAGGGTTTATCGATCACGCTGGACGATTGGAAACCTACACCACGACAGACGGCGTGAAGCACGACTCGCCGATGAAATCGCCGCACTCATTTTGCTTTCTGGAGACTTTCAAGATCGTTGACGGCAAGATCCGGCACGCGGAGGCGGTATTCATTACGGTGCCGTACTACATGCCGTCTCCGTGGGTAAAATAGCGGGCGAGGAAGGGAGATTTTGGGTAAACCTTGCGAGTACGCTAGTGGTTGCAACCGGGCAGCGACCAGAGCCTTTCCCGTTGCGCCAGGGAAAATCTGGCTGTGTGACGAACATTTTCAGCAAACCCTCGATGATCTGGCGGAACTACCCGACAGTCGCAAGCTTAATGCTCAGTGGGTGGTACATTTCCATAAGTACCTTAGGGAGAACGATCTGAATCCTGCAGAGCTAACAGAAACTCAAAAGCGTCAAATCCAGAACGAGGTACATCGCTGGCTTCAAGAGAAACGCCTGGAGACGGAGCAAAACAAACACAGGAGTAAGAGCCATGGTTGATTTTTCGAACATGCCGACGATGAAGGGTTTTTTCGCGCCCACGCGATTCGAGGCGGACGTGTACGACTGCGAAGCGATCGGAAAGGTGCCGACCGAGCTGAACGGAGCGTTCGTGCGGCTCGGTGGAGATTGGCTCTACCCGCCGAAATTCGAGGACGATTCGCCGTTCAGCATGGACGGCTACATCAACATGTTCCGCTTCAAGAACGGCATCGTCGATTACAAAGGCCGCTGGGTGAAAACGCCTCGCTACAAGGCCGACCTGGCCGCCCACAAGCAGCTTTTCGGCAAATACCGCAACCCGTTCACCGACGATCCCAGCGTCGCGGGCCTCGATCGCAGCGTGCAGAACACTACCCCGCTCGCGTTCGCCGGGAAACTCTTCACGCTGAAAGAGGACAGTCTGCCGTACGAGATCGATTGCAACACGCTTGAAACCATCGGCCCGTACAATTTCCACGGCAAATACAGGAGCCTGACCTTCACCGCGCACCCAAAAGTCGATCCCACGACCGGTGAAATGATCTGCTACGGCTACGAAGCCGAAGGCCTCGAAACCAACGACGTCTTCCTTTACACCGTCAACAAGAAAGGTGAAGTCACCCGCGAACTGCGCTTCAAGGTTCCCTATGTGTCGATGGTCCATGACATCAGCATCACCAAAAACTACGTGATCATTCCCATCTTCGGCTTTGTCTCCAGCATGGAGCGCCTCAAGGAAGGAAAAGTGCACTGGGGCTGGGACGACACGAAACCGGCCATGGTCGCCATCGTTCCGCGCGATGGCGAGGCGAAAGACATCCGCTGGTTCAAAGGCCCTTCGCGCGCCACAGTCCATACGCTGAACGCGCGCGAGGAAGGCAACAAGGTGATTTTTGAAGCTCCAATCTACGATTCGAATCCCTTTCCGTTCTTCCCGCCCGTCGACGGCTCGCCCTGGGATCCCTCTAAAGCGAAAGCGTACATTCGCCGCCAGACCTTCAACCTGAATTCCAAGGACGACGGCTACACCGAAGAAAAGCTCTTCGAAATGAACGTCAGCGATCTTGGCCGCGTCGACGACCGCTATCTCACGCAGCGTTACCGCTATGCGTTCACGGCCTACGCGGATAAGCAGCGGCCATTCGAGGAATGGAAGGCGGGAAACCTGGGCGGTCGTGTGAACAACTGCTATGGGCGCTTTGATCTCGCGACCGGCAAGATGAACGCGTATTTCGCGGGGCCGACGCACAGCGTGCAGGAAGTCTGCTTCGTCCCGCGCAAGAATGGAGCGGAAGGCGAAGGCTACATCATGGGCGTCGCCTCGAACTACGCCGAGATGCGTTCAGAGCTGATTATCGCGGATGCCCAGCGTCTGGAGGAAGGCGACGTTGCGCGCGTGATTCTCCCTTTCCGCGCGACGGCACAAGTGCACGGCCGCTGGATGGATGGGAGCGAACTGCCATTCGCATGAGCAAGTCGATGAATGAAAACTCTCGAACGGCCGCGGGATCGGCGCTGACGCGGCGAAGTTTCATGTATGTGATGGGCGCGGCAGGCGCTGCGGCAGCGATGCCCGGCGAATTCTTTTCCTTGAAAACCACGCGAACCTTTAGACGTGGTGCTGTCGTTTCGTTCCACATGGACCGGCCATACCTCGATTGGAGCGGTACAGCCGTGCCCTACTTCCCGCCGCCGGGCGTACGCTCGGGGGACGCCGTTGCGCACCTCACGGAAGAAGCTTTTCGCCGCAGCTTTGTCTACGTGTGACGGGCCTCGTTGTCCGATTCGCGCTGCTACTTCGTGATACGCAAGTGATGCCTGTGTCTAAACGGCGCTAGAATGAGCACTGCGGCCCACATTTGGGCGCGACCACACAACGCTTCCTACCAGCGTCGCATCCGACCAACGAAGCGGTCAGTCTGCACGGAGACATATTCATGTATGCAACGAAAGATCTGCACGAGGCGCGCGGCAGAGGCCGCGTCGAAGCGCCAAGCCGTGCGACCCGGCTCGCGCGTGGAGCGGTGATCGCGTTGATGGCGCTCGCATGCGCATCGTGGGCGCGCGCGCAGGAGACAGCTCCGGCTCCCGCCGTCCCGAAAACTTCCATGCCGTCACCTGATGCGGATCTCGCTCACAGGCCGGCAATGACGCTTGAGGCCACACCCGCTGTCGTTCCGCAGACGATTAATTTGACCGTCCCAAAGAGCACGCCGCTTCACGTGGCGCTCGACGACGAGGTGCGCGTTGGAAAGCCGGGCCAGCCAATTCAGGGGCACGTGGTCGAGCCGGTCTATGCGTTCGATAAGCTGGTCATCCCGGTCGGGACGAAAGTGGCCGGACGAATCACCGAGATCGACAGCGTGTCGGCAGGGCAGCGCACCGAGGCTGCACTGGATGCGAATTTCACGCCTGCGCGTAAGGTGGAGGTCGAGTTCAACCAGATCACGCTGCCTGACGGGAAGCAGTTGCCCGTGCACACGACCGTCACGCCCGGATCGGGGAACGTGGTCGAATTCGTCGCCGCGGCCGACGAGCACCAGGGAAAGGGTGTGAAAGACGCGGCGGCTGAGCGGACGCGTCAAGCCAAGGAGGAAGCAAGACAGGAATGGGACGCTGCGATGCAGCAGGTGAAGCAGCCGGGGAAAATGCACCGGCTGGAGCGCTTTGCCGTTGGAGAGCTTCCCGTTCACCCCCAGTATATCGACGCGGGCACGACCTATTTTGCAGAGTTGCAGGATCCGATCGATTTTGGGACTGAGGTACTAACGCCTGAAATGGCGTCGTCGCTCGGCGCGACGCCGCCGGACGGAACGGTGGTTCAAGCGCGCCTGATGACTCCGCTTAGTTCGGCAACCACTCATCAGGGCGACAGCGTGGAAGCCATCGTGTCACGGCCGCTGCTTGACGGCAACAAGCTCATACTTCCTCAGGGCAGCCTGCTGGAGGGAACAGTGATTCAAGCGCAGCCGGCGCGGCATCCGGGAAGGAACGGACAATTGCGCATCGCCTTTCGCGAAATTCAGCTGGAAAGTGGCGTGCAGAAAAAGGTGCAGGCGACTCTTGCCGGCGTGGAGGCGCAGAAGGCCGAGAACGTGAAGCTAGATTCCGAGGGTGGTGCGCGCTCCACATCTCCCAGCGGACGATTTCTTACGACCGGCCTCGAGGTGGGGCTCGGCGCTGCCTCCTTTCTAGGCGACAGCTTCGGAGAGACGGGCCCTCGAGCCGCGGGAGGTGCGGGCGGTTACAAGCTCATCGGAATCGGCCTGGGCCTGGCGATACACTCGCAGCCGTTTGGGATGGCGATGGGCGCCTTCGGCGGAACCCGAGCGATCTACGGGAATTTCATCGCGCGCGGCCATGAAGTCGTCTTCCCGAAGAACACAGCGATGTCAATCAGCGTGGGAACGCGCGCGTCCGCCACACCGAATCCTCCTGCCTCGGACAGCACCGTAAAGCAGTGAAGACAAGCCCGGCTTACTCTCCGCTCTAGACACTGAAATCGGTTTATGCAAGAATCCCGCCGCTGATGCGGCCTTGTAATCCTGTGGGGAAGTGCGGGTCCCCGGTCGAGAGGGACCTTCTGTGCTACCGACTGGCCTTACAAGCACCCGAATCGGGATATCACTCGAAGAGGAGTAGATTCCGTTGGCTCGAGAACAGGGTGTGGTGAAGTGGTTCAATGCAGCGAAGGGGTACGGGTTCATTCAGCGCCAGTCGGGAGAGGACGTCTTCGTTCACTTCTCCGCGATCCAGATGGACGGGTACAAGTCGCTGAACGAAGGCCAGCTGGTCGAGTTCGAGGTCCGTCAGGGGCCTAAGGGCTTCCAGGCGGAAAACGTCACAAAAGTCTAGCTCACACAGGATCGAAGGCCTCGTTCCGCCCGCGCGGGACGAGGCTTCATCTTTCTAGCGGCTCTGCGCCGAGTACCGATCGCGAGCGGCGTACTGCCACGTCGCGATTCGTCCGTATGCGAGTTTGTGGTAGCATTTCTTGAGACGTTCCTCGGAGTGCAGATTTGACCCAGCATATTTCCCGCAGGGAGCTGAAAAAGGACGAAGTGCGCGAGACGCTGGCGCACGGCGCTGAGGCTGTTCTCTCGCACCGGCAGTTGAGTGTGTACATCGTGATTGCCGCAGCCGTGATCGCAGCGGGAATTTTCGGCTGGCGGACATATTCCGAGCATCAGACCGTAAAGGCTTTTGCGGCGTTTGATGCGGCCATGAAGGTTTTTCAGGCACCTATAGGTGCGCCCCAGGCGCCCGGCGAAGTCACCTACAGCGACGAGAACAAGAAATTTACCGAGGCGAACCAGAAGTTCGCCGATGTCGCGTCGAAATACCCGCGCACGCGCGCCGGAGAGTTGGCCAGCTATTACACGGCCTTGAGTCTCGAAAAGCTCGGCAAAAACGACGATGCGCGGAAACGGTTGCAGTCGCTCGCGGGCAGCAGCGACGCCGACGTTGCCGCGATGGCCCAGTTTGAACTTGCCGGGCTCGACGACCGCATGGGCCAGGGTGATGAAGCCGTCAAGATATATCAACAACTGATCGCGAAGCCGTCTGCGCTGGTGCCGAAGGCGGTCGCGATGCTTGCCCTCGCCGATCACTACAGCTCGAAAGATCCGGCCGCAGCGGCCAAACTGTACGGACAGATCAAGTCCGAGTACCCCGACACGCCGATGGCCGAGCAGGCCGATCAGGCCCTCGCCTTGTTGCCCGGCAAATCGTAGGCAGGCAAGTGACGCACGAGCCGCTCCGGCCTTACGCCATGGATGTGCGGCGTTCGCGGGGGCGGCGTTACCCGGAACCGCAACACCCCTACCGCAACGATTACGCCCGCGACCGCGATCGGGTGATTCATTCACGCGCGTTTCGTCGCCTGGAAGCGAAGACACAAGTCTTCACCACTCGTTTCTCCGATCATTTTCGCAACCGGCTCACGCATACGCTCGAAGTCGCGCAGATTGCCCGCACAGTTGCGGGCGCACTGCAAATCAATACGGATCTAACCGAGGCGCTCGCGCTCGTTCACGATATCGGCCATCCGCCCTTCGGCCATGCGGGAGAGCGGCAGCTCGATTTCCGCATGCGCCAGTACGGAGACCGCTTCGACCACAATCTCCACGCGCTGCGGACTGTAGAGCACTTCGAGCAGCGCTATCTGGACTTCCCGGGATTAAACCTGACATTTGAGGTGCGCGAGGGAATTATCAAACACTCCCGGGATTACGCCGCAGCGGAATTCCCGGCGCTGGCTGAGTACCTACTCGACGAGCGGCCTCCGCTCGAAGCGCAGCTCATCGATTTGGTGGACGAGATCGCCTACAACACGGCCGATCTCGACGACGCCTCCGAAGCGCGCCTTCTGGATTTCGACCTGCTGTGCGCGGAGGTGCCGGTGTTCGCCGCGACCTACGAAGACGTCGATCGGAGCCATCCCGGTGGCCTGCAGAAACTGAAGTTCAACGAGACGCTCAAACGAATTCTCGATTACCTTGCGACCGACCTGATCGAGAACACGCAGCGGCAAGTGGAAGCGAGCGGCGTTACAACCATTGAGGATATCCGCCGCCAAACGATGCGGCTGGCCGGGTTCTCGCCGGAAGCCACGCAACAAAACGCAAACCTGAAAGAGTTCCTGCACGCGCGCGTCTATTCCCATCCCGCCATTTCGGAAGAGAGGGAGCGGTCGGTGCGGGCACTCAACGCGCTCTTCGATCTTTTCCTCGAACATCCGGACCGTATGCCGAAATACTACGCTGGGCTCGCCGGGCGCGAACCGCGACACCGCGTGGTGTGCGACTACATCGCCGGGATGACCGACCACTTCCTGTTGCGGCAGTGCCGCGAATTACTGGGTATGTCGGCCGGCAGTGCGCTCTAACGCAGCGGTAACCGTGCCCAATTGGTGGCAGCGGCGGCACTTGCGCCGGGGGCTTCCTTGACATAGTGTTCAGGCGGCCTATAATGAATTTCCGCCCCGAAAAACGAGGGGAAATCCAATGTTTCTAGACGTAAACGAACTCGCCCTCCGCAAGGCGCGCATCCGAAAAAGCTATTCGCCGGGGACGCTCGACTTCCATTCCGGGGAGTTCCGCCAGATGGAGCCGCTGGAAGTGCGCGCGACGGCAGAACTTGTGGACGGCCAGATTCGCATCTGCGGCAACCTGCATACGCGAGTGGAGCTCGTGTGCGCGCGCTGCCTGGACATAGTGATCGAAGAGATCAGCCGCGATTTCGACCTCTACTACCGCTCAACCACGGCAATCCCGGACGACGATGAAGTCCAGTTGAATCTAGACGATACGGAAATCGCATTTTTTGAAGGCGATGGTCTTTTTCTGGCCGATGTGCTGGCCGAACAGGTCAATCTCGCGCTTCCCATGAAGGTGATTTGCTCGAGCGATTGCCGCGGCCTGTGTCCCCACTGCGGCGCGAACCTCAATAACGAGGAGTGCCGCTGCGAAAAGAGCGGCGGCGATCCCCGGCTCGCACCGCTCGCCCGTCTGAAGCAGGACTGGTTCAAGAAGCAATAAAAGGCTAGACTATACGATTCGATGCAGGCCGCCCAGCGTAGGGGCCTGTCACGAGGAGCTCGAATGCCGAATCCGAAACGACGACACTCCAAGCGGCGCACGTCCAACCGCCGCGCCCACGATCATCTTCGAGCGTCGTCTTTGGGCGAATGCCCCAACTGCCATGAGCGCAAGCTGCCCCACCGCGCGTGTCCCAAGTGCGGTTACTACAAGGGTCGCGAAGTGATTGACACCGAGGCCAAGACGGCCTAACTTTCCCTCGCTCGCTTCTTCAAGCCGGTACCTAGATGACTACGATTGCCTTGGATGCAATGGGGGGCGACCATGCGCCTCGCGTCGAGGTCGAGGGAGCGATTCTCGCGGCGCGCGAGCTGGGTGTGCGCGTGCTGCTCGTCGGCATCGAATCCACGGTGCGGGAAGAGCTGAGCCGGCATAAGCACCAAAACCTTCCCATCGAGATCGTGCACGCACCCGAAGTCATTGCGATGACGGACTCGCCTTCACAGGCGTTCCGCCGGAAGAAGGAAAGTTCGGTGCACGTAGCCGCACGTCTCGTGCGCGACGGCAAGGCGGACGCGCTCGTCAGCGCGGGAAATACCGGCGCCGTGATGACCGTCGCGCGCTTCGTGATCGGCACGCTGCCTTCCGTAGATCGCCCGGCGCTCGCAGCTGCCTTCCCCAACATGAAAGAAAAGGTGTCCGTGATTCTCGACGTGGGCGCGAACGTGGATTCCAAACCCGAGCACATCGAACAATTCGCCGTCATGGGCGAGATTTATTTCCGCGCCATTTGGGGAGTGAGGCGTCCGCGTGTCGCGTTGCTTTCGATCGGCGAGGAAGAGGCGAAGGGAAACGAGCTCACACGGGAGGCGGCGACCCGTCTGAAACATCTGCCGCTGAATTTCGTGGGCAATGTCGAGGGGCGTGACGTTTTCCGCGGCAACGTGGACGTGGTGGTCTGCGACGGATTCATCGGCAATATCGCGCTCAAGCTGAGCGAAGGCCTTGTTGAGCATATCGGCTCGATGCTCAAGAAGGCGATCAAGAGCAGCCTCACTTCGCAGATCGGCTACGCGCTCTCGAAGCGGGCCTTCGATGACTTCCGGAAACGCACCGACTATTCCGAAACCGGCGGCGCGCCGCTTTTGGGCATCCGCGGCATCACCGTGATTGGTCACGGCCGCTCCAACCCGAACGCCATCAAGAATGCCATTCGCGTTGCCAGCGAGCTTTGCCGTTCCCGCGTCAACGAGAAAATTGAACAGGAGCTGTCCGCCGCCTCGGCAGTCCCCGCCCGCGGATAAGCGACAAGGATCTCACGATAGCCATGAGCAAGCTCGCATTCCTTTTTCCGGGCCAAGCCTCGCAATATCCGGGCATGGGCCGCGACCTGGCTGAAAACTTTCCCGAATCGCGCGCCGTGTTCGAGGAGGCAGACGCCGCCCTCGGATTTTCCATTTCGAAGCTCTGCTTCGAGGGCTCCGAAGAAGCTCTCAAGCAGACTGAGAACCAGCAGCCGTCGATTCTTACGGTGTCGGTTGCAGCCTATCGCGCTCTGGAAGCGCGCGGAATTGCGCCGGATTTCGTCGCGGGGCACAGCCTCGGCGAGTATTCGGCACTTGTCGCCGCGGGCGCGCTGGAGTTTTCCGCGGCGGTGAAGCTGGTGCGGAGGCGCGGCCAGTACATGCAGGAAGCCGTGCCTGCGGGCGAAGGCGCGATGGCCGCGATTTTGGGCCTTTCTCTGGCGGATGTCGCGGAGGTGTGCAAGAAGGCGGCCGCAGGCGAGGTCGTTGCTCCCGCGAATTTGAATTCGCCCGAACAAACCGTGATCGCCGGAAACGCCGCAGCGGTGAAGCGGGCCGTTGAGATCGCTTCTCAATCGGGCGCGAAGCGCGCTGTGATCTTGGCCGTGTCGGCTCCATTCCATTGTTCGCTCTTGACGCCAGCGCAGCAGCGCCTGGAGGTGGATTTGCGCGCCGAAGCTTTCGGGCCACTTCGCTTTCCGGTGATCACCAACGTCGATGCGGAAGCCGTCACTTCGGGCGAGGAGGCTCGTAACGCGCTGATCCGGCAGGTGACGATGCCTGTGCGCTGGCTCGAATCGATGCGAGAGATGATCGATCAGGGCGTGACCATTTTCGTTGAAGTCGGGCCCGGAAAGGTTCTCTCAGGGTTGCTCAGACAGATTGATCGGTCGGTGCGCTGCCTGAACGTCGAAGACGCCGCCAGCCTTCGTTCCACGATCGACAAAATTGCTCAGGCACGCGCCGAAGTGCCGGAAGGCTAGCCTCGTGTTTTCACTCAAAGATAAAGTTGCTCTCGTGACCGGTGCGTCGCAGGGAATTGGGCGCGCCACGTCGCTTGCGTTAGCCGAGTCCGGCGCGAAAGTGGCGGTGGCTGCCCGCAGTGCGGAGAAACTTGCTTCGCTCGTTGCGGAAGTTGAAACCAGCGGCGGTGAAGCTCTGGCTGTGCCCATGGACGTTGCCGACGCCGCGCAGGTGAAGTCCGGCTTTCAGGCAACGCTCGCGAAGTTCGGCAAGCTCGACATCCTCGTTAACAACGCCGCCGTGACGCGCGACACGCTCGCCTTGCGAATGAGGCTCGAAGACTGGGATGCTGTCCTGCGGACGAACCTCACCGGCGCGCACCTGTGCATCCAACAGGCGCTGGGAGCGATGCTGCGGCAGCGTTCCGGCCGGATCGTCAACCTCACTTCTGTCGTCGCCGAAACGGGCAATGCCGGTCAGGCGAACTACGTTGCTTCAAAAGCCGGCTTGATTGGACTCACCCGCGCGATTGCAGTCGAGGTTGCGTCGCGTGGCATCACCGTCAACGCCGTCGCGCCCGGTTTCATTGAAACGCCGATGACAGATCCACTGCCGCAAGAGTTGAAAGACAAGATGAAGTCGCTTATTCCGCTCGGGCATTTCGGGAAAGACCGGGACGTTGCTGCGGCGATTGTATTCCTGGCGAGCGATGAGGCCGGGTACATCACCGGACAAGTACTGGACGTTAATGGCGGCATGCACATGGGCTAGTTTCGGCCGTGCGGTCTTGTTTGCCAAGGTAGGCGGTTGATGCGCGGAATTGTTGACCCGGCTATATGTGACGCATAGAATGGGCAGGTTGTACGCGGGCGTAACTTCCCTGATGTGAAGCCCAAGATCCAAGATCGCTGAAATCGGAGGAGCAATCAGAATGGCCAGCGTCGAAGAACGCGTGAAGCAGATCATTGTCGAGCAGCTCGGTGTGGATGAAGGCGAAGTGACTCCCAGCGCTTCGTTTGTGGACGACCTTGGCGCCGACTCGCTCGACACGGTCGAGCTGGTGATGGCCTTCGAGGAAGCGTTCGGCATCGAAATTCCGGATGAGGATGCGGAAAAGATCGCGACGGTAAAAGACGCGATCGAGTACATCGAGAAGCATTCCAAGGGGAAGTAGGAAGTCCCGCTGAACGGTCCCACCTTGAACAGGAGAAGTTCCTTTTGAACCGCCGAGTCGTGGTGACGGGCATTGGCTTGGTCTGCAGTTGCGGCATCGGAACTGAGGAAGTCTGGCGCAATCTGCTTGCCGGCAAGAGCGGCATTGGCCGCGTCACCGCGTTTGACATCACCGGCTTCGACTGCCAGATTGCCGGCGAAATCAAGAATTTCGATCCGCTGAACTGGATCGAGAAAAAAGAAATCAAAAAGATGGCGCGGTTCATTCACGTCGCCATGGCGGCGTCCGATTTCGCCATCCGCATGGCCGGGCTCGAAATCAAGCCGGATTTCGCCGACGCGACCGGCGTCTATATCGGATCCGGCATCGGCGGATTCGATGTGATCGAGCGCGAACACTCGAAATATCTGAACGGCGGCCCCGGCAAGATTTCGCCCTTCTTCATTCCTTCCGCAATCGTCAACCTTGCTGCCGGAAACGTCTCGATCCGTTACGGCGCAAAGGGGCCGAATTCAGCCACTGCTACGGCTTGCTCTGCGGGGGCCCATGCCATCGGCGATGCTTACAAGATCATCCAGCGCTGCGATGCGGAGGTTATGCTCGCCGGGGGATCGGAAGCTGCCGTGACGCCGATGAGCCTCGGTGGATTCGGCGCGTTGCGCGCGCTTTCCACGCGCAATGATGAACCCGAGCGAGCGAGCCGGCCGTTTGACGCACAGCGCGATGGCTTCGTTGTCGGCGAAGGTGCGGGCATTCTGATTCTCGAATCGCTCGAGTTTGCGCAGCGCCGCAGCGCGAAAATCCTGGGTGAGATTGTCGGTTATGGAATGTCCGGCGACGCCTATCACATCACGCAGCCAGCGGAACAGGGCGATGGCGGCTACCGCGTGACACGCGCGGCAATCAAGGACGCCAAGATCTCTCCGGATGATGTGGGCTATGTCAACGCACACGGCACATCGACTCCCATGGGAGATGCCATTGAGACGGTGGCGCTCAAGCGCGTGTTCGGCGAGCGCGCGAAGAAGGTTGCCATCAGTTCGACGAAATCGATGACCGGGCACTTGCTCGGCGGCGCGGGCGGCCTCGAAGCGGGCATCAGCGTGCTCGCTCTTCGCGATCAGATCTTGCCGCCGACGATCAATTACGAAAATCCCGATCCCGAGTGCGATCTGGATTACGTCCCGAATCACGCGCGTAAGGCGGAAGTGACCTACGCCGTTTCGAATTCGTTTGGATTCGGCGGAACGAACGCGTCGCTGGTATTCAAGCGCTGGGAAGAGTGACGATGCGGCGAGCATCGTCATCCTGAGGGAGCAACACGACCGAAGGACCTCTCTTGCGTGAGGTGTGGAGGCAATTTTGAAAATCGGCGTCTGCATCAAGCAGGTTCCCGCCAAGGATGCGCCCCTTGCGATCCTCGATGGTGGCGCTTGGATTCGCGAATCTGACATCGGATTTGAAACCAACGAACCGGATGGTTTCGCCCTCGAAGAGGCGCTCCGCCTGAAGGAAAAGCATGGCGGCGAAGTCGTCGCGATCTCGATGGGCCCGGAGCGCGCCAAACAGACAATCAAGGAAGCTCTCGCCAAGGGCGCCGAGCGCGGCATTCACGTCTCGGATCCCGAGTTCTTCAAACTCGATCCTCTCGGTTCGGCGCGCTCGCTTGCCGCAGCGATTCAATCCGAAAACTTCGACCTGATTTTCACCGGCCTGCAAAGCGACGATCAGGGCTTCGGCCAGACCGGTGTCTTGCTCGCCGAATTGCTTGGCCGGCCACACGCCACGATCATCATGTCGATCGAAGTGATCGACAACCGCTTGAAGCTGAAGCGAGAACTGGAAGCCGGATGGTTCCAGTGGGTCGAATTGCCGCTCCCGGCTGTGCTCACGATCCAATCCGGCATCAATAAGCCCCGCTACGCCACGCTCAAGGGCATCATGGCGGCGAAGAAGAAGGAAATCGTGACGGTGGAGCGCGCATCGCTCGGCGTCACTGACGCCCGGACCCAGCAGGTCGAGCGAATTTACGTTCCGCAGAAGACGAAGAAGACCGAATTCCTCACCGGTTCGCCGAAGGATGCCGCAGCCAAGTTGATCGAAAAGCTGCGGCACGAAGCGCGGGTACTGTAAATCATGAAAATTCTCCTGATCACCGAGCAGCGCGACAGCAAATGGAACAAGGTCAGCTTTGAGACGCTCGCAGCCGCCCAGCAGATCGCACAACAGGCGAAGGGTTTTGTTTCGGGCGCCGCGATTGGCAAGGGTGTCACCGCGCTCGCGGACGAGCTTGCTGGTTACCAGCTCGATGAAGTGTTGCTGATCGAGCACGATCTTCTTCGCGAGTACACACCGGACGGTTTCTCTGTCGCTTTGCGGCAGGTCATTGAAGGTGCCAAGCCCGATCTCGTCTTGCTGCCGCACACATATCAGGTGCGCGATTTCGCGCCGAAGCTGGCTGCGTCGCTCGGCAAAGGAATGATCGGAGACTGCATCGGCTGTCGCTATGACGGCGGCAAACTTATTTTTGTGCGCCAGATGTTTCAGGGCCGCACCGCCGCGGATGTCGTCTTTGCCGGGGAGCCGCCGTGGATCGCCTCGTTTCAGGCGGGCGCGTTTCGCGCCGATCTTGCCGCGAAACATGCAAGCGGCAAGGCGCCGGTGAAGTCCGTGCCAGTCGAGCTGAAACCTGAGCAGATTCGCACGAAACCGCTCGAACTCTTCCGGGAAGCCAAACAGGCGGTGGACCTAACACAGGCTCCCGTTCTTGTGTCGGTTGGTCGCGGAATTAAGGCCCCGGAAAATATCCCTATGGCGGAAAAGCTGGCGAAGCTCCTCGGCGGAGAGGTGTCCGCGTCACGGCCGATCTGCGACGAAGGCTGGCTTCCCATGGACCGCCAAATCGGCAGTTCGGGCCAGACCGTGATGCCGAAGCTCTATTTGGCGCTGGGAATCAGCGGCGCCATTCAGCACGTTGTCGGCATGAAGGGTTCGCGCACGATCGCCGCCATCAATAAAGACCAGAACGCGCCGATCTTCGAAGTTGCGGACTACGGTATTGTGGGCGATCTCTTCGAAATCGTTCCTGCTTTGATCGAAGAGCTCGAAAAGACGAAGACGAGCTGATCGCCCAACTCGCCTCTTGGGCGGACACTACTCTTTGACTTTTAGTTTCAATCTGCTCTTGTTTTCTTCGAGGAACTTGCGAAGGTTGTCCGCCACGTCGAGCAGTCGAATCCACTGCTCGTAGTAAAGCGTCACCGGGAATCGCCCGAGGCCGTACACGCTCACGCCGCCCTTTTCTCCCACGCGAAATTCGAGGCTGCCCTTCGGCCGCGCTCCGGCCTGCTTTTCCAGCTCGGCGATGCGAGCCAGCAATTCTTCTTTGGTTGGTTCAGCCATGTAGCTCCCTTCGTGGAATTGCCGTGGACAAATGATACCACTCGCCGGAAAGCGACGTGCCGCGAATCACCGTTGCAATTTGACTCCAGTTGCCTATGTGATGATCTTGGGATAGAGGCGCGTGGCGATTGCGATCATCACGGCTAGCGCGACCGCCATGAACGTGAAATCCTGCGCCAAGCCAAACGTCGTTGAGCCTCCCACGATCATCAGGCTGCGCAGGGCGTCCACCTGATAGGTCAGCGGATTGATTCTCGAAACATTGTGAAGCCAACCCGGCATTAGGCTGAGCGGATAGATCGCGTTGCTCGCGAAGAAGAGCGGCATCGTCAACACCTGCCCGATTCCCATGAACCGCTCGCGAGATTTCACGATGCAAGCGGCGATCAGCGAAAACGTCGAGAACACCGCCGAGCCGAAAATGACCGCGGCGGTGACGCCAACAAACGCCCACAGGCGCACCTGCAAGTGAACGTGCAACAGCAACGCCAGCACATACACGAGGACCATCTGGCACAGGCTGCGCGCCGTGGACGAGATGGCGCGGCCGAGAACGAGCGAACTGCGCGCTGCTGGGCTGACCAGGAACTTATGGACGATTCCGAGGTCGCGCTCCCAAATGAGCGAAATGCCGTAAAAGATGGCGCCGAAAAGCACGCTCTGCGCGAGCACGCCGGGGGTCATGAAATCGAGGTAGCTGATTCCGCCCGTGGGGATGGCGCGCGTGCGCGTGAAGACCTGCCCGAAAATTAGCAGCCATAGCACCGGCTGGACCATACGCGTGAGAAGCTCCACCGGATCGTGAATGAGCTTGCGAATGTCGGCTTCTGCCACCGCCAGAGTCTGCCTCGCGTAGGCGACTCCGGGAAAAGCACTATCCGAGACGCTGGCTGGTACGTCGTGTGCGTGCGACATCGCGCAAATCTCCTCCTTCGGAAATGTCCGCTCCCGTGTAATGAATGAACACGTCACCCAATGTCGCTTCCGGTCCGAGTGCTGCCTTAAGCTCGGCCGGCGAGCCGATGGTTGCAATCGTTCCCTGATGCATAAAGGCGATGGTTTCGCAGAGTTCGTCGGCTTCCTGCATGTCGTGCGTCGTCATCAGGATGGTGGCATTGAACTCACGGCGGAGCTCGCGAATGTGCTTCCAAACGGCCTTCTTGGCGAACGGGTCGAGCCCCACCGTGGGTTCATCGAGAAACAGAACGCTCGGTCGATGCAGCATCGATTGCGCGATCTCGAGCCTCCGGATCATGCCTCCGGAATAGTGTTTAACTAGTTTTCCGGCAGCATTTACAAGGTCCATGAAATCGAGCGCCTCTGAGATCCGGGCGGAACGCTGCGACCGAGGGATGCCGTACAGCTTGGCCGAAATCAACAAGTTCTCGTAGCCAGTAAGGTCGCCGTCCGCAGAAAGCATCTGCGAGACGTAGCCGATTCGACGGCGCACCTCGCGCGGCTCGCGGACGATATCGAACCCCGCCACCAGCGCCGTGCCTTCGCTCGGCGGCAGCAGCGTCGTCAGCATCTTTATGAGCGTGCTTTTGCCTGCACCATTCGGACCGAGCAGGCCAAAAATCGAGCCTCGTGCAAACGAAAAGGTAAGTCGATTCACGGCGACGAGTGACTCGAACCGGCGCGTCAGCGATTGTGTTTCGACTGCGCGGGAGCCGGGCATGCCGGATGCATCCGGTTTCGTTGCCGTTTGCCCTTGCGTCGTTCCGGCCATGAATCTTTCGTTGCTCCGTTTCGTTCCGGCGGTCAAGCTGTTGCGTTTCGTTGCGCTCGGAGCCGCAACGGCTGTGCGCTTCGATTTTCCGGCCGAAACAACTATCCTATGGGAGCTTCGAACGACTCGCAACTGAGGAGGAATTGGCATGTCGAAAATCGCGACGCAAAGGGTGACGCTGCAGGTGGCTGACGGGACATCGATGAGCGCCTACGTGGCGCGGCCTGCGGAGGAAGGCAAGTGCCCGGGGATGCTGGTGCTTCAGGAGGCGTTTGGCGTGAATGCGCACATTCGCGACGTCACCGAGCGTTTCGCGCGGGAAGGATACGTCGCCATCGCCCCTGAGCTTTTTCATCGCAGCGCGCCCGGCTTCGAGAGCGGCTATGACGATTTTCCTGTGTGCATGCCGCACCTTCAGGCGCTCACAGTGCCGGGGCTGGCTGCGGACATGCGCGCCGCGTACGATTGGCTTCGCGCGCAACCACAGGTTTCGCCGGAGCGCATCGCCAGCGTCGGTTTCTGCATGGGAGGGCGAGCTTCGTTTCTCGCATGCGCCACGCTTCCGCTACAAGCGTCGATTTCGTTCTATGGCGGCGGGATCGCCCAGGGCTTGCTGGATCGTGTCACCGACCTGCAGGCTCCGATTCTTCTTTTCTGGGGAGGTCAAGATCACCACATCCTTCCCGAGCATACCCGTGCCATTGAGGATGCGTTGAAGAAAGCGGGAAAGGCGCACATCAACGTGACAGTTTCCTTTGCGGATCACGGGTTCTTCTGCGACGCCCGGGCGAGCTATAACCCGGCAGCGGCGGCGCTTGCGTGGAAGCTGACGCTGCAATTCCTGGACACCTATGTAAGAGGAGCCGCAGCGACCGCGCACGCATAGCGGCCGCGGTTCAGACGGGCGAGCGAAGTAGGCAATGCCTCGATGCTTCAGTCGCGATAGGTGAATTCGAGCTGAATGCCCGCGACGTCGATGACGTCGCCGGAAGAGAGCTTCGTCGGTTGCGAAATGGGCTGCCCGTTGACGCTGGGAACTTTGTCCGCGGCGCCGACATAGTAGGATTGGTCGTCACGCCGGTTGATCTGCGCAGCAGCTTTTGGCGCGAACCAGCCCTTCAACTTCACGGTTGCCATTGCGGATTTCCCGATCACGGTGAGCTTGTTGTTTAGCGTGTACTCCTGTTGATCCGTCCGGCCGCTCCGCACGACCAGTGTGGCCACCTTCATGCGGGCCGGAGAAACCTGCGCGCTTTCACCTACGGCCGCTACCTTCTGCAGGAAATCGCGCCGTGCCTTCGTATCGAGCATGACCGTCTCATTCAGCTTGGGTGCCGCCTGTGCCAGCTTGCCGTTTCCGTTTCCCGTCGCAAATCCGTCGAGATCCCGCGAATCCGAGATCACAATCGTGTGTTTGCCGATGGCGACGGAATCGCCCGGCTTGAGCGTGACCATCTTCACACGCTGCCCATTGACGAACGTCCCGTTCAAGCTGCCGAAATCCTCCAGCATGAGCCGGCCTTCTTCATTGAAGACGCGCGCGTGAAAGTGCGACACCGCGGGATTGTCGATCACAATGCCGTTTTCCGGAGAGCGGCCGATGCTCACCTCGGATGAGCCGACCGGCACTTCTTTCAATACGGAGTTTTCAAATTTCAGCACCAGCTTTGGCATTTCAGCCCTCCTCCTAATCCCTAAACCATTTCCCCAGGCGGCTAATGCGTCCGAACGCCCCAACAGGCCGTGCAGCCGGACGCACGACGATAGCCGTGATGTTGTCCCCGCCGCCCGCCTGCTTTGCAAGTTTGATCAGGCATTCGGCTGCTTCTTGGGGATCCTCAACTTCGCGCAGCACCGCGGCGATCTGGGCGTCCGAAAGTTCGCGCGTAAGTCCGTCGGAGCAGAGCAGCACGGTGTCGCTCTCGAGCATCAGCTCTTCGCTCGCGTCCACATCGACCTCCGGATCGATGCCGAGGGCGCGGACAAGCACGTTCTGCAACTTGCTGCTTCCAGCTTCTTGTGCCGTCATTCGCCCTTGCCGCATCTGCTCGGCAACGAAGGAATGGTCGCACGTGAGTTGCTCAAAGTCCTCGCCCCGCAGGCGATAGATCCGGCTGTCCCCGACGTGCGCGAGGCTCATGCGCTCGTCGGCGAAGCGAACCGCTACCACGGTGGCGCCCATCGGCCGCTCGCCCGCGCTTCGCTGCGCGGCATTGTGGACTGCCTGATTGGCCACGCGGACTGCGCTAGCGAGCCGGTTCGTCGTCTCGGAAACCCCGTTGATGCGCAGTCCCACCAGGGGAAGACCAGGGTTCGCATCGGCTTTTTGAAAATGCTCGAGGATCGTATTCACCACCAAACGGCTCGCCACCTCGCCGCAATCCAGACCGCCCATTCCGTCTGAGAGGACGAAGAGGTTCATCTCAGGCGCGGCGCGATAGCTATCTTCGTTGTTCTCGCGAACGCACCCCGTGTCGCTCTGCGCTCCGAATTCCAGTTCCATCTCCGCCTCCGGCCCGCTCGCGCGCGCCGCACCCGGCCAATCCCTGCGTTGAGAATCAAATCTTCCCTACTGAGCTTGGCGTCCCCCAGCGAGAGGGTTCTTGACGACTCGCACGCCCGGGAAGCCCTGCGTCTTGAGCCAGTCCATAACGCTCGGAACGCGTTCCGGCCCGAATGGGCCGGTGAGAACCACGTAGAATTCGCCAGCATCGTTCTGCCGCGGAATCACAGCGACGGGCAGGCCAAGGTCTTCGATTTTCTTGGCCGTGCTCTGAGCCCGGTCCTCGCGCTCGAATCGTCCGACCCACAAATAGCTCGGTGTGTGATCGTTCACAGGCGGCGCCGCGACCGGCTCGGTCTCGCCGAACGCTTTGTCCGCGCGCTTTTGCACTTCCTCCGGCGCTACCTCCGGCACATCGGTTGAGGGTGGAGCGCTCGGAGGCAACGCTGCATTCGCTGCTGCGCGCCTAGGTGGCTTTGGCGGCGGAGCATCTTGTGCCACCGCACGGGTTCTTTCGCTTGGCGCCGTCACGATCGCTGGCTTTTCGACCGGCGCCCGCGCAGGCGCAGCCTGTTCCTCCGAAGGTTGCTTTGCAGTTGGCTCCGCTGCACCAGCCTGGGTCGCGTCAGATGGGGATGCGCCGGATTCCTCCGGCTTGGTTTTTGAGGCATCAGGTGCTGCGATTGGCGATGCATCTTGATCTAGCGCGAAATCAGGCGGCTTCGGGGCGGCCGGCGTCGCCGGCGGCAAGACCTGCTCGGCCATCCTCTTGACTTGCGCCCAATGGGTCGCGGCCAGTGCGGATGACGCGAGAAGCAAGGCCAGCAGAACCCATCCCATATGTGACCGGCGTTTCGGCTGCGCGACGGACAGAGCCGATGATCCATACAACGGATGCGAGGCCAGCGGCGGGATGTGGTTCGATTGCAGCGGCGCGGCGGCCGGCGGAGCAGAAACCGCCGGCGCGGCGACTGCAGGAGCCTTAAGGACGTTCTTCAGCTCCGCGACGGTTTGAAAGCGCTTCGACGGTTCTTTCTCAAGGCACTTCAGGATGGCGCGTTCGATCGGCACCGGAATTGTCGGCTCGACCTCATGCGGCGGAGTCGGCGATTCGCGCATCTGCTTCAATGCGACGGCCACAGCGTTATCCGCTTGGAAAGCTGGCGTGCCGGTGAACACTTCGTACAAAATCAGCCCGAGCGAGTAAATATCCGTGCGATAGTCCACCGGCTTGCCCGCAACTTGTTCGGGTGCCATGTACGCGGGAGTGCCCACCATCGAGCCCGTGAGCCTCGTTCCCGCCTCCATTGAGCGCGCGATGCCGAAGTCCATGATCTTCACGTTGCCCTGCGCATCCAGCATCACGTTCTCGGGTTTCAAGTCGCGGTGAACGATTCCCTGCGCGTGAGCCTCCTGAAGACCCGAACAGATCTGTTGCGCCAGATCGAGAGCCTTGCGCAAAGGCAAGCCACCGAAGCGGTTCAGCACCGAACGCAAACTCTCGCCTTCGACGAACTCCATGGACGTGTAGGCGATGCCGCCGATGCGGTTGAATTCGTGCACGCGGCAGACGTTCTTGTGCGTAATCTTGCGGGCGAAGAGAAGTTCGTTCTTGAACCGCTCCATCATTGCCTGGTCGGACGCAATCTCAGGTTTCAGCAGCTTCAGGGCGACGATCTCGCCTGTCTCCCGGTCGCGGGCCTTATAGACGTTACCCATGCTTCCGTGGCCTGCCTCGGCGAGGACTTCGTAGCGCTGGGAGAGAACAGAGAGAGCTTGGGAGCTGAGCTGGGAGCCAGCGGGCTCGGTGGATTGCGGCGAGGCCTCCGGCATCAGCGCAGCGGCCTCCGGCACGTCACTCAGCAAGATCGTGCGCTGCTCGTCCGTCCGACGGCGCGCATCGTCCGCCGAAGAGGGCATTTTCGGTTCGTCAGCCTGTCTCATGGTTATAGTACTAACACCAAGAATAGGAGAAGAGTCGCGTAGTCCGCCATAGACCGACGCGAACATGTGAGGAAAGAGTACCGGTACCTGCTCCGATCATGCGTTCGATGGGTCAGCGCTTTGCCAACTGGGAAGGTGACGAAATGCACCTCGCCCCCGAACTCCGCGGACATAATCGTGCATACCGCGATAAACTAAAGGCCGACCATCGAAGACCGAAATACACAGAGTTGTCGAGGAGACCCGTGAAGCTTTCAGTGATTGGAACCGGCTATGTGGGCTTGGTAACCGGAGCATGCCTGGCAGAAATCGGGCACGAAGTCGTTTGCACAGATAGCGATACGGAGAAGATCAGGGCGCTCGAAGCGGGTCGGATCCCTATTTACGAGCCGGGCCTCGAGAATGTGATTCCTAAGGCGCGCAAGCAGGGCCGCCTCAGCTTTCGGGCAAACCCGGCCGATGCGGTCGGCGCCGGCGAGGCCATTTTCATCTGCGTGGGTACCCCTCCGCTTCCAAATGGCGACGCCGATTTGAGCGCGATCGACCACGTCGCGAAGATGATCGCGACCGAAGCCAAATCTCCGAAATTGGTCGTCGAGAAGAGCACTGTTCCGGCTCGCACGGGCCAGGAACTGAAACGGGCCCTCTCCGTCTATGCGCGGAAGGCAAACGTTACCTTCCACGTCGCCTCGAATCCCGAATTTCTGCGCGAGGGTACCGCCGTCGGAGATTTCTTGCACCCCGACCGGATCGTCGTGGGCGTGGACCATGAGGCTGCGGCACGACAGTTGAAGGAAATCTATCAACCGGTTCTGGACCAGAAATTTAGCTGTCCTGTGCACGCGTCTAAGTGTCCGCCCGGTCCCGCGCCCTCGTGGCTCGTGACCACGATCAATAGCGCCGAACTGATCAAGCACGCCTCGAATTCATTTCTTGCACTCAAGATCTCGTACGCCAACATGGTGTCCGATCTCGCCGAAAAGCTCGGAGCCGACATCGGTGAAGTCGTGCGCGCGATGGGTTTCGACCCGCGCATCGGACCGAGTTTCCTCTCTGCCGGGCTGGGCTTCGGCGGATTCTGCCTCCCGAAGGACCTGCAGGCTTTCGTGCATCTTGCCGAGCGTTCCGGTGTGGACTTCTCGATGCTGAGAGAGGTCGAGAAGATTAACAAACAGCGAATCGACCGATTCGTGGAAAAGTTGCGCAGTGCGCTTTGGGTCATTCGCGGCAAGAGACTCGGAGTGTTGGGTCTCGCATTCAAACCTAACACCGATGATATTCGCTTCGCTCCAGCGATCGACTTGGTGAACCGGTTGCTTGCAGAAGGAGCGACCGTCCGAGCCTATGATCCGGAGGCCATGGAAAAGGCGCGCGCGATTTTGCCGCAAATTGAATACGCGAAATCGGCCTACCATGCGGCAAAGGACGCCGAAGCCCTCTTGATCGCGACGGAATGGGACGAATTCCGCACGCTCGATTGGGAGCGGATTCGAGACACGATGGCGCGGCCACTCATCATCGACGGTCGAAATCTGCTCTCGCCGGCTGAGATCAAGGGACTGGGCTTTGAATACCGGTCTTTTGGACGACCCGATTGATTTTGAAAGACGTTTGAGAGGGACGGATTAGCCCGCCCGTTCCGTCGAAGCCAGTTGCTCCCGGAAAAATTCGTAGGTCATCTTCAGCCCTTCCGCTAAATTCACTTTGGGCTCCCAATGCAGGATGCGGCGAGCCTTGCTGATATCGGGGCAGCGCTGCTTGGGATCGTCCTGCGGCAACGGCTTGAACACGATCGGCACCTTCGAACCTACTAGCGCGCGCACGCGCTCCGCGAATTCGAGGATCGTAATTTCTTGCGGGTTGCCGATATTGACGGGTTCGTGTTCATCGGATTCAAGCAGCCGGTAGATGCCGTCGATCAAATCCGAAACGTAGCAGAAGCTTCGCGTCTGCTTGCCATCTCCATAGACCGTGATTGGCTCGCCGACCAGCGCCTGGTAAAGGAAATTCGGCAGCGCGCGGCCATCGTTCAGGCGCATCCGTGGACCATACGTGTTAAAAATTCGGACGATGCGGGTATCCAACTTGTGATAACGGTGGTAGGCCATCGTCATCGCTTCCGCAAACCGTTTCGCTTCGTCGTAGACTCCACGCGGCCCAATCGGATTCACGCGGCCCCAGTATGTCTCCGGCTGCGGGCTGACTTCAGGGTCGCCGTAGCACTCCGATGTCGACGCCAGCAGAAACTTCGCTCCCTTGGCCATGGCTAGGCCTAGCGTATTGTGCGTCCCGAGCGCTCCGACCTTGAGCGTTTGAATTGGAAACTTCAGATAGTCGGGCGGACTCGCCGGGGACGCAAAATGCAGCACCGCATCGACCGGCCCAGGCACATCGATGTAGTGTGAGACGTCCTGCTTGGCGAGCTTGAACCGCGGTTGTGAAAGCAGATGCGAGATGTTTGAATCGGCGCCGGTGATGAGGTTGTCGAGGCACAATACCTCCCAGCCCCTTTCGATAAAGTAATCGCAAAGATGAGAGCCGAGAAAGCCTGCCCCACCTGTGATCACCGCGCGCAAATTGGCAGCTCCTTTGCCGGCAGGTTTGTTTGCCGGGCCGAAAACCATTATCTATGAAACAGTCGGCTACGCCTAACCTGCACCGCTCTCACTTTCGCGACAATTGCCAAGAACGTCGGATTCAAAGACGTCCTTTCGCCGGATGTTTGCCGATTCCGGTTGCTTGATACGCTAATGCTTTCGGTCATTTTGCCCCTCGGCAGCCTCCTTTCGTGGTCTAAATACTAAGGAGAGGTTCTTCGATTTCGGCGCGCATTCATCTGAGGGGTCGTCATGGGAAAGAGTGCCGGATTCTGGGTCTTGTTGTGCATCGCCGTGATCGGTTGCCTGGGCAACGCAGCCTGCACGGGCACCCCGACGCTGTTTAATCAGGTTACCCTGACTCCGAAAGGACCGATTACGCTCGGCAGCGGGGGAGCCCAGCTCATCACCGCGGGCGTGCTCAACGATTCATCCGGCGCGGGCGTGACTTGGACGTCGCCGGCACACGGAACGCTTTCCGGGGCGACGACGACTTCGGCCACATACAATGCTCCCGTCGTAGCGCCTGGAACCTCGATTTCCGACGCCGTCAAGGCCACCTCTGTCACCTTTCCTAACCAGAGCGCGACACTTTCGATCACGGTCGAAGGGGCGCCGGTAATTTCCACGGCCTCGCTTCCGGCGGGGAATGAAGGCACGCCTTACAGTCAATCCGTAAGTGCCAATGGCGGAGTGGCGCCGTATAGTTGGTCGATTTCATCGGGCTCGTTGCCGGCTGGACTGTCGCTGGGCGCGAGCACAACGACATCCGTCACGATTTCGGGCACGCCTACCGCAGAGGGCACAGCGAATTTCACGATCAAGATCACAGATTCGGTGGGAGATTTCGGCACGCAGGCTCTGAGCATCACGATGGGTGCGCCGCTGCCGTTGAAGGTGACCACAACGAGTTTGCCGGATGGCATCCTCAATGCGTCTTATCCCTCGACCACGTTGCAGGCGACCGGCGGCGTTCCGCCGTTTTCGTGGACGTTGCAGACTGCCCTTAGCACGTTCCCGACCGGCCTGACTCTGAACCCGGATGGCTCAATCACCGGTACGCCAACGGCGGCAGGCACATTTAGTTTCACTGTTCAAGTCACCGACTCCGAGACTCCAGCCATGACGGCGAATGCAAACCTGAGCATCACCGTCAGCAGCGCGAATCTGCTAAATGGAAATTACGTTTTCCTATTCAGCGGATTCAATGCCAACGGAGCCGTGGTCATCGGGGGCAGCTTTACAGCGGACGGCAAGGGCAATCTCACGAATGGGGTCGAAGATTTCAATTCGACCACGATGAATTCCTATAAGAATCAGACGTTCACGGGAACCTATACGCTGGGTGCGGACGGGCGCGGCGTGCTGACGTTCTCGAGCCTGCAAGGCCCGCCTGCGTTCGCGTTCGCCATCGATGCCTCGGGATCGTACGGCCGCATGGTCGAATTCGATTCCAGTGGAATTCGCGGCTCGGGCCAGATCGAGATGAGAAGCGTCAGCACCTGCACCGCGAATACCCTAAACGGTCAGTACGCCTTCGGAATTACGGGACAGGTAATTGCGAGTATATTGTCCTCGGCCGGCCCCGCAGTCATCGTGGGCAGCTTCGGCGCGACGCCGTCGGGCAACAACACCACTCCCGGGAATATCGGTACCACGGAAGACGACGCGAATACTCCCGGCAATGTGATCACGCAGAATGTGGGATGGGGCGGTTCGTTCCAGACCACATCCCAAAGCACACGCTGCACGATGAATATCTCGCCTAGCGTCGCTCCGACCAGTGGCCTGAACTACAGTGTTTATCCAATTTCTGCGAACGAATTGTTCGTTGTCGAGACCGATCAGGTCAACTCAAATGAGCCGTTCCTGACTGTTGGCAAACTCCTCTTGCAAACCGGATATCCCTTTTTCAATGGAGCGGGAAGCACCTTCACAGGCACGAGCATCGCGGGGCTGACCGGTCAAATCCTTTCTGGGGGAAGCTATCTCCCGGACTTGGCACTCGTTTCGTTGACGGGCACTGGTTCCGCCAACTACACGATTTTTGCCACGGAAAACCAAGCCGGTACTGTCATTGGATATCCCTCTGCTGGTGCGACATTCTCAAATGCGGACGCGTTTGGGCGGGTCGATTCGGGCATCGCTTCGCCGATCGCACCGGTCTTCTATGTGGTCGGACAGAACGAGGCCTTCTGTATCGGGGAAATCGTCAACGACCCGTTCTTCGGACTCTTCGAGCCGCAATCAACAGGCCCATTTACCGCTTCGGCCCTCAACGGGAGTTTCGAGATGGGCACCGCGTTGCCCGCCGCATCTCCTGTGCGCGATCTTTCCGGCTCGATCACGCTCGCGAATACCTCTACGACGGCTGGCACCGTCAGCGGCACACAGGACCAGAGCGCCTCTGGCGGAAATACCACGGCGGCCGTTACGGGCACGTACTCAGGGCTGAACTCAGCCACCGGTGCGGGGACTATAGCTTTCACCGCTCCTGCGACCTTCAGCGGCCAGTTCCTCGTTGTCGCCCCGACGAAGATTGTGGTGATATCGACAACTGCGGGAGACGCTGACCCCGTTCTTCTGTTTATCGGAAATTGCGTGAACACCTGCGGTGAAAACTGACGCTTTTCTGTTCTTGGCGAAGACGACTTCAGTAGGCCCAGCGCATCAGAACGGATCCCGCCGTGTATCCGGCGCCGACCGCAATGAGCAGCACGAGATCGCCTTTGCGCAGGCGCTTCTGCTCGACCGCATCGACCAAGCCCAGCGGGATGGTCGCTCCGGTCGTGTTGCCGTACCGATCGATATTCACCATCACCTTTGAATCATCCACGCCCAGCCGCTCCTGCATCGCTCGAATGATGCGCAGATTGGCTTGGTGCGGCACGACGAGCGCGAGGTCGCGGCTCGTCAATCCATTGCGCTCCAGCATCTGACAGGCGAGCTCGGCCTGACGCCGAACTGCGTACTTGAAGACCTGCTGGCCCTCTTGGTGGACATAGTGCATTCGCTTCTCCACCGTCTCGTGCGACGCGGGATGCAGCGAGCCTCCTGCGGGCATGTAGAGATTGCATCCTCCCGAACCGTCAATATCGTGTGCGAAATCGATGATGCCTTCGGAATCGGATGTAGCGGGCTCGAGCAGTACTGCGCCGGCTGCGTCGCCGAACAAGACGCACGTGGCGCGATCCTTGAAGTCGAGGATCGATGTCATCACGTCGGTGCCGATCACGAGCACCTTCTTGTGCGATCCTACGCCGACGAACTGCGCGCCGACCGTCAGCGCGTAGGCAAAGCCGGAACAGGCTGCCGAAAGGTCGAACCCCCAGGCGTTCCTGGCGCCGAGACGGTCCTGAATCAGGCACGCTGTGGCCGGAAAGAGCATGTCTGGCGTGACCGTCGCAACGATGATCATGTCGATGTCTTCCGGTGACACTCCCTTTGCCGTCAGGAGGTTTTTCGCAGCCTCTGTTCCCAGGTGCGACGATGCCACGCCCGGATCGGCGTAGTGGCGCTCGCGAATGCCCGTTCGCGTCCGGATCCACTCGTCGGTTGTGTCCACGATCTTTTCAAGATCGGCGTTCGTCACCACGCGCGGCGGAAGGTATCCGGCCACTCCCGTGATCTTTGCGGCGATCGGCCTGCTCATCAGTTCTCCCGTTTCGCAAGAAGCGTCCGCGATTGTATGAAATCCCGCACCGGGGTGACAAGCAAAACGCCGGGATTGTTGAGCGGCATCGTTTTCCTTGGAGCAACGGCTGAGGCATCATGGAAGCATGAGCCCGGCCGCACTGACACGCTGGATCCGCGAGAGCGCACAGAGGCTCGGATTCGATCTGTGCGGCATGGTCAGCTTGGACAGAGAGTCTAGCCATTCAGAAGGCGACAGGATGTTCAGCGAACTGGCGCATCTGTCCGAATGGCTCGCGCGAGGCTACGCAGGCGAAATGAAATACCTGCTCGACCCACGCCGCCTGGATCCACGGCATATTCTCGATGGTGCACGCAGCCTGATCGTTGTTGCGATCAATTACAATGCGCCGCCGCGCAGCGTGACGACAGCTTCGCCAAAAGCGGACACCGATGACGCGCCGCGCGGCCGGATTTCGCGCTATGCGTGGGGTGACGACTACCACGAGATCATTCAGGAGAAGCTGCAAACGCTGATCGGAGACATGCGCGCGGAGTTTCCGGAGCCGTTTGAAGCGCGCGCGTACGTGGACACCGGCCCCATCCTCGAGCGCATCGCCGCGAAATACGCAGGTCTCGGCTGGCTCGCCAAGAATACGCTTCTGATCAATCAGCAGCTTGGTTCGTGGCTCTTTCTCGGAGTTGTCGTAACGACGCTCGCTCTCGAACCGACGCTCGCCTCTAGTGAGACTCCCCCCGCCGATCTCTGCGGTTCCTGCACGCGCTGTCTCGACGCCTGTCCCACGCAAGCATTCCCGCAGCCGTATGTCTTGGACGCGCGCCGCTGCATTTCCTACCTGACGATCGAGTTGCGCGGAGCGATCCCGGAAGAATTTCGGCCGCAGATGGGCAACGCCGTCATCGGCTGCGATATCTGCCAAGATGTCTGCCCCTGGAATCGCAAGTCTCCTTTAACGAGCACGAGCGCTTGGCAGGCCCGCGATGGCCTCGTGGAGCCAGACCTTGAGCGGCTGGCATCTCTGTCTCAGGAGCAGTTCAGCGCAGTCTTTCGGCACACCGCCGTGAAACGAGCGAAATGGCGAGGACTCGTGCGGAATGCTTGCGTGGCGCTTGGGAATTCCGCGATCACGCCCGCTTCACCAGCCTACGCGCGCGTTATCGAACTGCTCGATGCTCTCGGCACTTCGGACGACCCTCTGATCGCCGAGCACGCCCGCTGGGCGCTGTCTCGGCTCGCCGATGGTGCGAATCGCCTCCAGCCGCCGCGTGCGGAAACTCCGGCTGCCCCTTGAACCACCTCAAAAACGCGATGGACAGGCAATCGCCGTCTTTGCGATACTTTCCCGTTCGAGCGGCTGCCTCCCGCATCCGGGAGAGGGCCGCAACTCATCACCAGGAATAAAACTCGATGAACGCAATCTACCGATGGCTCTTGTGTGCGGTGATTTTCCTTGCGGCTGGTCTGGGAGCTTCACGGCTCCTTTCGCGCGAAAATCCGGCTCCGCAGAAAACCTCTGCTCCTCCGGCGCAGCCGGGCGCGATCGAACGGGGCAAGTATCTCGTGGAAAACGTCGCCATGTGCGAGGAATGCCACACCCCGCGCGACGCCAACGACAACCTCGACGAATCGCGTCGCCTCCAGGGAGCGGCCATCTGGATCGTCCCTGTTCGCCCGATGACGAACTGGGCCAATCGCGCGCCTGCTCTGGCCGGTTTCGAGGGTTTCACGGAAGAACAGGGCGAGGCCATTCTGGAAAAGGGCATTGGTCCGAATGGCCTGCCGATTCAGCCGCCCATGCACATCTACCACATGAGCCACGCGGATGCGCAGGCCGTGATCGCGTACCTCCGCTCGCTGCCGAGCGCCTATCCACAGGCGCAGTAGCGCATGCTGGCGCCGCTCGGGGCAGACGGCGCCCGTAACACGGCTGTAACAATCGCGGGATAGCCTTACTCGCCTCAGGGCTAGGCATGGGCAAGAGCCGCACCCCAAACTCCGAGCTGTTTTTCAATCGCCACTTTTCCTGGATGCAGTTCAACCGGCGCGTTCTGGAAGAGGCGCGCGATCCGGGCAATCCCCTGCTTGAACGCGTCAAGTTTCTCGCCATCACCGCGAGCAATCTTGACGAGTTCGTCGAAGTTCGCCTCGCCGGCCTGATGCAGCAGGTCGAGCACGGCAACCGCGAACCCGGCCCCGACGGCCGCACTCCGCAGGACGTCCTCGTCGAGCTGACGAAGCAGATTCACACCTTCGTCGACGAGCAGTACGAATGCTGGCGCGACCAGCTTGTCCCGGCGCTGGAAGACGAATCGATCCGCGTGCTCGGCTTGAGCCAATTGCGGCCGGAGGCTCGCGAGCACATCGAAAACTTCTACGCGAAAACCGTCGAGCCGCTGCTGACGCCGGTCACCGTCGATCCCGCGCACCCTTTTCCGCACGTGCTGAACAAAGCTCTCTGCCTCGCGTTTCTCCTGAAACGCAAGCGGCGCGGATCGCAGTCTTTCCTCGGGGTCGTGACGGTGCCGCGCGCGCTTCCACGATTGGTGCGCCTGCCATCCCGCGAAGGCAACGTTGACTACATTTTTCTGCACGATATTGTTCACGCCTTCGCCGCCCGCCTCTACCATGGATACGAGATCCTCTCGGCCGCGGCTTTTCGCGTCACGCGCAACAGCAACCTCTATCTCGAAGAAGAAGAATCCCGCAGCATTCTGGATTCTGTCGATTCGCAGCTTCATCGTCGGCGCAAGGGCGCGGCCGTGCGGCTCGAAATCGAGGCCAGCGCAAAGCCGGAAATTGTCGAGCGGCTGCAGGCGAATTTCCGGCTAAAGCCCGGGCAAGTCTATCAAGTCAATGGTCCGATCAATCTTTCGCGGCTGATGTTCTTGTACGAGGAGACGCCGCGCCCCGATCTGAAGTACCGTCTGTTCGCTCCGCGCGAACTGGCCTTGAAGCCAGGCTCGTCATCCATCTTCGAGTTGGTGCGCAAGAGCAACGTGCTGTTGCACCACCCGTACGATTCCTACGGAGCCGTGGTCCGGTTCATCGAGAGCGCCGCCCACGATCCCGACGTGCTTTCGATCAAGCAGACGCTGTATCGCACGAGCGAAAATTCTCCAATTGTTCGCGCGCTGATCGAAGCGGCTGCAAAGAAGGAAGTCGCAGTCGTCGTGGAATTGAAAGCCCGTTTCGATGAAGCGTCGAATATTCGCTGGGCACGCAATCTGCAGGAAGCGGGCGTGCAGGTGTTCCACGGTGTGGTCGGGCTAAAAACCCACTGCAAGCTGGCGCTCGTGGCGCGCCGTGAATCTGACGGCCAGATTCGCCGCTACGCCCATCTCGGCACGGGAAATTACAATCCCTCCACGGCTCGCTTCTACACCGATCTGAGCTTGCTCACGAGCGATCCGCACCTTACCTCAGCGGTGCATCACGTCTTCAACTACCTCACGGCGTACTCCGAGCGCCAGCAGTACACGCCGCTTTTTGTCGCGCCGCTGAACCTCGGCCGGAATTTTCTGAGTTTGATCGAGCGCGAAACGGCCCATGCCAAGGCCGGCCGGCCCGCGTTCATCTTCGCGAAGTTCAATTCGCTGCTTGACGAAAAGATTATTCAGGCGCTCTACCGCGCTTCGCAGGCCGGCGTGCAGATTGAGCTGGTTGTACGAGGAGCGTGCGCGCTGCGGCCCGGCGTGCGGGGCCTCAGCAGCCGGATTCGAGTGCGCAGCGTGATCGGCCGTTTCCTCGAACATAGCCGTGTCTTCATCTTCGGAAACGGCGGCAACACCGAGGTCTATCTCGGCAGCGCAGACTGGATGCAGCGCAACATCTACGAGCGCGTCGAGGTTATCTTCCGCCTCAAGGACCCCGCTTTGGCGAATCAAATCATCACGGAAGTCGCGGCGCCGTATCTCGCTGACACGCTCAAGACGCGCATCCTGCTGCCCACTGGCGAATACGTTCGCCTCCATGCCGCGCGCGAACTCGCACGTCTGCGCAATGGCCATCATTTCAGCGCCCAGGATTTTCTGATCGACTGGGTCGAAGGCCGCCAGAATCTTGAGTCCGTTCCCCCGCTGCCCGCTTTCATGAAGCTTCGCCTCGCTCACGAGTCCGCCTCCGAGCCCGCCTGATCTGCGCCGTTTAGACTGAATCCAGGGGCTCCGTTTGTCCGCTCCTCTGTATAATCCCGGACCATGGAAAGCTGGCTGGAGACTGCAGTCAAATGGCTGCTAGGGCCTGAGATCGGGAGCGAAAAGAGCCCTGGACATCTCTGGCCACGCTGGTTTTTCCTGCGCGCCTCGGGGCTGATCTACTTCTCCGCATTCTATTCGCTGCTGTTTCAGATCAAAGGACTGCTCGGGCCGACCGGCATTCTTCCCGCGGAAGACTATCTGCAGGCTGTGGCGGGCTCGCCCTACCACGCATGGCGCTTCTGGTTTGCTCCGAGCCTTTTCTGGTTCGGCGCAAGCGACCGCACGCTGATGCTCGTCATGTGGGCCGGGCTGATCGCTTCGATCCTGATCGTGTTCAACATCTGGCCGCGGGCGGCGCTCTTTGTTTCGTTCCTCTGCTTCCTGTCCTTCGTTAGCACCGCGCGTGACTTCTCCGGCTACCAATCCGACGGCATGTTGCTGGAAGCAGGCTTTATTTCGCTCTTCTTTGCGCCGCCGGGATTGTTCCCCGGGCTCGGCCGCGCGCATCCGGCGTCGCGAGCAAGTCTCTACATGCTGCGATGGGAATGGTTCCGCATCTACTTCGAATCGGGCATCGCCAAGATCGCGAGCGGAGATCAGTCCTGGCGGCATTTCACGGCGATGGACGATTACTATCAGAATGCGCCGCTGCCCACGTGGATCGGCTGGTATGTAGGCCATCTTCCGCACTGGTTTCATGCCTCTGCGGTCTTCTACACACTGGCGGTTGAATTGGTGCTCGTCTTCTTGCTTTTCTTGCCGCGACGATTTCGGATCGCCTGTTTCTGGATCGTCGCGCCTTTTCAGATCAGCATCATCCTGACGGGAAACTACACGTTCTTGAACTATCTTGTCTTCCTGCTCGGATTCCTCTTGCTCGACGATCGGTTTGTCGAATGGGTCGTGCCGCAACGCATTCGTGACCTCATCGAGGGAAAGCGTCCAGAAACGCTGGTCGATGTGGAGACGCCCGAAACGTGGCGCGCCGTCTGGCGCAGGCGGCTCGCGCCCGTGCGGATGTCGATTGTCGGCATCTGCTTCGGCCTCGTGTTCTATGCGAATGCGACGTTGCTCGTCTGGATGCTCGCGCCCGCTCTGCCTCTGCCGCCCAAGCCCGTGCAGATTCTCGAGCCGTTCCGCATTGCGGATCAGTACGGCCTGTTTGCGCGCATGACGCACGCGCGCTACGAAATCGAATTTCAGGGCTCGCCTGACGGCACAAGCTGGATCGCCTACCCGTTTCGCTACAAGCCCCAGGATCCGGACAAAGCGCCGGGAATCTACGCTCCCTATCAGCCGCGCTTCGAGTGGAATCTGTGGTTCGCGTCGCTCGGCACCTGGCCAGAGTATCGCTTCGTGGTCTGGACGGAGGAACGCCTCTTGATGAACGATCCGGATGTGCTCGCTCTTTTCGCGCACAATCCGTTTTCGAGCGAGCCGCCGCGCCAATTGCGAGCCGTGATCTACCAGTATCGGTTCACGGACATGAAGACGAAACGCGAGCAGGGCCTGTGGTGGAGACGCGAACTCATCGGCGACTACGCCCCGACGCTTGAGCGCGAGCCCGATGGCAAAGTGGTGATCCTCACGATGCCCGCCACGGAAGCGCTGCCACAATAGCGAGCCGATGCAGCTTCGTGCTTGCGCCGCTTTTGCCACGCGGCGAGAATTCCGTTAGCCTGTTCACGGCTACCCGCGACTGCGCATGAGACGCCGCCACACGATCGAGCCGAGAGAGCCCCGACAACCCGAAGTCAGCCCGCAGCAGGTTCTAGCGCACCTTGCTACTCTGTCGCAGCCGGCCAGCATCCGTGAAATTGCCCACGGGATGGATCTGAAGCATCGCGGGCGCCGCTTTCTCCCGCGCGTCATTCAGCAGCTCAAGAAGAAAGGCGAAATTGAAGAGATTCCTGGCGGGCGCTATCGGTTGACCGGCCAAAAGAGCGCTGCCGCGCCTGCTCCGCGCCGCGAGGTTCCTGGGCGCGAAGCGCTTGCCGCAGCCGCACCGCCGAAGCGCGCTCGCGATCCCAACCTGGTTTCGGGGCGTATCGTCGCCCATCGCGATGGCTACGGTTTCCTCGTTCCTGACGAACCGATGCCGCGCGTGGAGGGCGATCTCTTCATCGGCCGCGATAGCCTGGGCGACGCGATGCACGGCGACCACGTTTTGGCGCGCATCGAGCGCCGCCGTCCCGATGGTCGCGCCGAAGGGCGCGTCGTGCAGATTCTCGAGCGCGAACACCCTACCGTCGTCGGGCTCTTCCGCTACGGCCCGCATGGCAACTTCGTGCTGCCGTACGATACGCGCATCCTGCACGAAATCCTGATTCTGCCGGGCGACGAGCTGACTCTGGAATTGCAGCACAAACTCGGCGTCACTCCGAAGAGCGAGCCCCGCTCGATGCGCGGCATGCGACTGCCAGAACTCGATGGCGCAGTTGTCAACGTAGAGGTCACGCGGTACCCGCGCGGCGGCCTCGCGCCTGCGGGACGCGTGATCGAAATCCTCGGCCGGCCGGGCGACATTGGTGTCGATGTGGAGATCATAATCCGGAAGCATCACCTCCCGCACATTTTCCCAGACCCAGTGCTCGCCGACGCACGCGCCACGCCGCAGCAGGTGTATGAAACCGCACTGCAAGGCCGCCGCGACTTTCGCCATTTGCCGATCGTGACGATCGATGGCGAAACGGCCCGCGATTTCGACGATGCCGTTTGTGTTCGGCCGCTGCCGAACGGCGCTTTCGAGCTGCAGGTACATATCGCCGATGTGGCGCACTACGTTCGGCGGGAGTCTCCTCTCGATCACGAGGCGCGCCTGCGAGGCACGTCTGTCTACTTCCCGAATCGCGCGGTGCCCATGCTGCCGGAGGAACTCTCCAACGGAATCTGCTCGCTCAACCCGCACGTGGACCGGCTCGTGATGAGCGTCATTATGGAAATGGACGCAACCGGCAAAATGACTCACGCGGATTTCACGTCGGGCGTGATTCGCTCGGCCGAGCGAATGACCTACACAAACGTCAACAAGGTTCTTGAAGGCGATCTGGAAATGAGCGAGCGCTATGGGCCGCTCGCCAACGAGTTTCGTCGGATGAAGGAACTGGCGCTGCTCCTGAGCCGCCGGCGCCACGAGCGCGGCTCGGTCGATTTCGACCTGCCCGAACCGGTGATCGAATTCGACCCCGAAGGCCGCATGCAAAGTATCGTCCGCAGCGAGCGCAATATCGCGCACCGCATCATCGAGGAGTTCATGCTCGCGGCAAACGAAGCCGTGGCCGAATACCTCGAACGGCGCGGAATCGCATCTTTGCACCGCGTTCACGAAAAGCCCGACCCGAAGAAAGTGCTCGAATTCGAAGAGCTCGCTCAGGCTTTCGGCTATTCGCTCGGCGTCGAGGACCTTACCGAGCGCCGCGTCGCTGTGCGGCACGGGCGGGTACAAGCTCCGGCGAAGGCAGGAGGCGGTCGCGGCCGAATGCGGCCTATGAGTGTGACCATGCCCGCCGCGGAAGAAGTCGACATCCGCCCGCAGCATTACCAGCGCCTGACGCAAAAGATCGCCGGCAAGCCGGAAGAGCGCATCCTTTCCTACCTGATGCTGCGTTCGCTTAGGCAGGCGCGCTACGCGGCCGAGCTGCTCGGCCATTTCGCGCTCGCGGCAAAGGAATACACGCATTTCACTTCGCCGATCCGCCGCTATCCAGACCTGATCGTTCACCGCGCCCTAAAATGGGCATTGGAGAACCCGGCCGCGCCTCCCGCCCGCGCGTCAGTGCGGCACGCAAAGTCGGGCAAGGAAACGTCGGTTCCGACGCTGGGGCCGTACCGCCGCGTGGAACTCGAGGAAATCGCCTCCGAAAGCTCCGAAGCGGAGCGGCGCGCCGATCTGGCCGAGCGCGACTTGATGGATTGGAAGACGGCGCAGTTCATGGAGGAGCACCTCGGCGAGGAATACGACGCGCTGATCATTTCCGTGCAGAAATTCGGATTCTTCGTCGAGCTGACCGAAATCTTCGTCGAAGGGCTGGTCGGCATCGACTGGCTCGAAGAGTTCACCGGGCAGCGATGCCTGTATCGCGAGCGCGACCACACGATTGTCACCGAGCCGTACCGCGGCTCGCGCGGCGCCGGTGCGAAGCGCGTGTTTCGCTTGGGCGACCGCGTGCGCGTGCGCGCCGAGCGGATCGATCCTTTGCGTCACCGCGTCGAATTCGCGTTGGTCTGAACTTTGCAATCTGAGATTGTCCTCGTTGGAGGAGCGAATGAAGCCGACTGTCGGATTCATCGGGCTGGGGCTGATGGGCAAGCCGATGGCGCAGAATCTGCTCCGCGCGGGATTCCCGCTCGCCGTGTGGAATCGCACGCGCGTGAAAGCGGAAGACCTCGTGCGCGCAGGCGCGAAGTTGGCGGCCAGTCCGCGCGAAACGGCCGCTCAGTGCGACGTGCTGATCACCATCGTCAGCGATCCTCCCGCGCTCGAAGAGGTGCTCTGGGGCGCGCACGGCGCACTCGACGGCCTGCGCGCGGGCAGCCTGCTGATCGATTCGAGCACGGTGTCGCCGGAGATGGCACGCCGTCTCGCGGGCGGTTGCGCCGCGCGCCACGTGGACTTTCTCGACGCTCCCGTCACGGGCGGCACGTGGGGCGCAGAGAAGGGCGAGCTGGTGTTCATGATCGGCGGAAAGGCCGAAGTGCTGGAGCGCGCCAAGCCCGTGCTGGAGGCGATGGGCAAGCGATTTTTCCTGCTCGGTCCCAACGGCGCCGGGCAGACTGTAAAGCTCGGGATGAACCTGCTGCTGGCGCTCGAAGTGAACGCGTTCGCGGAAGCGCTCGCGCTGGTGACGGCGGCGGGAGTGCCGGCCGAACGGCTGGTCGAAGTGATGCAATCGAGCATGGGCCGCTCGCCGCTGCTCGACGTGAAGGCGCCGCTGATGCTGAAGGCCGAGTTTCCCGCCAGCTTTCCGCTGCGCCTGATGCACAAGGACATGCGCCTGGCGCTCGAACTCGCGAAGGAGTACGGCGTCGCGCTTCCCGCCGGTGCGGCCGCTTTCATGACGTATAGCGCGGTCAAGGACTCTTCGACGGACGATCCGGACTTTTCTGCCGTCGCGCGGTTTTGGAAGAAGCGGCCTGCATGAGGAAGATGGCGGTGGCCAGCCTACTTGACGCTTTCGCGCAATTCGATCCTCGCTTGCTTCGGCCGCGCTGAATCTTCGCAGACTAGTTCGACTGGGTAAACTCCGCGGACGCTGTTGCACAAGTAGAGGGCATCGGCACGCAGTAGGTCGTCCATCGTAAGGATCGCCTCCCGTGCATTCGAGCGTTCGCGCAAGATTTGCGCGCGGGCGGTTCCGGGCAATAGCCCGCAGGAAACGGGAGGCGTCCGCCAGACTCCATCCTTTACGACGAACACGTTGTGGATCGCTCCCTCGGTGAGTTCGCCTCTTTCGTTAAAGAACAGCGCGTCGTCGCATTGCGCCTTTTGTGCGGCTGCGAATTCCGCGTCGTAAAGGCGCCGATTCGTGGTCTTGTGGAAGAGAAAGCGATCGCTGGTCGAAACGCTTCGATTTGAAATCCGTACGCGGCCGAAGCGCTGTTCGCGATACTCGCGATGCTCGATTTCGAGCGTCCCATCCTGCGCGAGCGTGATGCGAACTCTTTGCAACGTCTTCGGAAACTCCGCCGCCGAATCCGCAAAGACCTCGCGGATTTTTCGCTCGTCGAAGCGAAAACCGAAATACTCGGCCGAATTTCTCATGCGTGCGAGGTGACCTTCGAGGAGCCGGTATTCGCCGTCCCACAGAGTCGTTTCGAGAATCTTGAATTCCGGCTGGCTCTGTGTGAGAAAGGCCGCCTTCCACTGGCACTCTTCCCATTCCGCCGAAGCGGACGAGCCGTGAGTGATGCCGCCGCCGACGCCCATCGTTCCGGACTGGCCGCGCAGCGCGACCGTCCGAATCGCCACGTTGAAGCACGAGCGGTGTGGAGCGAAGAACCCGATCGCACCGGTGTACGCGCCGCGCGGCGCGTCTTCCAGCGCGGCGATGTGCTCCATCGCGCGGATCTTGGGCGCGCCCGTCACCGAGCCAGAGGGGAAAAGCGCGCGCACGATGGATTCGACCGTGCATCCCTCGACCAACTCTCCTTCGACTGTCGATGTCATCTGCCACACGGAGGGATAGCGCTCGACGTCGAAAAGCTTGGGTGTTCTCACGGTGCCTGTGCGGCAAATGCGGCCGAGGTCATTGCGCATCAGATCGACGATCATCACGTTTTCCGCGCGGTTCTTTTCGTCGACGCGCAGCGCCTCGCCGGCGGCAATGTCTTCTTCGAGCGTCCGCCCGCGAGGAGCGGTGCCTTTCATCGGCCGGACCGTGATGCGTCCGTTTTCGATCTGGAAGAAAAGCTCCGGCGAGAGTGAGACGATCTGCTCGTCGCCGAGGTTGAGAAACGCAGCGTGAGGCACCGGGTGACGCCGACAGAGCGTGCAAAAGAGTTCCCATGCGCTGCGCCGGCTTTCGAACTGCACGCGCGTAGTGAAGTTGATCTGATAGACCTCGCCCGCTTCGATCAGGCCCCGGATTTCTTCGATCTTGCCGCAGTATTTGTCGCGCGTGATCGCCAGGCGAGGGTGCTCGATTTGGATGTTTTTGTCGTCCGCGGGGAGCACGAGGTCATCGAGAGTCTCAGAGCTCTGGTACAGGCCAAACCAAGCGAGAGGGCCGGGAGCCTTGGCGAGCAGCGGACGCAATCGCCGTTCGAGGGCGTAGCCCGCCTCGTAACGAAGCAGGCCGGCCGCTTCGCCGCCGCGCTGAACGTGCTCCTCGATTCGGCAGAGCGAATCCACAACCGAATCGGCGTCTGTCGCCACAAGGATCTGCTGAGGATTACGATAGAGTCGCCAGCTAGATCCATCCCGGATTGCGCCGAAGCCCGGTTGCGCGGCGGCCTCGGCCAAGAGAGCAGGGCTCCGTGTGCTGGCATTTGACGCGGCGGACATTGCATGCATTATCCCACAGCATCCGCCCTTCCCCGTTGTTTCGACGCCCCTCACTCTTTGCCACGCTGAAGAGGGATTGTTCGACTGCGCATCCCTGCGCGCAGATTGGCTACGCCAATCTGTGGCGAAGAGAAAACGCCGGGATGCTCCGCTCCCTTCCTCTGTCAGGGCAAGCAGAATGACGACCTGCGGGTTCGGAGGCCCCCCGAAAAATTGTCGAGTAGGAACGACCTCGACCGTGTGTTTTCATTGAGTTACAGCGATTTCTACTCGGCAGCATTGTCGAGTAGATTTGCATGAATACGCGGCAAGCGTCTGGGCCGTCTCGACGCGAAGGGTCGATGAGCGGGACATTGTGCCAAGCATCTGTTCCGGGCGTAGCAGTGCTACGCCCCTACGGGAGACACTTCACCCGCGCCCTGGCTGTCCAGATCGCGGCGAGGTTTTTCGCCGGGTACGAACCGCCTGCTAGCGTCCTTTGTCGGGCCCATTTAGTTGTCAAAGAGCAATTCAATCCTGCCCTCGTCCAGAGAGCGGATGGCTTCGTTCGGCCATCGTAATCACGCTGGCAGATTGTAAAACGGGATGCAAGCGAACGATTCTGTGGATTGGGACCACGCGATCGCTACGATTGTCTACCTGAAAACCGAGGCATCAATAGACGCCGAATTCTTTGGTTGCGTCGACCCAAACCTTTACAAGCTCGGGGTTGCACTCGTCCATCGATGAGTTGGCAGCCATGATGAAGCCGCCATTCTTGCCCAGAACCTCGCAGAGCTTCTTCGTATGGTCCCGGATTGCTTCCCGCGTTCCCATTTGCACGAGAGCGACAGGGAAGCAGCCCGAAATCGGCATTATGTCTCCCACCGTTTCTTTTATCTTGTGAGGGTTCGTGGCCTGAAAATGGCCGGCCGTCTTTCCTTTGGGCAATTCACGCAGATAGCGCAGGCGCTCGTCCCAGACTCCCTCGTAAAACACGGTGGGCATGACATCCGCCTCGATGAGATCCATCAGCAATCCCTTGAGCTGCGGCCAATAGAAAGTTTCAAACTGCTCGACCGACATGAACCCGTCTGATCCACGGTGCAAAGGAATGAAGACGAACTTGCTGCCGGTCGCGCGGCATATTTCGATCGCGCTCTCCGCGCAGATGCGCCGCGCCTTCTCTTCTGCGGCCAGCAACTTTTCGGGCCGCCGGTACATGTCGAGCATGACGCCCCGCATGCCGCGCATCGTGTCACCAATGAAGTCAAACGGCGCCATGGAGAAGGAGCCGGCCCGCCCCAGCCCGGAGGGAAAGCCGAGCACAGCCATCCGCTCGGCATAGCGCCGCATCGCGTGGCCGCGTTCCACGAAGAAATCAGCCACCTTTGCTAGAGTCTCGAGAGCAGACCTCAGCGACGGATTTGTAAGAGTCACCAGGGTTGCGTAGGAGGGATAGCCTGTGATGAGCACGGGGATGCGTGGCAGCAGGGCCAAGCCCTCCAACTCGCGGTACACGCGCGGGAGGAACTTTCGCAATGTGAAATTTGTGGGGTCGTCCAAGAATTCGTCGTAGTCCGTGGACTTCATGTATTCGTCTTCGACGAACTGCATGGGACTGTTGGGCGAGAGCCCGTAGCCGGCCCATTTCGTCTGCCGATCGCCCAACATCCGGCTCGGCTTCGAAACGAAAGGGCCGAGCCCCATGACCTGATCGGGCTGAAGATAGACGGCAGCCTGTTCGAGCAACTGTTGCGCCCTCTCAAAGTCGGAGTCCAACTCCTCGCACGTAATCCCGCCGAACTTGGCGAGCATGTATCCGAGGTTCAAACTGATCGGAACGCGATCCGGCACCTTCATCGCGTAGGCGTCCAACAGGCGCTGAGTGCGCTCGGCGAAAAGTTCTGCGGTCGTCTTGGGCACGGCTTGCAAGTGTAGTGTCTCCGTATCCGTAGAACACAGTTTCGGCGCCGTGTGCGGTGAGCGAAGTCACGCCTCAGGGTGACTTGAGTCACAGAGCAAGCGCGGAGTGCCAGCCTGAGGGTCAGCGCTACACAGACGGCGAATCGTGCGTGAGCTAAATCGCGTTCGGGGGGAAGAAGGCGACCGGGAGATCGCGCACCGAGCGGAGGCCGGCGGGGGCGGCGAGGATTGCCGGGATTGTGTTGACAGCGATGGCAGCCGTGGCGAGGTCGCCGTGCGTGCCGCCGGGAATCGTGAGAGTGAGATTCGGTTCGCCGCGCAGTTCCACCGTGTCTGCGGGTTCCTTCGCACCAACGTACATCTGCAGCTCCATGAAGATTCTTTCCTGCCCGGCGGATATGCCGCGCGCGATCTGGTGGACTCCGGCGACCTGGCCAGCAGCGACTTCAAGGAATTCTGTTTTCACAGTGTCTTCCGCGAGGATCGGCTCGATCGTCTCGGAAATATCGTCGAGCGCGAAGCCGAGTCCATCGGCGACCATCGCGACCGATTCCGGCAAGCCGTGGTGCTTGATGGCGCCTGCAGCGACTTGCTCGCGGAATTCATACGGGTCCATGCCCGCACCGATTTTCTTCTGCAGCGGCAGGCGGCGCTTGGATGCGTCGACGATTCGCGTCGCGCGGGCCCAATCGACGCGCTGCGAGGCCGCGGAAAGCGTCAAAACGAGTTTGTCCATGACGAAGCCGGGATTGACGCCGGTGCCGGTGAGAGCGACACCTTCATCTTTCGCGGCGGCATCGAGTTTCGCGGAAAGTTCGGGATGCTTGCGGAACGGATAGGCCAGCTCCTCGCAGGTTGAGACGACGCAACAGCCTGCGGAAAGGCACGCGATCAGTTCGTCCATCACGTTGGCGAGATAGGACGACGTGGTGTGGACGACCACATCGACAGGCCTCTGGAGCGCGGCTGAAATCTCGGGGACGATCATGATGCCCCAGGGCGCGTCGCTGGCGCCGGCGATTTCGCCGAGGTCACGGCCGGCTTTCGCGGGATCGTTATCGACTGCGCCGATGATTTCGAGCGAGGCTTTCTGCCGCATCAGGCGGGCAATCGAGGCTCCGATGGGGCCAACTCCAAATTGCACGACCCGAATCTTCTTCCTCACGGCAGCATCCTCTGGGGCAGCCTGCGCGGAAGAGCACAGGCAAGAGTGCCTGTGCCACGAAAACCGCCTTCAGGCAGCAGGGTAGCCCACTAAAGTAAGGGGTTCTCGCGGCTGCTGCAACGGGAAAGAAGCGGAAACTGAAAAAGAGAGCACAGAAAACAGACACCGATCGAAGGTCGGCCGGACGCAGAACATGCGCGCCGCAGAGGCGCTGAGGACGCGGGGAAGGCCGGAAAGAGCTAGAGGCGCGAGCGGGTGGCGCGGATGTACTCGCGCAGCGCGGAGACGTTGGGGCCGTACGAGCCAACGCGGCCAGCGTCCACAGGCAAGCCGAGAGTCTCCGCTTGCTCGACGCTGAGTCCGGCGTCGTCGAGTTCGGCGAGGCTATAGCCTTCCGCGGGCACGAGGCGATTCCGTTGCGACCGATCGAGCGGACGGGGAGGGCGGCGCATGTGCGACCGTTGATTCACGATGTCGAAAAATTGCGCCCAGTCTCGCCGATTCCACATCTTGCCCTCACTTCCCCATACGCCGGCTAACGATAGGTTGGATGCAGCAAAGGCGCTTTCGGTAGCATGAAATGCGAGCGCCATGCCCAGCGCTTCCCGCGACGGGAATGCTGCAGATTGTAAACCCCGGCGCGAAGCGAAAGTCGCGGGCCGGTGGCTTGTGTATCCAGTAAGTTATCGAGTCTTACGTACACCGCGACCGGGGCAACGGGCCGACGAACTCAAGCCCTGCGCAGTTGCCGCGGCGGACGATACGCCCGCCCAGCCGCCGCTGCTATACTCTACGCAGGCTACGAGCGAAAGGTTACCGCGCCGCATCAGCAGCGAGAACATAGGATGAACGCACCAGTCATCGTCGTGCATTACCACGAGTTGTGGCTCAAGGGCCGCAACCGGCGATTCTTTCTGGGCAAGCTTTTCACCGCGCTGCGGCAGTCGCTCGGAGGTATTCCTGTCGGGCGGATCGAACAGCCGGGCGACCGGTTCCTGATTCGTTTGGGAGCGGGTGCTCAGCTGGATGAGGCGATTCGGCGCGTCGAGCGAGTGCTCGGAATTGCGTACTACGCGGTGGCGCATCCGGTCGAGCGGGATATGGAGGCGCTTTGCCGCGCGGCTTGGGAAGAAATCGAGCCGCTGCCATTCGGCACATTTGCCGTGCGCGCCAAGCGAAGCGACAAATCGTTTCCTCACAGGACGATTGAAATTGAGACTGCCGTGGGGCGCTATCTCTTGGAGAGGCTGCGCGCACAGGGACGCGATGCGCGCGTGCAGTTGAAGGATCCAGATGTGACGTGCCACATCGAAGTCACGCCGGGGCCGCTGCTCGTTTACGCGCGGAAGATTCCAGGCGTGGGAGGCCTGCCGGCGAACACGGCGGGGCGCATGATGTGCCTGCTATCGGGCGGTTACGATTCCGCGGCGGCGGCCTACCTGATGATGAAGCGCGGAGCGCATCTAGGTTTCGTCCATTTTTACGGGACTGGCGCGCGGCCGGGAGAATCCTCGCTGCACGTGGCGAGCGGCCTGGTGCGCCAGCTCGTGCCATATCAATTTCGAGCCAAGCTTTACCGCGTGCCGTTCGAGGGAATTCAGCGCGAGATCGTGCGGTACGCGCCGGAAGGCGTGCGCGTGCTGCTCTACCGGCGGATGATGCTGCGGATCGCAGAATCTTTTGCGCGGCGCGACCGGGCGCTGGCGCTCGTCAACGGCGACAGCCTGGGGCAAGTCGCGTCGCAGACGCTGCGCAATCTGGTCGCGGTGGAAGCGGCGGCGACGATGCCGATTTTCCGGCCGCTGATCGGCATGGACAAGATGGAGATTCTTGCGATGACGCGAAAGATCGGAACGTACGAGATTTCCTCCGAGCCGTTCCACGACTGCTGCCCCGTGTTTCTGCCGCGCAGCCCGGAGCTTTCCGCCACGCCGGCGGAATTGGCGAAGGCGGAGGAAGGCCTCAACATCGAGGCGCTCGTTGCGCAGGGAATTCGAGGCGCGACGCTCGAGAGGTTTTCGTACGAGGGCGGGCGCGTCGAAGCCGCGGTCCCGGTGCCCGTCGTACCCGCAGACCAGCACCGCACCGCGACGGCGTGAGCCCGGTCAGCGCCACTGGAAACCACAAAGTCTGGCGGGGGGAATTACCGGTCGCGATCGTAGCCGCCGCGCCCGCCACCGCCGCCATGCCCGCCGCGGCCACCACCACCGCGACCGCCGCGGCCACCGCCTCCTCCGCCACCTTCCCGTTGCGGGCGGGCTTCATTGACGACGAGCGCGCGGCCCATGAACTGCTTTCCGTTGAGAGCAGCAACGACTTTCTCGGCTTCCGCATCGTCACGAATCTCGGCGAAGCCGAAACCGCGAGGTTGACCCGTGAAGCGATCTCGAAGCAGAGTGAGAGAATCCGGTTGCACACCAACTTCCGCAAATAGAGCTGCTACATCGTCTTCGGTGGCCTTGAACGGCAGATTGCCCACGTACAGTTTCTTCACGGTCCCTCTCCTTGTGCTCCCGTGCTGCGGGATGGCACGTGACCCGAGGCTGAAGAGGCAGGATCTCGGCCCGTGGGCAGTCGTCAATGGCTGGCGGCTTCGGGCTGGAGCGAGCACCCCAGCAACTCACGAGCATCTTGCGGCAACTGGACTTCCCAGTCAACCTTTGGGGACAGCCGAACGGCGGCGAAGGACGGCGTGGGCGCGCGGGAGCCACGCAAGCGACTACGTGCGGTAGCTGGAATTGATGTGGACGTATTCGATGGTGAAATCGCAGGTCCAGACGCGCCAGGAAGCTTTGCCAGAGCCCAAATCGACACGGACCGGAACGTACTTGGCGAGCATTTTTTCGTGGGCAACGCGTTCGTCGAATGCATGCTCGCGACCGCCGCGACAAACGGCGACACCGGCGATCCAGATATTCGCGCGTGCGGGATCGAACTTGACACCCGAGCGCCCGGCAGCGGCAAGAATGCGGCCCCAATTCGGATCGGCGCCGGCAAATGCGGTCTTCACGAGGGGCGAATTAGCAATGGTGTGCGCGATCTGGCGCGCGGCACGCTCAGACGAAGCGCCGCGGACTTCGATCTCGATCGTGCGCTGGGCGCCTTCGCCATCTTCGACAATTGCGAGCGCCAGCGATTTGCAGACTCTGTGGAGCGCCTTACAGAAGCTCTTGTAATCCTTGCCGGACGCCTTCGCGATTTCGGGCGCGCCGGACATGCCGTTGGCGAGGACGGCGACGGTATCGTTGGTCGAGGTATCGCCGTCGACGGTGATCGAATTGAACGTCGGCTCGACGGCGGCGCGAAGAGCGCGATCGAGGACGGATGCCGAAATCGCAGCGTCAGTGGCGATGAATGAGAGCATCGTCGCCATATTCGGCTGGATCATGCCCGAACCTTTTGCGCAGGCCAGGAGGCGGACCTGCTTCCCGCCGACGCGGCATTTGGCTGTCGCCCATTTCGGGCGCGTATCGGTGGTCATAATCGAGCGCGCGAATTCCTCGAAAGCTCCCGCGTCGGCACTGCGGGCAAGAACCAGATGCGGGACGGCAGCCAGAATCTTTTCGACGCGCAACGGCGCGCCAATCACGCCCGTCGAGGAGACAAGGATTTGCGAACGGTCGATCCGGAGCTCTTCCGCGAGCTTCGCGGCCATGGCGACCGAGGCGGGGTAACCATCCTCCTTCGTGCAGCAATTGGCGTTGCCCGAATTCACGATCACGCCGCGCATCTGGCCGCGGGCCTTCTGCAGATGTTCGCGGGAAGCGATGACCGGCGCCGCGGCGATCTGATTCGTCGTGAAGACGGCGGCGGCCGACGCGGGAACATCGCTGACGAGAATGCCCAGGTCGAGGCGCGAGCGCTTAATGCCGCAGTGCGTAGCCGCGAAGCTGAAGCCGGCCGGAATGTCCGAAGGCGAAAGATGAGGATTCATGGAAGGCGAAATCTTACGGGTTTTCCTCGAGCTTTGCCAAGCGCGCGGTGAAATCCTCCAGAGCGGCGCGAACGGCTCCCGGCGCCGTGCCTCCGGCAACGGAGCGGCGCGCAAGCGCCGATTCCAGCGTCAGCACGGTGGCAAGTTCCGGGCCGAAGACCGGTGCGAATTCGTTCAGGCGAGAGATCGGTATCTCTCGAATCGACGTCCCCTCCCGTTCCGCCGCGCGGAGAACCCGGCCGACGATTTCGTGCGCCTCCCGGAAGGGAATGCCCTTCGCAACGAGATAGTCAGCCACCTCCGTGGCGACAAGTCCCGGATCCTGCGCGGCCTCGCGGAGGCGCGATTCGCGGAATTTCGTAGCGGCCAGCGCCGCGGCAGCAATTTGCGTCACGGCGAGCGCCTGATCGTATGCTGCGAAAAGCGGCTCCTTATCTTCTTGAAGGTCGCGCTGGTAGCTTGAAGGCAGGCCTTTCGCAGTGGTAAGCAGCGAGACGAGCGAGCCGTAGATGCGGCCGGTCTTGCCGCGGATCAGCTCCCACGCATCGGGATTCTTTTTCTGCGGCATCAGGCTGCTACCGGTAGAGTATTCGTCCGGCAACTCGATGAAGCCGAATTCGGGCGAAGCGAAGAGAATCATGTCTTCGGCGAGGCGCGAGAGGTGCGTGGCGAGCGTCGCCAGCGCAAACAACATTTCCAGCGCGAAGTCGCGGTCGCTCACAGCATCGAGGCTGTTGGAGGTGATGCGAGAAAAGCCCAAATCGCGGGCCAGCGCCGCTCGGTCGAGTGGAAACGCGCAGCCGGCCAGCGCGCCCGATCCGAGCGGGCAAGCATCGGCGCTTGCCGCGGAAGCCGCGATGCGACCCGCGTCGCGCGCAAAGGCTTCGCCATGCGCCAAAAGCCAGTGCGAAAGCAGCAGTGGCTGCGCGTGCTGCATATGGGTCGTGCCCGGCATGGGAATGCCGAGGTTACGCTTGGCCTGGTCCGCGATCGCACGCATCAGCGAGCCAATGGCGCGCCGGATTTCGCGCGCGGATTCTTTGACATACATGCGGAATTCAGTGGCGACCATTTCGTTGCGGCTGCGCCCGGTGTGCAGTTTGGCGCCCAGCGGACCGAGTTTTTCAATCAGCGCGGTTTCGGCGAAGTGGTGGACGTCTTCGGCCTTCGAGCTATCGAGCCAAGCGGGGTCGGATTTTGCGCGGGACTCGATTTCATTCAAGGCCGCGACGATTTGCTGGCTTTCATCGTGCGTTAGGATTCCGGCGGCGGCGATGGCGCGCGCCCATGCCCGATCCAGCGCGAGTTCCTGGGGAAGCATGCGGCGATCGAATTGCCAGGAACGTTCGAATTCGTAAAAAGAGGCGTCGGGCGGCTTTTCGAAGCGGCCGCCCCACATCTTCTGGCCTTCGGAACCGCTCATCGCACCGCGGCCTCGTGCGGGATCGTGATCGGCAGCGCGAAGAGATTGATGAAGCCTTCGGCGTCTTTCGGGTTGTAACCGGTCATGCTGAAGCTGGCGAGACCGGCGCGATAGAGCGAATAGGGCGACTGGCGCGACGTCACATTGACGTTGCCCTTGAAAAGCGACAGGCCGACCGAACCGGTGACGCGCCGCTGCGAGCTCGAGAAAAATGCGTCGAGCGCCTCGCGCAGAGGCGTGAACCACATGCCGTAGTAGACCATTTCGGCGTAACGCAGCGAGAGCAGTTGCTGGTAGTGGAGCGTTTCGCGGTCGAGGCAGAGGGATTCGAGCTCGCGATGGGCGGCGACGAGCAGCGTGCCGCCCGGCGTTTCATACGCGCCGCGCGATTTCATGCCGACGAGGCGGTTTTCGACGATATCCATGCGACCCACGCCATTGGCAGCCGCGATTTCATTGAGCTGATCGACCAGAGCGACCGGCGCGAGCCTCTTGCCGTTCACGGACACGGGCGTGCCTGACTCAAAGCCGATTTCGACGTGCGCGGGCTGGTCGGGCGCCTTCGCGGGAGAAACGATCCACTTCCACATGGATTCTTCCGGCGCGTTGACAGGATCTTCGAGCACGCCGCCTTCGTGGCTGAGGTGCCAGATATTGCGGTCGCGGCTGTAGATATCTTTCTTGGTCTGATCGATCGGCACGTTGTGCGAGCGTGCGTATTCGATGGCATCTTCGCGCGAATTGATTTTCCACTCGCGCCAGGGCGCGATGATTTGCAGTTCGGGGGCAAGGGCCTTTGCCGCGAGTTCGAAGCGGACCTGGTCGTTGCCCTTGCCCGTGCACCCGTGGGCCAAGGCGTCCCCGCCGACCTTTTTCGCCAATTCGACTTGTCTTTTGGCGAGAAGAGGGCGCGCGAACGAGGTGCCGAGCAGGTATTTGTGCTCGTAGACAGCTCCAGCGCGGAGAGTGGGCCAGATGTAGCCGGTGATAAACTCCTCGCGCAGGTCTTCGACGTATGCCGCGCTCGCGCCGGTGGCCAGAGCCTTCTTGCGTGCCGCTTCGAGATCCTCACGCTGGCCGAGATCGCCGATCATGGCGACCACTTCGCAGCCGCCGTACGTCTCTTTCAGCCACGGGATGATGATGGAGGTGTCCAGACCTCCGGAATAGGCAAGAACGACCTTCTTGGGCAACGGATTCTCCTTAGGTAAGCAGCGTATGCAGAAGAGCCTTCTGCACGTGCAAGCGGTTTTCCGCCTGATCGTAGATGATGGAACGCGGCGAATCGATCACGCCGCTTGTGACTTCGAGCCCCCGGTGCGCGGGCAGGCAATGAAGGAAAACGGCGTCCGGCGCGGCGTGCGCGAACAGGGTTTCATTCACTTGATAAGCGGCAAATATCTTCTCGCGCTTGGCGGCCTCGCTCTCCTGTCCCATGCTGGCCCAGACATCGGTGTAAACGGCCTGAGCGCCCGCAACGGCCTCTTCAGGGGAGCGCAGGACCTCGATCTTGGCCTTTGTTTCCTTGGCAACGCGTTTTGCTTCGGCCACGACAGCGTCATCGGGCTCGTAGCCGGCGGGCGTGGCCACGCGGACGTGCGCCCCAGCGCGCGCGCCGATGGAGAGCAGTGAGTGGCACATATTGTTGCCGTCGCCGACGTAGGTGAATTTCAGCCCGCGCAAGTTGCCAAAGCGCTCTTCGAGCGTGAAGAAATCGGCCAGCGCCTGGCACGGATGGTACTTGTCTGAAAGCGCGTTGATCACAGGAATATTCGCGTTCGCGGCGAGCTCTTCGAGCGTTTCCTGCGCGAAGACGCGCGCCACGATGCCCTGCACCCAACGCTCGAGATTCTTCGCGATATCTCGAACGGGCTCGCGCTCGCTCAATCGAGCGGAGGTATGGTCGAGAAAGATCGACGATCCTCCGAGATTGGCGATGCCGGTTTCGAACGTCACGCGGGTACGCAGCGACGGCTTCTCGAAGATGAGAACGAATACCCCTCCACCCAGGGAGCGCCGATAGCGCTCCGGGTGCGCTTTCATCTCTGTCGCCAGGCGGAAAAAGTCGCGCAACTGCTTGGGGTTCCATTCAGTGCCCGTGAGAAAGTCTCGCTTCAAGGCGAGTGTGGTTGTGGCAGCTGTGCTCATGTCTTACCTCGTTGCCGCCAACGCCAGCGGCTGAACGTCCGATTCCGCTTTCGGCGCAGCAGCGGGCAAACCCTTGGCCGATTTCGCTCCTCGCGCGAGTACGGCCTCGAGTTTCCCCAGGAATTCTGCGATCTCTTTCGCGCGAATAATGAACGGCGGCAGCAGTCGCAGGATATGTTCGTGCGTGCAATTGATCAGCAGACCGCGGCGAAGCGCTTCCTGCACGAATGGAGCGCCTTCGACCGCGAGGTCGATGCCCACGATCAGCCCTTCGCCGCGGACCTCGCGGATAAAATCGAATTTTGCAGCGAGTTTTTCCAGACCTGCGCGGAGCTCGACGCCGCGGGCGCGGACGTTGGCGAGCAGGTTTTCCTCTTCGACGATTGTGAGAAATTCGAGCGCTGTGGCGCAAACGAGCGGGCCGCCGCCGAAGGTTGAGCCGTGCATTCCGGGAGTCAGCGCCGCGGCGAATTTATCGCTTGCGATGAACGCGCCAAGGGGCAGGCCGCCCGCGAGCGGCTTGGCGACGGTAACGACATCGGGCGCCGACGCGAATTTTTGATAGGCGAACTTGCGGCCGGTGCGGCCGAGCCCGGACTGAATTTCATCCGCGATCAGCGCGGCATCATGGTCCGATGTGAGCGTGCGCGCCCTCTCCCAGAACTCTTCGCCGACGAGATGGACGCCGCCTTCGCCCTGAATTGGCTCGATGACGACGGCGCAAACGGTGTCGTCGAACTTTGCGTCGAGGTCGGCGACATCGTTGAAACGCACGAACTCGACGCCCGGAACGAGCGGGGCAAACGGCTCGCGGTATTTCGGCGTGTGCGTGATCGAAAGCGCGCCCATCGTGCGGCCGTGGAACGAATTCTCGAGCGCCAAAATGCGCGTCTTGGGCGGGGCACCGCCGGCTGCGGCCTTCGAGTGCGCATAGGCTCGCGCCAGCTTCAGGGCTCCTTCGATTGCTTCGCTGCCGCTATTGCAGAAGAACGCGCGATCGAGTCCCGACCACTGCGCCAATTTGTGCGCGAGCGGCGCCTGATACGGATTGTGAAAGAGATTCGAAACGTGCGTGGCGCGCCCTGCCTCGCGGCGGATCACGCGCACCATGCGAGGATGCGCGTAGCCCAGCGCGTTGACGGCAATGCCGCCTAGAAAGTCGAGATATTCGCGGCCGCTGGAATCGCAGAGGCGCGCGCCTCGGCCGCGCGTGAAAACGACTGGCGGCCGCCGGTAGGTTCTCACCAGATAGCGCGATTCCTCGGCAACGATTCGCGCCGGTGAAACGCGTTTCGACGCCGCTGCTTTCTTCTTGGCCATGGCTATTGCGCCGCCCCGTGCGCGGCCCTCGCGCTCATGCGCATGACGGGCAGGACCCGCGTTCCAGGGCAGCGCGTTCCTCCGGCGGCCGCGAGCAGCGCCCGCGGCTGCGTGCCGCCGACGATGCGTACCTCGGAGACGCCTCCTGCCAGCGCGCGCTTGGCCGCTTCGAGTTTCAGGATCATGCCGCCAGAAACTTTGTTGCGGCGAATGAGATCTTCGATTTCCGTTCCGCGGACAGCGCGCAGGACCTTTCCGTCATCGAGCACGCCGGCCACGTCCGTCATGTAGATCAGCCGGTCGGCGCGGATGAATTCCGCAGCGGCGGCGGCCATGTGGTCGGCATTGATGTTGTAAAGCTCACCGTCCGCGCCTAGGCCCATGCAGGATGCGACCGGAACGATACCTTCGCGCCAGAGCGAGCGCAGAAAATCGACATTGACCTCCGTCAAATAGCCGACGAAGCCGAGGCCGCCCTCGAGATCATCGAGCTGCATCGGTTCGGCAAGGAAGCACGCGGCGTCGGCGGCGCTGATGCCGACGGCCGGCTGTCCCGCAAGCGAAATCGCGCCAGAAAGCTTCTTATTGAGCAGGCCGGCGAAGACCATGATGGCCGCGTCGCGCGTCTCGCGGTCCGTGATACGCAGGCCATTGACGAAGCGGCTCGCGATGCCCATCCGCGCCAGCGTGGCAGTGAAGATCTTCCCGCCGCCATGAACGACGAGTAGCTCGTGACCCCCACGAGCAAGCTCGGCGATCTGGCGCGCGAGCGTCTGCACGTCTTCGTCGCGCTCGAGCAATGCACCTGCAATTTTGACGACCATCCTCATAGCAAACCCGCCGTTTCGGGATACCCGCGCATCCCATTGAAGTTTTGTACGGCCTCGCCGGCCGCACCCTTGCCCAGATTGTCCAAGCACGAAACAACCACCAGCCGCTCGCCCGCGGGATCGAGTGCGAAGCCGATGTCGCAGAAATTCGTATGAGTTACGTACTGAAGCTCAGGCAGCGTGCCCAGCGGCATGATGCGAACCATGGGCTTGCCCGCGTAAAACTTTCGATAAAGAGCCTCGATCTCTTCCGCCTTCCGTGGCGATCCCAGCCACACATAAAGAGTGGAAAGGATACCGCGATCGACCGGCAGGAGATGCGTCGTAAACACGAAATCTTTCGGCTCAAGACCGAGACGGTCGGAAACCTCCGGAGTGTGGCGGTGCGTAAAGAGGGCGTAGACACGGAAGTTTTCGTTCACCTCAACGAAATGAGTGTCGCGCTTGGGTTCCTTGCCCGCGCCCGTGACGCCGGACTTGCAGTCGCACACGATGCCGCGCGACGTGTTGACCCAACCTGCGTCGATCACGGGCTTCAGTCCCAGAATCACCGATGTGGGATAGCAGCCCGGATTTCCCACGATGCGCGCCTTCGGCAGTTTCTCGGCGTAAAGTTCCGGCAGGCCGTACACAGCCTGCGCAAGCACGCTTGCGTCCGGCGCAGGCAGCTTGTACCACTTCGCGAACGTCTCGCCACTGTGAAAGCGGAATGCGCCGCTCAAATCGACGACGCGCAGCGCCGAATTTGCCGCAAGGAGTTGCGGAACGAGTTCGAGCGAGGCTTCGTGCGGTGTCGAAAGAAACACGACCTCCGCGCCGCTCGTAGCGACGGCATCAACCGAAAGCGGACGGCACGGAGCGTCGCCCCAGCCGCGAAGCTGCGGAAAAAGCTCCGTAAGGCAGCGGACATTGCCGTAGCTTTCGCGGAGAAAGAAAGTCGTCTTTTCGATGTGTGGGTGCCGCAGAAGGAGCCGGGCTAGCTCGAATCCCGCGTAGCCCGTGACCCCGACGACGGCGACCCGGCATGGGTCGTTCATCGGAGCATTTCCTCCACGCGGCGCTGAACGGTGCCACACGCGGTGCGCGAGGAACAGATGACGAGGACCGTGTCGTCTCCCGCGAGCGTGCCAGCGACTTCCTTCCAGTGCTCCGCGTCGACTGCGGCCGCAAGCGGCTGCGCGCCGCTCGGCGGAGTCTTCAGGACGAGCATGTTCTGCGCCGGGCGCATGTCGAGCAGGAAATCCTTGAGCGCGCGAGCGAGCGTGGGCAGCGGAGCGGCTTCCTCGGTTGCGGCGGCGGTGAGCGGCCGGTAGCCTTCGGACGTTTTTACGAGCCGAAGCTCGCGCAGGTCGCGCGAGAGCGTCGCTTGCGTGACGCGCACGCCAAGATGGTTGAGCCGGCGGCGCAATTCGTCCTGGCTCGCGACGGGATGGCCCGAGAGGAGCTTCAGAATCTGTCCCTGCCGGAATCGCTTCTGTACGCTCATTTCGCCGATGCGTGAATATTCACGCGCTTGCATAATCATACATGAGCGCGGGCAGCCTGTGTCAACAAATAATTGATCCGCTATTTGAATTTCTGCTGCCGAAGGTTAGGCGGCAAAGAGAGCTGCAGCGAGCGCCGCGACACACAGCTTGGCAAGCCATCCCAGCGCGTGTGACACGACGATGAGCGGATGCAACTTGATGAAGAGAGCGTTCGTAACAAGCAGCGGGAGGGGAATCATCAGCCAGCACAGAGCGGCGAAGGGGAGCGTTCCGCGGTATGCGTTGATATGGAAAATGGCGCAGGTCAGAACGAACGCAGCGCACGTCAGAAAGCCCAGTGTCACGCTCCAGATCACCGCGGAAGTTTCGCTTTTAGCGACGCTTGAGCGCCAGATTTCCGGGTGAGCATTGTATTTCGAGTGGAACAGCGTTCCGGCGAAAAGCCAATCGGTGATGGAACTGACGAAACCCGCGGCAAGAACTGCCAGGAGAAAACGCTTCCACTCCATAGGCCGTCTCCTTTCGCGAACGATGAAGGCGAGAGAAGCCAGGGCCGGAACCGAATCAATGACGAGAAGATATCACACGGATGCTGCGAGGCAATCGCGGTCGCGCTGCGAAGCGCTGTGCTAGAATGACTGCACGTCAGTAGGCCCGTAGCTCAGTTGGCTAGAGCGCCACCTTGACACGGTGGAGGTCTGCGGTTCGAGCCCGCACGGGCCTACCATCCTTTTCAACCCCACTTGCGTGAGCACGGTCACGCCATCAGCCTGTTTTGTGACGTTTTTGCGACATTGGCTCCGTCCGACGCTGTAGTCTTCGGGCGGTTCGAGACAGCCTGAATCGCGTTTCTTTTCGTTTGGACTCAGATATGACAATAGCGCTGAAGCATTCGCGCGCTGGCATGCCGGCGAGGTCCACATAATTTAGTACTTGGCCTAGAACTGAGCATCAGCCCTGCCTTTACCCAGAAGGTTGGACATAAGCGGACATTCACCTCTCCTATCCGAATTTTCTATTTGTACTTATATACCGTTTATGTTCAACTTACGCCTCTAGGGCAGATGCCGCCCGCACTCTCGTTGGGCATATCAAAAGGGGAATCACGATGCCTCAGACACTCGGAATAACCATTAGCGGCAGCGACGTTGAAGCTTTGCAGTTCTCAGCGTTAGACAGGGCAGATGTTCGGCTACGCATCGAGGAAATCGGTGTGCTACCGAGCTTTCGTCAGGGATCTGCCGAGGCCGCACTCTTTGTTGCCGAGTCCCTGGCCGGGGCGGGCATCCCGATCATCGAAATCACTATGACCACACCCGGTGCAGCCGATGTGGTGTCTGCGCTTGTGAGACGCGCTCCAGGAGTAATCATCGGCGCAGGGCACGTCAATAATAAGGTCGTGGCCCGTCAATGTTTGGACGCCGGCGTGAAATTTCTGGCGACCGATGCGTTGATTCCCGAGGTCGTCGAATTGGCTGTTAGGGAAGGAGTAGCGATCATATCCGGCGCGTTCACGCCGACGGAAATCGTCGCGGCGCGGAACGCAGGTTCGGACTTCGTGAGGGTGTTCCCCTGTGACGCGGCGGGTGGCGCGCGCTATATTCGATCTGTGCGAGCCGCTTTACCCGATGTGCCCCTCATGGCCGCGGGAGGTGTGACTCAGCAAACCGCCTTCGATATAGTTGCGGCCGGCGCGACGGCCCTCTGCGTGGGCAGGGATCTGATACCGCAGGAGGCCATTCGTTTGCGGCAGAGCCGTCGCATTCAGGAATTGGCGCGCCGCTTCCTTAGCTGCGTCGACAATGGACGCATTGAAGCGGCGGGAAGCAACGGCTCTTTGACGGAGCTGAAGTAGGCTTCCGAATTCGCGAGCGGCCTGAGAGCAGTCGCTATTTTTCTTTCGGGCTCTCGAAGCGGTATCCCACCCACGGCTCCGTGAGGATGTAACGGGGCTTCCGCAGATCGGGTTCGATCTTCTTGCGTAGCTGATTGATCAGCACGCGCAAGGACTCCATCTCTTCTCCGTAATCCGGGCCCCATACCGTTTGCAGCAGCCAGCGATGCGTTAGAGTTTTTCCCTGATTGGTCACCAGCTGGCGCAAAAGCTCGAATTCCTTCGGAGTCAGACGCACCACGCGACCCTTGGCCGAAACGGTGCGCCTCTCAAAATCGATCTGCAGGCCGGGAGCGACAAAGGTCGCGGGCTTTTCCGATCCGGAGCGGCGCAGGGTCGCGCGGACCCGCGCTGTGAGCTCCTCGGCTCCAAAGGGCTTGACCATGTAATCGTCCGCTCCGGCGTCGAAGGCCTGCACCTTGTCACGCTCGCTATCCCGTACCGTAAGCATGATGATGGGAACACGGCTCGCCCGACGGATTTCCCTGCACGTTTCGATCCCGGACATGCCGGGCAGGTTTACGTCCAGGAGGATGAGTTCCAGGCGATGTTTCCTGATTAGATCCAGAGCCTCCTCTCCGCTCCGCGCGTCCATGACGACAAAACCCTGCGAGATCAGGATTGTGCGCACGGCTCGGCGAATCTGAGGATTGTCATCGACAACCAATATCGGTTCCGGATTCATGTCTAGAAAAGGCGCCGACGGCCCTGCCGCAACCTGTGGCGGAAGGCTGCGCTCCATATCAATACTCATGTCCGACCTCGAACTCGATTGCAGCGGCATGAGGCGGGCGTTCAAGCCTTCGCCCGCCGCTTGGCCGATTTCTGCGCTGTCGGCTCAAATCTGTAGCCGAACTGATGCTCCGTATGGATATAGCGCATGCGACCAGGGTCCCTCTCTATCTTCCTGCGCAACTGATTGATCGTGACGCGCAATCGCTGCACTTCTCTCGTGTGTTCCGGTCCCCAAAGCGATTGGAGCAGAGTGTGGTGGGAGACCGGCTTTCCCTCATTCAGCACCAGATAGCGGAGCAGCTCAAACTCGCTCGGTGTGAGATGCACCTGTTCCGAATCGACGACGACTCGACGGCGCTCAAAGTCGACCTTCAAACCGGCGGATTCATAGGGCGGGACTGGCTCCGAACCGGACACCCTCCGCCGGAGCGCATGTATGCGCGACAACAATTCCTGAATGCCAAACGGCTTGACCAGGTAGTCGTCTGCGCCGGCGTCGAAGGCCTGCACTTTGTCTTCTTGCGAACGAAGAACGCTAATCACAAGAATCGGGACATCGAAGATCTTCCGAATTCTGCGGCACGCTTCCAGCCCGCCGATGCCGGGCATTTTGAGATCCAACAGCACCATGTCCACGGCACCTTCTGCCTGGACCTCTTCCAGAGCTTCCTCGCCGGTTCGGGCTTCCACGACTACGTATCCCGCGCTCGTCAGTGTGGTTCGCAACGCGCGTCGCACCTGCGGATCATCATCGACTAGCAGAATTTTGGCGAGACTCATCGTCGCCGCTCTGGGTGCTGCCTGCGTAATGGTGGTCTCCATCGAAGAGAATTTCCGTCTACGCTGCTTGCAGCAGCGATGGACGTTCTCAACACCAGCCTCGCACGCAAGGAATAAGAAATCCGTTAGGTGTTGGTAAGGATTCCGTAAAGTCCTGCGCGTTAAACGATTCTACGTTTAGTGTAAGCGAATCTTGGGCTGCGGTCGATTCGCGCAATCACTTTATTGAGTTTGACCGGTATTCCGGGCAGACCTTACTGTGTGTCGCACAAATTCCTGATACGTGTAATGCAGCAGGCGCGGGAAAGGAAGGCGCTCCATAACGGCAGCAACGATGTGTCTGTGGGCCAGCCGTTCAAGCGCAGAGATCGAAACGCGAGGCGTTTACGAAAGGCCTCTCGCAATGCGCACCGTGCCCGGGCCGATTTCTCTTATGACTTCCTTACCTAGTTCTTACGTTTTTCGTAGCCCGACGGATGTGAAATGGCGGGCGCGTGTAATGAAGCAATTCGCGCCGCCGCGAATGTTGTCAACGAAACAGAGATGCTCGCAAACAGAGATTCAGTGCAACGGAGTCTTCGTTGGGACCGGATGCCAGCCGGCGTTTTCTGGCGTCTAGGAACATCGCGGACGCAGGCGCCGCCTCGGCCACGGCGCCTGCACATATTTTCATTGCATTTGTTTCGTGGTTCTGCCAACGCGTCACGAAAGGGAGACAGGAACGCATGAGAAGCCAGTGTACGTGGGTGATGGGGCAAGCAAGACACGAATTGGAGTTGGAAAGGAGTCGCCACGTGAGAACAAGGGAAGTTTCTTTGAAGAGAATTCTGCCAATCACGGCATTCTCTCTGATGCTCGTTCTGTGCTTTGCGCTTGTCGGAGCTCCGACAAGCGTGGCGCAGTCTCAAGCGCAGAGTTCCGAGCCGAAGCAATTTGCTGCGCTAAATGAGCCGGCGCAACCGGCACCTGGCACCGCCGCGACGAGCGCGTCTGCGAGCAGCAACGAATCGTCGAGCCGGCCGGCCGCGTCCTCTGAGGCCGAAGTTCCAGCCGCTGTCGCAAAGCAGCTGGAGGAAATGGAAAAGCGCATCGAGGAGTTGGAAGCGGCGCTCAAGGCTCGAGATGCTGCAGCACCTCCGGCGGCGGAGCCGAGCGCGGCGCCAACGCCAGCTGCTCCTGCTTCCATCACGGCCACTCCCAACCAGGGACAAGCGCCCGTAGCACCGGCCGCCGCAGCGGCACCTGCTTCGCCGACGTTCGAGCCACAGAAGCAGACGTTAGCCGATCCTTTTTCCTATGCGGACTTCACGTGGATGAATGGCAATTCACGGAACAAGGACACTCCGCTGGCCACGAAATACTTCACGCCAGAAGTCCGTTTCGATACCAACTACATGGAGGATTACAACCAGCCGAAGGACCACACGATGGCTGGGGCGACCGAGAGCTTTCGAAACGGCGAAGTTCAGCTCGAACAAATGAGCTTCGGCGGCGACATCCACGTGGACAACGTTCGCGGTCGCGTCTTGACCATGTTCGGATTGTTTGCAACGACGACGCCACGCAATGACGGCAGTGCGGGCGTCGGCCAGTGGAACCTGAACGACGCCTATAAGTACTTTTCGGAAGCGTGGGGCGGCTATCACTTCAACGTCAATCACGGCCTGAATATCGATGCGGGAATTTTCGTGTCGTACATCGGCCTTTTCAGCTACTACAACTTCGACAACTGGGCCTACCAGCCGTCGTTCGTCTCGTCGAATACGCCGTGGTTCTTCAATGGCGTGCGAATCCAGTGGTTCCCAACCGAGAAGCTCAAGATCGAGCCGTGGATCATCAATGGCTGGCAGTCGTACGCCAAATACAACGGCCATGGCGGTTTGGGCGGACAGATTCTATGGCGTCCGCACCCCTGGCTTTCGTTTGTGTTCAACAACTACGGCATGGGTACCGACACGCTTGGGAACCCCGGGCGTTCGCGCCTCCACACGGACGACAGCGCCGAGGTCAGGTACTTCGATCGTCCGGAGAGCTTGGGCTTAGACAAGATGGCCTTCTCGGTCACCGGTGACTTGGGATGCGAGTATGGCGGTTCCGTAAACGGCTCGGTCCTAGCCGGTGGCAACAAGGTGAGCTGCCATAACAACAGCAACGGCCACCCCAAGCAGTCCTTCGCCGGGTGGATGCTCTACAACCGCTTCTGGTTCCATAAGGACCTGTTCGGGCTAACGCTCGGCGGCGGTGTGTTGGACAATCCTGGCCGCTACCTGACGCTGCTGCAGCCCATCAATGGGGCGACAGCAGTCTCCGGGACGCCGTACTCCGCGGAGTATCCCGGGAGCATATTCAAGGGCTGGGATAGCACGGTGACATTCGACTATATGCCCAGCGAGTTCATCACCTTCCGCTTCGAGACGGGATACCGCTACTCAAGCACGCCGTATTGGTCGGGCCGGCAGGGAATTACTCCTCCCGGCGGCAACGTTGGGCCCGTGGCTTACAACAACAGCGTCGGGACCGGCGCGAGCTATATCTGCACCAACGGAACTACTTCTGCGGTTTCTGACTATTCACCGTCAGTGATGGGTCTCTACCAGGGGTTCGGTTCGAAGAACGGTTTCGACCTTCCGGGAAACGTGTCCTCGTCCTGCGGTGAGCAATACGGCGAGGGTTGGAGTCTCTGGCAGCCTGATCTTCGCAAGAGCCAGTGGGCCAACGTCATCGCCATCATGGTCAAGTGGTGAGACCGCGGTGAATCGCGATGCCAAGAAACATCAGAGCTGCAGCGGAGTCGAATCGACTCCGCCGCAGTTCTGTCTTCTGGTGTCTGACTCCGCTCGAGAAAGTCGGCGCCGATCTTTACAAACATCTTACGCACTGCTTATTCATTCCGTAGCTGCACCGGAGCTTAATGTGGCAGCAATTGGATTTCCTTCTCGGCCGGTCAAGATCTGGAGCGATTGAAAGCGTTTTCTAGATGAGGAGTTTCCTACACAACACGATTGCAGCCGTGACTCTGTTAGCCGGAGCGATCGCGCCTCAGGCCTGTAGTGCGCGCGAGACCGTCGAAGGGATTACAGCAGGAGCCAGTTCAGTTGTAGCCGATCGCAATTTGGCGGATAGCCCTGCCGTACCTGTGTTCGCGTGCGGAGCTGCCTCTTCGTCGTGGACGGGCAACGCTTCGGTCCCGTCCGGCGCGATTCCTCTGGCTCTTACGATGGCGGATTTTACAGGCGACAGTAATCCGGACCTCGCAATGATCGAGTTGGACCGCTTCGACTCTTCCCACGCTCACTACTTTATCGAGATCCAACTGACGGAGGGCGGCCATCAGTCTTTTCAGCTCACCGGTCCGGCGCGCAGCCTCGTAATCACGTCCAAGGATGTGACCGGTGATGGGACGCCGGACCTCATCGTCCGCGCCGTTGGCTCTCAAGCACCGGTGGCGGTTTTCCTTAATGATGGCTGCGGCCACTTCTCCGCAAAAGACTCGGCACCCTTTGCAGGAGCACTCCACGACTTTCCCGGCGGACCAGAGTTTGCAGGGAAGCAGCTCTGCTTTGGCTCCACCGTCGCAGCTACCGTTTCCTACGGTGCCAGATGTCAAAGCAGTTCGCGGCGCTCCCTCCAAGAACGGAGAGGCTCGCTCCTGCTGGCGAATCACCAAGTTCCGTCGCAGTTGTTTTCACCGTTCGGTTCAAACCGGGCCCCGCCCACACTCGCGTAAGACGTTCCCTTAAACCGTGCCCTGGTTTGTTTTCGGACCGCTGAGTTGGTCCGGACTCTAAGGGTGTACCTCAAGCGTCAAGCAGGATTCAGTTCTAGCTGGGAGGCAAAGATGCGCAGCAATGATTTGCAGAGATTGTGGCCGGTTCTTCTCCTCGCTTCACTCTTGACCGGCTGCGGCACCAAAGACAACGTGGCGGCAGAGGCACCGCCTCCAGCAAACGTGATTCCCGGAGTGGACGTCTCCTTTTTCTCGGTCGAGCACCCGGAGTGGTATCCGATCGTAACAGCGACCGAATACCAGGCCCCGTCGAAATTGTTCGTGACGGGCACCGTATTTCCGGACATCGCGCGGACTGTTCCGGTGATTTCGCTCGCGTCCGGGCGCGTTGTGGATATCCGCGCGCGCCTCGGTGACGCGGTCAAAAAGGGCCAGTTATTGCTGCGGATTCGCAGCGACGACATTTCAGGAGGTTTCGACGCCTACCGAAAGGCCATATCCGACGAGCTCCTTGCGCGCAAGCAATTGGATCGTACGAAACTCCTGTACGAGCACGGGGCCATGGCGCTGCAAGACCTGGAGGTCGCGCAAGACGCCGAGGACGACGCCAAGACGACGCTCGACACCGCCACGGAGCATCTTCGCCTGCTCGGCAGTGACCCCGATCATCCGATGGGGATCGTCGATATCTTCGCTCCAGTTTCCGGCGTGATCACCGATCAGGAAGTGACGAACGCGGCTTTCGTGCAGGCCTACTCTACGCCGAACCCATTCACGATTTCAGACCTGACCACCGTGTGGATCGTTTGTGACGTCTACGAAAACGACATGGCCAACCTGCGGGTCGGGCAACCGGCCGATATCAAGCTGAACGCTTATCCGGACAAAGTTCTCAAGGGAACGATCAGCAACATTGGCTCGATTCTCGATCCGAATATCCGGACAGCGAAGGTCCGCATTGAAGTCGCCAATCCGGGCGAGATGATGCGGGTAGGCATGTTTGCTACGGCTACTTTGTTCGGCAAAGAGAAGCAGGTCTTCACAGCCGTCCCCGCGTCTGCGATCGTGCATCTGCACGACCGCGATTGGGTCTTCATTCCTGTAGAAGGGAAATTTAAGCGGACCGAGGTCATCAGTGGTGAACAGTTGCCGAACAACATGCAGGAGATTCAATCCGGGTTGAAGCCGGGCCAGCAGGTCGTGACAAACGCGATCAATCTCCAAAATGCGATCGATAACGAGTGACGCCCCTATTCAGGACTCGAGGAAGAAACCATGATTCGCAAGCTCGTAGATTTTGCTCTCAATAACCGGTACGTGGTGCTGGCGATCGGGGTGCTGTTGCTCGCCTGGGGGGCGGTGTCGTTTCACAACATGCCCGTGGAGGTCTATCCGGACATCGCCGACAATTACGTGTCTATCATCAGTCAGTGGTTCGGGCGTTCCGCCGAGGAAGTGGAACAGCAGGTATCGGTTCCCGTCGAAATTCAGATGTTTGGGATTCCACATCTCACGACGGTGCGGTCGGAATCGATTTTTGGTCTTTCCCTGGTTACGTTGATTTTCGACGACCAATCCGTGAACGAATGGAACCGCCAGAAGGTGCTCGAAAGGCTGACGCAGGTGAATGTGCCGGCAGGCGTCCAACCTCAAATCGGTACGGACTGGAGCACCACCGGCCAGATCTATTGGTACACGATCCGGAGCACGAATCCGGCGTATGACCTGATGAATTTGAGGAGCATCGAAGACTGGGTTCTGTACAAGGAATTCAGGAAAGTTCCGAAC
>DASPVC010000068.1:0-18269 GCA_035622585.1 Candidatus Acidiferrum sp.
CAAGAACGGCTACTCGCCGAGCTTTGAGGAGATCGCGCACGCGCTGAAGCTGACGTCGCTCGCGACGGTGCACAAGCATCTCTCGACGCTGGAGAAAAAGGGATTCGTGCGGCGCGGGTACAACCAGAGCCGGTCGATCGAAGTGACGCAACTGCCGAAGCCGGTGCGCGAGGAGATTCTCGACCGGCACGTCGTGGAGCTACCGCTGGCCGGGAGAATCGCGGCGGGGAGGCCGCTCGAAGCCGTCGAGGACAACGAGACGATTTCGCTGGCGGATTTCACGCGCGGGCACAACAACTTCGTCCTCAAGGTGAAGGGCGAATCGATGCGCGAGGACCACATTCTGGACGGCGATTTCATCGTGGTCGAGCAGACGCAGGTGGCGAATCCGGGAGAAATCGTGGTCGCGCTGGTCGGCGAGGATGAGGCGACAGTGAAGCGGTTTTATCGCGAGCCGGGCGGGAAGATTCGTCTGCAGCCGGCGAATTCGACGATGGCGCCGATTGTGGTGCCGGCGCAGGATGTGAAAATCCAGGGCCGCGTGGTAGGCGTGCTGCGAAAATATTAGCCGAGGCCGGTTTCGATCGAAGAGGGATCCTTCGACTCATCCGCCTTCGGCGGACTCGCTCAGGATGACGACCCTGGTCGGGTCGTCAGATTCAGGGCTGGGTTGTAGGCGTGCTTAGAAAATACTGATGCCGCGTGTGGCCGAACCTTTGGACTGAACTGCGGATTCCTCGACTTCGCCACGCGAAGGGCAAAGCCGCGTGGCTCCGCTCGGAATGACAGCAGGCTTTACTGGGCGTCAGAGAGCGGAAGGCGAGGCGGTTTTTTTGGGGCGCAGGCGATTGAGCTTGGCGCGCAGGCGGTCGGCGTCGAATCCCGCCGACTGGCAGACTGTCCGGAAGTCCTTCTGATCCTGAAAGAGATATTGTTCGGCTTCGCGCTGGGAGCGGAGCGTTCCTGAGGCCCATTCCCGAATCGTCGTTACGAGCACTGCCTGCCACAGACGAATTTCGAAATCGCCGTGCGAATCGGCAAGCGCCGCTGCGTTCGTAGCCATGGTTTCCCCCGTGCCAAACAGCAGTTGACTGCGGTGAAGGCAAGAAATTGGCCGAACGATCGTGCGAAGGATTGTTTCGCGGCGCGGTGTGCTGTTTCAGTGAAGAGCGAAGCAACTGGGGAGACGCGACTTAGATTTGGGCATCGAGCGAGCGTGCTTGCAAGGATCGCGTTAAGGTAAGAAGGCGGCGAAGTACTAAGGGAAAATTTCTCTATCTGTATAGGTTTTTCCTGCCAAAGCGCGATTTCGCTATGAGAAGGGAAGGAGTGGTTGCTGCGACTGAGGCAGCGCAAAGGCGCTGCGCTTCGCGCCGGCATCTCTTGGCAGGGCTAAAGCCCTGCCCTTCCAGCGGCGGCCGTCGTCACGCATGGCGCGTCGGGCGATGCGCCGCGCTAATGTCTTGCCTCGCAGCGACCCTTCGGCCTTGTTTAGGGTAGAAGGCCCGCCCTCGCATCGAAAGCGGCGCGGGCCGGTTATTTTGAGGCGGCGGAGGTTGGCAGCGGGGACCGCAGAGAACGGTTATAAACGTCAAAGAAATCGAGGCCGGCGGCATTGACGCGAAGTTGGACGCTGATCTGGTCGCCGAATTCGAGCACATCATCTCGCTGCGGATCGTAGATGGGCCAGACGGACAGGCCGGGGCCGTTCGGATCGCCAGTTCTTGCGAAATTCGCCCAGTAGTTTTCGATCGTTTCGCCAAGCTGCTTATCCCAATCCTGATAGAAGATGCGGAACGGATAGTTTTCGAAGACGTAAGCGAGATCCGCTCCGTGAAACGCTCCGAGGCGCGAGCCAGGTCCGGGCGGAACACGCGAGAAGTAATAGCGGTACGCCCGGCGATGGCCGGTTTCGGTTTCCATACGCGCCCAGATGCGCATGTCCCAGCCGAAGGCGGCGTCGCGAAACGAGGCGAAGTGCGCGGCTGCAGCCTGGTCGTCGGTGGCGGCGGGATAGGCTTTCATGAATTGATCGGCGAAGGAGCCGAAATTCTTGCGCGCGTTTTCGGCAAACTGCGCTGCGGTGATTCCGCCGTCTGGCAGCGGAGCGAGATTGCCGCCCTCGTTCGCGTTGTTGCCGACGATGATGGGTGCGTCGTTCTGTTTGCCCTCGGCAAAAATCGAATAGACACTTTCGGGGAGCACCCAGCCGTCGACGATCGGCTCGGCGTCCTCGTTTCCTTTTGCCTTGATCAGGTCGTCGGCGGACTTCGCGCGAAGGGATTTGAGCAAGTCCTGGGTCACGCCGAGGGCGGACGCAAACTGCACGCCTTGCTTTTCCGCGTCCACCAGCGAGGGCATGGGACCGAACGAGCCGCCGCTTTCGCCGATGGCGCGCACGAAGAGTCCTTTGGCCAGCGGACTCGCCATGAGGACGTTGACCGAGGCGGAGCCAGCCGATTGGCCAAAGATCGTGACACGGGTGGAATCGCCACCGAACGCAGCGATATTGCAATGGATCCACTCCAGCGCGGCGATCTGGTCGAGAAGGGCGTAGTTGCCGGAAGCGTGATGAGGCGATTCCGCCGTCAATTCCGGAAGGGCGAGAAAGCCAAAAATGCCGAGGCGATAGTTGATCGTCACGACGACTACGCCCTTGCGAGCGAGATTTTCGCCGTCGTAGCCAAATGCGGCGCCGGTGCTGTGCGCAAACCCGCCGCCGTGAATCCAGACCATCACGGGAAGCCGATCGTCCGCTGATTTAGCGGGCGTCCAGATGTTGAGATAGAGGCAGTCCTCGCTGGCAGGAGGCGGCGCGATGCCACCGTAGACGCTATTGGCGGGCATGGGAGTTTGCGCGCACGAATTTCCGAATTGCGCCGCCTGGCGCACGCCCTGCCACGGCGCCGCGGGCTGCGGAGGCTTCCAGCGCATATCGCCAACGGGAGGTGCGGCAAAGGGAACGCCCTTATAGACGCGCACGTCGGGGCTGCGACCGGGCGCTCCCGAGAGCTGGCCTTGCTCGACGCGCACGGGATCCGCGATCGCGGCGACCGCTTGCGGCGGGAGGGCGACGGCGATCGAGATTACGCACAACGTGATTCGAGGCAGTCGCATCAAATTCTCTCGCTCACCCTCAATCTCGAATTTGGCGGATCATTCTTCCATGCTGATTCCTAGCAGGCAAGGCTGTGTAGGACTGTCCATGTAACATGGCGTTCGCCTGTACGAGAGGGTCTTTCGCCCGTTGATGCAAGAGACACAAACGTTTCAATTTGGGATTGGCGTCGATCTCCGCAAGAGAATAGATTGAGAGGCCCGGTCCACATCCATCTGGCAGTTTTCGGCGCACTTGGGCCCAAGGAGGCAGTGTAAATGTGGGGAGAGAAGAAGCCTGACGCTCCCGCTAGGACGCCGCTCGCGCAGCAGCCTAGACCAACCGCGACACCTTCAACCTTTTCAGGGGAGGCAAAAACCATGGCACCTTTGGATTCGAGCTATCCGACAAGCGTGTCCGACCGCTCCAGCGGCAGCGCGCGGCTTGGGGCAAGCCTGCATGTGAAGGGTGAGATCACGGGCAATGAGGATCTCACCATCGACGGCAGCGTCGAGGGGCTCGTTCATCTGGAAGATCGCAAGCTGACCATCGGAGCGAGCGCGCGGCTGACCGCCGACGTGATCGCCCGCGAGGTCGTTGTGTACGGCAACGTGAAGGGCAATCTTCGGGCACGGGACCGCATCGAGATCAAGAAGGACGGCTCGGTGGTCGGCGACCTGACGACTGCGCGGATCATGATCGAGGACGGCGCGTACTTCAAAGGCTCGATCGAGATCGACAAGGCCGGCGAGGCCAGCAGCAGCGACACCGATCTCGACAAGCCCGCGTACACACGAGCGTCCCGGGCGACCGCGACGACGTCAGCGGACTAGCTCCAACTCACTTCAACCGGCAGGCGGGCTGCAATCAGGCAGCTCGCCGCCGCATTCTTCCTTTTGCGCCCACCCGTTTGGAATAACTCGCGAGATTGCGTCTTCGGCTCTGAAGCCCCGAGCTCCATTCGCCGGAGAAAGCAGATCAGGCGAGGCGGACGAGGTAGTCGCCGTCGGCGCGTTCGAAGTGCACCTTGTCCTCGCGCGAGAGCCATCCAATCGCCATGAAGAAGAGGCTCTGTGGCACATTGACCTCTTCCATCAATGCCGCGAACGGAAGCGGGCCCTGCTTGGACAGGGTTTCCCAGATGACGCCAGCTGTTTCGCCGATTTGCATGTGGCCCACGGTGTGAGCTCCTCGTGAAATTTGCTGCTTGAAGCGCTGGAGCCAGCAGTAGGCCGCGGCTCTCCGGAGGAGCCGGTCGAACAACTCGGGTTGCGATGGGCTGGCGTTGGCCGGGAAACCTAGAATCGCATTCATTTCCAAGTTCTCCCCGGTGTACCGTAGCGTTGATACGTTACATTTCGGTAATAGGGTGGTGAAAACTCGCCAAACACCGGGAAAGATGGTCGATTTCAGCACATGATCTTGACAGGCCGAGTTCCGCACAGAATACTCAACTTGATGTCCTCGCGACGACTGCTGTCTCTGGCCTTGATCTTGACCGTGCTTTGCCTGAGTGCCTGTCTGATTCCGTTTGGACACGGATCGTTTGCCGCGACCCACGGGCCTGCGGCCAAGTTCGAGGCGTGGCGATCGCTGTTTCTGCTGTTGTTTCTAATGAGTACAGCAATCGTAGTGGCAGCTGCGTGCGACCTGACGCGCTCGGATGGCTTTGGCGTTTTCGTCTCGCTTCGAAGCGTCGCGCAGATTGCACCGGAATACCTCTCCGACAGTTCCCCTCTTCGCTGCTGATCCTTTTCCGTCCCTTGTTCTAGGCAATTAGCGAGTCGTGCGCTCGCGCGAGCGCGCGGGCGTCCGAATTACCTTTCGCCTAGTTGATTGTCTTCGTTTTCGACAAGGAGGAATACATGAGGAACAACGGCCTGAATAGGATCGTCATGCTGACGGTGTTTCTAACGGTTGCTGCTTCCGGTTGTCACAAGCAGGTCGCCAGCAAACCCGCTGTCGCGCAGCCACCGCGTCCTTCGTCCGCAGCTCCGAGCGCCGTATCGGCCAGTTCACCGGTAAGCGCCGCGGCCGCCCAGCCAGCGAAGCCAGCGGCTCCAGCGCCGAGCCTGGAACAGCTATTCCAGCAAAACGTGAAGGATGCATTCTTCGACTACGACAAGTCGGATCTGCGCTCAGATGCCAGGCAGGCGTTGCAGGAGGACGCAGATTTCCTGCGGTCGCATCCGGAAGTTAAGCTCACCATGGAGGGGCACTGCGATGAGCGCGGCAGCGAAGAGTACAATCTGGGCCTCGGAGACCGCCGCGCCACGTCCGCGAAACGGTTCCTGGTTGCCTCAGGGATTGCGGAGGACCGCATTCAGACGACAAGCTACGGCAAGGAACACCCGTTTTGCGAAGAACACAACGAGTCCTGCTGGAAGCAGAATCGGCGAGGGCATGCGGTGATGACTCCGTAGGCCGAGCCTGACGAGAGCCTGGCGGAAGTTCTGGAGAACGACTGGTCAAGCGGCGGGAGTGGTGATTGACAGTCGTAACGGCGTAGCCTACACTTGACGTTTGTCTGCAGACGGAAGGGTGTGACTGAGTACATGCGAACGTACGTTCCAAAGGGCCGCGAGGTCGAAGATCTGACGATCGGGAAGAACTGGTACGTGGTGGATGCCGGCGGGCAGGTGCTCGGGCGCCTGGCGACCCGCGTGGCAAGGATTCTGATCGGCAAAGACAAGGCGAGCTTTACGCCTCATCTGGACTGCGGCGACCACGTGATCGTGATCAACGCCGACCAGATCAAGTTGACGGGAAACAAGATCGACCAGAAAGTGTACCGGCGTCACAGCGGGTATCCGGGGGGATTGAAGGAAGTGCCGGTGCGGGTGCTGATGCAGCGCCGCCCGGAAGAGGTGGTGCGCGAAGCCGTGCTTGGGATGCTGCCGAAAAACAAGCTTCGCGCGCGTCGTGCAAAGAAGCTGCGTGTTTATGCCGGAAGTGAAGCGCTCGCCCGCCACGCCGGACAGAAGCCCCAGCCACTGGCGCTCTAACCTCGCGAAGGGATTTCGAGAATTCACCCGCCCGCACGGAGAAATCCGCGACCGCGGGCATGTCGTCGCAATCAGGCGTTGCGGCGAGGCTGAACAGGAGGAAAGTTGGGTTCGACGTCGAGTTCGATAGCAGGTGCCGCCAAGCAGTTTTACGGCACGGGTCGCCGCCGGGAATCGGTGGCGCGCGTGTACATCAAGCCGGGAACGGCGCGGTTTACGGTCAACGGCCGGCCGGTGGAAGAATATTTCCGCAACATCGCGTGGCATACGGCGGCAGTCGAGCCGCTCAAGTTCACGCAGATGCTCGATCAGGTTGAGGTGAACGCGCAGGTGAAGGGCGGCGGAGTCGGGGGGCAATCCGGCGCGGTGCGTATGGGGCTTTCCCGCGCGCTAGCACTGCTGAACCCAGAGCTGCGTCCGGCGCTGCGGAAAAACGGTTTCCTTACGCGCGATCCGCGCATGAAGGAGCGGAAGAAGTACGGGCAGAAGGGGGCGCGTCGGCGCTTCCAGTACAGCAAGCGGTAAGCGCGTCCATGCTTTCCTCCGCTGCTCATCAAAGCGAGCGCGCGAGGGCAAACCGCAACGGCGGTCGGCAGTTGCAGTAGGGTTCGGCCGTAAAGGTCGGACCAAATTCGCGGCCGGCAAGGGACCGGCAGAAAAGGATGCTGTTCCGGGAAACCGGAATCGCCCTCGGGCGAAGGCAGCCTCCGGGCACAAGCATCCCTCCAAGGAGAGGAGACACTTTGGCAGTCGAAATCACAATGAAAGAGTTGCTGGAGGCCGGCGTTCATTTTGGCCACCAGACGCGGCGCTGGAATCCGAAGATGAAGGAATACATCTTCGGCGAACGCAACGGGATTCACATCATCGACCTGCAAAAGACCCTGAAAATGTTCCGCGAAGCAGCGCGGTACGTCGCCGAACAAACGGCTCAGGGCAAGAGCGTCCTCTTCCTGGGGACGAAGCGGCAGGCGCAGGAAGCCATCGCCGAAGAGGCGCAGCGCTGCGGCATGTTCTACGTGAACCACCGCTGGCTCGGCGGCACGCTGACCAATTGGGTCACGCTGCAAAAGTCCATCAAGCGGCTGAAACTGCTGAAGTCGATGTCGGAAGACGGCCGGATGGCGGAGTTTTCGAAAAAAGAGGGCGCACGGCTCGATCGCGAGCTGAAGCACCTCCAGCAGAATTTTGCTGGCGTCGAAAATATGACGACGCCGCCCGATGTGATGTTCGTGATCGACCCCAACGCGGAAGTGATCGCCGTGCGCGAGGCGCGCCGGATGGGCATTCCGGTGGTCGCGATTGTCGATACGAACTGCGATCCCAGCCTAGTCGACTGGGTGATCCCCGGCAATGATGACGCCCTGCGCGCGATTCGCCTGTTTACGTCGAAGATTTCGGACGCGGTGCTGACGGGCCGTCAATCCTTCGAGCAGACGCAGATCGCGGACCAGAAGGCGGTTGAGGGCGCCGCCGAAGAAGCTCCCGAATTCGTGGACACGAGCGCCTACGAGCGGTACGAGAAGATGGAAGGCGACTTCGTCGAAGGCGAAGTGGCCGAAGTCACCGACGAAGCGGCCGCTGCCGTGACGAGCGAGGACGAGAGCGCTTCCCGTTAGGATCGAATAAGCTTCACACCCCGTGTCCGGCTCCGCCGGACCGATTGCACTCCAATAAGACAAAAAGGAATCGAGTATAACGATGGCGACAGCACCCGAACCTGGCAAGGCACCCTCCGCCCAGCTCGTGAAGGAGCTTCGCGACAAAACCGGCGCGGGCTTTTCCGATTGCCGCGCGGCGCTAATCGAGGCGGGCGGCGATATCGAGCAGGCCATCAACGTCCTGCGGAAGAAAGGGCAGGCGGCGGCGGCGAAGAAGGCGCAGCGCGCCACTTCGGAGGGACTGGTCTCCTGCTACATCCACGCGGGCGGGAAAATCGGCGTGTTGGTTGAAATCAACTGCGAGAGCGACTTCGTGGCGCGCACGGAGGATTTTCAGCGCCTGAGCCACGACGTGGCGATGCACATCGCCGCGCTCGATCCGCGCTTTCTCCGGCGCGAGGAAGTGACGCAGGAAATCCTCGAACGCGAGCGAGACATTTACCGGGAGCAGGCGAAGTCCACCGGCAAGCCGCCGGCGGTGATCGAGAAGATCGTCACCGGGAAGATGGAAAAATTCTACGAAGAGAACTGCCTCTACGAGCAGCACTTCATCAAGGACGAAGGCATCACGATCAAGGAGTTGGTCGACCACGCGATTGCCAAGATGGGCGAAAATATCGCGATCCGGCGTTTCTCGCGGTTCAAAGTCGGCGAGGTGGACGGCTCGACGAGCACGACAGGCAGTACCGAAACGGCGCCGGCCCCGACCGATTAAGTGCGAGCTCCTTCCAAGCGTACGGGGTCGAGTTTCCGCATCGGCGCTCCGGCGCGCGGGAAGGGTCCTGATCGCGCCACGGCCCTGACCCACACGTGGAATCTCTGCTAGAATGCCGCGAGACATGGCGTCGAAAGCAGCGAGGATCAAAGCCGCATCCAAGACAGCGCGCGACGGCGCGAGCCGCAAGACGCCGGTCTTCCGGCGCATCGTAGTAAAACTTTCCGGGGAATCTCTCTCGGGTCCCGATAATTTCGGCATTCACGCCGAGACGATCCGGAACATCGCGCACGAAATCAAGAGCGTGCAGGATCTTGGCGTCGAAGTGGCGCTGATCGTCGGCGGCGGCAACATTTTCCGCGGCGCGCGCCAGCAGGGGCTCGATATCGACCGCGCAACCGGCGACTACATGGGGATGCTCGCGACAGTTCTCAACGGTCTCGCGCTGCAGGACGCGCTCGAAAAGGCCGGATGCCACACGCGGCTGATGAGCGCGATCGAGATGCATCAGGTGGCGGAGCCGTTCATTCGCCGCCGCGCCACGCGTCACCTGGAAAAAGGGCGCGTCGTGATCTTCGCGGCGGGCACAGGGAACCCTTACTTTTCCACGGATACGGCGGCGGCGCTGCGCGCCATGGAGATCAAGGCGCAGGTAATTCTGAAGGCTACACGGGTTGACGGCATCTATGACGCTGACCCGGAAAAGGTCGCCAGTGCCCGGATGTTCGACCAGATTACGTATCTCGACGTGCTGCAGCGAGGGCTTTCGGTGATGGACTCAACGGCGATCTCGCTTTGCATGGACAACAAGATGCCGATCGTCGTCTTCAACATGAATGTGCCGGGAAATCTCAAGCGCGTGGTACTGGGCGAGCGGGTTGGCTCGACCGTCACGGCGGCGTGAGCCGGCACCTGCGGAGGTTCCCTTCTCAATGACCACAATTGCCACAAGCAAAGACGCTCTGGCCCAGGCGAAAGTCCGGATGGAAAAGGCGGTGGAGGATTTTCGCAAGGACCTCGCGAGCGTGCGCACCGGGCGCGCCAACGTGGCGCTGCTCGATCACATACGCGTGGATTATCACGGCACGCCGATGCCGATCAACCAACTCGGCGCGCTGAATGTGCCCGACCCGATGATGATCGTGATTTCGCCATGGGACCCCGGCGCCGTCGCGGCGATCGACAAGGCGATTCGCACCTCCGATCTTGGGCTCAATCCGACAAACGACGGCAAGGTCGTGCGCGTGCCGATTCCGGCGCTCACGGAAGAGCGGCGCAAGGACCTGGTGAAGCACATTCACAAAGTGCTCGAAAACCACCGCACAGCCGTGCGCAATATTCGTCGCGACATCAAGGAAGCGGTCGAGAAGCTCGAGAAGGAAAAAAAGATTAGCGAGGACGAGCGCAAGCGTTCGCTCGACGAACTTGAGAAGCTGACTCATTCCGAAACGAAGAAGATTGAAGATCTCTCCGCCGCAAAAGAGAAGGAAGTCATGGAAATCAAGTGACGATGCGACGAGCATCGTCATCCTGAACCTGGCTAATGAGCCGGCTGAAGAATCTCTCCCCGAAAGCTGGAGTTGCCTGCAACCTGTGCTTGACCGATGAGAGAAGCCCGGCCCAGCCGAACCGCGTACATGGTCGCCATGCGGCGCGCTGCTCATCAAATCTTTGACAATCCAAAGGTGTTTGACGACCCGATCGCGCTGCCGATTCTGGGGCAAGGTGCGGAAGCACGTCTGCGGGGTGAACCGCGCTTCCTGAACCGGCTCGGGCGGGCGGTGCGCGCGTCGATGGCGGCGCGCAGCCGATACGCGGAGGATCAGCTCGCCCGGTCCGTCGAACGCGGAGTGCGGCAATACGTCATCCTGGGAGCGGGGCTCGATACGTTTGCGTATCGCAATCCACATGCGCAACGCGGCCTCCGCGTCTTCGAGGTCGACTATCCCGCGACACAGGAATGGAAGCGCGAACGGCTCGCTGCCGCGGGCATCGCGATTCCGGCGTCAGTGACTTTTGCGCCCGTCAATTTCGAACACCAGACGCTCGCGGAAGGTTTGCAGCAGGCTGGATTCGATGCGGCGCAGCCCGCATTTTTTTCGTGGCTCGGGGTCACGATGTATCTCGTGCGAGAGACGACGATGGGAACGTTTCGATTCATAGCTTCCTGCAAAGCAGGCGGCGGAGTCACGTTTGACTACATTGTGCCGCGAGAGAGTCTGAACTGGACTGGCCAACTCGTTCTGCGCGCCATGGAGCGCCGCGTGGAGAAGGCCGGAGAGCCGTTTCGGACGTATTTCGCGCCGCAAGAACTGCGTGACGAACTCGGAAGCATGGGATTTCGCGCGATTGAGGACTTGGGAAAGGCTGACATTAACGAGCGGTACTTCAAGGACCGCACGGACGGCCTGCGAGTGCCCGGCTTGCTCGGGCGCTTCATGACAGCAGAGACATGATCCTCGCGCGCATGATGCTGACGTTACGTGGCGCTACTTTTCGGTTGCGCGAGCGTCTTCGGGAAGGGTGAGTGAGAACGCGCAATCGCCCGTCTTGCTGGAACAAGTAAGCATGCCGCGGCGGATCAGTTTGGCCGGAGCGCCGTCCGGAAACACGGGGCCGAAATCGAGAGAGCGCAGCCTTTCAGCAAGTGGGCGCAACACCTCGCTTCCGCTGATGAATTTGACGGCGTCCACGTGGGCCTTTTTCTCGCCGGACGACAGCAAGACGAAAAATTCGGCGCGCGTGTCTTCCGCAAGCAGCTGTCCCGCGGGAATCGTGCGGAGCGCGTCCAAATCAAGCTTGGCCTTGCCGACAAGAGCCTCGATTGGTTCGTTGCCGCCCAGGAGCAGAGTCAGACGAGCGCGCGTGTCGGGGACGGCGTGCGGAGCGGCCAATGCGAGTGCGCACATGTGGATGGCGCGGTCTTTCTGTCCAAGTTTTTCGTAGATCTGAGCGAGATGATCGCCCGCTTCGCCATCTTCGCTGAGTACCCACGCGGCGCGGACGTACGGCATGGCGCGATCCGGATCGCCCCTCTGAAAATAGACCCAGCCGAGCGTGTCCCAATCGGCGGCAAGATCCGCCACCTCACCGAGTTCGGCGTCAGTCACCTGAGCCAAGTTCGCATTCCGAAGATGTGCAGCAGCGTCCGCAATGGCGAGTTCGGCGTAGCGCTGCGCTTTGTCGAGAGCGAGCTTGTGTTCGGCGAGATTGAACGCCACGTCATTTAGGATCGCTGGGGAGCGCGAAAGAGAGGCAGCCTTGTCAAATGCCGCGATGGCGGCGTCGGTTTCGCCCGTGCTGGCGTACGCGCGCCCAAGGCTGACCTGCAATTCCGGGTTCTCCGGCGAGAGGATCGTGGCCTTCTCGAGCTCGGTCACGGCGTCGGGGTATTCGCGCTGATCCAAGAGAATTTCGCCGAGCTGAGCGTGGGCGACCGAATCGAGCGGATTGATCTGAATCTGCTTCCGAAACGCGGCGACGGCTTCGGCGTACTTCTGCTGGCGACTGAGAGCCAGGCCCAGGTATTCGTTGGCGTGCTCATCGGAAGGATTCACTTCAAGTTGCTTGCGAAACGCCGCAATGCCTTCGTCGTCCTTACCGGCGCGCAAATAGGCGAGACCGAGATCGGTCCACGCGTGTTTGTGTTGTGGCTCGAGCTGCACGACACGCTCGAAAAGCGGAACGGCTGCCTGCGGGTTTCCGGCATTGAATGACGCGAGGCCTGCCTCGAGCAGTTCGTCCGAGGTTGCGGAGGCAGGAATCGCAGGGCCGCCCGGCGCCACGTTTTCGATGATGAGCGGCTGATTTTCATCCGCCGCGACGGCCCTCATGAACGCGGCGTACTCTTCCCCGCGCGACGCAGGAAGCTGGCGCATCTTGAAATCGACTGAGCGCGACGCCGCGAGCACGTGATCCGCGAATTGATAGGTGGCGCTGAAATCAGCGTAATCGTGTGCGACCGATACGCCGATGGGCGGCTGCGCGGAAATTGACGATGGAAGGCGCAGCTTCAGACTTACGCTCACGTTGAGGGGGCTTCCAAGGTCGATAGGCTGCGTCTTGTCACTCGGTAGATCAGGCAGGCCGATGGCCAGCAGCGGCAGAGCCGCGCGCGTTCTCTTGCTCGACCAGTCGAAGAAATCCGATTGCGTAAAACCGATGTCGAGCTGGAAAGGGTCTTGCGTCGCCGTGGGATCGCCGGCCTTAACCGAAGTGACCTCGCCATGAATGCCGTCGAGTGAAAGAATCGTCTGGCCGAGTTCCTTCCATTGGGCTTCGGGGGTCTTGCGGAATGCGGAGCGGAGAACGAGTTCCGCATCGCCGCGCACGGAATAGTGAGCGGTAGCCGTGAGCTTGCCGAGTTCGGTTACCTCGCCGCTGATTTCCACGTGCTGTGTCGAAATAAACGGCGGATCGGCGGGCGTCTCGACGAGTTTTCCGGCGCCATCGATGGAAACCAGCAGCGCAGGTCTCTTACGAAGACCCGACGCCAGCAGCCGAAACGGCGCGACGTCGACGGTCGAATCCATCCAGACGAGATCCTTGCCGGCATGCGCCGCTGTAATCACGTGATCGAACTGGGCGGGCGACGGTAGCGACGGATCGAGTTTGCGAATCGAGGGAATCAGTGCGGCATCGGACACAATCCCTACGGCGCCGAGCATTGCGGCGAGAAGAACGTGCTTGTCCCCGGAATCGCCGTATCGACTCGAGAGAACCTCTGCCGCCGGACGAGGCTGATACCCGCTCGCACCAAACGAGAGATTCGCATTGCGCACGCTCTTCGCGACGTAGTCATAGAGTGCCTGGGTTTTTTCGAGATCGGTTGCGCGACCCTGGGTCAATTCTTGCGTCTTCGCGAGGATCTCAGGTGTTGGGTCGGCGCGGCCTTGCTCCAGCTTTGCGTACCAGCGAGCGACTTCCGGCCAGTTGGCAAACGTGGTCATCTGGACGTCGGGCGGCTTCGCCTTCGTTTGGTCAGTGTCCTTTTGGGCAGAGTTGTCAGCTATTTGGAGATTCGAATGTTTCCATCGATAGACCGATCTTCCGTTGAGTTGCTGCGTCGCGTACGGACTTGCCACGGATGATTTCAGAATCACCTTGCGGGCTGAGGGAACTTCGATTGCCAGCCTCTCGTCGAGAACGATGGCGCTCTCGATGAAGCTGTGGTCGAACCAGAACTGCCCGGGCGCCGCCGCAGAAACGATCCGCTTGCTGACTTCGTATTCAAGCGTGTCTCCCGTTGCGAGGGATGGCACCGCCAGACGTTCCTCTTTGAGGTTGGCGTACGCTGGAAAGTCGCGCGCGGCCGCCGCCACGGTGACCTGCGCGCTGGCGACGGGGACTTCAACGGTGGTGCCGTCGGACTTGTGCACGCGCGCGTAGCGAACTTCAGTCTTTTCATTCGCGGAGTTAAATCCGAAGACGAGTTCGCTCCATTGCAGTGCGCCCGCGTCGCTCTGCACTTTGACGCGCACGCGAAGTTGTTCCTCGCCGGTGCCGTCATTTTCGAAACGCGCGGTTGTCGCGTACTGCTCGATGACGAAAGGCTCGTGCGAAAAGTCTGCACGCGGTTTCGGTGCGGGTGCTTTCGTGACGTGTTGCTGTGCGACAGCTTTTCCGGGCACGATCAGCAAGCACAAGAGCGCGATGCGCGCGCAATTCATCGATGCTCCCTGTTGAAAACCGCCGGCACAAGTGTAGGTGCGTCGCCATCCCAGGGTAAAGGGCTGGCGGCGGGTAGGTTGAGAAGTTTCCAACCTTGCCTGCCACACACGGGCGCGAAGGGTCTTTCGGACGCGACGAGCAGGAAATACGCCTTGAATCCGTCAGGGAAGCGTGCGTGGAATCTTGTAACTACCGCTGTATCTGTAGGATAGAAGATATTTCTCTCGCAGCTGACTTGCCGGGAGCTCTTACGGACGCGCGCAGACATTTCAGTCTCGCACAGGATTCCGTCTCCTCGCGGCTCCTGGACCGCGTGCGACCGTGTACAGGTCTTGCTCCCCGAGAACGAGCTCGACGGCTGCCGAACCCGCCCTAATTCCCACATTTTCCACAGTGATATGATGTTGACACGATTTGCTCTTTTGCCTATACTTTGTTGGTTTGAGAGGGCCGTTGTGGCCCGGTGGTGAAAGGGAAGTCTTCCAGCCCCGGAACAAAGAAGGACGGAACGGGGCTGTGAAGCGCGGCCGAAATGGGGCGCCAGCCCCGCAAAGCCGTGAGCCTCTCCGCAGTAAAGATGCAGTTCACTCCTTGGGGTGAAGCGTCAGCGCGGAGTACCTGGCAGTTCCTTCAGGTTGAGGTAGGGCGACCTTTTCTGTTCATTCACCCGCAGACTTCTGCGCGGGACGGTTTGGACTGCGCAGATCGACAATAACTTCTTAGATTTTCTTAAGCAGGGGGAAACGTGCCGACGTTTTCACAATTGGTGCGCTACGGCAGGGAGCAGATTCGGACGAAAACGAAGTCTCCCGCGCTCGAGGGATGTCCCGAGAAGCGCGGAGTTTGCGTTCGCGTCTATACCCAGACGCCGAAGAAGCCGAACTCGGCGCTGCGGAAGGTGGCGCGCGCGCGTCTGACCAACAGCGCCGAAGTGACGACGTACATTCCTGGAATCGGGCACAACCTGCAGGAGCACTCGATCGTGCTCGTGCGCGGAGGCCGCGTGAAGGATCTGCCGGGCGTCCGCTATCACGTGATTCGCGGCACGCTCGACGCCGCCGGCGTCGAGAATCGCAAGCAGGGGCGCTCGAAATACGGCGCCAAGCGGCCGAAAGCCGCACAGAAGTAGGAGAGCGTAAACGATGCCACGCAAGGGTTGGGTTCTGCGCCGAAAGATTCCGGGCGATCCGGTGTACGGCAGCGACCTCGTGCAGAAGTTCATTTCGAGCATGATGTATGACGGCAAGCGCTCCACCGCGCAGACGATTTTCTATGACGCGATGAACCAGGTGGCAAAGACGTCCAACGATGACGCCTTCAAGCTGTTCAAGAAGGCTATCGAAAATTGCAAGCCCACGCTGGAAGTGAAGACGCGGCGTGTGGGCGGCGCGAACTATCAGGTACCGGTCGAAGTGAATCCGTTCCGGCGGCAGTCGCTCGCGATTCACTGGCTGGTGCTGTACGCGCGCGAGCGGTCGGGCAAGTCGATGACGGACAAGCTGGCGGGAGAAATCTTGGACGCTGCGAATGGCCGCGGCGGCGCCGTCAAGAAAAAGGAAGACGTGCACCGCATGGCGGAGGCAAACAAGGCTTTCGCGCACTATCGCTGGTAGGGCAAACGAATTCAGTTATGGCACGACAGGTACAACTCGATCAGACGCGCAACATCGGGATCATGGCGCACATCGATGCGGGCAAGACCACCTGCACCGAGCGCATCCTGTTCTACACGGGTGTGACTTATAAGATCGGCGAAGTGCACGAAGGCACGACCGTGATGGACTGGATGGAGCAGGAGCGCGAGCGCGGCATCACGATCACGTCTGCGGCGACGACGGCTTCCTGGAAGCGATTCGACAAGAGCTATCGCATCAACATCATCGACACGCCGGGTCACGTGGACTTTACCGTGGAAGTCGAGCGGTCGTTGCGCGTGCTGGATGGCGCGGTCGCCGTATTCGACGCGGTCGCGGGCGTGCAGCCGCAGTCGGAAACGGTCTGGCGCCAGGCGGACAAATACCGCGTGCCGCGCATTGCGTTTATCAATAAGATGGACCGAATCGGCGCCGACTTCGATCATTCGATCCGCTCGATGCGCCAACGCCTCTCAGCCCACCCCGTTCCTGTTACCTATCCCATTGGCCGTGAAGATAACTTCCTGGGTGTGATCGACTTCATTGAAGAGCACGCCATCGTTTGGAAAGACGAGACGCTCGGCGCGGAATATGAAATTCTGCCGCTCGAAAAGCTTTGGGACGCCGCGTATCTGAAGACGCGTCCCGCACTTGAGACCGCCGTCAAAGCCTCAGCGCTCAGCCCGGAATTCTACAAGGAGCACCGCGAAAAGGTCGTTGAATACATCGCGGAGCACGACGACGCCATCCTTGCGAAATACCTCGAACAGCACAAGCTGGAGCCGACCGAACTGAGAGCCTCTTTGCGGCGCTCGACGATCGCATTGAAGCTGGTGCCGGTGATCGCGGGCTCCGCGTTCAAGAACAAGGGTATTCAGCCGCTGCTGGATGCCGTGATTGACTATCTTCCTTCCCCGGTGGACGTGCCACCGGTCGAAGGAACGTCGCCGGACGGCTCGGACGCAATGGTGCGGCGCGCGTCGGACGATCAGCCGTTTGCGGCGCTGGCGTTCAAGATCATGACTGACCCCTACGTCGGCCATTTGACCTACATTCGGGTTTACTCCGGCGTGCTCAAAACGGGGCAGTCGGTTTACAACTCGACCAAGAAGACGCGCGAGCGCATCGGGCGTTTGCTCCGGATGCACGCGAACAAGCGCGAAGAGATCGAGTCGATTGATGCGGGCGACATTGCGGCGTGCGTAGGCCTTAAGAACGTCAGCACGGGCGACACGCTCTGTAGCGAAGAAAAGCCGATTGTCCTCGAAAGCATAGAGTTTCCCACCCCGGTTATCTCCGTCGCGATCGAACCCAAGACAAAAGCGGATCAGGAAAAGATGGGCGCTGCGCTTGGCAAGCTCGCCCAGGAAGACCCAACGTTCCGCGTACACACGGACGTCGATACCGGGCAGACGCTGATCGAAGGCATGGGCGAGCTGCATTTGGAAATTATCGTCGACCGCATGATGCGCGAGTTCAACGTGCAGGCCAACGTCGGCCGGCCGCAAGTGGCATATCGCGAAACGATTCTGAAATCGGCCGAGGCGGAGCACAAACACATCAAGCAGAGCGGCGGCCGCGGCCAGTACGGTCACGTGAAATTGACGGTGCAGCCGCTTCCCACGGCCGCGCACGAGGACATGCACGAGATGTCCACCGACGAACTCGACGAGCTTGCCAAGCGGGTGGGAGGCAAGGGCGGTAAGTGGCGCTTTGACAAGGAGCACCGGCTGCTGTTTATCGACAAGATCGTCGGCGGCGTGATTCCCAAAGAGTTCATTCCTCCGATCGAGGACGGCGTCAAGGAAGCCATGGAAAACGGCGTCCTCGCGGGCTACGAAATGGTGGACCTTGCAGTGGTCGTGATCGACGGCACCTATCACGAGGTCGACAGCTCGGAAATCGCGTTCAAGATCGCGGGATCGATGGCGTTCAAGGAAGCGTGCCGGCGGGCCAGTCCCAAATTGCTTGAGCCGATCATGAAAGTGGAAGTGGTCGTCCCAGAGGAATATATGGGCCCGGTGATTTCGGACCTGAACTCGCGGCGGGGACAGATGCAGGGGCGCGAATCGAGAGCGGGCAGCGAAATCATCAACGTGCTGGTTCCGCTCTCGGAGATGTTCGGCTACGCGACCGATATTCGCAGCCGGACGCAGGGCCGCGGCAGCTTCACGATGCACTTTTCCCATTACGAGCAGGTGCCGCCGAATATTGCGGACGACATTGTCGGCGGGTCAAACGGAAACAGGCCCAAGAAATAGCACGGAATGCGTTTAGCACGGGAACGTTACTAGAGCGGAGAGAGAAATGGCGAAGGAGAAATTCGAGCGGAGCAAGCCGCACGTGAACGTGGGGACGATCGGGCACATCGACCACGGGAAGACGACGCTGACGGCGGCGATCACCAAAGTGCTCAGCAAGAACAACCCGAAGGTGTCGTTCCGGGCGTTCGACACGATCGACAACGCGCCGGAAGAGCGGGAGCGC
>DASPVC010000069.1:0-93132 GCA_035622585.1 Candidatus Acidiferrum sp.
CGGGGACGGACTTCAGGTTCTTCTCCACCACCCAGGTCTCAAGCGACTTTAGGTTCATCACGTCGTATTCAGGATTGGTGCTCTCAATCGTATAGAAATAGATTTGGCCAACCGGGCTCCAGTCTGTGCCCATCTGAGGCATGACGCCGGGAGGCAAGGTGACCTGCGATAACCTCTCCAGAACTCGTTCGCGATTCTCGAAATTCGTCGTATCTTCGCCAAAAACCATTTCCACGGTCGAGAGCCCAAAAATCGACCAAGAACGGACATGGGCTATCCCAGGAATGCCGTTCATCACGATTTCGAGGGGGATGGTGACCTGCTGCTCGATCTGTTCGGCAGAGATTCCGGGCCACTGGGCAATGACATCGACGTAATTGTTGGCGACATCCGGATATGCTTCGACCGGTAAGCGGTGGAACGATACGATACCCCAGGCGAAAAGCAGGATTCCGATCGCCCACACCAGAAAGCGGTTCCGGAGCGCGAAGTCAACGAGGATGCGAATCATTGCGCCTCCAGCGTTTCTTCCAGAGCCAAAACGTTGGAAACCACCTGCTGCCCGGGAGCAATACCGGAGAGTATTTCCTGTCTGCCGCCAGGCAACGGCTCGCCAGCGTCCACCTCGACTCGTCTGAATTGCTTTCCGCCGGCGGGGACGAAGACCCAGTCGTGGTCGTGCAGGTGCAAAATGGCGTCTCCCGGTATAACGGCGCGAGTTTCCGCCGTCTTGCTTTCGAACGTGGCCGTGACGAACATGCCCAGCTTGAGAATGCCGGGGTTGGGCACTTCAATGCGAACCTTTGCCGTTCGAAGATTCGGGTCGAGCACAGGACCGATATCACTGATGCGGCCGGTCAGCGCTCTGCCGGGGTAGGCAGTGAGCTTGATCTGGGCCAGCTGTCCAAGCTGAATCTTTGGGATGTCATTTTCGTAGACATCGCAAATGATCCAGACGACCGACAGATCAGCGATGGTGAAAGCCGTCGAGGAACCGGAATAAGTCATACCGGCCGCGGCGGCATCGGTGACGTACTGCGCCACGATCACGCCAGAGATCGGCGCGTAGACATTCACGATGCTCGATGGGTGATCCTTGCTCACACCAAGTGTAGCCAACATCTCGTCGGCGGCAGTCAAATCAGCTTGGGCGTCTTTTTCGGTATCTTCCGCCTGCTCGAGCATGGAGAGCGAAATTGCGCCATGGGCATAGAGATCTTTGGCGCGCTCATAAGCCTTGTTTGCAACCTGCTCGTCGTTGACAGCTTTCAGATATGTGTCGAAAGCGTTGGTGATGTCGGGGCTCTGAACGCGAAGGAGCAGATCGCCCTTCTTCACGTGATCGTCAAGCCTTGTTCGGATGTCAACAACGCGGCCGCTCGCCAGCGAAATAACCGGGACCTCCCGGGCAATATCCGGATTCACGGTTCCGGTAACGTTCAACTTCGCGTGGGCCTCTACCCGCTCTGCCGAAACCAGGGAGAATTGCTCCGGCTTTTCCACTGTGACAATGGCGGCGTTGCCGGTCTCAACGACTTGTGTGGGCGGCGGCGCTTCTTGCGCAGGGTTGCCCTTGCCGCCGCACCCTCCGAAAAAGAGGGTCGCGGCGAACGTCATTGCAATCACTGTGCATTCCGTACATGTCATGGAAGACCTCGCGTCTGACTGCCAATCTTCATGCCCGCGGTCAGCTGAAACTGTTCGGGATGGTCCGCGTGAAAGAGCGAAAGATCGCCGACCTCCACTTGGGGAGTCGGCGGCACCCCGGCCTTTGGGTTTCCAGATCCGCTGCAACCCACGAGCAGCAGTCCCGCAAGCGGAATGAAAGCGTTTCTGAAAATGGCAAAGTTCCTCATCGAAAAACCTCATTCGTATGACGGCGCGGCCACCGGCCGTTCGCTGCGCAGTCACGAAGCAGTGGAAGCGCCAGTGCAATTCAAGACCGAGGAAGCGGCCTCATCCAGCGCAATAGATGTGCCATCAAAAGGACTGTCGTCAAGCTTTACCGAAGAGGAAAGGCGGGGCGCGGCCAGCCATCGATCCGGCGCTAGGCATTACCGCGAAAGGTCTTGCGACAAGATCGACGTTGTCAACCACCTGCAAGGCATCGAAGCGAAAAGGCGATGTAACGACTGTGGAGCTAGCTCCCTGCAACACGGTGCCGGAATGGACCAAAGGCTGGTGGGCGCCGATCACGAGCGACGAACCGCGCCGGCTCGTCGAACACTCGTCAAACACGATCAGATCGGCGTGCAAATCGTCCGTCATCGAAACGGCAAAAAAGAGCAGAATGAGCGCGAGACTAACCGCGGTCCATTCCCGCAGAGAATGCGCCAAGACGCGCTTTCGTTGATGAACCCAGTGTGCGCGCCACGTCCAAAGGACGCCCGCGGCCATCAGCACCCATATAAGATTGAGAAGGAGTTCCATACTGCTCTACGCTGCTTTCAGAAATAACTTACCACCCGTCCCGACTCGGCGGCAACACTCTCGCCCGCGCAGATCGCTAGATTTGGCAATCCGGATGGTGGTACCTCAGCTGCCGACCTGCTTGTTTTCCGTCAGGACCTCACAGGCTTGCGCGGAATCGGCCGTAAAAGCGATGGATCGAGCGTGGGGACGAGTGCGAGAAAATCGCGCATGAGCATGTCCCTCAGATCCGAGAACTCGTGACGTCTCGGGTCGAGCGCGAACGCAAACATCTCGCTGTGCAGGATGGCAGCGTCGGGTGAATCAAGTCCGAGGTACCGAAGAAAGCTAGCCAGATAAAGCGCTTCGACGCTCCAACCTTCGCTGGCATGCTCGGATGAAATCTGCGCGCCTTTTTGCCTGAGAAGGGACCACTCGTAGAACACCACGCGCAGACGGTCCGCGCCAAGCAGGGCGACGGCTTCCTCGATGCCCTCAACCGAGTTCGCAGGCGACAGAGCGAGGGACGCAGCCATGTGTGCCGTGAGAAATTCGAGCTCCGGCTCGGCGCGTATCTCGCGACCAATACGGTTGACATCAATCAATCCGGCATCGAGCAGACGGTTTAATCGCAAGACGGGTCCGGGCACGCCATGAGTCAGGGTCGGACGCGTTTCCCGATCCGTTCGTTTGGGAGGCTGGTTACGTTCGTTGTTGCGCATGCGAACCCCAGCCAGACAGCTGGTGTTGGAGTAGGAATCGGCACACGATCAGGATGCTTTAGGCGGAAACGGCTTTGTGAGAGGGCGTGACAGAAACTGTTTGGACGCGCGTTTTGGCTGGGCGCGTTTTGGACAACAGTTTCGGCAGGCGTGTTCGCAATCGGAGCAGGGCTGCGCTGTGAATCTGCGAGACGCGTGATTCCCCAATGCTGAGAATGCGTCCCACCTCCTTCATGGTCAGTTCTTGAAAGTGGTACAGCGAGAGAACTTCGCGCTGACGGCGCGGCAATTCGTTCATGGCGCGAGCGAGCAACTCGATCATCTCGGCGCGCAAGGCCTGGTGGTAAGGGTCTTCCTCCTTCGATTCGCACCGCTCTATTTCTTCCTTGCCATCGGCATCGCCCGAGTCCGAGTGAAGGCTTCCGACCTCGAGCGCGCGCAATTTCGCGCGAAGCTGCTGCAACGCCTCGAGAGTCAGCTGCAATTCCGCGGCGATTTCCTCTTCGCTGGGTTCGCGGCCCAAGCGAGTCCGGAATTGGGAAACGGTCTGCTCCAGGCGGCGCGCCTGGCGGCGCAGGGCCCGCGGGCTCCAGTCAACCAGACGGAGACTGTCAAGAATCGCGCCGCGGATACGAAATTCGGCGTAGTGCTTGAGCTGGACATTTTTTGTCGGATCATACTTGCGCACCGCATCGATCAAACCGAGGATTCCGGCATGAACGAGGTCTTCCAGGGGAACCTGCGGAGGCAGGCGAAAGTGAATGCGGCGCGCGACGTACAGCACCTGCGGAAGATGGTCCAGCAGAAGCTGCTCCCGCTGCCGATCGTCCAGCGGAACGTTCAGCATGACCCGTCGGCCACTGCAATGGAGTCGCCACGCGCGCCGAACGGATTGTTAATTTTCTTAATCTCGGCGTTCGCGCCCGGGACAAGACGGATCATCGCTTGAAGCGGCTTGACGCGCGTTGTCGCTCGACGCGACCACTTGGTCCAGACTCGGACTGCGCAGGGAGTTCCAACGTGAGATTGAGGCGGCACGAGCAACGGGCGATTTGCGTGCAGCTAGCAAGCGCAGCGCGCCTGTGTCACATTCGCAGGGCAAGTTTTTGAGCTCGTCGTTCAATCTGAGCACGACGACGTTGAGATTCGGGTATCGAGCCCTTATCTCTGTAACGAACTCTTCCATGTTCAGGCTCTCGCTTCCCACCTCGAGCAGAAACGCGCAGCCGCGGCTTTCACGATGCAGAAGCGAAGCGACGGGAATGACCAGCTCCCCAATTGGGGCAGGATCCGGGTGGACGATACTGAGAAGTTTTCTGCGGAGAGCGGAGCGAAGTTCCGTAGGTGTCGCGTTTACGTCGCGTTCTCGGAATATTTCAGACATTGCCCCTGTCCTTCCCCGGTCGCCGAAGAGCTTCGCGGTACGGCAATGATGGAATCCGTGCTCGTTCAGGCGGCGCGTCCTCCGGTCGACTTGCGAGCTTCCAGTTGATAGCCGACGCCTCGGACCGTATGAATCAGCTTCGACTCGAACGGCAGATCCACCTTTTTGCGCAAATAGTTCACGTAAACATCGACGATGTTGGTCAGAGGATCGCCGGGGTAATGCCAGACGTGGCGAACAATTTCCGCCCGCGTGATGTGCTGACCCGCATTCGCAAGCAAGTACTCGAGAAGCGCGAATTCCTTCGGCGTGAGGTGAATCTTCCGTCCTGCACGCGTGACGACGTGTTCTGCGCGGCTCAGCTCGAGATTGTCGATCCGCAAGACGGGATCAGCCCGGCGCCCCCCTCGTCGCACGAGGGCGCGCACCCGCGCGATCAATTCTGAAAATGCAAATGGTTTGAGAAGCACGTCGTCCGCGCCGACATCCAGCACGCGAGCGCGCTCGCCGGGCCGCAGTTCGTCTGCGAGCAGCAGGACAGGCAATTCCCGGCGCAACGCACGAATGGATCGCAGAGCGTCGAGACCATCAGGAGACGACACATCAGCGTCGAGAATCGCGGCGTCGTAGGACTGATTGAGTACGGCAGACTCGACGCGTTCACCGTCAGCCACCAGGTCGACGGCGATGTTCGCAGCCCTCAGTTCCCTTTCCATAGATCCACCAAGCGAAGGGTCACGCTCGGCAATGAAAATCCGCATGGCTGCTCCTGCGGAAGGGGAAAATGCGAAGGGACCTACAAAGTTAGTGGGGCGAAAAAACGGAGTCAAAAGAAATCGTCATATGCGACGTACGAGTTTCGAGAAATGAGAATTTCGAGGGAAAAGCGTCCCAAAACGGAACTTGGCGCTCACCGGAATCGCTGCGGCCGAAGCATGGATGTTCCAGCGCGGTACGCGCCCTCAGGGACGCGTCATCTTTTCGGGTCGGACGATTTCGTCGAATTCCTTTTCGGTAAGGTAGCCGAGCTTGAGGGCTGCTTCGCGCAAACTGAGCTTTTCGTGATGCGCCTTCTTGGCGATCTCGGCGGCTTTGTCGTAGCCGATCTTGGGCGTGAGCGCTGTTACCAGCATCAGGGAGCTGTTGACGTATTGCCGGATGCGGTCTGTGTCGATCTGCATCCCTTCGACAGCATGTTCGCGGAAAGCGCGGCAGGCATCGGTGAGCAATCGCACCGAGTGGAGGAAATTGTGAATGATCACGGGCTTGAAAACATTCAACTCGAAATTGCCCTGTGAGCCGGCGAAACTGACCGCGACGTCGTTGCCGAATACCTGCGCCGCAACCATCGTCATGGCCTCGGACTGAGTCGGATTGACTTTGCCGGGCATGATCGAAGAGCCGGGTTCATTTTCCGGAAGTATCAGCTCGGCAAAGCCCGCCCGAGGACCCGAGGCAAGCCAGCGAACGTCGTTGGCGATCTTCATCAAAGATGCGGCCAAAGTCTTCAGAGTGCCGCTGGCGAAAACGATTTCATCGTGCGCGGAAAGCGCAGCAAATTTGTTCGGGTGAGATTTGAACGGCAGCCCGGTCAACTCGGCGATCTTTTTCGCGGCGCGCTGGCCGAATTCAGGGTGCGCGTTGAGTCCCGTGCCAACGGCCGTACCACCGATGGCCAGGTCATACAGGCCCCAGAGCGATTCGCCGAGGCGGCCGATATCGCGATCGAGCAAACTGACCCAGCCAGAGATTTCCTGGCCGACCGTGAGAGGAGTCGCATCCATGAGGTGCGTGCGGCCAATCTTGACGACATCCGCAAACTGACGCGCCTTGGCGTCGAGCGCGTCGCGCAATCTCTCGACGGATGGAATCAGGTCCTGCGACACGCGCGAGGCCGCGGCGATATGCATGGCTGTGGGAAACGTGTCGTTCGAGGACTGCGACATGTTTACGTCGTCGTTCGGGTGAATCGGCTTCTTGCTGCCCATCACGCCGCCGGCGATTTCAATCGCGCGATTGGAGATGACCTCGTTGGCGTTCATGTTGGTCTGCGTGCCGCTGCCGGTCTGCCAGATGCGAAGGGGAAAATGCTCGTCGAGTTTTCCGGCGATCACTTCGTCGGCGGCTTGCACGATCAGTTTCGCTTTTTCGGGCGGGAGCTTGCCGAGATCCTGGTTCACGAGCGCGGCGGCTTTCTTCAAGATGCCAAACGCGCGGATCAGTTCCGGCGGCATCGTGTCGGTGCCGATGTCGAAATGAATCAGCGAGCGAGCGGTCTGGGCGCCGTAGTAGCGATCGGAGGGAACTTCGATCTTGCCCATGCTGTCGGATTCGATGCGGGTCTGTGTGGCTATCTCAGGTGACGCTTTGGCGTCCACGCGGTCTTCCCTCCCCGGCACTTCCATGCTGATGCCTACAGGATACTGCGGAATCCCCCTCGCGCGCACGCTCACCAGCACACCTCGAGCCGCTTTACATCAATGGGGCGCTGGCGCAAGTGAGGGCGGGCCCGCAGCCCTCTCGATCGAGCCGGGCGGCTTTCCGCAAACTTGTTGACTCCGTGGAAGAGGGCGTTCAGACTAGGCGCGCTCGACAGGCCCCACCGAGGAGTCACGATCATGTTCAAGCTCAACCCAAGAGTGTGTCTTTCCCTGCTGGCGCTATCCGCAACGTTGACGACCTGCGCGTCATTCACACAGGCACAGGAGAAACAGATCACGACGTTCAAGGTCGTTCATGTAATTGGCTTGGAGGCGATCCAGCACAACACGAAGGGAAGGGTCACGGTGTCGAAGGACGCGCTGACGTTTTCAACCGGCCCGACGAAGAGCGATCTTGCAATCAGCGGAATTCAGGACGTTCTGACCGGTGCCGACAGCCAGCGGATGATTCACGGATCGCTGGGAACGCTGACAATGTTCGCGCCATACGGAAGCGGGCGCTTCCTGAGCCTGTTCCGGCAAAAGCTGGACACGCTGACCATCGAGTACCGGGATCCGAACGGCGGCCTGCATGGCGCAATCTTCACGCTGCCCCAGGGCGAGGCGGCGCTGCTGAAAGACCAGCTTGTGGCGGCCGGGGCCAAGGCCACCGTAGTGCCCGCGGAAGAAGCGGGCCAGCCAACCGGCAAGAAGGAGGCGAAGTGATGAAGCTTGCCAACGGACGGGGCAGGATTGTTGGATCGATCGCGGCTGTCGCGCTCGGCTTCGGATTTGCAGCAGTCCTTGCGGCACGCGCCGACGCGCCGCCGACGCCGGTGCACGCCTCAGCGATCCAGATCGAGCAGATTCAGTCGGAGGACGTGAAGCTCCCGGCAGAGTTTCAGATGTCGATGTACGAGCACGTGGTCGAGGAGATCGGAAAAACCAAGAGGTTCGCGCATGTGTATCGCGACGGGGACCGCGATGCCGCGAGTGCGCCTGATCTCGTAACACTGCACTGCACCGTCACCGGCTTCAAACAGGGCAGCGCAATGGAGCGCCAGGTGACGACCGTCGCTGGCGCGACGTCGATCACCGTGCACTTGGAGTTCACCGATAAAAACGGGCAAAAACTGTTCCAGAACGACGTCAAGGGAAACGTAAGATTCTTCGGCGAGAATCTGCGCGCCACGTACAACTTCTCGAAGCAGGTGGCCGGCGTCGTCCGGCAGGATTTCGCAGCAGTAACGCCCGCCAAGAAGTAGCGCGCGCCATACCGACGCCGAAGAAAAGATGACCTTGCCCGTTTGGGCAAGCGCCGTTTTACTTTCCGCGAAAACGGAATCATCATGTCGCCGGGACTTTCCCGGCAGGATTTCGAAACCCAGCCCAAGAACGGCAGCAACGAATCGGCGATGCCGTCGAAGTGTCTCAGCGAGGGCGGGAGTACAACATGAGCGAAACCGGAAAAGATTGGCTCGGCCAAATCGTTAACGGGACATTCGAACTGCGCGAGTACATCGGGGGCACAAGCGACAGTTACGTATTCCTGACGGAACGCGACGGAAACAAGACCGCCATCAAGCTTACCGCCGCAAATCCACGCACGAGGGATGTGCTGCTTGCACGCCGGGCGGAAGCGGCAATTCTGACTCATCCGCATCTTATACGGCTGTTTGAATCGGGACGATGCCGGATCGGATCGGCCGACCTGGTCTACGTCGTGATGGAATACGCCGAGGAAAACCTGGCGGAAATCCTGCCACAGCGCGCGCTGACCTCAAAAGAAGCGGGCGAGATGCTGCCGCCGATGCTAGACGCTCTCGCGTATCTGCACGGCAGGGGCTTTGCGCACGGGCAGGTCAAACCTGCGAACATCCTGGCGAGCGGCGACCAGGTCAAGCTTTCAAGCGACGGAATCGGCAGGATTGGCGAAGCGCCGAGTGCGTCCGGCCCTTACGACGCGGCGGAGATCGCGGCGACTGGCTGCTCGGCCGCCGCCGATGTTTGGTCGGTCGGGCTGACCCTTGTGGAAACGCTCACGCAACAATTGCCCCGCCTAGACGCGAGCGGCGCAGGCGAAGTAGAACTGCCGGGACCTCCGCCCGAACCTTTCCTAAGCATCGCGCGGAACTGCCTGCGGCGAGAGCCGCAGCGTCGCTGGACAATCGCCGACATTTCGGCGCGGCTGAAGGCGCCTGCGACGTCGCCCCCGACAGCAGTGGCTCCCAGGCCAGAGCCGAAACGGCAGAAACGACCGGCCAATTGGCGGCATCTAGCGCCGGCAGCGGCGGTGATCGTGTTGGCGCTCATCGTGATACTCGTCGCTCCGAAGGTGCTCAATCGACTGCAGGGACAACAAACCGGCGCGGCTCCGACGGAACCAGCCCAGGGACTCACGAGCAGCGAACCGGCTGCAGCGCAACCCAAGGAGACCACTCCGACGCCGAGTGCAAGCGCCGCGGCACCCCCGATCACTCCGGTGGAGGCCGCTGCCCCGCCGAAGAAAGAGGCTGCGCCCGGCGAGGTTGTGTATCAGGCGGTGCCGGACGTGCCCGAGAAGGCGCGCGCGACAATTCAAGGCACGGTGAAAGTGGGGGTTCGAGTTCAAGTCGACCCGGCGGGCAACGTGACAGAGGCAATCTTAGACTCGCCGGGACCCAGCCAATATTTCGCCAATTGGGCGATAAAGGCTGCGCGGGAATGGAAGTTTTCCCCGGCGGAACAGGCTGAAGGCGGCAATCGCGAATGGATGTTGCGATTTCAATTCACGCAGAACGGGACAAAGGTGATTCCGGCTCGCGCTGCGCCCACCAACTAATGCAACACCTGCGCATTGGACGCCCGCACTGAGCAAGACCTGCATCTGGAAACGCCTTTCTGACCATCCGCGGCGGGTAGTTTCATTCTCGAAGCGAAAGACGGCAAATTCCTTGACGGAAAACGCAAATAACTTCCTAATATTGTGGTAGGTAGTTCCGCCGTTTCGTTCCACCTCATTCAAGGAGATCCCTGTGGCGACGACGCTGGAGCCGAGTGCGAAACCGTTATCGAAGGAGCTTCCCGTAGTGCTGGCCGTCGACGACAGCCCCGTACAATTGCGGCTCGTGCAAGAGGCCCTCGGGCGAAACGGGTATGCGGTGAAAACCGCGCCGAGCGCGGAAAAGGCGCTTGAAATGATGCGCGTCGCTACGCCGGCCGTTGTGATATCCGACGTCACCATGACGGGAATGGACGGCTACGACCTCTGCAAGGCCATCAAGAAGGAAAGCAAGCTGGCAAAAGTACCGGTAATCCTGCTCACGAGCGAGGGCACACCCAAGGACTTCAAAGCGGGCCGGGATGCCGGTGCCGTCATCTACATTACGAAGCCCTTCAAGCCCGAGGCACTGCTGAACGCGGTCCGGATGGTCTGCCCGGTGCAGTACGCGTAGCCCGCGGACTGTTCTCCAGTTCGACTACACAACGCAGAAAGTGTGGCTGGCTGCCAAACGGCCAGCTGACCGGCTATTGCACTCTTGGACAGGCAGCGGCCGGCTGTGGCACGCGCTATGCTAGCCGAGGGGTAGACTGATTTCTTCAGGAGCGGTTGCCTTTTCAGGGGGAAAAGGACCTCACAGTGCGATCTCCGTTCCATCGTCTGATGCCGGGCGATGACGTTGAGGAACGCCCGGCCAACCCGCCGGAAGCCGGCGAAGCAGCCGAAGCATACCAGCCGGATTCGGCGAAGGGACTGATCCGCGCCGAGGAATTGCCGTCGGCTGCGGCGGCTCTGGCAGATCTGTTCCCAGAAGAAGAGCCCACCGAACAGGATTCCTCTGCTGCGCCACTCGAGTCGGAGCAAACAGACACAGTTATATCGGTTGACACGCAGCGGACGGCTCCAGAGTCACCGCTTCCCAAGAAACGACGAAGCATATTCTCGTGGTTTTTCGGCTCGAAGGATTCCGAAGGCGCAAACACGCAGCCGCCGATCTCAGGTCAGGCCCCTCAGGCGGTAAGTCACTCCGATGAGGCGCGTCCGCTTACGCCGGACGGTGCGTCGGAGGACGCAAAGCCTGCTACTGAATGCACAGGTCCACAAGCGGAAACGGGCGAGACGCCAATCGTGGCGGCGCAATTGCCCCCCGCAGCGGATCTCTTCGCGGAAATATTTCCCCCAGACCAGGACACGACAACGCCTGCGACGATCGCCCAACCGGAAAGTGACCTGGATACCGCAGCGGAAGTGCGAAGCGAAGCGCTCGTTGAAGAAGTTCCTAATGTGATCGCGTCCAAAGATTTTACTGCAAATGTCGATCGGCAACTCCCTGAACTTGCGAAACCCGAAGATCCTGCACAGCACGAATCGCACGAAGAATTACCGCCACAGCCTCAAGCCACGTGGCCGCCGGCCCCCGACACAGTTGCACCAAGCGCTTCTAAGGAGTTCCGCGGAGATCCGGAACCCCGCACCGGCAAGGAGGCGAGCGCGTCAGCAGAGCCGGAGAGCCTGCCGGAACGAACCGAGCATACGGAACCGCGACGCGCTGCGTATCGCGACTGGGCACTTGAGGAAAAGCTGGCCAGCCATCGCGAATGGATCGATTCCCACGGTGTGGCAGGACAGAGAGCCGATCTATCGGGCGCTGAGCTCGAGGCCGCCGATCTCATTAGTGTGAACCTGCGAATGGCGGATCTCCACGACGCCAATTTGAGGGCGGCCGACATGCTGCTCGCGGATCTGCGCGACGCTTGCCTCGTGCGTGCCGACCTCGAAGAGTCGTGCCTTGTGGGCGCGAATCTCGAAGGTGCAAATCTAGAAGGCGCATCGCTCGAGACAGCCATGGGGCTGGTGCCCCGGCAGTTCGCGGGCGCAAATCTGCGCGACGCGCTGCTCGCGCCGCAGCTGATGGAATTCGAGGCGGCCTCGAAATTTACGCGCGATGCACAGCAAGCGCACCGCTACTTCGCCGCCATGACCATTACCAGCGCCCTATCGTGGCTGCTCGTGTGGAAGACAAAGGACGCTCAACTCATCAGCGACGCAGCGGTGCTGCCGTTTCTTCACTCGCGTACAGCGGCAGCGGCGTTGCCGACGGCGGAATCGTATCTGATCATTCCGGTGATGCTGCTCGTGTTGTACCTCATGTTCCATTTTCATTTGCAGCGCCTGTGGGAGTCGGTTCAGGAATTGCCCGCCATTTTCCCTGACGGCCAGGAGCTGGGCGAAGGGGAACCCAGTATCATCATCGGCCTGCTGCGCACCCATTTTCGCTGGATGAATCCCGATCCTTCGTCTACGCACCTAGTCGAACGGGCGATTTCGATTTTGGCGGCGTATGGAGTGATCCCGGCGACGCTCCTTCTCTTCTGGGCGCGATACCTGACCCGGCAAGAAATCCACGGAACGATCCTGCAAACGGCACTGGTCACGGTTGCGACCGGCGTCTCGATCCATGCAGTGACCAAGGTCGGAAGGCCGCCGGAGCGCTGGGATTTCGAGCGAAGGTTGTCGCAGCGAATTCTGGCTAAGATCAAGGCGGTGAATCCGGTTTCGATCGCTGTGGCGCTCGGGCTGGCGCTGCTCGTGATTTCCGCGGGCACGATTGCGGGCATACCTCACGAACGGGCCCGTGCGCCGCAATACGGCACCGCCGACGTTCGCCGGTGGGCACCCACGCTCTTCTGGTGGCTGGGCTATGATCCCTATCCGGATCTGACTGAAGCGTCCCTGTCGGTGCGGCCGGAATTCGGGAATGTCGATGACGATCAGGTCCCGTCGGTTGATGGGGCACGGCTCAACGACGCGCACTTGCGATATGCGCAGGCGTACGGCGTCTTTCTGGCGAACGCGCACATGCTGCACGCGGATCTGCAAGGCGCGTTTCTATCGCAGGCGGACTTGCGGGGCGCCGATCTAGGCCAGAGCTGGCTGGGGTTTGCCGTGCTGGATCAAGCGCACATGTACCGCGCCAATCTCGACCGTTCGAAGCTGGACCACGCGGACATGCGGCGCGCCGATTTGCGGGCAGCGAATCTTTCGCATTCGTCGCTCGAAGACGCGATTCTGGAGGACGCACGTCTCGACAGCGCGAGCCTTTACACGTCGCGGCTCGACGGCGCCACCTTGACACGTGCAAACCTGGAGAAGGCCGATCTCCGTGATGCGTATCTCGCCGGGGCACACATGGACCACGCCGATTTGCAGGGAACCTACCTGTGGTCCGCCAACCTCAGCGGCGCGGATCTCGGAGGGGCGCGGTTTGGCGGCGCCATCTTGATCGATGCAAGTTTGCGAGGAGCTAATCTGGGCGGTGCGCAGTTCGCTGGAACGGTGCTCAATAACACCGACTTCAGAGCCACCAGCCTGGAGGGTGCAGACATGCGAGGTGCGCTGGGGCTAACGGCGTCGCAGGTGTGCTCGGCGAAGTCGAGGCGCGGCGTGATCCTCGATGACGCGCTAGAAATGCAAGTAGAAGCGCAATGCGGCGGGACGCACTAGGGAATCGCGCTTCTATGCTCCGCCCCACTCAGGACAAGGCTGATGCGGAGGCGGCTCCGTAGAAACCGAACCAAGGACTGGCGGCCTTAAGGCGCTCGTTCACGTTCTTAATGTTCTTCACGCCCTGATCCGCGAGCCAGTCCTCCAGCGCTTTGACTCCCTGTTTGGCGTAGACGGGAATGCCATCCTTCCACGTAGCGCGTCCACAGAGAACACCGGAGAATTTCACGCCCGCTTCCGCAGCAAGTTCGAGCGTCTCGTTGAAAACGTCGTTACTGACGCCAGCCGAAAGATAGATGAACGGCTTCTTCGCAACGGCGGCGGCGCGCCGGAACTGTTCCTTCGCCTGGTCACGGGTGTATGCGGCGTCGCCCTTGCAGGCTCTCGATCCGGCAACAAAAGCCATGTTGACCGGAACTTCGACTTTGAGGACATCCACTCCGTACTGCGGCTTGGAAAACTCCTCCATACTGCGGGCGACGATTTCGGGCTTCTTCCGCGCGAACTCGATGCCTTTTTCGTCGCCGCCCTCCTCATAGCCCACAAATTCGAGGAAAAACGGCACGTCGGCGGAAGCGCATTCGGCGCCGATGCGCTCGATCCAGGCGTGCTTGATGTCGTTGATGTGGGGCGGATCGAATGGCGTGTAGTAGAGAAGGATCTTGATGCAGTCCGCTCCAGCCGCGACGAGCCGGCGAACAGACCAGATGTCGAGCAGGTCCGGCAGGCGGCCGGGACGAGTATTGTCGTAGCCGCTGTTTTCGTACGCGAGCAGCAGCCCAGCATTCTTGGCGCGAGTTTTCGCTGCGGGAAGACCGTATTCTGGATCGAGAAGAATTGCGCTTGCGTAGGGAGTCAGCACGCGGACAACGGCGGTCTTGAACTCTTCGAGCATTTGCGCGCTCACGGCGCTCTTATCGACGCCTTTATCCTTAGCGATCGCGCTCTTGAGCGAGCCGCGCTGGTCCATGGCGGCAGCGGCGATCACGCCGCGCGAATCGGAAACCGCCTGCAAGCCCTTCTGCTTCCCTGGTGTGATTTTCATGATGTGCGATCTCCCGGCGAGAGAATTTCCAGAGTCCTGCCGATTTTAGCACACGCCTCCGAGAGCGGCGGCTCGAAACGCCAACCTACAGCGAGAGGATCTGGTGCTGAGTGGCGCAGGAACGGCCGCCATGCGCGCCCGCGACAGAACTGAGGTGCGTCAGTTTGTCGAAAAAGGCAGGGCCGTACGCGGCGAGCAGCGGCAGCAAGCAGAGTGTGCGTTCCTGCAACTCGCCATGCGGAGCAAGCGAATCGATCAGGATGCGCTCATGACGGTCGAGCACGCCCGAGCGGAAGTTTTCCGCGCGCGCGGCTTTCCCTTTCAACTGCGTGAACTGATGGAGCATCTTGGCCTCGGCCGAGCGCAGCGATTCCACGAGTGTCGAATCGAGCTTGGCAAGGGGCTCTTCGAAGCCCTTGATGAGGCGGCGCAACTCTTCCTCGCCCGCGTCGAATTGACTCGCCAGCGATCCGGTGATGGATTTCTGCTCCATTTTCGCGCGCAGATGTTGGCGCCCGGCAAGCAAATCGCGTAGATCGAGATCATATTGCGCGAGAAAGCGGGCAAGCGGCGGCTCGATGATCGTGAAGCTCGAACGCGGCAGGATGGCCGGCATGCGAACGCCGAGCGACTGATAAACGACTTGCGACTGAGCCAGGTATGCGATTTCCGCAGGTCCGCCAATGTACGCAGCTGTCGGCAGAATCGTATCCTGCACGACCGGCCGCAGCAGCGCGCTGGGGGAGAATCCTTCGGGCGCTTTCTGAATCGCTTCGGCGAGCTGGCTGCCGGAAAACTCGGCATCGCCTGCGATGAAGCCGCCATTGCGGCTGCGTACCGGCTCGCGACGCCCGGCGACGGTGGAGAAAAGCAGAGTCGTCTCACGCGTGACTTTGACTTGGGTGTGAAGGCTCGCGTCTTCCAGTTCTTTTGCGCGCGCCAGAAGCGCGTCCCGCACGTCGCCGGCCTTCCGGACCGCCTGGGCTAAGACGGGAGCAAACAAGCGGTGCAGACGAGGGTCGAGCTGATCGAGAAGAACGACGCCGCGGCCCGCCAAAAGGCGTGCCATGAGCTTAGCGAACGCGGAAGCATAGGTTTCATGAGGCGTGTACGATTCGTGCAGCGCGCGAGTGACCTCGGCTGCAAACGGGCCTTCCAGAGTTGTTGCCGCTGCGCCAACTACAGCCTCGATTTCACGTCCCAACAGAATTTCGCCGACCCGGCGGCCTTCGCTGTGCGATTGGGGAGGCAATTCGTAGCGAGCAAAGCCACTGCGCGTACACCAATAGGTGTGGTTCACCTCGGCAAGGTCGTGATCTTCGGTGGCGAGCCAGAAAACGGGAACGGCGTCGATGCCGCGGCGCGTTGTTTCATCTGCAACCCGAACGGCAGACAGCGCTTTGTAAAACGTGTAGGCAGGGCCCGAAAAAAGGCCAGTCTGCTGGCCAGTGACGATCGCGACGGCTCCTGCCGCGAGGCGATCGAGATTCCGCGCGATTGCCGGATCAACTTTTCCGCCGGGGCCAAACTTGCGATTTTGTTCGTTTAGCACTTCGACCACGAATCGCCGAACACCGGCATCGAGTCGCACTTCGCGAGCGGCGGCGTCTACACCGGCCGCGGTCGGCGGATGCGCGTAGTAGGACGAGACGCTGCCGAAGTCATCGAGGAAGGCCGAGAAAAGCTTTGTGGTGTGAGGAATATCGCGGAAGGAAAGACAGTGGGACTCCATCGGGGCAGTCATGATACACGCGGCTCCGAGCACCGGCAACAGCGGCCAAGAATGGTATTTGAAGCGCCGAATTCGATCCGATGGGTCACAGGCAAGATTGGATTAAGGGAGTCGGCCGGAAGATTCGCAGAACTCGCGCAGAGCGCAAACTCTCAAAGCTGAGACACAGAGGGTCCGGAGAAGACGCCACTGCCTCAAGGCAAAGCCACGGATTTGCGGCGATGCAGATCCTGAAGCGCCGCGACGTCAGCGGCCTGGCCGGCCATCGCTCGAATGCCGCGCGCGGCGGCGCTTGCGGCCGAGAGAGTGGTGATGCAAGGAACGTTGTAGCGCACGGCCGCGCGGCGAATCGATTTCTCGTCGTAAAACGACTCCCTGCCGAGCGGGGTATTGATGATCAAATTGACTTTGCCGTTTTTGACGAGGTCGACGATGTTGGGACGACCCTCGTTCACTTTGAAGACCGCTTCGATTTCGATGCCGGCGCGCGTGAGGGCTGCCGCTGTTCCACGTGTGGCGATAATCTTCAGTCCAGCGGCGGCGAGATCCCGGGCAACGGGAGCGACATGGCTCTTATCATGATCATTGACGCTGATGAAAACGATCCCGCTGAGCGGCAAACGCTGGCCGGCGGCAAGCTGCGCCTTGGCGAAGGCCTGGCCGAACGTGGAGGAGATGCCCATCACCTCGCCGGTCGAACGCATCTCGGGTCCGAGGATGATATCGACGCCGCGGAATTTGTTGAAGGGAAAGACTGGTGACTTCACGGCGTAGAAATCGTGGACGGCGAGTTCCTTGATGCCATTCACCGTTGTGATGGGCAGATGCATGTCCTTGAGTTTGCGGCCGGTCATCAAACGCGCGGCAACCTTGGCGAGAGGAACGCCGGTGGCCTTGCTGACGTAAGGAACCGTGCGAGAGGCGCGCGGATTCACTTCGAGCACGTATACGGTGTCATGTTGGATCGCGTACTGCACGTTCATCAGGCCGACCACGTGGAGCGCGCGCGCGAGGCGAGTGGTGTAATCGCGAATCTGTTCGAGCACGACTGGCTTGAGCGACACGGGCGGCAGCACGCACGAGGAGTCGCCCGAATGGATGCCGGCTTCCTCGATGTGTTCCATAATGCCGGCGATGACGACGTCTTCGCCATCCGCGACCGCATCGACATCGACTTCCGTGGCATTTTCGAGGAATTGGTCGATCAGGATCGGCCGCTTCGGATCGGAAATGCCGCCGATTTGGGTGGCCTGCGTGACGTACTCCTCGACCGTCTTCAAATCGTAGGCGATCACCATCGCGCGACCGCCAAGAACGTAACTCGGGCGCACGAGCACTGGTAAGCCGATTTCCCCGGCGGCCGCAACTGCTTCTTGCGGCGCGAGCGCTGTGCCGCCGCGAGGCTGAGGGATGTTCAGCTCCGCCAAAAGAGCGCCGAACCGACGGCGGTCCTCGGCTAAATCGATCGATTCCGGATCGGTGCCGATAATCTTGGCCTTATTTCGTTTCAACTCGAGCGCAAGATTCAGAGGGGTCTGACCGCCAAACTGCACGATCACGCCCTGCGGGTTTTCGCGTTCGAGAACAGCGAGCACGTCTTCGAGCGTGAGCGGCTCAAAATAGAGGCGGTCTGAGGTGTCGTAATCGGTCGAAACAGTTTCCGGGTTGCAGTTGATCATCACCGTTTCGAAGCCGTCTTCCTTGAGCGCCATGGCGGCGTGGCAGCAGCAGTAATCGAACTCAATGCCCTGCCCGATGCGGCTGGGGCCGCTGCCGAGAATCACGATCTTTGGGCGCTCGGTGACCGCGGATTCGTCGTATTCCTCGTATGTCGAATACAGATACGGCGTGAACGATTCGAACTCCGCGGCGCAGGTGTCTACGCGCTTGAAAACCGGCACGGCGCCGAGTTCATGCCGGCGGGCGCGGACCGAAGCAGACTTGACGTTCCATAGTTTCGCGAGTTCCTCGTCACTGGCGCCAGAGCGCTTAGACTCCAGAAGGAGTTCGCGCGAGCACTTCGTGAGCGTGGTTGCAGCGACCCGGCGATCCAGCGCGACCATTTCTTCCATCTGGCGAATGAACCAAGGGTCGATTTTCGTGAGTGAATGAATCTCATCGCGGGCCATGCCGCGCTCGATGGCCTCGAAGAGCCAGTGGATGCGGTCGGGGCCGGGCACGTGGAGACGCTCGCGCAGGAGCGCCGTCGTGACTTCGGCGGGCGGGCGCCAAGCAGTGCTCGGCTCAAGGGCACGAATGCCCTTGCAGAGAGCCTCCTGAAACGTGCGGCCGATAGCCATCACTTCGCCGACCGATTTCATCTGGGTCGTCAGCGTCGGATCGCTCCCCGGAAATTTTTCAAACTGCCACTTCGGAATTTTGGCGACGACGTAATCGATGCTCGGCTCGAAGCACGAAGGCGTCTTGCGCGTGATGTCGTTGGGAATTTCGTCGAGCGTCATGCCGACGGCCAGCTTCGCGGCGATCTTCGCAATCGGGAAACCGGTGGCCTTGCTTGCCAGCGCGGAGCTGCGCGAAACGCGGGGGTTCATCTCGATCACCACCATGCGGCCGGTCTCGGGATCGACCGCAAACTGGATGTTCGAGCCGCCTGTTTCCACGCCGACCGCGCGGATGATGGCCGCGGCCGCGTCGCGCATGCGCTGATATTCCTTGTCGGTGAGCGTCTGCGCGGGCGCGACAGTGATCGAATCGCCCGTGTGAATGCCCATGGGATCGAAATTTTCGATCGAGCAGATGACGACGAAGTTGTCGCGAAAGTCGCGCATTACTTCAAGCTCGAATTCCTTCCAGCCGATGACGGACTCCTCGATGAGCGCCTGATGGACGGGGCTGGCATCGAGCGCGCGGGCAATCGCGTCGGCAAATTCCTCGTGGTTGTAAGCGATTGAGCCTCCCGTGCCGCCGAGCGTGAACGACGGCCGAATGACAACGGGATAACCCATTTTGTCAGCGAGGCGAATCGCCTCGGGAATGTTCGTGACGACAGCAGAATTCGGCACTTCAAGGCCCACCTTGCGGCACACGTCCTTGAAGAGCAGGCGATCCTCGGCAACCTTGATGGCGTCGAGCTGCGCGCCGATGAGTTTCACGCCGTACTTTTCGAGGATGCCGCTTTCGGCGAGGTCGACGGCGAGGTTGAGACCCGTCTGGCCACCGACGGTCGGAAGGACCGCGTCGGGACGCTCGGCAGCGATGATCGCTTCGAGATACTCCTTCGAGAGGGGCTCGATGTAGGTGCGGTTTGCGATTTCGGGGTCCGTCATGATCGTCGCAGGATTCGAATTGACGAGGATGACGTCATAGCCCTCCGAGCGCAGAGCCTTGCATGCCTGCGTTCCCGAATAGTCGAACTCGCATGCCTGGCCGATGACAATCGGTCCGGAACCGATGATCAGGATCTTCTTGATGTCAGTGCGTTTGGGCATGGTTAGTGCCGAACCACCAAGAGTATCGTGAACCACGCAATGACCGCTGTGAGGACGACCAGCACCATCGTCAGGACGATCAGCCGTTGGCTGAGCCGTCGATTCGAGCCTTCGGAGTCACGCAACGTGCTGTCCAGTCGGACAACGGCTTTCACAACGGGAAGCATTATCCTAGCGATCTCCGCTGGTTGCGTAGGCGGTGGAGGGACGGTCACCATGGGACGGCGGCCTTCCGCGATCACCTGTTCCAACTCCCGAATCAGCGTCTCGGACTCCGCTAGGTTGCCGAGCGAATCGCTCATCAGGTGCCTTCCTTCATCAGCGCGATGAAATCGTCGAAGAGGTAACGCGCGTCGTGGGGACCGGGCGAAGCCTCCGGATGATACTGCACGCTGAAGAGCGGCAGCGAGCGGTGGCGCAGACCCTCGTTCGTGTGATCGTTGAGATTCAGATGCGTGATTTCCACGTCGTTCGAAGGCAATGAATCGGGATCGACGCAGAAGCCATGATTCTGTGCCGTGATTTCGACTTTGCCGGTCAGAAGGTTTTTTACCGGATGATTCGATCCGTGATGCCCGAATTTCAGCTTGAACGTGCGCCCGCCGAGAGCGAGTCCGCAGAGCTGATGCCCCAGGCAGATGCCGAAAATCGGCACGCGGCCGAGAAGCTTCCGGAGGTTGGCAATCCCATAGGTGATCGGCTCGGGATCGCCCGGACCATTCGAGACGAAAACGCCATCCGGCTTAAGCGACAGCACGTCTTCAGCGGAAGTCTTTGCCGGGACGACGGTCACATCACAGCCGTGATCCACGAGGAGGCGAAGAATGTTCTGTTTGATGCCGAAGTCGTACGCGACAACTCGGTAGCGAGCCCTTTCTGATGTCGTCGCAGTCGCGCTCCTTTTCCGAGGCTGACCGTTGGAGCCATTTGCAGCGGCGACGGCGGCCAACGGTTGAGCTAGATCGATTGAGCCGCGCGTCCAGTCGTATTTCCGTGCGACTGTGACGCGGCTCGCCAACTCCTGCCCGGCCATTGTGGGAAGCGCTCGGGCTTCGGCGATCAGTTGCTCGGCCGGCGTGTCGTCCGTAGAGACAACGCCGCGCAGCGCGCCCACGGTGCGCAGGTGCAGCACCAGCGCACGGGTATCAATGTCCCAGATGACCGGCACGCCGTGGCGATCGAGATAGTGATGCGCGGATTCGCTGGAGCGCCAGTTGGAATCGATCGACGAGAACTCGCGGACGATCAGCGATTCGATGTACGGCTTCCCCGATTCCTCGTCATCGGTGTTGGCTCCCACGTTTCCGATGTGCGGATACGTGAGGCACACGATCTGCCCTGCATAGCTCGGATCGGTGAAAACTTCCTGATAGCCGGTAAGGCTAGTATTGAAAACGACTTCGCCGCCTCGGCGGGTGCGAGCGCCCGCCGCGCGTCCGTTAAAGACTCTTCCGTCCTCGAGCGCGAGAGTCGCGCGTCCTGCGAGGGCCTCGATCAGTGTGTCCTCCAGAGGATGTCATTTCGATGCGGCGTTAACCGTTGAAGTGGATGTCAAAGAACCGAAGTGGTCCACCGGCCAGTAGGCAAACACGGCTTTCCCATAAATGTACTGGCGCGGGACAGAACCGAAAACTCGAGAATCATTTGAGCTATCGCGATGATCGCCCATCACGAAGTAGCCATCCGCGGGAATCCTGCGCGGCGCCGAATTGAAACCGTCGAGATACCCGGCCGGAACGTACTGATCGGCCAGTTCCTGTCCGTTGATGTAGACGTGACCGGTGCGAATCTCGACCGTTTCGCCCGGCAATCCCACGACGCGCTTGATGAACGATTTCGACCGGTCGAGAGGATACCAGAAGACGACGACATCGCCTCGCTCAATCGGCTCGAACCGGTAGACAAATTTGTTGATAAAGATGCGCTCCTGATCGGAGAGCAACGGGTACATGCTGGTGCCCTCGACCTTCACCGGCTGATAGAGAAAAATCATCACAACGATCGCAAGGCCCAGCGCGATGGCGAGATCACGAGTCCAACTACGCAACTCGCGCCGCAATGGAGGAGCGGACGCGCTATCGGCCGGGGTCGGCGAGCCGGAATGAGGTGCGTCCTGCATGCTTCACTAGTCTATTTATATCACGTGGAGCGAATTGAGGGAAAGTCCCAGATCGCCCGTAAAACCGCTACTTAATCGCCCAAGGCAAAATCGAGGATTGCAAGTGCAGAAATCACAGCCGTCTCCGTCCTGAGAATATTCTCGCCAAGGGATGCTTCTGCGAAGTTGGCGCGGCGGGCCGCGGCCAGTTCCTCATCCGTCCATCCACCTTCCGGGCCAATCGCCAGGACCACACTATTTTCATCCGGCGCGGAGCGAAGAACGTGGCGAACGGAGGGTGCGTCACGACGTTCAGACAGGATCAGTTTGAAAGCGGCGCGCGATTCCGCAAACGCCTTTTCCGGAGTCGCAGCCTCGCGAAGCACTGGCGGCCTCAGGCGGCGCGATTGCTGTGCCGATTCGAGGAGAATCCGCTTCCAGCGCTCGCGGCGCTTTTCCGCTGCCGCGATGAGGGGTTTGTCGGTGCGCGCGGCAGCCAGAGGAATGACGTTCGTTGCGCCCATCTCCGTGGCCTTTTCGATGCACCATTCGAAGCGGTCAAACTTCACGATCGAGAGAAGGAGATCAATCTGCAGGCGAGGTGCGGTCGCGGGAAGAGGCTCGATCAAGGAGAACTCGATGCGGCTCTCGCCCCGCTTGGCCAGCTTTACATGCGCGATCTTGGCAAGCCAGACACGCTCGCCGTCGCTCAGCTCATAGAGTTGGCCCCGCTCGGCGCGCAGCACCCGGCCGAGATGCTCAGCGGTGTCGCCATGAAGGACGGCAGAACTAGGTTCAAACCGATCGACAAAGAAGCGGCGGCGCATCCGAGGATTAGAATCTAGCCGAAGATGTCTTTCACTTTGTCGAAGAAGCTGGAGGAGCGCTCAGCGGGCTTGTTTTCGACTTTCATCGTCTGGCCGAGCTGGTCGAGGGCGCGCCGCTGCTCACGCGATACCTTCGAGGGCACCACGACCCGGATATTCACATAGAGGTCCCCGCGGCCGCCGTGCGGATTGGGAAGGCCCTTGCCGCGCTGGCGGAAAATCTGCCCCGACTGCGTGCCCTCGGGAATCTCGAGATCGGCTTCTCCCTGCAAAGTGGGAATGCGGATCGTCGCACCGAGAGCAGCCTGCGGAAAGCTGACTGGAATCGTGCAGTAGAGATCAGCGCCGCGACGCTCGAAAAACGGATGCTCTTTTACTTCAAGGAAAATGTAGAGATCACCGGACGGACCGCCGTTCGTGCCCGGCTCACCCTGTCCCGCCATGCGCAGACGCGTGCCGGAATCGACGCCGGCCGGTACGCCGACTTCCAGCGTTCGCTCACGTTCGACGCGACCCTGGCCGCGGCAGGCCGTACAGATTTCCTTGATTGTTTGCCCCGCACCCTGGCAGGCAGGGCACGTCCGCGAGATCGAAAAGAAGCCCTGCTGATAGACCATTTGTCCGCGTCCGCCGCAGGTGCGGCACGTAACCATGCCCGTGCCGGGCTTGGCACCCGTTCCCTTGCAAGCTTCGCAATTCTCGCGGCGCGAGACATGAATCTTGGTGCTGAGGCCGGTGGCCGCTTCCTCGAATGAGAGAGAGAGATCGTAACGCAAATCCGCACCGCGCTGGCCGCGCGAGCCGCGTCCGCGACGGCCGCCGCCGAACGCTTGATCGAAGCCGAAGAGGTCGCCGAAAATATCCTGAAATTCCTCGAAAATGGTCGCGTTGAAGCCACCCGCATCGACCCCGCGCCCGCCGAGCCCGGCGTGACCAAAGCGGTCGTACGTGGCGCGCTTCTGCGAGTCGGAGAGAACACTGTAGGCTTCCGAGGCAACGCGGAAATTTTCCTCGGCCTCTGCTTTGTTCTCAGGATTCCGATCGGGATGCCATTTGAGCGCGGCCTTGCGGTATGCCGACTTGATCTGATCGGCGGAAGCGTCCCGCGCGACGCCCAAAACGTCATAATAGTCCTGTTGATTGCCGTTAGCCATTCTGGTGTCTAGACCTCTTATCAGAAGAACTCAGGTCGCAGCGCTCCCCACGCGTGCTAATCGTTGCGCTGCGCGCGTTGAGCCGATTCCCTTTCCGGAGCGCACGCGACGCGGACCATGGCTGGGCGAAGAACTTTCTCGTGGAACGTGTAGCCCGGCTGCAGTTCGCCGATCACGATTCCATCGGCGTGTTCGGTGGTCTCGACACGTTCGATGGCGTGGTGGAAATGCGGGTTGAACTCCTGTCCCATGGACTCGATGCGCACAAGCCCCTGCTTCGCGAGAGTCTCCCAAAGCTGGCGCCGGATCAGTTCGAATCCCTTGCGGTATTCCACGTACGCTGAATCGCTGGATTCGGCCAGGGCGCGGTCAAACGCATCGATCACCGGGAGGATTTGCTCAATCAAATGCTCCGTGGCACGATGACGATCGTGATGGCGCTCCTTCTCAATTCGCTTGCGATAGTTCTCGAAGTCCGCCTGACGACGGACGAGGGTGTCCGTTAGCTCCTGCTTTTCGGCCAGGAGCTTTTGAACCTGTTCTGCCACAGCCGCAGCATCCGGCGGAGCGGGCTGCGCCGAAGGATCCGCCGAACCCCGCGGCGCCGGCGGATCGCCGGACCGCTCAAGCTCCGCAGCGGCATCTTTTTGTTTGTGACTGTGGGACGACATCGAAATCAGTTCCCTGCTTCATTCTCCGAAAAAAATTGGGCCATGAAAGCGACCGCCGTGATCACTCGCTCGTAGTGCATGCGCATCGGGGCCAATATACCAAGCGTACCCGGTGCCTGGTCCTTCGCCGAATACGACGCCGAAACCAGCGCGAGATGCTTTCCGGCGGCGGACATCTTGTCGAGGCCGAGCTCCACGTGAACCGGTTCCGGGGCCTCGATGCAGCCACTCAGCAGCGCAATGAGCCGGTCCTTTTCCTCGATCGCCTCCAAGAGTTCCCGCAACTGGTCCTGGTTCGTGAACTGCACTGACGATGCAATCTGCGCCGCACCTTCGACGTACACCTTCCGCTCGGCGCTGTCACCGAGAACAGATGAGTCGCAAAGCATCAGCGCATCGTTGGCGAGGCGGCCGTATTGCTCGCGGTCGCGCTCGACCTGCGCGCGCAAGTCAGCGCGCATCGCTTCGAGCGTCCAACCCACGTAATGCCGGTTGAGATACTGCGAAATCTGGTCCAAATCCTCTTGCCGGAGCGTGCGTTCCGGGCGAATCAGCTTGTCGCGTGTGAGTCCGCCGGCGGTGACCAATACCACGAGGACGCCGTGATCGGGCACGAGCAAGAATCTCAAATGCTCCACGATGCTGCTCGCGAGCGGCGGCGAGATGAAGATTCCCAGGCCGCGGGACACCGCGGCGAGGACGTGGCTCGCCCGCTCCATGACGGCTTCCGGCGTATGCGCTGCAGCGAGCTCACGGCGAATCCACTGGCGGTCTTCAGGACTCGCTGTCGCTTGCGCCGCCACTTGCTCGACGAAGAAACGGTAGGCAGCGGCAGTCGGCACCCGCCCTGCGGACGTGTGCGGTTGATAGAGGTAGCCTTCCTCTTCGAGATCCGCCATCACGTTACGGACCGTCGCGGAACTGAGCTGTTCAATATGGCGTCGCGCCACGATCCGCGACGAGACGGGTTCGCCCGTTTCGATATATGTACGGACTACATCCGTAAGGATCTGCTGGTGCCGTCGCTGCTGCAATACCGTTGAACTCATGAGTGCCCGAGAGATTCTCGCTAAGAAAAATTCTAATCGGGGCGAGGGATGGCGTCAACCTAACAGGGATGACCACTACGCGAACACGAAACTCAGCGGGTAGGCCCCAAGACAATTCCGGGCACAACCCTCGCGGGTTGCGCCCGGTCCAGACGGAGATAAAAGTCGACCAGCTCAGTCCGGCTGTGCTGTCACTGCCGGCATCTGCAGCTTGGCCTTTGCGAGTGCGCGGACGATGTTCGTCTCGACCGTCTGCTCGGTGGTGTTGCGCACCGTGGCCAGTTCGCTCACTAGAAGATATTTCGCACGCTCAAGCATCTTCTTTTCGCGGAATGACAGCGGCTTGGTCCGGCTGAGCGCGACGAGACCCTTGAGAACTGCGGCAACTTCCATCAGGGAACCTGTGCGCATACGGTCTGAATTCTCTTTGAAGCGATGTTTCCAATCGTGATGAGAAGCAGAGCGGCCCTTTTCAAGATACGAAAGAACTGCGCCCGCTTCGTTGGCTCGAATGACGGGACGCAAGCCAACGTTTTGCACGTTCGTTTGCGGCACCATCACTTTCAAACCGCTGGATAGGATGCGCAACATGTAAAAGCGTTCCGACCGACCGTTCACATAGCCATAACTAATCTGTTCGATCAGTCCCACGCCGTGGTTCGGATACACGACCTTCTCGCCTAGCTTGAAGTCCATGAGTGGAAGTTCCCTCCCCCGAACTACATGCAAAAAGTTTAGGCGTGTGTCGGTGAGGCGTCAAGTTTTTCCGAAAAATTCACAGGGTCTCAAAATGTCGGAAACGTCGGTTTTTGGCGCGTTTGGCAGCGCAATTGCCCTATAATCGAGTGCGTGCTCATCCTCGCTGTAGACACCTCCTCACCGTCTGGCAGCCTCGCAGTATTACGCGATGACAGAGTAATCGGCAGTGTGTCGGCGTGGACTGGGGAACTCTATTCGTCGCGAATGTTTCGCCAGCTGGAATTTCTTCTGCACGAACTTTCCTTGAGCCTTGAGGATTTCGATCTGTTCGCGGCCACGGTCGGGCCAGGATCGTTCACTGGTTTGCGCGTTGGGCTCGCTGCGGTGAAGGGTTGGGGCGAAGTCTATCGCAAGCCGATTGCAGCAGTTAGCGCTCTCAAGGCTGTCGCTGCGCAAGCGCACTCGGATCTGCCGCTTGTGGTTCCGGTACTCGACGCGCACCGCGGCCAAATCTATTCCGCGATCTACAGGAGATCCGAAGGCAGCGGGCATGCCTGGCTCACGCTTCTGGGCGAAGAAATGGTCATTGCGCCGAGTGAGTTCTTGGAAGTGCTTCGAGCGAAGGCAGCTGCTGTTGATCTAGCGATCGTGACGCCGGTACCAGAACTACTGGCTAGCGCGCTGTCTCTTTGTGAGACGAAGGGCGTTCGTGCGGGCTGCATGCGAATCGAGCAGGCGTCACTCATACTTGCACCTCATGTGGGCCGGCTGGCAGCACTTCACGCCGCCGAAGGCAAACTTGAGGATTCGCTCACACTGGATGCGAACTACGTGCGCCGCAGCGACGCAGAACTTCACTGGAAAGTACCTGCAGGATCTTGATCCGAAAAATCGAGGACGGCGACGGCGACGCCATTCTGGCAATTCAATCAGCCTGCCCTGAGATCGCGCAGTGGACAGCGTGGGATTACGTGCGGGTCGCTCGTGGAGAGATGGTGGGCTGGGTGGCCGACAACGAAGGAGTCGTCGCAGGATTCCTTGTGGCGCGAAGGATCGTAAGCGAGATCGAGATCCTGAACTTCGCCGTGCGGCCCGTTGCCCGAAGGCGCGGAATCGGCACGGCGCTACTTCGCGAAGTCTTCGCGTGGGGCAAGGCGTGCGGTGCTGAAACGGCGCTACTCGAAGTTCGGGCTTCAAACCTCGCTGCCCTAAGATTTTACGAACGGCACGGATTTCGGACGACCGGGCGGCGCAAGCTGTATTACGCGGCTCCGACCGAAGACGGGCTGGAGCTTACAGCGTCGCTGGAATAACGGACTTCTATGACGTGGCCGACCCAAGCTGGCGCGCAGACTTTGCTGCTAGAATGACGGCGTGAAATCGTTCGATGTCGCAATCATTGGCGCTGGCATTATAGGGGCGTCAGCCGCATTCGAACTCTCGGCGCAGAAGCTGCGAGTGGTAGTGCTCGATCGACAGCAGCCGGGGCTCGAAGCTTCCTGGGCCGCCGCTGGTATGCTTTCGCCGGCCCCCGATACTCCGCGCGACACTCCTCTGGTTTCCTTGGGCCGCGAAAGCCTCAAGCTATACCCGGATTTCCTCGCTGCAGTTGAGCAGGAGTCGGGCTGCTCAACCGGATACGCACGCCAGGGTGCGATCGAGATATTCCCTGCCCCTCACGGCGAAAAAGAGCGCGATGGCCGCGTGGCAGAGTGCAGGCGATTGGGAATCGCCGCCGAAGCCCTGCCGATGGAGACAGCGCGCAATTGGGAGAGCGAGATCGGTCCGGCGGCGCATGGGGCGGCATGGCTGCCGGAGGAAGGAACCGTTGAGCCCCGCTTGCTGATGAACGCAGTCGTTGGCGCCGCACGCAACCGCGGCGTCGAGTTTCGCGCAGATTGCGAAGTGACAGGGCTGGTCATCGATCGTGACCGATGCGGCGGCGCGATTGCTAGGGACGAAAAAATCACAGCCGATCAAGTCGTCGTGGCGGCAGGCTCGTTCTCGAGCCAGATCGGTTCGGGGACTGCGTCCGTTGCGCGATATGCGCCTACGCGGCCTGTGCGCGGTCAGATGATGGCGTTGCGGCCGGACGGCGTGCGATTGCAGCGTGTCGTCCGCTCCTCGCGCGGGTATCTTGTGCCGCGAGCGGATGGGCGAATCGTCGCAGGAAGTACGTCGGAAGAGGCTGGCTTTGAGAAACGTGTCACACCCGGCGGGATGCGTCGAATCCTGGACAACACTTTGGAACTCATTCCGAGTCTGGCCGGCGCCGAGATCGTGGAAATGTGGTCTGGCTTGAGACCGGGTACACCCGACGACCTCCCGATTCTCGGCCCCACCGATATCGAGGGCTTGATCATCGCGACAGGTCACTATCGCAATGGAATTCTCCTTGCAGCAGTGACGTCGAAGCTCGTTGGCGAATGGGTGACAACCGGGCGGACCTCCCTGGATACGAAGACATTCTCGCCGTTGCGATTCAGCGATCGCCAATTGAAGGTGAGACACGCGATCTAGAATCACTCGCGAACAAAGCCGGTGGAATCGGCGATCGCGAATAGCCGCTGAGCGGGGCTCAGACCGGCGCAAGCCGGCCACTAGAATGGAAACGGGACGTGAGTCTTCTCTCGATCCGACGGACCAGCCAGCGTAGAGGCCTGCCCCGGACTCGTGAATTGCACCTTGTCAGCATCCAGATAAATCGGACGATCAATCACGGCTTCGAGCGTCGAGCCGCGCGGTAGTTCTGCCTCCGGCCCTCGCGTCAGCAAGACTGCCCCGAGGCCTACGAGCGCACCCACGCCAGCGCCGATGCCGGCTCCGCGGCCGACGTTTCCGGACGCGGCTCCCACACCAGCGCCGATGCCGGTGCCCGCCTCCGTGGTTCGGATGACAGTTCCGAGGTCTGAGCTCTTGTCCGAATCGCCGATGACCTTGCCTTCATTATTCACGGTCTCCGCGCCACCTGTGCTCGCACCGCTTGGCGAAGCGTTCAGGTTGACCATGTAAGCGTTGGGCAGAATCATGGTGGTCAACCTAATCATCATTTCGCCACGGCCCTTTACGCGCCCGGGGCGCTTCGCTTCCGTGATCTCGCCGCTCACGTAGGAGCCCGCGGGAATCACGACATGTCCATCGACCATCACCGGGAAAAGGGTCTCCAAGTAAATCGGGTCGCCGGGACGCGCGCTTCGCGTGGAAATGCCGTTGTGAAGCACGAGCGGAATGTGCGTGCCCGCGGGCACCTCAATTTGAGCGACTTTGGCGGCGGGTGTGGTCGAAGCGGTCGATGCAGCGGCCGCAGCAGGAGGGGAGTTCGTCTGCGACGCTGGAGGAGTCACAGCGTTCTGCGGCGGGTTTTGCGCATCCGGACCAGCCGGCAGGGGCCCCTGCTGGGCCCAAACAGGCGACAACAGTCCCAATGCCAAGATCAACTCAAATGCGCGTCGGGGGCGAGCTAGCCGGCGGATCATCGAGCGGATTCCTTTCATACTGTTTCGTCTAGGGATGCGTCGCCAAGACGCAGAGATGCTTGGAGGGTAACGCCGAAGAGGCATTTCCCGCTATCGATTTCCTTGTGCGTGGGACAGGGTCCCACCAGGGACTTCATAGTCGTCTCACAATCGGCCGAAACCTTGCGCACTTCTGCCGGGGCGCCTTGCCCACGGGATGTACGACTAGGGCACGGCGGAGGAGGTGATCAACCCAGTGCGCACGATGCCGATCTTATACTTAAGGACGGGCAGTTCACCTGGCGCTTGGCTGAGGCGACCTCCGTTGCGAACTTCTCTGCGCACTAAGACGCTGGTCATCGTTCTCGCCGCCCTAGTCGGTTTAGTGGGCGGCCTGTACGTCCTTTCTCGTGCGGTTCTCATGAGAGGTTTCTCACGCCTGGAGAGTGACTTCGCGGCGCAAAACCTAGCGCGGGCCGCGAGCGCCCTGTCGAACGAAGTTGAGACTCTGCAGCACACCACGGAGCAATACGCCGACCTCGATCAAACCTACGCCTACCTGCGAGGAAGCGAACCAGAAAAAGTCCGGGCGGAATTTCCGAGCCGAACGTTTGAGCAGCTGCGCGTCAATTTCATAGTGGTGCTCGACAATCAGGGGCGCAAAGTCTTCTCGGATGGATTCAACCTCGCCGCGATGGAGCGTAAACCGGTTCCCAGGGACCTGTACGACCATCTGCAAGCTGGCTCAACCCTCTTCGGCGGCCCACAGAGCGCCACCGACGTAAGCGGGATCGTGATGCTGACCTCTGGACCGGTCCTAGTGGACTCGAGCGCGATCCTGATGAGCAATTCTGAAGGGCCGCCTGCCGGACGACTCATCATGGGTCGTTTTCTCGACGCGGATGAAACCGTGCGATTGGGTGGGATGACGCACATGCCGGTGGATATCGAGCGGTTTGATCCCAGTGGACCGGCAGACGATTTCCGCGCAGCGGCCAACACGATCACCGGGCAGCAGGTGACTCTCGTTCACCCGTACGGGAAAGGGCAACTGGCAGCGTATCAGGAGCTTTTGGATGTGTACGGAAAACCCGCTGTAATCCTGCGCGTTCTGCTGCCGCGTACGATCTATCAAGAAGGCCAGAACAGTCTTCTCCAGTTCCTGCTGTTGTTGCTTGCGGCGGGCCTCGTCTTTGGTGCGGTGACGATGTACATGCTCGAGCGATTCGTCGTTTCCCGCGTTGCGGCCCTCAGCGACGACATCACGCAAATCGGCGCGAGCGGCGATCTCGGAGCGCGCCTGAAGGTATCCGGCCGCGATGAACTGGCCAACCTGGGAGACACAATCAACGGGATGCTCGAGGACCTTGAAAGGGTCCAAAACGAGCGGCAGGAGGAGCGGGCCCGCTTGGCCGTGATGGTCGAGAAGATTCCGGCCGTACTCTGGACAGCGAACGCAGACCTTAAGATCGCATCAGCGATGGGAGCGGGCCTAGAGACGCTCGGGTTCCGCGAACGCGAAGCCGCGGGGCTGTCGCTGCCCGCATTCTTTGCCACAGACGACCCGGAACTACCTGCCATCGCGGCGCATCGGCAGGCGCTATCCGGAGAATCTGTGGCTTTCGACATGACATGGAAAGAAAGGCGCTTCGAGGCACACGTACAACCGTTGCGAGACCCCGAGGGAAACATTCAAGGCGTCATCGGAGTCGCACTGGATGTGACGGATCGCGAGCGCCTCACGGCTCAGTTGCGTCAGTCACAGAAGATGCAGGCAATTGGCGAACTTGCGGGCGGAATCGCGCACGATTTCAACAACCTGCTGATGGTGGTAAAGGGCCACGCACAACTGCTCGTTGAGAAGCTCTCGGATACGTCTCCGTTGCGGGCAAGCATCCAGCAAATGGAAAAGGCCGCCGACCGCGCCGCTGCGCTGACGCGACAACTGCTCGCGTTCAGCCGCAAGCAGGTGCTGCAGGCGCGCGTGCTGGATATGAACGAGGTCGTCGCCGGAATGATCCGCATGTTTTCACGCGTGATCGGCGAAAACATCGAAATGGCGTTTCTGCCCGGAGGAAATCTCGCGCGCGTGAAGGCGGACCCGGCACAGATCGAGCAAGTGTTGTTGAATCTGGTGGTGAATGCGCGGGATGCGATGCCGAGCGGCGGAAGACTGACGATCGAGACGTCCAACGTCGTTCTGGACCGCGGTTATGCGGCGACGCACGCGAGCGTCGAGCCCGGCAGTTACGTGATGTTGAGCGTTACCGACACCGGCTGTGGTATGGACGAGAAGACGCAGTCCCGGATTTTCGAGCCCTTCTTCACGACGAAGGGCCCCGGAAAAGGCACCGGCTTGGGCCTCGCAACCGTCTACGGCGTGGTGAAGCAGAGCGGCGGGTACGTCTACGTCTACAGCGAAGTCAATCACGGCACGACGTTCAAGATTTATCTGCCGCAGGTTAACGCTGAGCTGGACAAGGTCACGAGCGACACCGAGTCGAAGGGGCACGCGCGCGGAACGGAGACCATTCTATTCGTAGAAGACGAGCAGAGTGTGCGCGATCTGGTACGCGAGTTTCTCAACGGAACAGGGTACTGCGTCCTAGAGGCCGCAGACGGTTTGCAGGCTCTCAAGGTCGCGGCGACACATCCCGGCCCGATCCACTTGCTAGTGACCGACGTCGTGATGCCGCATTTGAGCGGTTCTGAACTAGCGGCGAAACTGTCGAAGGAGCGGCCGGACGTGAGAGTCTTGTACATCTCAGGATACACGGACGACACGGTCTTTCGTCACGGCGTGCTCGAAGGCGGGGTGGCGTTCCTGCAAAAGCCGTTCAACCTGAAGGCGCTCGCTCAGAAGATTCGCGAAGTACTCGCTGGACAGCCCGTTGCAGTGATGGCCCGCGAAGAGCTGCAATAGAAGGCCGCGGGTTTCCCCGTCCGCCTAGATTAAGAACACCGATTGCCCGGTCAGTTCGAAACGCTTCCGGCAGCGAATGTTCCGGCAGGCGACCATGTTGTCCACGCGAACCATATAGGAACGAGCTTTGGCGAAATGCTGTTTGTCCTCAGCATTCGCTCCGGGCGGAACCTGCGCCTTTTTCGTTCGCACCATCCAGCGGATGGGATAGGTGTTTTCCTGGCGGCAGTTAGGGCAGTTTAGCGGGATCTGTTTCGTCTCTTCCTTCTCGTCGTAGAACTTTCTCTCGTCCATTTTGTCCCGTCCATCAATCAACGCTTGAAATGTCGTCCAATGTCACAAACTGAAGGCCAGCATCCTTCCACTGCGGCAGCCAGTACGCAAGCGCATCGACCGTGTGGCGGCGATCGCCCTCGAGAACGCGGTGATCTCCATCGTGCAGCAGGACGATATCGCCTCCCCGGACGCGGCGCAAGCGGTGAATCATCGGTTCGGCGGGCTGTGGATTCCAGTCGCGCGCCAAGCGGGACCACATCACCACGCCGGCGCCTCCGCGCTTTCGGACGACGCCGTCTAGAAGCGGACTGCGGCAGCCAAATGGCGGCCGCATCCAGCGCGCTTGCCGGCCAATGGCAGATTCGATGGCCTCATCGCAGCGGTCGATTTCGATTGCAATATGAGCGCGCGAATGAAACGTCAGCGCCGGGTGTGTCTCCGTATGATTACCAATCGTGTGGCCTCGCGCCGCAATCTCTCTGGCAACCGGTGCAGCTGCCCGAATCCATTTGCCGATAAGAAAGAAAGTCGCCTTGGCGCCGTGGCGGTCCAACAATTCGAGCAGCGCAGGAGTGATGGCAGGGTTGGGACCATCGTCAAACGTCAATGCGATCGTTGATGGCCTGCCGGTATAGCGAATCGTTCGGCCAAAGAGCTGCGAAGAGGGTGCCGCGGCCCCCCAAGCGAAGGCCGCAGTGGCCACACCTGTGACGCCAGCGACGAGCACTCCCGGAATTGCGTGCATATCCTTTGGAAATTCTCGCATTGCGCGATCAAAAACACCACTCAGTGGGATTCCGTGGCTGCCTTTGGTAGCATCGCCGCGAGATCGGGTGGACGATGCCTTCGACACAAAGGCGCGCTTTCGGATACCCCACGTGGATGCGATGGATATCCGTTGCATGGTTTGCGCTCTGGTTCCCGACATATTGGCGCACGTGGGGCGGGGCCAATTTCGTCCACATGTGTGATGTGGCGGTGATTCTGACCTGTATCGGGATGTGGACGAACAGCGCGCTCCTGATTTCGAGCCAGGCAGTCGGAGCGCTCATAGTGGACGCGGCGTGGGCGTTGGACGCATTCTGGATTCTCGTCGTCCACCATCCGCTGATCGGAGGAAATGAATATCTTCTCGACGACCACTACGCGGTATGGATTCGATTGCTGACTCTATTTCATTTGGTGATGCCGGGATTGCTTCTCTGGGGAGTTTATCGTTTCGGCTACGACCGCCGGGGCTGGCTCTTGCAATGCGCAATAGCCTTGCCAGTTTTCATTGCTGCCCGCTTCACGCCGCCCACGAAAAACATCGATTTTGCGTTTGCCGATCCTTTCTTCCGTCGAGCGTGGGGGCCAGCGCCCACGCACGTCCTGGTCATTTGGCTCTTCATGGTGCTGGTCGTGTATCTGCCGACGCACCTTTTGCTCAGGCGCGTTTTTCCACCGCCAAAGGAGCAGGTTCAGTAATCCGTAAGATGTCACTCGGCGTGGCGGATGGCACGCAGATCGATGCCGAGTTGCTGGCACTTCTTGTAGAGGTGACTGCGCTCAAGGCCGAGCGCCCTGGCGGTGTTCGTCATGTGATTGCGATTGCGCTTGAGTTCCGCGAGCAGCGTTGCGCGCTCAAAACCTTCGACGCGCTGGGCGAGCGTGCCAACGGCGCTCGCGTCGGACACGCCAATCGCGACCCCGGGCTGTGCGACGCCTTGCGGCAAAGCGCGCACGATGGCCGACGCTTCGATGATGTCCCCAGTCGCGTACAAAAGAACGCGCTCGATCACATTGCGCAGCTCGCGGACATTGCCGGGCCACGAATAGCTTTCGAGCACAGCCAAGGCTTCCGGAGAAAAGGCCTTCGGCTTCCAGTGATTTTGCTCAGCAAGTTGCCGAGCAAAATGGTCGGCGAGGACGCGGATATCCTCGCGGCGCTCGCGCAGCGGCGGAAGCACAATCGGAAAGACAAATACGCGATGGTACAGATCCTCGCGAAACGTGCCTTGCCGCACCTGCTCCTCCAAATTGCGGTGTGTCGCCACGATGACGCGCACGTCGACAGGAAAAGGGCTGCTGCCTCCTACCCGCTCGACTTCGCCTTCTTCAAGAACGCGTAACAACTTGGCCTGCATCGCAACCGGCATGTCGCCGATTTCGTCGAGGAAGAGTGTCCCGCGGTGAGCCTGCTCAAATTTCCCGATGTGGCGCGCGGCAGCGCCCGTGAACGAACCCTTCTCATGCCCGAACAGCTCGGACTCCATCAGCTCGGCTGGGATTGCAGCGCAATTGAGCGATACGAACGGACCGCCGTGCCGGGGACTCTTTTCGTGGAGCGTGCGCGCGACCAGCTCTTTGCCTGTGCCTGTCTCGCCTCGAATGCATACGCGTGTTTCGCTCGCTGCCACGCGGTCAACCTGCGCCATCACCTCCCGCATCGCCGGACTTGCCCACACGATGTGATGCCGCCCAAGCCGCTGCTTCAGGTCCTGGTTTTCCTCTTCGAGCCGCGCAAGGCGAACTGCGTTTTCAACCGTGAGGAGCAGCTTGTCGGTAGAAATCGGCTTTTCCAGGAAATCGATCGCGCCCAACCGCGTTGCCCGCACGGCCATCTCGATCGTGGCCTGGCCCGACATCATCACGACCGGCGACGCCACGCCACCGTTTTTCAGATCTTCTAGCAGAGTGATCCCGTCGCGGCCCGGCATTACTACATCGGAAAGGATCAGATCGAAGCGCTCCGCTTTGGCAAGATCGAGAGCTCGCGCCGCATTGTCACACACAGTGGCCTCATGGCCCGCGAGACGAAACGCGCGGGAAAGAGACGCGAGCGTATTCGCGTCGTCATCAATGATGAGGATGCGGGCCTGAAGAGGCACGCCTAGGCTCCTTCGGCGACAGCCGCCTCGGCAGGAGCGGGGGCCGCCCGCACGGAAGGTTTGACCGGCAGATGGATGTGGAACGACGTCCCCACGCCCGCTTCGCTTTCGACCCAAATACGCCCGCCATGGTCGCTCACGACGGACTGAACAATCGCCAGGCCAAGACCGGTGCCATGCTGCTTGGTGGTGTAGTACGGAGTGAATAGCCGGTCGCACTCCTCCGGCGTAAGGCCCGTGCCCGTATCGGAAACCTCGAGATCGACGTCGCCGTTCTGATGGGTCGTACGCAGCATCAATACGCCGCCGGAAGGCATCGCGTCCATGGCGTTCAGCACGAGGTTTTCGATCGCGCGGCGCACAAGCGCCTCATCGGCCTGGATCGTGGGGGGCTGTTCGTCCAGGTGGAGCTCAGGAGTAATCGGCGGCCGGCCCACCGCGCTGAACTGCGATTCGAAGAGTTTCACCACGCCGCGGACCGTTTCGTTCAGATTCACAGGGCCGAGCTCCGGTTGCGGCATCTTCGCGAAATCGCTGAAACGGCCGATGATTTTCTTGAGGTTCTCGATCTCGGATAGAAGAATGCCGGTCGACTCCCGGAAGACCTCATCGAATTGCTCGGGACTCTGCTCTTTGGCGCGTTGCAGATTTTCGACCGTCGTCTGCAGAGGAAAGAGCGGATTCTTCAGCTCGTGCGCGAGGCGGCGCGCGAGTTCGCGCCACGCGGCGACACGTTCCGCCTGCACGAGGCGCTCGCGCTGTTCGCTCAACTGCTCGGTCATGCGGTTAAACGCAAGAGCGAGTTGGCCTATTTCATTCCGACCGCGTACATTCACGCGAGCGGCCCAGTTCCCCGCAGACACTTCACGCGCGCCCTCCGCGAGTTTTTGGACTGGCCGCGTTACGCGGGCTGCCCCCCACCAGCTCAGTATGAGGCCGAAGAGAAGCCCCATCGCGGCCACGCCGACAGCCAGCAAGAGAATGCGACGTTCGAGCAACACTACCTCACGCTGCGAATTGCCGATCAGCAGAGCGCCGAGAAGCTCGCCCTGCCGGCCAAGCAGCGGCAGCGCGTGAAACGACTCCACACTCGACGCATCTGGCGTCCACGAAATCGTGAAGGTGCGAGTTGCGGGCTGGCGCCGTTCCTGCTCGATAAAGCTGGCAAATCGATCGGCTTGCAAGACCGGGCCGGACTGATCGACCAGATTCGCCGCTTGGAAATTTGGATCGAGATCCATATAAAGCAGGGCGCGCATGCCCGAAGGAAGGACCAGGGACGCCAGGAAATCCTTGTCGAGGCGCTCGCCACCCAGCACATAGAGGTTCTTGTCTCCGACGCGCACGACGGAAACGGCCATCAAGCCGAGCGCCGGTCCATCCTGCGCATCGACCTTCATCAGAAATGCGCCAAGAGAAGCCCAGTCCTGCGGCGGAGTCAGCCAATCGATTTTGTAGCCGAATCGAGCCGGCCACTCGTTGGAGGAGATGATCGAACCATCATCGCCAGCGAAATCGAGGAAGTCGAGCTGGTGCGATTGGGAAACCCCGCGGGCGTCGTTGACGTAAACCGAAACGTCCGACTTCGGGCGGCTCAGGTCGATCGCCATGCGAACTGTGGCTTCCGCGTCCGCGATGCCTTGCACTCGATGCACGATGTCCTGCTTGTGGCGCTCGAATTCGCGCTCGAACTGCGCGACGAGAGCCTCACTGTGCTGGCGGTTGGATTCTTGGAAAGCCTGCCGCGTCACCACCGTCACGCCGACCGCCACAACTCCCACCGAGAGAAGCAGCGCGATCACAAACATGACAAAAAGTTTGGTGCGAAATGTCACTGCGTATCTCCCAACCAGACATCGGCGAATGGCCAAGCCGCGCCCGGCGCCGGTGTATCCCAATTCCGCAGGCGCGCGCCTAGACCGTACACTCTCGGCAGCCAGATCAACGGCACGATGCGGTAGCCGGTTACCAGGGCGCGCTCGTAATCATAGACCCGCTGGGGCGGCGCTGCTTCTGCCAATGGATCCACGTTCATTCCGGCGAGGGGCGCAAACGCGGCAGCCAGGCGAGCCAGAGCTACCGCTGGATCTGGAGACGACAGACGAAACCGCACGAGCACGGCATCATAGTTCGTCGCAGTGCCCTGCTTTGGAGCTGCGGCAACCTCCATCCCTGCGTCACGCGCGTTAACCGCGATTCGCTCGGCGATGCTCTGCTCCAACGGATCGTTCGCATCATATCCCAAGAAAATCTTCGGCGAGCCTGCGATTTGCGCCCACAAATTCTTCGCTGCGGCGGCGTCTACAGTAGCTGGAAATAGAAACGCCGTGCCGCTCGACCACTGCGGAAGCAAGCCCCCGGCCGCCTCGCCTTCTTTCTGGAGAATAAAGTTGACGATTGCTGCGCGGTCAATCGAGCGCGCAAGCGCCTCTCTGGCATGCGCGTCTTCCGCCAACGGACGTCCCGCTGTAAATACGATCGCGACTAATTCATCCGGCCGGGAGGTGCTCACGCGCACGCCAACTTCGGTCGCGCGGCGCACTTCCTCCGGCGGGATCTCAGCGAAATCCGTCTTCCCCACTTCCAGATCGAGGAGGCGTTCGCGCGAGCTTCTTCCCATCTCGATCTCAACCGAGTCTACGAACGCTCGACCACCGCGATAATCCGGGTTGGCTTCAAGCATCAGATGTTTCCCCGGTTCCCATTCCGCGATCCGAAACGCACCGGATCCTGCAACGCCAGCGAACGTGCCGTCGGAGTTGCGGCGTTCGTACAGGAGGGAGCAAATCTCTTCTTTCGCAGCAGCCTCTTGCGGAGTTGCGGCCGGCGTGGACGGATCAATCGAGTTCACAACCGCGCCGATCTCGACGCGCAACGTGCCGCCGTATCGTGGTCGCTCGGCCGGTTCGGCGGAACCGGCGGCCGCGAGCCCGGCGCTAATCGCTACAAGCAACACTGACAAGCGATGCTTCATAGAGTTCCGTTTCGAGGTTTCGCACCACCACGCGAGCCGACTTTCCGTCACTTGCGGGCCAGAGCGAGACTACTGGCCCCGGCACATCCAGCGGCTGGCCCACGGCGACCGCTCGCTCCTCCGTAATCTCGTAGAGCTGCAAGCGGTCTGGCTGGGTCCAATCGCCGGGTCCGGATGCGAGCACCTGCCATTGCGACCCGCAGGCTGGAGTAAGAGTCGCGATATCGCTCCCCCAACCCCTGAATGTCGATATTGCTCCCGCCGACCCTGAGAATAACTGCGCCTGTCCGTCGATTCCTGCGACGATCCACCGCGAGCCGGTCTCTCCGCTTGTCTCCGGCGGTGGAGACGCGGCGGAAAAGAAGGCGGGGAACTTCGCCTCCAAGCTACCGGAGAAAATCATGTTTCCAGCGAAATTGTTTCGCGGCGATTCGAAACGCCAATTCACCGTTCCCATCGGCCACTGCTGGCCGGGAATCGGCTGACACTGGATGGTAAAGGCAGGTTCCCACGCGCCGTCGCACTGCATGCCAGCCAAATACGAGGTAACGTGCGTAGCGTCGGTGACAACAATTCGTCCACGTGGATCGCGCGACGCGAAGGCTCGCCCGAGCGTTCGAGCCTCGTGCAGGATCTGCGCACCAGCGCTGAATTCGTACACCTCGATGCGCTCGGGTTCGAGCAGGTACCAGACAGTATGGCTTGCATCGATGTCGGCCTGCGCGAAATCAAGGATGGGGTGCGATTGCTGCCAGACAATTCTTCGCACGAGCGTTGGCGTTGGACCCGGCTGGGTGGCGATCTTCTCCGGATTGGCAACCGCAACCAGCACTGCGGGAAGTGCGGCGGGGCCACTTGCCTGCGCGATCATCACGTATCCCTCAACGCCCTGCGATATCGTGATCTGCAACTGAGAGTCCGCCGAAGCGGCTTCCGTGAGGCGCGCTCCCAAGCTCGCCAAATCGTCCGCCAGTGTTCGGCTCACCGCTCCCAAACCAACGGGAGCAGACTGCGAAATGTCTTTCACATCAATCGAAAAGGCATGCGAGGAAGCGAACGTGGCAACGATTCTTCCCGCCAGAGTGTGCACAGCTTCATTCCAGACAAACGGAAGCGATTCTTGCGTTTGTGGGGCCATCCGGTTCGGAGAACCGACGACAAACAGGACGAGGAGGATCGTTCGCAGCCGAGAGGGAGCGAAGCGGCGGGGCAGCCGTTTCGGCTTGGACCAATTGCGCAATGCGTTCGTAGCTCGTCATCATAGTACACCGGTTGTCCGATCGCTTTTGTTGACGGTTCGCATCAAGCAACGTGCTCGCCGGCGAGGCTTCGTCCTCCGGGGGAGCAGGACGAAGCCTCAGCAAGGGTTTTTGCCGGCGTCACTTCCGGTCGGCCTGATGTTCCTCGAGTTCCTAGCCAGAATCTAAGGAACATCTGGGCCAGCCGGCGAGAGCTAGGGCTTCGATTCGTTGGCCATCACCGAACGAAGCACATCATTCGTAAAGAAGAATTTCCCGTCATTCGGAACCATCATGATCTGCACGCGATCTGAAAGACGCTGGGCGACCGTCAACTGCACGAGCAACGGATTGGCTTTGAGCGCCGCCGCTTGCAACTGCATCTCCTCGGACTCGGCCTGTGCCGTCAGGCGGATTCGGTTGGCCTCCGAATCGGCCTGAAGTTTTTCGCGCTCCTGCTCTGCCTGCGCGGTCACACGAATGTGGTTCGCTTCCGAATCAGCGAGCAGTTTCTGACGATCCTGCTCGGCCTGCGCGGAAAGGCGCGTACGATTCGCCTCAGCTTCCGCGAGCAGATTCTGGCGCTGCTGTTCCGCCTTGCTGTCGATCACTTTCGCTTGAGCCGCCGCGTCGGCGTCTTCGAGCGTGGTCTGTTTGCGAGCTTCGGCTTCGAGGCGCGACTGCTCGATCTGTTTCTGCTTCAGTGGAAGCGTGAACTGCATGGCGTCTGACTGCGCCTTGGCCATGATCACTTGAGACTGGGCGTCGGCCTCGGCGCGCTTCACTTCGCGGACCTTCGCCGCTTCAGCCTGCGATTGAGCGATAGCCACACGCTTTTGCTCGATTTCCGCATCCACCGAGGTGCGGTCGTCCTCCTGCTCCTTCAAAAGCAACTCCTCCAGGCCTTTTGCGTATTCCTCCGGCAGCTCGACTTGCTTGAGCAGAACTTCCTTGACGATGATTCCGTCACCGGCGAGGCGTGTGGTGATGATCTGCGCGGCGCGCGAGCGAAAATCTTCCCGTTTGGTCGCGAAGACGTCTCGGACGATGTAATTGGGGGCGAGAGCGTGGAAGGTGCTCATGACCACTGGAGCCACGACTTCTTCATCGACCGGTTCGGCAAGGTTGGCGTGGATGTAGCCGAGCCGGGTCGGATCGAGGCGGTAGCGCACGGTGACCGCCAGGCCCACTTGGAGACCCTCCCGCGCCTGGACCGTCAGGGTATCGAGCTTTCCGCCGCGCACATCGAGCGCTGACGTTGCGAACACCCGGTCGCGAATGTCGTAGGTGATAGCGTGCTCGACGAATGGGAAAAGCAGGTGCGTCCCGGCATACAGCGTTCCGGGGCGGACGCCAGAGATCTGGCTGATCCGGATGGCCGCCTGACCGTCCGGAACAACCAGTATGCTCTGCCCGGCCAAGCCGGAAATGGCTCCGACGATGGCTAGCTTCGCAGCCGTATTCCAACGAATGGCGCGACGAGGCCGCGGTAAGACGATGCCGGGAGCCTCCGAATTCGGCGTGGGAGCGGTGTCGGTTGGGCGCTCGCGTCGACGCAAGATCCGGCTAAGCTCGAAGGCAAGGTAGATGTCATAGAGAATCGCGCCAGCCGCGCTGGCAAAGAAACCGAAGCAGATCAGCATCAGCAAGAATTTCAAGAACAGCATGGCTTCCTCCCGTACGCCGGAAGAGCCCGCAGACTTTCCCGGCGGCGCCCTGCCGGCTCGCTCGCGGAGCCGCCAGGGGATGAGTTCACTATTCGCGGTGATCGCGCGGGTCGTGCCGCCGCCCCGGCATCATGCTGGTCAGGCCGTACAGCCCGACCCACTCCAGCCCAAGCGCTAGCCCGAAAGCCGCGATGATTGCGCCCGCTACCTCAGCGAATTCGATAAAGCTGCCCATGGCCGTGTCCTTACTGTGCGGGCACCTAAATCGTCTCTGACGGCGCCCGACCCTTCGGAGATAAGCAGCCGCACCGCCAGATCGCGCTGAGTTGGCAGGAAAGCACTTGCGTCTTCAAGGCGAAGCTAACTGCGTGGGGTCCAGAACACGCCGTGGAAAATGGCACTCATGGAACCGCTCTGTTAGAATCCGCGAGACGCAGATGGCACAGCCTGCACAAAGCTCGGGCATACGCCTGGGACGCATCCTCGGCATCCCGATCTATCTGCACACAAGTTGGTTTCTGATCTTCCTCTTGATTACGCTCTCGCTCCGAACGCAGTTCGTGTCGCTGCACCCCGGTTGGTCGGCGACCCAGCACTGGACACTCGGGATCATCACCAGTGTGCTGTTCTTTTCCTCGGTAGTGTTTCACGAGATGAGCCACAGCGTGGTCGCCATGCACTACCACATCAAAGTGCAATCCATCACGCTGTTTGTCTTCGGCGGCCTTGCGCGAATCGAGCGCGATGCGCCCAACGCCAAGCAGGAATTCAACATCGCCATCGCCGGGCCGCTTTCCAGCCTGTTTCTGGCGGGCTTTTTCTGGCTGATTTGGCGATTTGTGCACGGAAGCGAAATGGTGACCGCAGCAGCAGGCTGGCTGGCGGCGACCAACCTGATCCTGGCGTTATTCAACCTCGTCCCAGGGTTTCCGCTCGATGGCGGGCGCGTGCTTCGTGGGATCGCGTGGGGCATTACGGGAAATTTCCTCCGGGCCACGCAGATCGCCTCAAATGCCGGCAGGCTTTTCGCCTATTTCATGATCGCTTACGGTGTCTGGGGAGCTCTCCGCGGAAACTGGGTGGGAGGGCTCTGGGTAGCGTTCATCGGATGGTTCTTGCTTGAGGCGGCTAGAGAGAGTTTCGCGCAGGTTGCGATCCGGGATATGTTGGCGGACGTCCGCGCTCAGGACATCATGATCCGGGACGTGCCCACAGTCACCCGCGACATGTCCGTGGATGAATACATTCACGAAGTACTGAGGACCGGCCGCCGGTGCCACATCGTGACCGGCGCCGGTGAGCCCGTCGGCTTGATTACGCTGCAATCGGCCAGTTCGGTGCCTCGACACGAGTGGCACATTACCTCGGTCCAGGCCGTCATGGTGCCGATGGAGCGCGTTCAGATCGCTGCGCCCGATGACGCGGCGCTCAGCATCCTGGAGCGCATGCAAGCCGCCGACATCAACCAGATGCCGATCGTATCGGACCATCACATTGTCGGCATGATCGGCCGCGACTCGATTCTGCGGGTCCTGCAAACCAGACTCCAAGCCGGACACCTCGCCAAAGCGTAGCGATGCGCTCGCCTGGCACGCTTGTCAAGGCAGCCTGCGGTGTGCTCGCCTGCGCGCTTGGGTTCGCAAGTGCCAGCCAGCAGCAGAGGCATCGCGCTCCCCCCAGAAGCACGGCGCCGATTACCACAGCAAGGCCTGTAGCGCAGACGGACAACCACGCGGACGCCATCCGGGAAAACAACGTCGGAATGGCGCTGATGGAGCGTCATCAATTCGCTGACGCACTGCCAAGATTCCAGAGAGCATGCATTCTGAACCCCCAGTCCGACGTCGGCTGTCTGAACATGGGCATCGCTCTCGTCAACTTGCGCCGCTACGACGAGGCGGCGAACGTGCTCGCAAAATCCGCGGAGCACGATCCGCAAAGTCCTCGCGCGTGGTTCAATCTAGCTCTGCTGGCACGACAATCCGGAAGGCTCGATGACGCCAAGCAAGACTTCGAAAAGGTCGCTGCATTAGACCCAAGCGACGCCGACACGCAGTATTTCCTCGGCTATCTGGCTGTGGAAGCTCAGGAGTTCGATAGGGCGGCGGCGGCCTTCAAGCGTGCCATTGAGCTTGACCCCTTCCATGCCTCTGCTGAGTACGGTCTTGCACAAGCCGAACAGCATATGGGCGACGTCGAGGAAGCGAAAGCTCACCTTGCGCGCTTTCAGCACATTACCGCCAGCGGACTCGGAAAGCCTACACGGTTCCTCTACGGCGAGCAGGGGAAGTACTCCCGCGCACAGGACATGATAGCCCCGCCTCAAACTGCGCCCCCTGCCATCCCAGTGCACTTTGTCGACGTGACTTCCCTCTCGGGGCTACCCCGGCGCTTGCCTCAAACAACTCCGGGGCACGCTCGACAAAGCTCGACACGTTCGGCGCCCACGCTGGCCGGGTTCCTGGGAAGCGGCGCGTGTGTTTTCGACTACGACGGCGATGGCCGGCCAGACATCTTCCTCGTCAACGCGGACGGAAACGGCCACGCCGCGCTCTACCGCAACACCGGCAAAGGAACCTTCGTGGACGTGACGAAGGCAGCGAAGCTGGAATTCAGCGGCGAAGGGACCGGTTGTGCAGTGGGAGACTACGACAATGACGGACACCTGGATCTGGCCGTCGGGTCCAGTGCCGGCGTCGTCCTGTTCCACAACCAGGGCGACGGTACATTCGCCGACGTGACCGCTTCGGCTGGCGTGCGTACCGGCGGTCTCGTCCTCGGGATCACGTTTGTCGATTACGATGGCGACGGGGACCTCGATTTGTACGTCACCCGCTTCAATGATTTCCCCCTGAAGCACCCCGCGCAGCCGTTCCAATTTCCCCACGATGTCCCTCCGCCCGGGAATGTTCTCTGGCGCAATCAAGGCAACGGAACATTCGTGGACGTCACAAACGAACTAGGGCTTGCCGGGAGTGCCCCAGCAGTGGGCGCCATCGCGACGGACGTAAACAACGACCAGGCAGTCGATCTCGTTCTGACGGGATGGGAGAAATTTCCCACTCTGCTACTAAACGAGCGGGAGGGCCCTTTTCGCGCCGCCACGCCCTGGGCGATCAGCATGCCGGGGCCAACAGCTGGTGTGGCCGCGCTCGATTTCAACCAAGACGGCTGGATCGATTTGGCGTTCACGCACTGGGCCCCGCCCGGCTGGAGCATCTGGCGCAACGTTGGAGGCAAATCATTTGAACGGGTACCGCTGCCGGGGCCGGGATGGATGCGCGGCTGGGGAATTTCGGCCGTCGACTACGATAACGACGGCTGGACGGATCTGGTGGCCTTGGGAGAGACGTTTTCGGGAGAGGGGCGAATCGCCCTTTTCCGGAACGAAGGGGCGGCCGGATTCCGCGACGTCACGCGCGAAACCGGCCTCGATAAGATCACGCTGCGGAACCCGCGTTGCGTGCTAGCTCTGGATTTCGATGGTGATGGAGCAATGGACCTGCTCGTCACGCAAAGCAATCTGCCGCCTGTTCTCCTGAAGAATGTTGGCGGCGCTAAGAACGGCTGGCTGCAAATCGCTTTGAACGGGGACCCCGATAACCGTCTCGGCATCGGAGCTCGAGTGGAGACATTTGCCGGTGCACAACGTCAAACGGTGCAGGTTCCCGGCGCTTCCGGCTACCTTGGACAGGGTCCGGCAGAGATTTCCATTGGACTCGGAGCTCTAGACTCTGCCGATGTCGTGCGAATACTCTGGCCCGGCGGCACCGTGCAAGACCAGATACGAGTCGCTGGCGGGGAACGAAGTGTGATCGCGGAAGGAACAAACCCCTAAACTGTCATCGGCACACGGGAGCTCGCATGCGAGGGAATCGATTCGAGATCATTCTGGCTGCGTTTCTTCTCGTTTCGCCAATTGGCAACGCGCAATCAGCGAGCGCCCGAGCTACCGGTAGATCGAACCGCGTGGACGCCCGCCAGCAAGAATTGAAGGACCTGATCGCGGAGGAATGGGAGTTTGAGATGCGCGAGAGCCCGCTTTCCGCGACCTCGTACGGAGATTACCGCTACAACGACAAGATTGACGACATCTCGGCCACTGAGCAATTGCGGGTCGCGCAGAAACTGAATCGTTTCCTGGCGCAGTTGCAAGCCGTCGACGCGAGGGACTTTCCCGAGCAGGAGCGACTCAACAAGACCCTGCTCATTCGCAGGATTCAATACGCTCTCACCAACATCGCACTGAAGAACTACGAGATGCCGCTCGACCAGTTCAACGGAATCCACCTGATCCTCGCCGGATTACCCGAAATCGTGCCGACGGACAGCGCGAAGCACTACCGGGACTATCTGGCACGCTTGCGTCAAATCCCTGCGACCCTCGATCAGGCCATCGCTCTGGCGCGTCTTGGTGGGGAAGATCATTTGATGCCGCCGAAATTCATATTGGAACACGTGGCCACCCAGTGCGATTCCATCGCCGCCCCCGCGGGTGAAAAGAACTCTTTCGCTGCGCCGCTCCGATCATTCCCGGATGCAATTTCCGCACAGGAACGACAGCAACTTCACGACGAGATCGTAAAAGCAATCGACACGGAAGTGCGGCCCGCGTATTCGCGCCTGAGCAAATTCGTCAAGGAAGAGTACGCTCCCGAGGGTCGAAAGGAACCGGGCATCTGGGCGCTGCCGGATGGTGATGGACGGTATCGGGCCGCCGTAAGGGAAATGACAACCACTGACATGACGCCCCAACAAATCTATGACTTGGGCATGGCTCAGGTGCGAGACACCGAAGCGCAGATGGATGTTATCGCGCGGCAGCAGGGATTTTCGGATTGGAAGAGCTACGGGAATTCTCTTCATAGTGATCCCAAGATGACGGCGGCATCGCGCGAGCAAGTCCTCGATACGTATCGGAAATACATCGCGCAGATGGAGCCAAAGCTGCCTGAATTCTTTGGAATTTTGCCCAAAGCCCATGTGGAAGTCGTGCCCGTGGAAACGTATCGGGAGAAAGAGGCACCTGGCGCCGAATACCAACCGGGCACTCCCGACGGTTCACGCCGCGGGCAGGTGTTCGTTAATACGGGCGATTTCGAACACCGCAGCCTGCCGGAGATGGAAGCCGTTGCGTACCACGAAGGGATTCCCGGACATCACATGCAGTTCTCGATCGCTGAGGAGTTGCCGGATCTGCCTGCCTTTCGTCAACATTCCGGGTACTCGGCGTTCGCCGAGGGCTGGGCGCTGTATGCCGAACGCCTCGGAAAGGAGGTGGGCTTTTATCAAGTGCCCGCGAACGACTTCGAGAGGCTGGGAAGCGAACTATTTCGCGCGACGCGTCTCGTGGAAGATACCGGAGTTCACTACAAGCACTGGACGCGCGACCAGATGGTGCAGTTCTTCCACGAGAATTCACTCGAGAGCGAGGCAGACCTTCAGGCCGAGACAGACCGCTACATCGTCTGGCCGGGACAGGCCCTGAGCTACAAGATTGGACAGCTGAAGTTCCTCGAACTGCGCGAACGGGCGCGGCGGCAACTCGGAGACAAATTTGACATTCGCGCATTCCATGACGAGATGCTCGACGGCGGCGCGATGCCCCTCGATATTCTCGAGCAGCGAACGAACGACTGGATCGTCGCCGTCGAAAAAGGACAGAGCACGGGTCGCGACCGCTAACGCGCGTCCTTTGCCAATTCCTCAGCTTCCCCGATCAGCGCGCGCCTTGATCGGCACGTAAAAAGCATGCTAACTTGCGGGCTGTACCTCTTTTCATCCATTGCATACTCACAGTATGTACTTATCCCAATTGAACGCTGACGGTCAGACCGCACGCGCACAGGGTGCAGATAGGTCTCGCATCGGACGTCCGTTAGTGTTCTGGCGAGTCGAAGGCAGTCTGCTCGATCTGACGGCGGTGCGGCCCGTTGCCTTCTTCACCTGGAACGCACAGACCTTTCTTGAGCGCTGGACCCGCCGCGGGTTGATGGCACTTCTGGCAGTGACGCGACCGCTTCTCTATGCCGCAGACCGTGTCTTCGCCACGCGCGTGATGCACGCTGTGCTTCGCGGGGAAAGCCGCGACCGCCTCGATCTGCTGGGCGAGGAATTCTTTCACTATAAGCTGAAGCCCCGGCTGAAGCGGCGCGGGGTGGAAAGACTGCACGAGGTAATGGCCTCGGGAGCCGGCGTGGTGCTCGTGAGCCAGGGCCTGGATCACATCATGCGGCCACTCGCCAAGGATCTCGGCGTGGAGCACATCCTTTCGAATCGGCTCGACTTTCGCGACGGAATCGCCACGGGCCGGCTGCTCGATCCGGTGATTCGGCCGCGCGGACCATTCGCCAAGTTTCGCCAGGATCAACCCGACGGAACTGTCGCGAAAAACCAGCTGCTCCGCGACCTCGGGTTTGCAAAAAAGCCGGAAGTATTAGAACAGACCATCCGGCTCGCGGAGCGCGCAGTCCCCAAGATCAGCGTGCCCGTAGTTCGTTTCGATGTGCGAAACGGCCAGCCCCCTTTTTCCGTCCGGCGCGCCCTGAGCGGCAAGCGAATTCTCTTGATCGGCGGAACCGGGTTCATCGGCAAAGTCTGGCTTGCAAACCTGTTGGCCGATTTGCCGGAAGTCGGCCGCATCGACCTGCTGATACGGAGCCACCGCTCGGCGACAGCTCTGCAGCGCTTCGAGCGAATCCTGCAGGAGTCTCCCGTTTTCGAACCTCTTGCAAGACTGCACGGCGAGCACCTCGCAGATTTCCTGCGCCAGCGCGTCGAAGTGCTGGACGGCGACGCAAGCAAGCCGAATTTGGGTCTCTCGCCTGAAATCTGCCAGCAACTGACGCGTTCGCTCGACCTGGTCGTCAACAGCTCGGGCCTTACGGACTTCAATCCCGACTTGCGCGATGCGCTGGCCATGAACGTCCGGTCCACGGCGCACCTCCTCGAATTCCTGGGCCAGTGCAACCACGCAGCACTGCTGCATCTTTCGACCTGCTACGCCGTCGGCCAGCGCGACGGGCGGATTTTGGAGGAGTTGCCGAAGAACTATTCGCCTCGCGGAGTTCCAGGGTTCAGCGCCAAGCGGGAATGGGACTCGCTAGAGACTCTGGTTCGAGAAATTGAGGCGCGCGCAGAATCCGCGGAGATTACAACCGAGCTTCGCCAACAAGCTGTCGACAAACGTCACGCCGCGAAGGATTTGCAAGGCATTGCGCTCGACAATCAGATCCGCAAAAACCGCGTCCGCTGGCTGCGCCAAACCTTGATCGATGCCGGCACCCGACGGGCAAACGAACTCGGCTGGCCCAACACATACACGTTCACGAAGAGCCTCTCCGAATCTTTGATCCGCGATTATCTTGACGCATCGCCGGGTGCGGCCGTCGCCGTTGTGCGGCCCTCGATCGTCGAGTCTTCGGTTGAAAAACCCTTCTGTGGGTGGAATGAGGGCGTGAATACTTCCGCGTCGCTCTCATATCTGCTTGGCACCTTTTTCAGACAGCTTCCGACAAACGCGAGCAAGTGTCTCGACTTGATTCCCGTCGACGTCGTGTGCCGGGGAATGACGCTCATTGCGGCGGCTCTGGTCGAGCGTCGTCACGAGCGCTTGTACCACCTCGCAACGTCCGTGGCGAATCCATGTGATATGCGCCGGTCCATCGAACTGACGGGGCTCGGCCACCGCAAGTTCTATCGCTCGCAAAACGGCCTTCACCATCGGATCAAGTTGAAATTCGATGCGATTCCGGTCTCAAAGACGCGCTATGAGGCCCTTTCCGCGCCCGCGCAGAAGATCCTCGTGCAAGTCATCAACCGGACTGTTGAGCCCATTCCGTTCATGCGTCCACCGCTCGCGCGGCACGAGCGGGAACTTGAGAAGGTCATCAAGCTGATCGATCTCTTTGAGCCATTCATTCTCCGCAACGATCATGTGTTCGAGGCAGCCAACGTCGAACGGCTGAGCGCGGCTCTGCCCGCGGACGAACAGGCAGATTTCGGCTACGACACGCGCTCCCTCGACTGGTGGGACTATTGGATCAACGTCCACATACCGGCGCTGAGAAAGTGGTGCTATCCTTTGATCGAGGGTCGTCCGCTCGATATGGGCCCGCGGCGCAACGTGCCCTTCGCGGCTCAAGGTGAGGCCAATGCCGCCGGGGCCGCGGGAACCTCTTCGGCGACGACCTGACACCCAAAGACAGTGGCCATTCTTCTGACCGGCAGCACCGGATACATCGGTGCGCACGTCGCTTCGAATCTGCTAGCGGACTATTCGGAGCCGCTCAACGTGCTCGTCCGCGTACGCGATGCCGAAGAGGCGCGAACCCGCCTGTGGCATGCGTTTCAGCTGCACATGGACTTGGCGCTCTTCGAAGAGTTCCTTCGCTCGCGTGTGCGCGTGTTTCTAGGTGATCTGACCGGCTCGCGTTTCGGCTTGTCCGACGATGAGTACCGGCAGATGGTGAGATCCACCGACTCCGTGATTCACTGCGCGGCTTCTCTCAACCGGAAATCCGAGAAAAGCTGCCTCAATGTGAATCTGCGGGGCACGCTCGAAGTGATCCAGCTCGCCATGCGCGCTCGCGACGATCACGGCCTTCGCCGATTCAGCCACGTCAGCACCGTTGCCGTGGCCGGGCACCGCGCAAACGAGGTCGTCGAGGAAGACGTGGCCATCGATTGGAACCGCTCGGATTACGATCCTTACGCCCGCACAAAGAAATTCTGCGAGCACATGGTGCGGCAGTTGCTGCCTGACGTCCCAAAGACGATCTTTCGCCCTAGCATCGTCTTAGGTGACAGCCGGCGTCCCGAAACCAATCAGTTCGAGATGGTTCGCGCCTTCGTGTTTCTGGCCAGACTTCCGATGCTTCCCTTTCGCCCGTCTGACAAAGTCGACATTGTCCCGGTGGACTACGTCGCGGGAGCGATCGCGACGTTGCATCAGAAAGACAGAACAGCGCACGAAATCTATCACCTCTCGTCCGGCGTCGAATCCGAGACGTTCGTGCAATTGACGGACGCCCTCTCAAAAGCGCAAGGCAAGCGTGGTCCGAGGTACGTTCCGAGTCTCGAGGGCCCTTCGTCGAAAGTGATTAATGCACTGGCGGGACGAGCTGGAAAGGTGGGCGGACTCGCTACCTTGCTGAAAGTCTTCTTGCCGTACCTGGTGTGGAATACCGTGTTCGACAATCGCCGTGTGGTGGCGGAAATGGGTACACGCCCCACGCCATTCTCCCAGTACTGCTATCCGCTGCTGCGGTTCAGCCGCGAGAATAATTTCAGTTACAAGTATCGCGACCTGCCTGCCAGTGCTGTTCCCAGCCCGGCGTCTCAGCCTTCCCTTGCACAGATCGCTGCCACGCAGGATTCACGCCGATGATGGATCTCGTCCTTCAAGGTTGGGTCAGCGGGCTCGTCGAGTTGAACAAGCTGGAGTGGATGCTCGGAGCAGGAACGCCGTGGACGCCCGGTGAGAAACTCAAGCTTTTGTTCGCCGGATACAATGGCACGCGCAATACAGGGTCCGATATCCGTGTCGAGGAAATCCTCCGGCAGGTTCGGCGAATCTTGGGCGCGGATAACGTCGCTCTCAGCGTGATGACCCAGAATTTCGATCTCACCCGCGGTTACTTCGGCGACGCTCGGCAGGTTCACTTGCCGGACGTGTTCCCACCTTTTCTGCACTCGGTGGTGCGAGAACACGACGGCGTGATCGCGTGCGAGGGCTCGATGTTCAAGAGCAAATTTGCGAACGCGCTGGCGGCCATGATGATCGGCTCGCTTGGAATCGCATCCGTGCAAAACAAGCTCAGCATTGGCTATGGCGCCGAAGCAGGACAGATGGATGCGTCGCTGCAAGGGATGTGCCGTCGCTATTGCGGCGATTCAGTCGTCATTACGCGCAACATCGAATCACAAGAAATTCTGGGTAAACTCGGCATCGCCACAGAACTCGGCACGGACACGGCGTGGACTTTTGAGCCACTGGCGCCCGAGTATGGCCGCAAGGCCCTGCACGCAGCGGGGTGGGACGGCAAAACGCCGGTGCTCGCGGTCTGCCCGATCAATCCGTTTTGGTGGCCTGTAAAACCCTCACTGATGAAATATCTCGCGCACTCGGTCGCCGGTGCATACAAGGAAAGCTACTACCGGACGATCTATTTCCATCGCTCGGGCAGCGACGTAGATGCTGCGTATGAGAAATATCTTTCCGAGATGGCGACCGGAATCGAGCGGTATCGCCAGCAGCGATCCGTCTTTCCGGTGCTCGTCGCCATGGAGATGCTCGACCGCGACGCGTGCGAGCGCGTGGCGCAGCAGATCGGCGGGGCGCCTATCTTTGCTTCCGATCAGCTCAACATGTACGAGCTTGTAAGTATCCTTCGCCAATGCGACCGCATGCTCTCGTCTCGCTTTCACGCGATCGTCACTTCGATGCCGGCAGGCGTGCTCTCGGCGGGTGTCACGATGGACGAGCGCATCTGCAACTTGATGCGAGAACGCGGTCACGAACATCTACTGATGAGGGTTGACGAGCCGCAACTCGCTGACAAGATTGTGTCGGCGTTGCAGGCGCTGGACTCTGAGGCCGATCACATACGCGACGCGATGGCATGTACAGTGGCGCGCAATCTCCGGACGATGGCGCGCATGGGCATCTATTTGGAAGAAAACGTGGCGCGGCAGTATCCAGATTTTCCGATCCGTAAGGGTGTCCTCAGCTGGGAAGAATACTTACCTCGACTCAGCGCGAACCTGCAAGGCCTGCTGGAAAAGCATTCCGGAGCGCTGGCGGCGTGACATTCATCGAAGACATCCTGGTGCGCCTCGAGCAGGCTGGCAACACGCCGGTTTTGCGCGAAGCGCGCGATGGCCGGGTCGTCGCAGTCACTGCCTTCGAATTTCTCGCGATGGTGAGGCAGGCGCGGGCGTTTTTCGCCGCGCATGGGATGAAACCGGGCGAACGATGCGTGCTCCTTGCGCCGAACAGTATCAAGTGGGCGGCCGTCGACCTTGCGATGATGGCGCAGGGGCTGATTACCGTGCCGCTGTACGCCCGCCAGGCGCCCGCCGAACTTGCCGGAATGATGAAGGATTCCGCGACTTCGCTGATTCTTTGCGATCCAGACCTGGTATCCGCCGTTCGCGATGCGTGGCCGACCAGCCCGGAAATCGTATCTCTCGACGAAGCGTTTCAAATCAGGATTGGAACGCACTCCGACGCTTTCCATCACGCCGATCACGACGCGGTCACAATCATTTACACGTCCGGCACTTCCGGTGAACCGAAAGGCGTGTTGCTGAACGCGGGCAACGTGAACCACATGCTCTGGTGCACAAATGCTCGCCTCGACCAGTTGATGGCCGGCAGCACGCGGCCGGACCGAGTCTTCCACTACCTGCCGCTCTGCTTTGCAGGCTCGTGGATTCTGCTTCTCACGGCGCTGTCGCGCTCAAGCGTCTTGACGCTGTCCACGGATCTGACCAAGCTAGCCGATGAAATGAAACTGGCCGAACCCGATTATTTTCTCAACGTGCCGACTCTGCTGGAGCGCGTCCGCAACAAAGTAGAAGAATCCATCGCAACACAGGGCTTGGCGAATGGGCTTTTCGTCCGCGCAATGCGCGAATACCTGCTCCGCGAGTCTGGAAAAAGCGAGCGAATTGGTGCTCTTTGTTTGAGGCTCGCGAAGTCGTTGATATTCCCTAAGATTCGAAAAAGTATCGGAGGTCCGAATCTGCGAGCCCTCATCTGCGGATCTGCACCCCTTTCGCCCGAGACGCAGTTGTTTTTCGTAATGCTCGGCATTCCGGTGCTGCAGGTTTATGGCCTCACCGAAACCACGGCGATCTGCACGATGGATGACCCGCGCCATTACGTGCCCGGACGCGTCGGCCCGGCAATTCCCGGAATCGAAATGACGCTTGCGGAAAACGGCGAGATTCTCGTCCGCGGCCCTAATATTTTTCCTGGCTACTGGCAGCGGCCCGCGGAAACCGCCAAGGCGCTGGCCGGCGGCTGGTTTCATACGGGCGATCAGGGAGATGCGGACGCAAGCGGAAACTGGCGCGTCACTGGCCGGCTCAAGAACCTGATCATTCTGAACTCGGGCCACAACATCGCGCCAGAGCCGCTGGAAGATGCCATCGCGGCGCGTTTGCCTGAGGCGCAGCACGTGATGCTTCTCGGCAACCAGCGAAGCTTCCTCGCGGCGATCGTGACTCCCGCCGGCGCGAACGGCACATCGAATGGCCTGAATCCGGCCCGCGTTCAGTCCGTTCTCGATTCGCTGAATGCAAGGATGCCGCACTATAAGCAGATCCGCGCATTCCATATTTCATCTGAGCCGCTCAGCATCGAGGGCGGCCTGCTCACTACCAATGGCAAACTCAAGCGTGATGCTATCGCCGCGCGCTTCGCTGCCGAAATCGAGAGCCTTTACCAGAAGAGACCTGCATGAAGAGCTTTCAAGGAAAGACTCTTTCATGGCGACTTGCTGACGGAACGATCGAGCTCCTTCTCGACCGCGCGCCTTGCAATGAGATCGGCTCCGAAACGCTCCGCGAACTCGAACAGTTCGCCGCGGCGTTCGAGTCGCTGCAGAAAGAGGCTCACGCACTGATCATTTCGAGCGCGCGTAGGGAGGGCTTCTGCGCCGGAGCCGATCTGCGCGAACTGTATGAGCGATCGCAGGCGCTTCGACCTCAAGAACGAATGACAGGCGTTCGCGATTTTCTCGAGAGAATCCACCGGGTGATGAATGAGCTTGACTCTGCGCCGCTAACCACGATCGCGGCTGTGCACGGCGTCACGTTCGGCGGAGGCTTCGAGCTTGCGTTGGTTTGCGACCTCATCATTGCCGACAAGATGGCTCGCTTCTGCTTTCCGGAGCTGCGGCTGGGTCTGATTCCGGGGTTCGGCGGCATTCCACGCCTCAAGCGCGATCTTGGCAATGCCGTTGTGCGCGATCTTCTGCTGACCGGCCGCAGCATCAACGCAATGAAGGCGCAATCCGTAGGAGTCGTGAGCCAGGTGACAGCCGAGGGCGATGCTCTGCGGGTGGCGCGCGCGACAGCCGCTCAAATCGGCAAATTCGATCGCCAAACGGCGATCGCCGCCAAACGCTTTATCAAACCGATCCCGCATGAGGAGCTGCGGCGCGAAATTGATATGTTCTGCGATCTGTTCACGCGGCCCGCGGTCGAGGCTGGCCTGCGCAAATTCGTCGAGAGCATTGATGCCCTGCCCTACTTGCCATAGACGCCGCGCCGGATACACAGCTCCCGAAGAAGGCAGCCGGAAGCTATGGCAAGATAAGAGTGTATGGCTACTCTAGAGAAAACGACGGAAGAGATCCTCCAGCTCGCGGCCGAACATTTCAAGGTGCCGCGCGCCGAGCTGAATCCTACGGACGACTTCTTCACGAAGCTCGGCATCAACAGCCTGCAGGCGCTCGATCTGCTCACGCGCTTGGAACAACATTTCCGCATCGAGCTGCCCGACTACGAGCTTCAAGGTGTCAGCGATTTCCGGACTTTGGCAGAACGGATACAATCCCGCCTTTAATGCTGGACCTGCGCAAGTACAACTGTCTCGGTGAAGCGCTTCGAGCAGCACTCGACCGCTGGCCTGATGAAATCTGTTTGATTGAGGCAGACCGCGACCGCGAAAACGTCCGGCTCACCTATCGCCAGTTCAAGGAAACTGCGCTCCCGCTTGCGCGCGCCTTGCAAGACGCCGGTTTTCACGAAGGCTCGCGTGCCGCGATTATCATGACCAATCAGTCGAAATGGCTGATTTCGGCCTATGCGATTTTCTACTGCGGCGGCGTGCTCGTTCCGTTGGACTACAAATTGTCGCCGCGTGAACAGCTGGCCTTGCTGGCTCACTCAAAATCAGAGGTTCTGATTGTCGAGCATCACTTATGGCGCGCCATCACACAATCTCCGGAGTTCAAAACTCTTTCGGCGCGTACAGTGCTGGTCACGGAGGCGCCCGCAAACGCCGATCTCTCGGGCGCAAGGCGGTGGGAAGAGTTTCGTAGCTCGCGCGAGCCGCTGTTTGTTCCGCGCCAGCGGCAGGACCCAGCGTGCATCGTCTATTCTTCTGGCACGACCGGTCGGCCAAAGGGCTGCGTTTTGACACACGAGAATTATCTTGAGCAGTGCATGGCCGTCACGCCTGTCTTCCCATTCTGGCCCGGCGCGCGCTATTTGAGCATCATCCCCACGAATCACGCGATCGACTTCATGGGCGGCTTCATTATGCCGTTCACGGGCGGCGGCACGGTCGTCCATCTGCGCACACTGCGCCCGGAGTACATCCGGGATGCCTTCACGCGATACAAGATCACGTACATGGCCGTCGTTCCTTTGATTTTGAAGAATCTGCAGCGCGGTCTGGAGGACCGGTTCGCCGCGCTCACTCCGCTCAAGCGCCGCGTACTGAATGGCCTCATCACGATCAACCGCACGCTGACGCGCCGACGCACTCGTCTTCGAATAAGCCGCGTGCTCCTCAAAGAGATTCACCAGGCCTTCGGAGGCAGCCTTCGCGCGCTCCTGGTCGGAGGCGCCTTCACCGAGCCAGCTATCATCGAGTTCTTCCACGGACTCGGCATTCCCATTTACAACGGCTACGGCACTACGGAAGCGTGCACTGCGATTACCCTGAACGACCTGCAGCCGCTTCGTCCAGCGACGGTCGGCAAACCGGTTCGCGGAATGGAGATCCGCATTCTCAATCCCGGAGACGAAGGCATCGGCCAAGTCGCCGTGCGCAGCAAGACCGTGATGTCCCACTACCTCGACGATCCGGAACTAACGGCGGAAACCATCGCGGACGGATGGCTGATGACCGGAGACCTGGGACGAATTGACGCCGTCGGACACTTGCAGCTCTTTGGAAGAGCCAAGAATATGATCGTCACCGAAGAGGGCAAGAACGTTTACCCCGAGGAGATTGAAGCCGCTTTCGAGGGCCTGCCGGTGAAAGAGTCGTGCGTCTTTGCCGCGAACTACCTCTGGCATACTCGAAAAATGACAGGTGAGCAGCTCGTTTTGGTGATTCACCCGGAGCCGGGAAAACACGTCACCCAGGATTTGGTCGCCGAAATCGCCGCGCGCAACCGGCGGCTACTGAACTACAAACGCGTGAGTACCTATTTGATTTGGGAGGAAGACTTCCCGCGCACGGCTTCGATGAAGATCAAGCGCCTCGAGCTCGCCGCACAGATTCGCGACAAACTGGGCCGCGAGGCGGTGGTGGTGCTGTGATTCCTTCACCGCGTGTTTCGTCAGAGGTTCCGCCTTCGTGAAGGAGAAATTCCTTGCAGTCGTCAATCCGGCTGCCGGGAACGGGCGCTGCGGCAAGCTCGCTCCGTCTGCGTTGGCGCGCGTTCGCGCGCTTGGCATCGAACTCGAAATCGCGCACACGACCCGAGCGGGCGAGGCGACGGCGCTGGCTCGCAACGCGTACGCGCGAGGGTTTCGCAACTTCCTCGCCGTTGGAGGCGACGGCACGGCCTTTGAAATCGTCAACGGAATTTTCCCTGAAGCGGAGACACAAGGTCGCGCGACCCTGGGCTTTCTGCCTCTTGGTACGGGCAACTCGTTTCTCCGGGATTTCACCGCCCGCGGAGTCGAACATACGGTCGAGGCTCTTCGTCAAAATCGTCGGCGCCCCTGTGACGTGATTCGGCTGCGCCACGCGGATGGCGACATTTTCTTTATCAATATGCTGAACCTCGGATTTGCGGCCGATGCCGGAGAGGTCGCGAACCGGAAATTCAAGCGCTGGGGCCACATCGGCTATGTTTTTGGGGTCTTTGCGCGCCTCGCGCAACTCGAGCACGCAGCGTTTCCTCATCGGCTGGAGGGAGCAAAAGATTGGGATCGGCGCCCTTGTCTCTTTCTGGCATTCGGCAATAGCAAGTTCACCGGCGGAAATATGATGATCGCGCCCTATGCCGATCCATCGAACGGCCGGATCGAATACGTCCGCTGGTCCCCGATTGGACGTTTGCGCGTGCTCTGGTTGTTCCGGCGGCTTTTCACCGGTACGCACATCCGCCATCCGCTTGCCTCGCGCGCGGCCGTCCGGAAGATCGAATTCGACCTCGACCGACCCGTGAATGTCATCGTCGACGGCGAAGTAATGCGCTTGCAGTGCTGCTCCATGGAGGTTCTTCCATCAGCGCTCAACATCATCGCATGAGGAACCTTTGGCTGGCCGTGCGCTCGGCCGTGCTGTGGACGGTAAGCGTCCTCCATTTTGCACTGGTGGGAACCGTCCTGATCTTCTTCGGCCTTTGCGTGGACCGGCGCAAATTCGACTGGCTCAACCGCGGCTTTTTTCGCAACATTCTCCGCCTCGCGGGGGTCAGATTCGCGGTTCATCGATCGCGCGGCTTCGACCCCAAGCGGACGAGCATTTTCGTCTGCAATCACGTCAATATTTTTGATCCGTTTGTGATCTATTCGGCGATCCCGCAGTTTGTGCGCGGCTTCGAACTAGAATCTCACTTCAAGATTCCTGTCTACGGCTGGATGATGGGCTGGTTTGGAAACGTTCCGGTACCCGATGTCCGCAGCCGCAATGGCTTGGAAATCATGAACAAGAGAGCGAAGGCAGCGCTCGATTCCGGCATCAGCCTGATCGCGTTCGCTGAAGGCTCGCGGACTCGCGATGGCCACGTCCAGGAATTCAAGAAGGGCGTATTCAATCTGGCGCAGAAACTCGAGGTGCCGGTCGTGCCGATGAGCATCGTAGGTTCTTATCAGTTCTTCCGAACCGGCCATTGGATGCTGCATCCGGGAAAAATCACAGTCTACTTGCACGATACAATCGACACATCGCACGTCGGCCGTGGCGATGTGGAGGCCTTGCGAAGGCGGGTGCACGAGATCGTTTCGGAACCGGTCGAGGAATCTCTGAAACACGCAAAGCGGCACTAAGACATCGTAGAGACGCTGGCCTCTGGCAGCGAGCGGCCGGCGCGTAATTCCTGCCACGTGTATACCACTCGGTGGACCACGGTGATCGTCGATATCGTCGCGATCACCCACAAAGCGGGCGCCATCCGGCTGAACAACCCGCCCAGTATGAGTAGGACAAGCCGCTCCGGCCGTTCCATAAAGCCCACCTTGCACGACGGAATCAGCGACTCAGCCCTCGCCCGCGAGTAGCTGACCATGAACGAACTCGCCATCGCGATCGCGGCGAGCACCATGTAGAACGTCCGGCCAATGAGGGTGTAATAGACGACGAGCCCCATATAGAGCCCGAGATCCGAATAGCGATCCAGCGTGGAATCAAGGAACGCGCCAAAGGCTGTTACCTGCCCCGATCGGCGCGCCACCTGACCGTCGGCCATGTCCAGGAAAGCCGCCAGAAACAGCGCCGCGGCCGCCGACCGGAACTGCCCCATCGCAAAGAGCGCAGCTGCGCACGAGTTCACGCCGAGCGCAAAGAACGTGAACATATTCGGGGTGATTCCGGTGGCGGCGAGTCCGGTGACAACATGATGAAGGAGCCATCCGGCCCCTTTGCCAATCCAGTGGGTGAGCGGACGCTTCAGGTCGGTGCGATCGTTTTCCATCTGCGGCCATGATACAACGAAACCGATGAGACTGACCCGCGAGGTCGCGCGAAGCTTCGAAACTCCTCAGGAGCGATACGCAGCTGCTTGAGCTTATTATTTGCCGGAGGAATCGCCGCGTAATTCGCGAATGATACTGACACCGCTGCTGGTGCCGAGCCGGTTCGCTCCTGCCTCGATCATGGCGCGTGCGTCGCTCGCGGTTCGAATTCCGCCTGACGCCTTCACGCCGATCTTCACGGTGCGGCGCATCAGCGCCACATCCTCCACGGTAGCGACCCCGCCCAAAAACCCGGTCGATGTCTTCACAAAGTCGGCGCCGGCCCTTTCGCTCAGCTCGCAGGCCTGCACCTTCTCCTCGCCCGTAAGCAGCCCGGTTTCGAGAATCACCTTCGCCAGCCCTGCCTGCGCATGAACGAGATCCACGACGGCGCGAATATCGGCTAGCACCAACTCTCTTTCGCTGCCCTTGAGCGCCCCGATGTTCATCACCATGTCGATTTCGCGCGCGCCGAGCTTCATCGCTTCAGCGGCCTCAAACACTTTCACGCTTGTCAGCGTGGCCCCCAGCGGAAAGCCGACGACGGCGCCGACCTTCACCGGGCTGCCCCGCAATTGCGAACAGGACAGTTCGACGTAACAAGGATTGATCATGACCGATCCGAAGCCAAACTCCCGGGCCTCTTCGCACAGGCGCACGATGTGGCTCGGCGTCGCGTCCGGGCGCAGGTTCGTGTGGTCAATGATGCGGGCGATGCCCTGCCAGCTTTGCGCCAAACGCTGGCTATCGACGGCTGAGTTTCGGCTCGACATGAATCCGAAATGTTACTACGCTACTTCAGTTTCCCGAAGCAGGCATATTGTGTCAAACCCTCATTCCAATGGCGCCCTTCGCGATCGCCTCATCAAAGCTGCGCGCGCCGCTATGAAGAACGCTTACGCGCCGTACTCCCACTTCAGGGTCGGCGCGGCTCTGGTCACTACCAACGGCAAGGTCTACGGCGGCTGCAACGTGGAGAATGCGTCCTACGGCATCACCAATTGCGCTGAGCGCACCGCCATTTTCTCGGCAGTTGCGCAAGCCGGTCCAAAAATGGAGATCCGTGCGATCGCAATCGTCAACGATCACGACGCCCCCTGCTCTCCGTGCGGCGCCTGCCGCCAGGTGATCTACGAATTCGGGCCGACGGCAACGGTCTTCTTTCTCAGCGCCAACGGATGGAAGGAATTACCGATCACAGATCTCCTGCCAGAGGGATTTCGCCTCCAGTGAGCGACCCCGGCGAGAACTCCGGAGACATCCGCACCGCCGACGTGATTCGCAAGAAACGCGATGGCCACGAGCTTTCGCGCGCCGACATCGCGCATGTCGTTGACGGCTACACCCGCGGAGGAATTCCTGATTATCAAGTCTCTGCGTGGCTGATGGCTGCGCTGCTTCGAGGTCTCACCCGGGCGGAGACTGCCGCCCTTACGGACGCGATGCTGCATTCAGGGCAAGTTCTCGATCTTTCAGAGTTCTCCTCGGCGAAAGTGGATAAGCACTCGACCGGCGGTGTCGGCGATAAGACTTCGCTCGTCCTGGCGCCACTGGCGGCGGCTGGCGGGCTCGTCGTCCCCATGATCAGCGGCCGCGGACTTGGCCACACGGGCGGCACGCTCGACAAACTCGAATCCATTCCCGGATTCCGTGTCGATCTTTCGATTGAGCGCTTTCGCGAGATTCTTCGTGTGTGTGGGTGCTCCATGATCGGCCAGACCGCCGAAATCGCTCCCGCGGACCGAAAGTTCTACGCCCTGCGCGACGTCACTGGGACGGTCGAAAGCCCCTTTCTGATCTGCGCCTCGATCATGAGCAAGAAGTTGGCCGAGGGAATCGATGCTCTGGTTCTGGACGTTAAGACCGGCTCGGGCGCCTTCATGAAGACCGAGGAAGACGCGGCGTTTTTGGCGGGCCTGATGGTCGAAACGGGCAAGCGGATGGGCAAGAAGATGGTCGCGCTCATCACGGACATGGACCAGCCCCTCGGCATGAAAATCGGCAACGCTCTCGAAGTCCAGGAGTGTCTCGACGTTCTGCGCGGCCGCGGCCCCGCTGATCTGCGCGAGCTTTGCCTGGAACTTGCGGCCTGGATGTTCTGTCTCGGTGGACGCGCGGACAAAATCGAGCCGGGCAAGGAACTCGCCGCGCGCCTCATCGACTCCGGTAAAGCGCTCGAGATATTCCGCCAGATGGTTGTGCTGCAGGGCGGGGACTCCGGTGTGATCGACGATCCATCGCGGCTGCCTCGCGCAGAGCATTCGCTCGACGTCATCAGCGCCGAGAGTGGCTATGTCGTCGCCATGCGATGCGAAGATATCGGCACCGCTTGCGTGATTTTGGGCGGCGGTCGCGAAAAGAAAGAGGACTCCGTCGAACCCGCGGTCGGTATCGTGCTGCACAAGAAAACCGGCGATCGAGTCTCCGCAGGCGAGCCTCTATGCACCCTGCATTACAATTCGGATCCCCGCGCCGCCCGGGCCAAGCAACTTCTCGAACAAAGCTTCGACATAGACCCAACGCCGCCCGCGCCAAAACCACTCATCCGCCGCATCATCTCCGGTTGACGCAAGCGGCCTGCACTATCCGAGCTCGCGCAGAAAGCTCGTGCCGTGCGGAATCGATCCCCCGAAGTTCTCTGCAACGGTCTGCCCCATGTCGGCAAGCGTCGGACGAATACCCAAATTCACGCCGCCCGTTGATCCCACGCTGTAGGTAAGGATGGGTACGTACTCCCGCGAATGATCAGTCGTCGGATTCACTGGATCGGGATCGCAGCCGTGATCCGCCGTAATTAGGAGAAGGTCCGAAGTGTTCAGAGACGAGAGAAAAGGGCCGAGAAGTGCGTCGAATTCCTCGAGCGATCGCGCGAAGCCTTCCACTTCCTTGCGATGGCCGTAGAGCATGTCGAAATCGACCAGATTCGCAAAGATCAGACCCGTCCGGCGACCCGCGAGCGCTTCGGTCAGCTTCACCATGCCATCGGCGTTGTTCTTCGTGGTGACGTACTCGCTGACGCCGCGGCCGTTGTAGATGTCGTGGATTTTGCCAACGCCGAAGACCGGTATGCCTCGTTCGGCCAGCACATCGAGCAGCATCGGACGCGGCGGATCGACAGCGTAGTCGTGGCGCCGCTCCGTGCGGCGAAAGTTTCCGGGCGAACCCGCGAACGGCCGCGCGATCACGCGCCCCACACGGTGTGGCCCTTCGAGCAGCGCGCGGGCGATCTCGCACATACGATAAAGCTCGGCGATGGGGACTATGTCCTCGTGTGCGGCTATTTGGAACACGCTGTCGCCAGACGTGTACACGATTGGAAAGCCGGTGCGCACGTGCTCCTCGCCGAACTCCTTGATGATCTCTGTTCCCGAAGCAGGCTTGTTACCCAGCGTGCGCCGGCCAATGCGCTTCTCGAATTCTTGAATGAGCTCTCTCGGAAAACCGTTTGGATAAACCGGAAAGGCCCGATCGAGCCAAATTCCTGCCATCTCCCAATGGCCCGTCGTCGTGTCTTTTCCCGGAGAAACGGTAGCGCCTTTGCCGAAGCAACCAATGGGGCGTGCCGGTGGCGGAAGGTGTTTGAGCGGCTTGATGTTCGCAAGCCCGAGGCGAACGAGATTCGGAACATGGAGCGGTCGCGAGCTCGCGATGTGGCCAAGCGTGTCTCGTCCCGTATCGCCGTAGTCGGCCGCGTCGGGCAGCGCGCCAATGCCGACGCTATCGAGTACAACCCAGACCACCCGTTCGAAGCGCATCGATTTCTCCACTACTTCTCGCCTGACAATACGAAGTGTCTCTGCAAGGAACCCTCGGAAGCGAAAGAACGTACGTGGTGCCCGGGGTGGGGGTCGAACCCACACGTCCTGTGAAGGACAGGGGATTTTAAGTCCCCCGCGTATGCCATTCCGCCACCCGGGCACTGATGAAAACCCAATAAAATAGCGCTATTTCTTTACAACGAATTACAGGCGTTTACAGGCCATTGGTTATAATTAGTTATAGTCGGCGCTGGCGCTCTCGGTGAAAACGCTCGACCAGATCGCGCGATCGCGCGGCGTCCTCTTCCCTGCCAATGTTGTAGCGGTCGAACATCGATCGCGTCAGGTGGCCTGAGATCTCCATTATACGTTTCTCGTCCAGCCCGGCGTCCGACATGTTCCGAACGGCCGTGTGCCTGCAGTGACGCAGCAAGATTCCAGCGTACCTCTTGCGGCCGCTCGGGAGCTTCTCCCATCGTCCGGCACCTACCTTGACGCACGCCTTATACCACTGCCAGCGATAGTCGCCGAGCGGAAATACGAGCGCGTCCGGCTCGCCGCGCCTGAGCTTGAAGTCGCTCGGCAGCCCCACCGTGCGCGAGCGTCCCGTCTTGGTGGATTCCGCCGGCAGCGTGACCAGGCGACGCTCGAGATTTACGTCGCGCCAGCGGATGCGCTCGATCTCGTGAACGCGCACGCCAAAATGATAGGCCAACGTGAACGCGGACCGTAGCGGCTCCTTCAAGGCCTTGCGGAGCGGCGCGTACCATCGATCCTCGACGTAGAGCGCGCCGCGCGCCTCGTTCGGCTCGGCCACCATCGGAAAGTACGAGGGAACCTCGCGCGAGGTGATGAGCTCGTCCTTGCGCCCCTGGTTGAACATCGCACGCAGCGTCGCCATGTAGCGGTTGCAACGCGCGTCGCTCAGGCCGTCCTCGCGTGCCTTCGCACGAAAGTTCTTGAGGTCCGCGATCGTTATGTCTCCGGCGCGCCACCCGTCGAACGCGTTGTCGAGTCGGGGCAGGGTCGCCAGCGTGGGGTTGCCATCTTCGTCGGCCTTGAGTGAGCGCAGCCCCTTGGCGACGCAGCGGTTCAGAAAGTTTTCGCGCAGGTCGTTGTAGGTGACCTTCTCCGGCCCGACCGGAGTAGGGCGACGCCCGCCGATCTCCTGCAGCTTGGCGCGAAGGCGCTTCTGCGCCTCCTTCTTATCGTCGGTGCCGGACGAAGCGTACCGACGTTCGCGCGTCACGGAGCCGTTCGGCGCGCGGCGCTCCTCGTACCACGCCAGCCACCAGAGGCGTCCGTTCTTATAGACGCAGCCGTCGCCGTAGCGACCCCGCTTCTGCTTTCGTTTCGATCGTGTCACTTAGCGCTTCCCTCGTGCCATAGCGCGAGTGCTCAAAAACGTAAACACTTCGTCCCCCGTCATCGTCCGGCGTCGTATCAGTACGGAGGACAACGCAATCACAAGAGGCCACCGCAATTTGAGTATGTCCTCGGTAACAATCCTGACAAACCTGAGATACGCGTCCGCCTGCCGGACGGATCCGAAATGCCGAAGGACGAGTTGGGCCGTATTTTCAAAATCATGCGCGGCATGCCAATGACGATAGGCGCGCGGCGCGTAAATTCGCTCGGCGATCCCGCCCGCATAGTCGATCGCGGCCTTTCGTTTGAATTGATCGTCCGTCAGGCCCTCAAGCTTCTGGCGAAAGACACGAAGATGGCCCAGCGAGTCGCCTTCAGGCACGATCGTCACATGACGAAAGCGCACGCCAAAATGCCAGGCCACTACGGCGTGACCCGCCTCGTGAACGGCGTTTCTCCTGATTCGAGCGACGCTTTTGGTTTTGCTTTTCATGCGCTCCTCGTTATCGAAACCTAAAATTCCGTCCCGCACGTGTCAACTAGTACTGTGGTACTAATTTAATTCGAGGAGACTTCACGTCGAATTGTTTTCGACATGGCCGGGCTGGCAACCGGCCCGCCGCATTACGGCGCAACGATCGCGCCGTGCTCTGCGCTTATTTCGCTGGGGGCAGCAGGTTGTTCTCCGCCGCCGCCGCGAGAACCACCGCGTCGTTGCGCGAACAGTTGAACAGCTCCATCACCCTCTTCACGTCGACCACGACCCGCGAGCATTCCTTGATGACGCGCCGGTTGTTGTCGACCGACGGCAGGACGTGCACCTTCGGGGTACGCTTTGCTTTTTCCGTTGCCATGTGTAGCTCCTTTCAGGGTTTGAACAGCAGGTGAGCCAAGACGATCGCCAACGTCGCTACGGCGAGCGCGAACGCGGCGACGACAAAGGCGTAGAGCGCCGGATGCTCGGCCCGCAGGAACCGCAGCAGGCCGTCGATCTGCCGGAGTCGTCGTTGCCGTCGCGATCGTGCGTCGTGGTTCACGTTGGCGTCGATCTATAAACTGTCGACGCACGTATGTATAGAGTTAATATGTGGCGGCCAAAACCGACGGCCTCCAAAGCCTAGGTTGGTGGTGTTTAGATGAGGCTAAAGACTTTTTTCGGGCAACGGCGTGAAAAACTGCGTGGTTTTCGTTGGAGGGCACGGGGCGGGTTGTCGTGCGGCTAAAGATCAGAATTCCGCAGTAGGAAATGCAGCGACTAAAATGTCGTAAACGACGTGGAACAAGCACACGATCGCAAAGTCGTAACTTATTGATTCGACGAATACGCAAAAGACGTAGAATTCCCGGTATCGTTCCGGGCTAGTGCAAGAGTGTTGTGCACTGGCAGTGCGGTCGATGAGGGGGATTGATGAAGGATACGCAGACACTCCGCACTCAGTACAGAGTCAGTGATTTCGTTACATGGCAGCGCGAGCGAACGCTTGAGTTAAATCCGAATTTTCAACGGCGCCCAGTCTGGAAGAAAGGAGCCAAGTCCTATCTCATCGATACGATAATTCGAGGGCTGCCGATACCGATCATTTTTCTGCGTGACATCCCGGCAGATCTCAAGACGTTCAAGCCGAAGCGCGATGTCGTGGACGGCCAGCAACGGATACGAACCATTCTTTCCTTCATCGAGCCGTCAATCCTGGCTGACTTCAACCCTGTTCGCGACCAGTTCACAATTAGTTCGACGCATAACAAGGAGTTAGCGGGAAAATCCTTCAACGAGCTTCCCACGCACTACAAGCAAAAGATTCTTGACTATCAATTCAGTGTTCATTCCTTTCCAGCCGATACCGATGACCGAGAAATTCTGCAGATTTTTGCACGCATGAATTCGACCGGCGTCAAGCTGAATGCCCAGGAACTTCGTAATGCGGAGTTCTACGGGGAGTTCAAAACGCTGGCTTACGAACTTGCCGCCGAGCAGCTTAATCGATGGAGAGATTGGGAGATCTTCACACCCGATCAAATCGCTCGAATGAATGAGGTGGAGCTAACGAGCGAGTTCATGTTGTTGATTTTGGATGGAGTGTTGGAGAAAAGCAACAAGACCATTAGCCAATTCTACAAGGACTACGACCAGGAATTTGAGGATGCGAAGTATATCTCTGATCGTTTCAGAAAAGTATTTGACACGATCGAAAGTCTTTTCCCGATCGACACAATACGCGAAACGTTCAGTAACAGAACCGTTTTTTATGCCTTGTTTCTGATCTTGTATGCACACATGTACGAGCTTCGAACACCGACACCGCTTAGTCGGCGTGCGAAGCTCAATCTAAAGAAACCGGAAGTCATCAAACCGGCGCTGACGGCAACTATTCGAAATTCTGGGGGAACGATAGCAAGGAAGGAAGAATTGCCGCCCCGCGTTTTCAAGGCTTTGCGAGGCGCTACGACGCACGCAAGTGAGCGTAGAGTCCTAATGGGATATCTCGGCGGGAACTAGAATGCCGAATCCGGTCCTGAAGAAATTTCATAACAGTCTTAGAAAGCTCGATTACACTCGGACTCGCATGGAGCTTCTGTACTTGGACAGGAAAATTGCTCTCCGAGACTTGCATTCTGTCTATGAGTCCCTGTTTTTGCGATCCGTTACTAGTTTTGAGGCATTCCTGGAGGAGCTGTTCATCGCAATTCTGGATCGTCGAGTCAAAGGAAAGAAGGGAACTGTTCTACGGATGAAAACAAGTTCCACGGCGGTCTTGTTGGAGATCCTGTTACAAGGCGACAAATATATGGATTGGTTGCCATTCAGCAAGACAGAGGAGCGAGCAAAGCTCTACCTCAAGGATGGGAAACCTTTCTGTGACCTCTCGGACGGGGACAGGAGCACGATCAAGAAAATTACAACGATCCGACACGCGATCGCCCATGCGAGCAATTACGCGAAAAACGAGTTTCAGAAAAGTGTCATCGGGAACCTCGCCGTGTTGAAAAGCGAGCGGAAACCGGCGGGATTTCTCCGAGGGCAGTTTCGAGCCAACCCCGCTCAAAATCGTTTCGAAAGCTACATTGCGGAGCTGGGCAGAATCGCAAAGGATCTATGCTAGTCGGTCGAGCTGTAGCGCAGTGTCGCGAGGTCTGAGATACCCAACATCATTCATCGCTAACTTTCATCCAATTGATGACAACGCGCGTGACGGTAAGTGACTTTACCTGAGTCGCGGGCTGCCACTTCTTCCCGTCGTCTACCGATGAGATGATATTGCCAGCTACATCGCGGCTAAACATCGGTGCTTCTTGGCCCGCGACAAGCCATCCATCTGCGTTCAATCCCGTCACCAGCTTCTTGTAGTGACAGCCCTTGTTGCCGAGCGGCGCAAATCCCCAGTCGCAGTCCGTTGGCTTGTGCGCCCTATTTACCTGACTCATCGATACTTGGTATTGAAATGAGTACCAAAGCTTGTCCGAAAGGCTCTCCGGCAGCAGCTCCCAGATCACAAAACAGATAACGGCAATCATGAAGAGCTTCAATAGACAGCCAAAAAGGTCTTGCTTGTAGGTAGTCACGGTCACACGCCGGGGGATTCTAACCCACGCTGACAGAGTGCCTGGATTTTACGTGTAGCGAATAAAAAGCGAAACTGTTATCCTCTCGCCCATGAGCACCCGGTCGTGCCGCGTCACCGTGACCGATCTGGAGGGGGTCGAGCACACGACGACCGTCGCGGCCGGGTCGCTCTACGAGGCCGTCGCGCGCGGGCTGGTGGCGCTCCGCCGTCAGGAGTGGATCGCGGGCGTCGCGCTGGAGCACGGCGCGGTGACCGTCGAGGTCGGCGAAGCTCCGGTCGAGCACAACGTCAAGCTAGCCGAGTTCAACAAGTGGGTCCGCAAGGACGGCGGGTCGCCGCGCGACGTGGTGCAGCGCGGGCGGGTGCGGGAGATTCTCGGGATGGGCACGGGGGATCACACACCTGCGGGGCGGCATTAGGTCATGGTACGAACTTGTCCGGTTATCCGACTTACCAGGCGCAGCCCCTGAGCTAACGGGGTTGCGTCAGCGCTTTTCGGCGAGTTTGAATCTCTTTAATCGTTACTGGAGCCAATACAAGCAAGCCGAAGAGAACGAAAACAAGACCGGCTTGCCACTGCTCCGGCCACAACCGCCACAAATAGATTCCTACTGCGCAGACTGCAGCACCAAGCAGGCATACGATTGAAAAGAGCAGGCGCTGCCATCTTGAAGTCAAGGGAGGGGTGACATCTGACGGAGCTCGGACCGGAGCGACGAACCAAACTGCAAATTGCTGCCCACGCCAAAGAAATACGGCTATCCAGAAACAACCGAGAGTGATGAAGCCCGCTCGGAGGAGCCAGATTCCAAAGCCAACACCGACGAGCGCCATCGTTACCAAGGCCAAGATTTGCCATCGACGGCTTCCGGATCGCATATCCATATTGTAGTTTTCAAGAGATGACCTGTGGACCCGCTCGTTTTCCTTGGTCAACTCCTGGTAAACGGGGTTACCGGACAAGTAGAGTTTTAGTACGGAACTTGTCCGGTTATCCGACTAATCAGGAGTTGATACTCAGTCCGTTTCGTCTAGTCCAACCCAATTGTTCCCTGCGGCGATTCAGTAAAGGCTGAAGGTGGCCTCTACGGGTACCTCGGCTGCCACGGACGTACCGTCGGGAGCCTTTGCAGGATTCAGCGTCCAATGCTCGACGGCTTTGAAGGCTTGGTCAATCAGTCCACAAGGAGGCCCATCAATCAAGGAAATTCTAGATACGGAACCATCGGGCAGGATTTGTACCTTCAAGTGGACTGTTCCCTGGACCTGAAAAATCGTCGCGTCGTCCGAATAACTGGCAGGATGGCAATTTACGCAAGAAGGGTACTTATATCCCGCATCTACGCCAGCGGGAAAATGTACGACCTTCTCATCATCCAGCGGAGGATGATCTCGGCTGACCCAGACCTTAGTCTCATGAATTGTGACTGGCGGGACCGGAGGCGCGGGTTTTGCGGCAAGGTCCGTCATCGAATTCGTCATCGGGATCACGATGCCTTCCTGACGGAAAATGGTTTTTCGAGATTCCGTTCGCCACGCGTCCACGGTCAGAACGACTCCTGCGGGTGCTAATTCGAACGTCCCCGCGACGAAAATGTCGGCGCCGAGCCTCGATGCATAACATTTGGTCGCAGATGAATCCAAAAGGAGCCCTTCCGGCAGATTATTCTTAGCAATTTCTTGCTCCAACTTGTCTCGCGTGAGGATGACGAGGCCATGACCCACTTGTTGGAGCGAATCAGAAAACTCACCGGCCAAAGCGTGACCCAACTGGCTCGTCGGACCCTGGGTTTCGTTGAAGTCGACGACCAGAATGCTGGTTTCTGTGGCCGAAGGTGCTGTAGAGGATTTCTGGATCGTGCGGGCAAGATCGACCGCGACTAGATGCAATTCCACTTTTTCTTGGGCTTGGGCACTGCACACACAGATTGAGAGCAGAACCGAAAGAAGGAGGAATTTCCGCGTGATGTACCAAAGATGCACGAATCGAGCTTACGCCGACGGTGGCTGGGAAGATAGCACGAAACTCCTGATTAACGCGCTTACCGGAGATGTAAAGTAGCACTCTAAATGTCCGGTTATCCGACTAATCAGGAGCCAAGGAGACGATCAAGCGTAGTTGGCTGGTGAGGGCTCAGAAGACTGCGAACCTGCTAAGATCACTCGGATTTAACGCGCCGGTCGTCGAGGATAACCCATGCCCTCTCTTGTTGCACACCGAATGAAGCTGAACACCTTCGGATTCATGCTGGGGGCCCTCGGGGCGCTGTCGGCTACTCAGCCACCGGCTCGCGCCCAGAACACTCAACAAGAGGCCCGACAGATTGAGCAACCGTCTCAAGTGGAGGAAATCTACATTGCACGCTCCGTTCGTGAATCCCGCGCTGCGCCGACGGATTTCTGCGCCCAGGCAAAGACCGGTTTCCATTCCGACTTCGAGGATCGATTCACTTTCCGTTCGACAGCCACGAGACCCTCCGACGGCCGTATGCTTGATACGAACGTGAGGACGATTGGCAGTGCTCATGGATGCATGGGACGAACTGCGGATCCGGCAATCTACAAATTCTATTTGGAAATGCTTCTCGGGCGCACGGCGCTCACGTGGATTGGCGACTGCACCCAAACGAAGTCCGATTTCCCCGAAAAAGGCATCGGCGTCGTGCACTGCGTCTTTAGCTTGTCCGATCCTCTTGGTCGGTATGTTGGCGGTCAGTTGACGACCAGCACATTGCATTCACTCAAGGACGTCGGATTGGAGACTGATCCGCCGGGCTACACGCAACCGTCGATTGCCACGATTCGGCTGTGGAGAAAACGAGGCGAGCGCTAACTCCTGATTAACGGCGTTACCGGACAAGTTGAGTCCCAGTACTCGCCGTCGGCGTCGTGGGGAGAATCACGCGGGCGCTGGGTCGGAAGATGTGCACCCGCGCCACGCGTTCGCGGCACACGACGCCGGATTCGCCGCGAAGTCTTACGAGTGTTGCTGCAGCACCGCGGCGGGCACGTACGACGCGTTGCCCGACACGAGGTTCGAATCGAACCGGCACCATTCCTCGAAGCCGACCAACCCGGCCTCGACCAACTGTTGCGCCTCGCAGTAGCGCCGCAGGAAAATGGATGATGGAACTCTTCGTTGAATTATGTAATCCGGGTTGGCGAACACGATCGAGTTCGCCGTGGACGCCATGAGCGGCATCGACGGGCAGATCGCGACGCGCTTGCCCAACAGGTAGGGCGTCGCCGACTGCGCGCCCGTCAGGCCGTCGCGCCCCAGCTCGATCAGCGGTCGGCCTTGCTTGTCGAGCAGTTGGCGTAGGTATTGCAGCGTGTTGTCGTTCATGTAGAACGTCGCGGTCGCGTCGCGGTACGCCGGGTCGAGGGCGGCGTACAACCTGCCGAGGTCGATGGTGCCGATCGTCGTCGTGCCCGTTTCGCTTCCGCCCGTGTTCGTGGCCGAGCCGCTCGCCACGATGACCTTCGCGCCCGCGGCGATCGCCGCCGTGATCAGGCCCGTGGGCTGGTTGACGCCCGTCCCGGTGATCATCGCCTGCCCGACGCCGCGCGCGATTCGCTTGGCGAACACGCGTTCGAGCACCGAGCCGATCGGCCAATTGGAATCCTGCAGAAGTTCTAAGCTGACGGCGACGATCTTCGAGCGGTACGCGTAGGCGCGCAGCTGCGAGCTGGACAGCGATGCGATCTCGACCTCGCCCGACTGGACGGTTTCGCCGACGAGCACGGCCTGGTTGTTCACGTCGTCCCAGATCGGGAAGCTCGTCAGACCGCCCGTGGGCGTCTCAAAAATGTTGCAAAACTCCGGGTTGAAGATGTCGTCGAGCTGCTTGAGCGTTTGGTAGAGCCGCGACGCCATGCCGGGCGCGACGAAGTAGCCACCCGTCGGCCCGAAGGTGTACGTCAACGACTGCGCGCCGGCCAACTCGCCCGCGTACGCGCGGATCTCGCGTTCGGGCGGGACGTAGGTTTCGCGCACGGGCTTGCCCAGCGCGAAGCTCCTCCACTCGTTTTCGGTGTCCTCGTCCAGCCGCGTGCGGGCGCGCTCGGGTGCGCGCGGCAGACCCGCCTCGTGTAGCAATCGGTCCTGCTCGTAGCGGCGAATCTCGGTCGGGCTGATGCCCGCCTTGAGCAGCGACACCTTCGCCAACAAAAATGCGTGGCGCTTTTCGTCGCGCCCCGTCAGCGTCGGCTTCGAGGTTAGTTGTTCGAGTTCCTGAATCGCCGACGAGAGTTCCTCGACGGCGTTGTGGGTGATAGTGACCATCCTTGCACCTTCGGTGTGATTTGTTTCCGCGTCACACGGCACCCGGCGCGGATCGGGCCTAGATCGAGAGAACGGAATTCACGAGGCGACGACGCTTCGCGGCCGCGTCCAGCGCGTGCGCCCGCCGTCGTTCGTGCTGCCGCAGCACGTCGGGAGCGTGCGAGCGGATTTCGGCGGGGATGATGCCCGCCGGGAAGAGCTGTTCGATCGAACGGAACGGCACGAGGTCCGGCAACGGCCCGTCCGTCGCCCATGCGGACGTGTTGTCATAGGCCGGCTGAGGCGTGAGCGCGACATCCAAGAGTCGGCAGTTCTTCAACGTTCGACGCCGGATGCGTTGCGAGCGGTCGTCGGGATCATCGGTCCAATCCCAATCCTCACCGTCGTCGCCCTCGACCTGAAAGCCGAACGACATCTCGCCCACGTCGCCACGGCGCACGTTTTCGAGGATGTCGCGACCCACGGATGTGTTCGGCAGGACGATGTCGCTGCGCAGGCCGCGCTCGTCGGTCGTGAGCGCGAGCGTCTTATTTTTCGTCGAGCCGATCACCCTATTCGGATCGTGCCCCACGGTGGCGATCACCTTGTCGCCACGCGTGAGCGACTTATCGAAGCAATGGCGATCGACGCGCTCCAAAAAATCGCCGATGCGCGCGGTCCCCGCCCAGGTGGCGGCGTAACCGACGATTCGACCCGGCGACTCGGCGCTCGAAAATTGAACCGCGCGTAGCTCGGTGAAGCTGAACCGGCGCTCGATGGCAGACATTGCATTACCTCGAGTTGATTTTTTTCCGCGCGCGCACAACGCCGCGACGCGGCGGGGACATCGTTACTTGATGAACTCGTCCGCGATCGAGTTCGTCTTGCCCTTGAACGCGGCGGACGGATCGTTCGCCTTGACGGGCGTTGGCGCGACGGGTGCGGCGGGTGCGTTCGTCGGCACCGTCACCGGACGAAGGACGCTCGGGTTGACGTTCGACTCCTTTTCCACGGTGGTCTGGTCCATTTCGATTAGCCTCCCTTCCGCGGCGTGGGTTCCGCCTGCGCTTTATCGAGCGGTTCGGTCGAGGGCGCGCGCGGCTTCACCGTCGAGCCGGGAACGACGACGCGTTCCTGCGCGCCGACGTTGAGCGCGACCTTGCCGTCGACCTCTTGGCGAAAGATTTCGGACACGACTCACTCCGTGATTACGAAATTTCGCGGGCGCGGCTGGGGATCCATGCGAATCACGATTCGTTCGCCAAGCTTCGTCGCGACGCCCGCCGCGAGGTTGTTCGCATCGGCATTTTCGACGAAGCGGGTGATCTCGTCGCGCGACATCGCGACCGCCTGCGGTCGGCCCAAGCCGGTCCGCGCGATGAACTGCATCAGCGATTCCTTGGGCCGGAGCACGTGCCGAACGCGCGCGTGGAACTCCGGGTCCTCGTTCGGGTCCACTGTTTTCATCTTCGGCAGCAACTTATACAGCCGCGAGAAGAAGCCCTCGGCCTGAAAATCCGTCGCTTGGCGCTGGTGGGCGGTTAGACTTTCTGCGTTCATGTTCTTGTCCTTTCAGTTTTCCCAGGGCTGTTCGGCCCGGTAGATTTTTCCGCACGGCCCGACGTAGAAAAACACGCGGCCCGTCGCGGGAAATTCCTCGCGCGTCCCGAGCACGAGAATTTCGGCTTGGAGCGCGCGCCGCGCCTCCGCGAGGTTGGCAAATCCTGCCAGCCACGTATCCAATTCGCGAAGCTCGGCGATGGTTTTCACGGGTGCGCCGTTCCTGCGAGTTCCTGCTCCGTATCGAGCGGGCCGATCATGAAGTCCTCAAAGGATTCCGACTTAGTTCCGGTCGTAAGCAACTTGGTGTAGCGTTCGAGCACGCGACGCGCGCGATCGTTCGTTGGGTCCGAAGCGTAGAGTTCGCGTGCGCGCAGAAACACCGACGCCTCGTGCTCCGAGACGCGGATGCCGCGCGTAGCGGCTTGGTCGATCACGTTGCGTACTTCCGCTTCCGTCAATTTCCCCTCCCGAGCAAACGGTCGGCCTCTGCCAAAAGGTCCTTCGACGATTTCGCGGTCGCCCTGCGGCCCTTGAGAAGCATGTCGCGAGTCCTCACGAGCGCCTGCAAATTGGCGAACGCCGGATTTCGTTTTCCACCTACGGTCGAACCCTTCTTGCAGGCCCTCATCGCCGCCGCGATCAGCTCATCGAGCTGCTCAACCTCGGACTGCTGCTCGGGCGTGAGCGTCACGCTCGCGTCGTCCTTTTCGCGTCGCAGCGCACGCGCGAGGTTCGGCGAGTTCTGCAACAGAAGGTCGGAGATCTCAGTGCGCGGATTGCTCATTCGTGCCAAAGGCGCACCAACCCCGGGCCAACCGGGATGCCCCTCAAGCTGCTGTCGGTAATGTTTCGAACCATTTGCGTGAACTTTTCTTCATCGAAGATCATTCCAACCGAAATGTTCTCTTCAGACGTGCGGCCGGTGTCGAAGCGGCCTCCGAAATAAAAAGTACCCCGGCTATCCGGTCGCGCCAGCTCCTGCCTCCGGGCTTGCCTGTGCGGCCACGTGGAGCTCGATCGCGAGCTCGCACTCTTTCGTCGTTGATCGCTTGTGGACCTTCGCGAGCGCCGACACGTCGGCCTTCAGTTTTGCCGGCAGACGAAGCAACAGCGCTTCGCGCTCTTCCTGCATTTGAGCCTCGCGACTTGATTTGTACTGCGGCGGAGTCGAACGGCGGGTCGATCGAAACTACGATAGCAAACGTATATCAGAGTGGTAAGTATGTCAATCGGAAATATGCACTCAACTCGAAATAGTTCCGACGCGCCGATCGCGGCGTCACGATTCCGGCCCGCGCGACGCCAGCCAACCGCCCGGATTCACGCCCAAAATGCGGCGCGCGGTTAACCACGAGGATTCCGGCGCGCGATCGCGCGACGCCGAAGCGGTAGCGGAGTAACAGCGATTCTTCTTGCGAGTCACGAGGCGCGCAACGTCGTGCGATCGACTCCGCTACCATAATTGGCCATCTGGCCACCTGGGAGATAACTTCTAGCCACAATTGACTTTCTACTCGTCCAAATCGTTTGGACACCTCTCGCTCTAGTTGAACGCCTGATCAGACGTCCATGGCCATTTCAGGCGTCCATCAATTTGGACAACTAGAAAGCTATTTTGTAGTAGTAGATAGATGTCAGATGTCCAGGCGTCCAATTGTGTATAGAAGCCCTAGAACGGCGCGCGGTTCGCTTCGACGTTCGCGAACATCGCGCCTTGTGCCTCGGGCAGCGCCCAGTACCAGCTTCGTCCCCTCTGTGATGCCACGACGTTGAGCTCCACACGGGCGCGCCGCAGCGTTCGATCGCTGTGTCCCTCGCGCCGTGCCGCGCGCTCAACCTCCGATGCCTTAGCCGGACCGTTCTCCAGAATCTCACGCAGGAACTTCACCGCCGTGCCCAACTTCCCGCCGATCTCGGCGTCCTCGTTCTGCGCGGCGGCCAGCTCGTTCGCCGTGAGGTCGCAAGGCGCGCCGCCCGCGACGCGAGGCACGGGGCGCGCGAGCCCTTGCACCTCGACCGTCTCGATGCGGTATTCCAGCGACGGGGGCTTCGGACCGAGGTTGAACTTTGAGGCCGCGATCACGAAGATGCCCTGCTTTTCGGGATGCTCGGCGACGAAGAAGTTCGCGCGCGCCGCCGCCGTGTAGCCGATCGAGCCCATGCCGCGATAGATCGCCTTCGGGCCGCCGCTCTTCGCCAAATGCCGCAGGCAGAGGATGACCGCGCCCGACTTGTTGGCGATCTCGCTCAGCGGGCCGAGCACCTGCCGGATCTTCTGGTCGTTGTGGGAATCGACCTTCTCGCCGAGGTAGGCGTTCAACGGATCGATGATCACGAGCTTGGCGTCGACGCGCGCGATCATCATCTCCAGCTCGAACCGGTCGTTCGCGTCGGCGAGCGAGAACTGCCCGCCGTCGGGCTTCGTTGACGCCACGTGCAGCATCGGGATCGGGCCTTGGGGCGCGCCCGCCGCGACGAGGCGCGGGTTGATCGTGTCGCGCAAATCGTCCTCGGCGCTGAGCAGCACCACGCCGCCCGTCGCCTCGGGCTTCGCGCCGTCCAAAAACGGCCGGCCCGTCATGATCGCGACCGCCACGGCGAGCGAGAACATCGACTTCGCTTGGCCGGGATCGCCGTCGATGAGGACCAGCTTGCCGCGCGGAAAGCGGTTCGGCCACAGCCAAGAGACATCCGCTACGTTCGTGGTGTTGACCAATCGCGGACGACCTTTGCTCGCCTCGGCGATCGCGCGGGCGATCGTCGATTGGCGGTAGTCGGCGCGCGTGGCGGACTTCTCGCGCCAGAGGATCGAGCGCTGCCACAGCCGCGCGACCTGCAGCGGACTCATCGTGTAGCGCGCGACGAGGGTGCAAAACGCGATGTCGGCGACCGAGTCGTCGCCTTGATAGTGTTCGGCGACGAACGCCTGCGCCTTCGTGTCGGGGCTGAAGATCACCGCCCACTTCTTGCTCGCCGTGATCTTCGCGACGATCTTTTCGTCGCTGAGGAATTCTCGTGCCACCCCCGCGACGCCGGGGTCGTCGGCGGGCGCGGGGCGCGCTTTGCCGAACACGTGGTGGTGGAGCGCGTTGACGTGCGCCTGCTGCGCGCGGATGGCGAGCGGCTTGTTGTCGAGCCGCTGCCCCGTGAACGTAAAGAAGCGATCACGGTCGTACATCTCGCACATGACGAAGACGTCGTCCGGCATCGGCGACTTGTGGCCCGATGCGGGCAAAACGCCACACGCGAGCAGGTGCACGCCCGTGCCTGACGGGCTGACCTCGCCGTAGCTGTCGCAGTCGTCGATCCACCGCTTCGGCACGGCGCGGAACGCGCCCGTCGTCGAATCGCGGCAGCGATCGAAGTCGACGCCGAGGAAGCCGTCGCCGAGCACGAAGCCGACACCCTCGAGCTGGAGCCGCGCGGCCCCGGCGCGCGCGGTCGCGAAGTCCACCCACTTGTGCTGCCAGTTTTTGTTCGCGCCGATGGCAACGCCCGTATGGGTGCAAAACGGGCGCTTCGTCCACTTCGTTCCTTCCGGGTTGAGGATGAAGTTCCAGCCCACCCAGCGCTTCAGGCCCGCGAGCTCGGGCGGCACCTGGTCGATCGTCGGCAGCGGCGGCGCGACGGGCTTCGGGCTAACGGCTTTCGTATCGGGGGCCACGGGTATTCTCCTGTGCAATCAGCTTTTCGTTCTTGGTCGTACGGATCATGTTCGCGACGCCATCGCGGAACTCGATCTCGACGTTGGCCCACGTGCGCGCGCGGGCGATCTCGTCGAACATGGCGTCGAGTTTCTTAAGCAACGTTGTCTTATCCATGTGAGAGCGCCCCTTTCCGTCGACGATCGCGGCGCTTGCGCCACGGCTTCACGTCGCGCACCCAAGGTCGCGAGCCAGCGCGATACGGAGGAACGATGCGCTTTCTGCGCTCCAACCAGCTATCGAGATCGTTTCTGTCGATGTGGTAGCCGCCCGCGCGAGGCTGGAGGCGCGCGGCCTTAATTTCGCCGCGATGAAGAACGGCGCGGATCGTCGAAACGGAGACGGAGAGGTATTGCGCGGCCTGTTCGGTGGTGAACCACCGCTTCTCAGGGTCGATCGTGGAAGCTACAACGGGAGGGGTGTTCGGTTTCTTACGCAACATTGAAAACCTCGTGATCAGGTCTTCAGCTGTTGCGTCCGGGGTTCTTTTCGGCTAGCGCCTACTTTTACCCGGTGGCGGAGGGGCGGCGTCGAATCGCCGTGCTGGCCTCGGCGTCCTTGCGGATCGCCTGCGCTGTTCCCTCGTCTCTACAAAAATTCTATTGGGCGTCTAGGTGGATGTAAACAGGAACCCTCTCGCCGGTTTCTAGTCGCGCGATCGCGTCGAAATCCCCTGAATCCCCGACGACGCCCAAATTGGTTATAGCGATTGGTTATAAGGCGTGAAAAATCCCAGGTTTTCCCGCGTTAGAACGGAGTTTTTAAGTCCCCCGCGTATGCCATTCCGCCACCCGGGCTGCGCGACCGCAAGACTATCCTAGCAAAAGAGTTACTGCAACATCGTGCCTTGCGCCGCTGCCTGCCCTGCGCCCTCGGTGGCACTAGTGGTGGCAGTTGACGCTGGAGTGGAAGCATCCAAACGCTCCACGGCGGTCAGCGTGTGCTTCGGGGCAAGGTGGGCATACCTGACCGTCATCGAGATGGTCTTGTGGCCCATCAGCTCTTGGACGGTACGTAGGTCGACACCGGCCATCACCAGGCGCGATGCGAACGTGTGCCGAAGGCAGTGCCACGTAAACCCGCTGATCTTGGCATCTTTGAGAACCGGATCGAACCACTGCCGCGGCCCCGGCACTCCCCCGCACACAAACCCCATGCCGCCAGTTCGCTCGCGAAGCGCCTCGAGCGCGCGCATTGCGGACTGGTTCAGGGGGACGTAGCGCGTCTAGCCGTTCTTGGTTCGCGGAATCGTCAGCAAGCGGCGCGCCAAGGAAACATCCACCCACGCATAGGAAACCTCACGAGACGAGCACCCCGAGAAGCACTTGTCCAAATACCAACGGAATGATGTTGCGCACCCGGCCGGACGATTCCACCGCCTCGCTCAGAAACGTTTCACGTTAGTTTGTCGAGTGCGTAATCTTCCCTTAACGGAGACGGACAATTATCGTGAGCATGCTGACGGAGTTGGTGTCATTGAAACTGAATTCAGTGATGAGACGGCATGAAGGCGGCTCGCCTTGGGCCAGCCTTGAAGTAGCCCATAGCTGCAGTCGCGCAGCGATTCAGTTGGTGTTGAGTCCGACTCCGGTCGTCTGTTGTCGCCCCCACTAAAGTCGCTGAGGATTCACCCCAACCGCCCCCAAACGAAGTGAAGTATCTCCCTGCGGAAGCTCGCTAAAACTACAACCACTCTAGAATTAACAGGAGATGAGATCTATGAGCCCCACAAAGCTGTGTGCACTAGTGTTTTCTTTGACGATCGTGATCTGCTTCGCGGTGCCTTCCTTTGCGGCCACGCCGCCACGGCCGCAAGTCGTTGGTGTCGGCGCGTCAGCATTGTTTCCGAGTATGGCAATCGCGGCAGTCACCGGTGATCCGATTACGGGGGCCGGTGCTTGCGGCTCCAACCTCTGGACCGGCGGTGGTTTTAACTCGGACGGCATCGCCGTTGCCGCCGGCGTGGACAACCGCACGGGCGTACAGGCAGATGAACCGGGCAACATTTGGATCGTCTGGAACGGCGATGCGGTTCCAACCCTCGGCGACGCGACGGTCACTCAGGTGTGCGTCTTTCTCGCGGTAGACGCGGTCGTGGGCCAACGGTTGTTCCTCGCGCAGCTAAACAACGGCGGCGCCCAGACTAACGGCTATATTTCGCTGGACACGGCTGACACGAGTGTTAAGAGCGCCTGCAAGGTTGCTTTCCTGAACGACACCGGCGCCAGCTGCCAGGCAAACCCGGTTGTTAAGGGCAACGTCCTGCCGCAATACATCTACAATATCGTCAACGGAGCCAACTTCAATGTCGCGTTCACGGACGGACGACCGGAAGATGACTTATTCGCCAGTAATCGCGCGCTGTGCTCTCCGGGGAACCAGACCAGTGGCCTCGCCACATGCCTCGGGTACAACTTCAACGCAATCGGAACCGGTTTCTACACACCCATCTTCAGCAGCTTTGACGCCAACAACGTAGCCTATGTTGTCCCCTACAGCATTCCGGCCAGCTCGACTCCCGGCTCTGCAAGTAACGGAACTACGTTGACTCAGGGCAGTGTGACCTACACCATCGGTTTCGACCCCATCGATACGAGTTACTCCATACCTGCGATCACCACCATTCCGATTGGCGCTGATCCGGTCCTCGTTCTTGTCAACTGGGGCGGCACTTCAACGTGCAGCTTCAACGCTTTCCCGGCAACGAATGTTGACGCTCACGTCCTCTCCCAGTTATATGCCGGCTTTGAGGCGCATACGACCGGAATCCTGGGGTTACCGTGCCCCTCTGGCGTCCCTGTCGCCGTTCCTGTTATTCAACGTGAGCCCACTTCGGGTACGTACAACACGTTTGAATGGCAGGCGGTTCGCACCAGAGATTCGCAGTACGGAAACTCCCAAGAGACGGGCCTACCAGCACCGTCGTCCTCTAACTCGGATAACGGCACGACCTTCCCCTGCGGCATCACCAACGCGGCCAGTTACGCGGGAGCGGGAACCTACTCGAACCCCGATACCACCCTTTCCGGCGGATGCGCCGATCCGCTCGACGTGAAAAACTTCGGTGGATACACTAACTGGCGCCTGCGCGCGATCGGAACGAGTGACATGCTCAGCGCCCTTAACCAGGCGACAACTACTAACAGCAGTAACCTTGCTGACGCGATCGGCTATGCCTTTTGGAGCCTCGGCAGCTTCGGCGGGAAAACCAACGTCCACTACTTGACTGTAGGTAATGTGGACCCGCTCTATGCCGGCTACACCTCGACCAACGGTGGCAACGGCGGCGTATTCCCGACCACGGGTTCCGGCGGCCAGTGCACCGGCTTTTTCAATACCACCCCGGCGTTTAGCTGCAGCGGCTGGAATCTCCCGACGTTCGTTAACATCACAAACGGCAGCTACCGCATCTGGTCACTTCTTAGGGCTGTCGTCGACCAGACACCCCAGTCCTACCAGGCTACGTCGCTGACCGGGACGATTACCGTGGCTTCCTTGATTCAAGCGGCTCAGGATCAAGCCCATGTGAACGTTCCGGACTTTGTCCCCTTCCAGATCTGCGCGAACACCTCGTGCAGCTCTACTACATCAACCCTCCCCGTCTTCCGCTCGCACTACGGTCAGGTCGGACAATATCCGAACAACGGCATCGGTCTCACCCCCGGACTCACGGAAAGTGGTGGAGATGTGAACGGGGACGTCATCCCCGTTGCGTCCGAAGCGGATTTCGTCAATTACTATGGTCCGACGGGCGAGTTCTACGACCTCGAACAGTAGACGCTGTGTAACTGAAGTTTCAGAACGAAATGGCAGGCGGCTGCGGTTTGCCGCCTGCCGCTCGTTTTGATCGGCGAATTGTTAGCCTTGCTGAAGTGAAAAAAGTGGGTCCATACTTCGTCAAGAGCTTCGCGCTTAGTACGTTCCAGCTCCAAACTCCGCGCCTAAATCCTCTCGACCGCTTCGGTGACTAGACCGATCGGAAGCGCGATGACGAACAAAGTCGAAAAGCCGGGAATCATCGCGGCAATTCTACCCAACACGCCGCCCATCGACGAAAGGACGACCGAGGTGCCAAGAATGCGCCAGCCGCCGCTGGCAAGTGCCCGTTCTAGGCCGCAGGCGTGCGTGAATTTTTTCGCGCAGATGCTGTAAGAGTTCGTTGGCGACGTGGCGGCCAGCTCGTTCCTATTCCATTCGCGGAATGGTGCGCCCCTACGCGAGGCCAATTCGCTACAGGATCGCCTACGTCCTGCGCTTCCGCCAGTCGCTTTGCTCCTTTTGTCGTGGACAGAAAGAAATGCCCTCGTTATATCCCGCAGTTGTTTGACCGTCCCCCGGTTCCCTATTTTGATGTCTTCATGGATCCACAAACGTCGCGCAGCATTTATTCCACCCGGCCGAAACGGTACGAAATTCCAAAAGCAAACTGAGCTCGAGCCTTCAGCCTCACTCCGGGCAGAATTTCGTTGGCGGCCTGCGCGACACCGAAATCGACGTTGATCGGTACCTTGCCCGGCGGAAGGACGCGACCAAAGTACGTTAACGTCGTCGGCAAAGTCGCGCTCGGTTCGCCGACGAGCCCCTGGATATGGTGCGGCTCCTGCAAGGCTTCCGAGCCTACGACGATCTTGCTCTTTGCTGGCCCTGGTAGGACGAAACCGAGAGCGCCGAACGCACCGCCTTGCCAATCGGGCGCGTTGCCGGCAATTCCCAACACCGAGGAGTTCGTTACTTTAAAGCCTACATTTGCGACGATTGGGAGCTGCTTGATCTGGGTGATCGTTTTCGTCGCGACCACGTAGAAATCGCCGTTGCTTGTATCTTTGCCATTGATCACGCCGCCCACGCGCCGCACCTGCGTGCGTGCCACAAACCCGATCGAAATTGCCGGCAGGTAATTGTGTTTGCCCTCGTTTTCACGCAGCAAGTTGACCTTGCCGTGGAAGATGTTGAAACCGCCTTGAAAGAGCGGGCTCAATTCGGAGTTGGAACCTAGAGAGCTAAGCGCGCGGCTGTATCCGACCTCGACTCGACTGAGAAAACCGATCGTTCCCGAAACTTCGTAAAAATTGCCGAGCACCGAACCGCCGTTGAGGTAGTGGAACGCGACATCGGGGCGACCGAACCCGCCGGCTGGCGACGCGCTGGTATACGCAAATGGTGTGACGAACGCACCCGTCTGGCCCTCCCAGTTCAAATTCTGCGCGCGCACGGTCCGCACCGGCAGAACCAGCATTAAAACGGCCATGACGACGAGAATCGCCGCATAGCGGAAAATGCGAGGCAAGCGTGCAGGGTCGATTGTGCGACTCGCATGCGTGTCGTAACGTCTTTCGGTTTTCATCTGTAGTCTCCTTGGAATTTGTGGTGCAAAAAAAAAACGGCCCGCGATCGGATCGATCGTGGGCCGCGAAAAAGACCGAATGAAGATCTGGAATCTAGAGCTTCAGCAAGGACTCCTTTCGCGAGACCCACCCTCGCCCGATCGAACACGCGCAGAGGGCGCAGGCGTGACAAAAACAACGAAGATCAAGTCTCGCATTCATACTTTCGAGGATCCCACTCTTTACCTGAATCACGCCTTTTTCACTCGCTTCACGAAACCGGTATTACGAGCGCAACACCGGCCGTAACGATCAACGCCGCGGCCCAAACCATGTCGAGATTCACCCAGGCTTTTCGCAGTAAACTCAACCCAACCTTCTCGTACACGACGAACGCCACTGCTCCAGTGACCAGCAAGTAGCCTAGCGTGTGCACCAAGACTGCCGCCGCTCCTATCCACGGGCCGCCCGACATCATCAGCGCGTGCAGTTGCATGTCATGGTGCGCATAGCGCATCGCCGACATCCCGAGTAGCACCGGGAGCAGCATCAAACCAGCCCCGTGGGCTGTCGCCATCAGAAACGACCAAATCGTCAGATCGCGAAACCCGACCTGCATACCGCCCCAGTGCGGATGCCTTTTACGGACGAGCCGGTAGAGTCCTAGCGCCAAGAGCACTGCCGCCACGGCGTATCTCACATAATCCTGCGGCAGAGCGACTCCGACCGCTAAAGCAACGCCGACCACCAAGCCGATCGACAGAGCGTGTCCTGCCGCAATCGGCAGCAGCGATTCCCAGACGACCCGCCCGCTGTGCCTCTGCATTCCAAGAGCGACAGCGAACAGCCAGCCCATCCCAGGATTGATTCCGTGGTACGCACCCAGCACAAAAAGGGCCGCCCACGCCCATGCGTGCCCGTGGATCATGAGTAGCAATACGAGTCCGAGGAAGCGTCCCCGCCCTGCAGCCGGACCTGATGACTGCGCAACTCCTTAAATTCGAGGAAGAACTTCGGATCGAACTCCAGCCCTCCCTCGGGTTTAGCATCGAGCTTTACCAGCCAGCTGCGAATTCCGTCCGGATAGAACTGCACGTCCCACGGAGAATAGAGCGAGTTCGTGAAATAGATGCGGCGTCCGTCGCGGCTGACTTCCACCATCTGAGGTCCTCCGTTGAGAGGTGCTCCGGGATTTGCCGGGTGAGCCGCGCGCCGCACGATTCCTCCCAGGTGCACCGAGCCGGTCAGCTTGGGATGGAACGGGTCGGAGACATCATACTGCCGAAATTCGCCGGTCCCCCAGCAAGACACGTACAGAAACCGGTCGTCGAGCGACAAATTGATGTCGGTCACGAGAGGAGGAACCGCCTTGAACCCTTTCAGTAGAGGCGGCAGCAATTCCGGATCTGCCGGCTCGGCGGGAATCTCGATCACTTTTTGCACGGCCCAGTTTCCGTTGTCTCGATGCCAACCCCAGATGGACGAGGAGAGATCCTTCAGCGACACGACCACGCCCACAAATCCGTAGGCTCGGCCGGGATCGTGCGCGGGCCGCAGCTCCAGCACCATCTGGTGCTCGGCACCCAAATCGAGAGTCTGAAGATGTCGGCGCCTGCGCAGATCCCAGACGTGAAGCGCATGGCCGTATTTCCCTTTGAGCAAAAGGTCCGGATTAATGCCGGACTCGACCATATTCGGGGTTCCCCATTCGCTGGTAATCAGCGTGTCGTAACCGAGATGCCACCAGAAATCGTAGGCGAGATACTGGGGGCCGCGGTCGATCTCCCACTTGCCGAGAACTTCGAAGCTTTCCGGGTCGATGATGAAAATTCCGCCCGGTCCTTCACCGTTCGGTGCGCCGAGGGCGCTGACGAAAATCCCCGACGTACCGCAGTGGACCGTGTGGGGTTTGCTGTATCCCGTGCGGGCCGCAAGTGTTTCCGGCTCGATGACCTTAATGATCTCCGGCTTACGCGGATTCGGCTTCGTGTCGAGGACGTGGATTCGCGAGGACCGAATGCCCGGCACGATCAGGTAGCGGCGCTCTGTGTGCGGATGGGGAGCGTAAGGCGACAAGCAGGCACTGCAGGCGTTCCAGCCGAAATGGTGTAATTCGTCTCCGGCGTGCGGCATGTCGACCTGGCCGATAAGCCTTGCGTACGAGTGGGAGCTGGGATCGACATCCACGACGCCGATCGCGTCATGGCGATTGCTGCCGCCTCCGTTGAGCAGCGCAACGTAGGCCAGCTTCTCGACGGGAGCGCCGATTGCTGCTCTCGGTGAAGGGTAAAACGTCGGATCTGGTTGCCAAAGTGCCACGAAAATTCTCCTCTCAATGAAATCGATGCATCCCGATCTCAAATTTATGGCCGATCCGAATCGCAATGGCCGAGTAGCGACGGACCGCCCTGAATCGTCTTGCTGCTTATGCTCCCGCTGCTGCTCCCAGCGCCTTCGCACCCTCCACTTCGGTTAGCTTTCCCGACTTCACGTCGTAGATGTAGCCGTAGACGGGAATCGTTCTCGGAATCAGTGGATGGTTGCGAATGCGAGCGACATCGTCCAACACTGCCTGTTTTGCGTCTCTCACAGTCAGCCACTCGATGTACTCGCCTGCGCGCGAACCCGGACCTTTGCCCACATCGCGGAAACCTTGCGGTGTCAGTTCCGCGGTTTCCAGGCTCGACGCGAGCAGCCCGCGGATCACATCGTTCGTGAAGAACTGCATGCCGCAGTCCGTGTGGTGAATGACAAAGAATTCACGGGTCCCGAGCAGTTTGTAGCTGATGATGAGCGAACGGATCGCATCGTCGCTTGCTCGTCCGCCAGCATTTCGGATCACGTGGGCATCGCCCTCTGCCAAGCCTGCGTATTTGGCCGGATCGAGCCTTGCGTCCATGCACGTGAGGATTGCGAAACGCCGGGCCGGCGGCAAGGCCAGTTTGGCCTTGTCGCCGAACCCAGACGCATACTTCGCATTCGCACCCAGGACTTCCGACAATATCTGACTCATGACTGCCTCCTTGTGTTTCCGTCAATGGTCGATGAAATCTGCCGTCTCAGTCGGCAGCCGATGCAGCCCAGCTCTTTTCGATAGGTGCGCCGATCAGGTTTCCCCACTCGGTCCACGAACCATCGTAGTTCTTCACGTTGCGGTAGCCGAGCAGGTATTTGAGAACAAACCACGTGTGCGAGCTGCGTTCGCCGATCCGGCAGTACGCGATCACGTCGTTCGCGCCCGTGACGCCCTTGCCTTCGTAAAGTTGCTTCAGAGCATCGGCGGATTTGAAAGTGCCGTCTTCGTTCGCGGCTTGCGCCCAAGGAATGTTGGCCGCGCCCGGAATATGGCCGGCGCGTTGCGCGGTTTCAGAGAGTCCCGGAGGCGCGAGAATCTTTCCTGTGAATTCATCCACCGAACGCACGTCCACGAGTTCGCCCGGCCGGCGTTTCTCGAGGATTCCGAAGATATCCTCTTTGCGGGCGCGGATCGACTCGTCCGGTCCGGCTGCGCGGTACGTCGCAGGGGCAACCTTCGTCGGCTCCGTCGTCAGCGGGCGCTTTTCTTCGATCCACTTCTTCCGGCCTCCGTTGATCAGACGCACGTCTTTGTGGCCGTAGTATTTGAGCTGCCAGAACGCGTACGCAGCAAACCAGTTATTGTTGTCACCATAGAGCAGGATCGTTGTATCGTTTGAAATTCCCGATTGACCGAGCAGTTTCTCGAGAGCTCCTTTCTCAATCAGGTCGCGGCGAATGTTGTCCTGGAGTTGCGTTTGCCAGTTCCAACCCACGGCGCCGGGAATGTGCCCCTGGTCATAGGCTGCCGTGTCCACGTCGACTTCAACTAGGCGAGTCTTGGGATCGTTCAGATGGTGAGCGACCCATTCCGTAGTAGCTAACACCTCGGGATGCTTGTAATCAGCCATTTGCTTTCTCCTTTAGAATTCAGCTCAAATGTTTTTGTACGAGATCTAGAAACCACTTTTTCTTCGGCAGTTGAACTAACACGCGCGGAGCGCGCCAAACCAATTGCAGATCCCCGGGGTGGTTTGGGTGAGTGGGGGGAACCAGGGAACCCGCAACGGCTGGCGCGCCTCCACGCGCGTCGTTGTCTGCTGATTTCTGCCGAAGGCATCCACCAGCGCGACCTTGTTACGTCCAATTTCGAAAGTGGAGTTCATGTGCTTTGCGTGCGTCTCCCGCACCCGTAAATTTCAAGCTACTCTTCGCCGTCTCCATTGGGGTCAATTGCGCGAATCGGTAGGTCCCAATGCGCTTCGACAAGTTCCCAGCGTCGGTCTTCGTCTCGCTTCAGCGCATCCTGATCCGGAAACAATTGCCTCGTGATTTCTCGACTGTGCCCCGCGGCAGCCTGGTTTTTGTAATTGATCAACACGGTGAATTCCCAACGCGTGTCTTCTCCAGTGTGGAGGCCCGGGCGATAGACTGTGTAGGACGTGACGTATCCAAGGTCTTTTTCGCGATTTAGAATCGCGATCTGATACTTCTTGAACAGCTGCCAATATTCATCGGCGTGCCCCCATTTCACTTTGTAGACCCACTCGACGACGTACGGCTTTTCTGTAGCCGCATCACCGTCCTTCGCCGACTGCTGCGCCGGCGTGGCCCGAGCGAGCAAAAGGAACGCGCTAAGCACGACCGGCCAAGCGAAGTTGATCAACAAGTTCTTGCGAACATTCATGTCCCGAGGGTCTCCTTACTTGACATTTTGCCAGCGCACCGCGATCAGAGTTGATCATTGATCCGGCGGCGGTTGCGGCTTTGAGTAGGAATCCTTGGTAGGGTAACCAGCTCAAGAAAAACAAAAAGCCCGCTCACCAAGTCGTTTGGCAAGCGGGCTCTCGTAAGATTACGAAATTATCGGCTACAGTTATCTGTTCGCACGTTGACCCGGCGAGCCAAATCGGCACCCGCTGGGACAACAGTTCATCGCCTTTTGGAAAGGATTCATTTCGTTGCTCAGGCTAGCGTAAACGATTCGCTCGGTCAAGAGTGTTTCTGAAATTTTTTTGGGGCCATCTCGGCCACGGAATTGTCAAGCGAATCCGGTCAGCCCAAGGAATCGAAGTTGTAAATCACAGAATGCTCGCCCGGTGCGCCTTCGCCACTCCCCGCGCGGACGACCAGTGCAGTGCGCATTCCCGCGGATCGCGCGGCATTTAGCTCGGCAATCGCGTCCGAGAAAAACAGAATCCGATCCTCTGGCGCGCCCAGACTCGTCGCAATGCGCCTGTAGCTCTCCGCGTTGGTTTTTGCTCCCACTCGCGTATCGAAAAAGCTGCTGATGTAGTCTGTCAAATCGCCGAATTCCGTCGTGCCAAAAAGCAGCTTCTGCGCAAGTTCGCTTCCAGAAGAATATATGGCAATTTCCTTGGCCTGGCGACGCCACCGTTCAAACGCGGTGGGCACGTCGGAGTAGACCTGGCCTCTCAACCGTCCCGCTTCATAGCCCCTTCGCCAGATCAGTCCTTGCAGGATTTTCAACGGGCCGATTTTGCTGTCCTGATCCATCAACCAGAGACCATATTCCGCCGCCGAGTCGACATTCGATTCGCGCGTATCCGCGATCCACGCGGGAGGCATTTTGCCCGAGCGGATTTCGCCTTCTCGGTGCCCCTTCAGAGCAAGAATGGCGTCGCGCACCTCGAGATCGCCAGAATTCTCGTATAGAAAGCCTTTTAGGTTCGCACGCGCGTAGGGGAATAGCGTCTGGTACACGAATTCGATAGGCGTGGTGGTGCCCTCAATGTCGAGCAGGACCACCTTCACTCGCGCCAGATCGATCACCGGCACGTCGGCTACTTCGCGGAAGTCTGCGGTTGAATGTACGCGGGGCCGAAACACACCGGGTCGTATCCGCGGTCCACGCCGCTGTTCGTGTAATGAGGGGTCCAGCCGGCGCGATCTTGGAAAAGACGAATCGCGCGAATCCGCCGCTCGCCGCATAGGTCAAACCAGTGCAGCGTCCCGCGCGGCACGCGAATCAAATCGCCACCATCCACTTCGATCGCAAAAACCGGACCTTTCGCCGGATGAATGTGGAAAATCCCTCGACCGGCAAGAATGTATCGAACCTCATCTTCATCATGCCAGTGCTCAATATTGAACTTCGCGAGCATGGCGTCCAGGCCCGGAGTATTTGAATGGATGTCGATGACATCCGTAGTAGTGTATCCGCCCTTTTCTTTCAACCGGTCGATGTCAGTCGAGTATGCGTCGAGAATTTGCTCGGCGGTGGGCTCTGCGGGCAAGTTGTCTCTGGTTTCCCAGCGTTCGTAGTCGATCTGCATTCCCGCGAGGAAGTCGCGAACCTCGTCGAACTTTGTCAGGCTGCGCTTTTGGTCTGGAATTCGAACACTCGCCATCGCCCTGCCTCCAATCCCCGAAAATACCACAAAACGGCTAGGCTAGGTTCGCACCGCCGCCCGAGCGAACCAGAACTTCCATCAGAAACTCGAATATTTCCGCGTGGCGCTTGGCCTCGTACGGCGTCGCCCCCCACGTGTACAGTCCGTGGCCGCGCAGCAGGAACCCGTGAATCCGCGGCTGGCATTTGAGCAATTCCCCGACACGGATCGACAGTTCTCTCATGTCCTGCGAGTTCTCGAGTATTGGAAGGTGCTCTGTGTGTTCGTGGGTGCGCACACCGTCGAGACCTTTCAGCATCTCGTATCCGGAAATCTCAATTCTCCCCCTGCGACGATGAGCTTCCGAGAGTACCGTACTCCACACCGAGTGCGTGTGCAGCACGGAACCAGCGGACCGCGCTCGGACCACAGCGATATGAATCGCCGCTTCAGCCGATGGCCTACCTTTACCGCGAACTACGGTGCCTTCACCATCGATCTCCAAGAACTGCTCCGGCGCGAGAAATTCTTTGTCGAGTCCGCTCCCCGTGATCACCAGGCGCAAAGGTTCATCCTGCGCGACAGCGCTCAAGTTGCCGCTGGTGCCCAGACACCAACCTCGCGCATGAAACCCCGTGCCGATGTGTGCGAGCTCGGCGGCAAGATGCCGAAAGTGCCCGGCGCGCGATGGCTCTTCCTTGGCCTTCTGTTTCTTCATCCGCGCAGTTACCTCGAACGGACGGCCGAATATCACTCCTTCATCTCAGAGAGTAGCCGATTGTCGAAGCGCAGTCATGAGTCTTGATAATTGGAGGCGCGTGGCGGAATCGAACCGCCGGTGAGGCCTTTGCAGGCCCTTGCCTTACCACTTGGCGAACGCGCCTCATGTCACTGCTACCTCAAGACGAAAGTCATGCGCCGACCAGTCCCGTGAATCCTGCAAAAAGATTCGCTCCGGGACTCGGAAGTGAGCAGCCAAGGTGAGTCCAATCAGCCAATTTCCGCAACTTTCACCATTTGTGCAACGTCGTTCTTATCGCGGCAGTCTGGGTCTTAGCCATCCATAGACCCAAGTGCCAAGCAGTGCGCTGGCCACTGCTACAATCATGACCGAAAGCCCGTTGCCGATCAGCGCAAAGAGGGGGCCCGGACAAGCCCCTGTAAGCGCCCATCCAACTCCAAATATCACGCCGCCTAGCGCATAGCGCACGCCGTGACCGAAATCCTTCGAAGGAATGGAAATGACTTCACCAGATACCGATTTCACCCCAGACTTCCTCACCACGGCGAGCGAAACTACCGCTGTTAAGATCGCGGTACCGATGATTCCGTACATGCGAAACGCCTGAAAACGAAACATCTCTTGGATGCGAAACCAGGAATTGACCTCTGATTTTGTAAGCACGATGCCGAACACGATGCCCAAGAGAAGATAGACCAGCAACAGAGAATCCACTCTCTCGCGACTACTTGCTCGTGTTGCGACGTTCGCTGTGGTCGCCATATGCTTCAGAGCAGGCGGGGCAGAATGAGATACGTGGCCGCCAAACCTCCTGCAAAAAAACCGACTACCGCGATCAACGAGGGCAATTGAAAATCCGCGAGCCCCGAGATGGCGTGACCGGACGTGCAGCCTCCGGCGTATGCTGTTCCGAACCCCACGAAGAACCCTCCCACAACAACGGAGACAAATCCGCGCAGCGTCAGCAGGGCGGGCCAGCTAAACAGCTCTTTCGGCGCCACGCCCGAGAAGTCATGAATGCCGAGGCTCTGAAGAGTTGCCTTCGTCTGCGACGATATCGCGATGTCATGTGGTGTTCCCCAGTGGCTACCGATAAAGCCGCCGATCACGATTCCTACCAGGAAGACGAGGTTCCACAGCCCCGTCTGCTTCCAGTCGTAGCGAAAATACTCCAATTTGCTCGGCAGAAACGCTGAGCACAAATGCCGCAGATTGCTCGAAACCCCGAATACCTTGTTGCCAGTAAGGAGAAGAGCGGGAACGAACAGCCCGATAATCGGTCCGGCCACATACCACGGCCATGTTTGAGCAAACCAAGCAGTCATTCGCGCCTCCTCCCGTTCCAGCCCAGACAGGTCTCTACTTCTTGTTGCGGTTCCAGCCAAAACCAATCTCGATGGAATTCTGGTACATGTGCAGGTTTGCATTTCCTCCTCCCGCAGTCGGAGGAATTGAATCGACGCCGTTGACGTTTTCCCCGAACGCATGGACGTAGGCGATGCTGAGCTCTTTACCACTTTGCGATGTCCACGTGGCACCGAGATGCAGGTGATTCTGGACAACGGCAGGGGCGAGCAGATTGAAGAACGTTTGGGTCCCGTCAAAAGGAAGGCTCGAATGGTTATATCCTCCGCGAACTGTCAATGAGTGCGTCACCTGATAGTCGATGCCCGTCTTGATAGCGGCAATGTCGTGCCAGCCGAAACCGGGACCGTCGCTTGCTCCCAGTGGTGCCTGGTTTGAGTCAAGGTTTGCGATCGCTCTGACTTGTCCGTAGAAGATGCCCTCGCCATCTACAAGAACTGTCACTTCGGGACTGACTTTCAGCGATACTCCGGCAGCCGCGTTCGCTGGAATATCAAATCCGCCTTGCTCGGCAAAGAGTCCGCGGTAACGACTGAACTTCGAAGCGTATGTCTCAGTCTGAAACGTGGCCCCCACGCTCACGATGGGCGTGAGTTGACCAAGCCAGCCGACACGTACGCCAGCACCATACGAGTTGGAGTATCCCGTGTTCGTCACATAAGCGGGAGCACTGGAATAAGAAGGCGAGGCGAAATTCTGGAGCCCCTCGGCGGAGAAGCGTTGATAGACGATATTGACGGCGAGGCCGAAGGCGTTGTGCTCGGTTGCCTTGAACGCGATGGTGGGAGACAGGAAGAGTTGTTCAAGATCGACGCCGCCTCGCGTAGTCCCGAGCAGGAAAATGGGGGTCGTGTAGGACGTATTCATGCCTCCGTTTCCGAAGATTGAGACGCCCAGGGCCAGCCGTGGACTGAGCGAATGACTGAAGCCGAGCTCCGGAACGAAGAAATTCTTCACGCGATTTGCATCGTAATGCCCGTTGACGTCCGGGAATCCCTCGGGGAGCTCGTTTCCAGTAATCGAGGCGTCGCGGAACGGACGAAAGAGCGTTAATCCGAAATCGAAACGATCGCCGACGAGAGCAAGTCCCGCCGGATTGGTTGCTCCCACAAGACTGTCAGACGGCAAGGCAACTCCCGCTCCTCCCTGACCTTGCTGTATGACGCCGTACCCAGTGTTGAAATAGCCGTCAGTTGCAAACGAAGGAGCAGCAATGGACAGCAGCACTATGATGCTCAATATCGCGCGGTGAATGATTTTGCGCATGAAAGGTTTCTCCTCTGCTCGTTTGGAATTGTGTCTCCGCGATTCGCACATACGTTTGGTTTTGCTCCCTTGAGACAAGCTCAAGAGGCCCCTGGCCGGAATTCAAATCGGAATCAGGGTCGGTTGCGTGCGGAGGCTCGTAACTGGCAGATGGTTGAAGACTTTCTAGCCGAAAAGCAAAAAGCCCGCGCACGGTTCATGCCGGCAGCGGGCTTCGAAAAAATCTTCCGAAAAAATGCGGTTACAGTTGTCTGTTCACGCGCAGGACCCACGCACCAGCAAGTGTGTGCGTGGGACAACAGCAGATCGCTCTTAAAGCAGCACTCACGAATGTGAACTTACGGCAATCGTTGTCATGCGTCAAGCAAATTCTCCTCGGCGTTTATGCTCAACGCACCTGCTCATCAGCTCGATTCGCAATCGCTTTCGCAGCATTCGATCTCGTGCTCGCCGCGAATTTGTGCGAAACAGTCGGGGGCGCGGGACGGAATCGAACCGCCGATAAGGTTTTGCGGACCTTCGCCTTGCCACTTGGCCACCGCGCCGCATGGAATCCCACTAGAAAGAAAGCCTGGCGCCGACGACGGCCAGCGTGCTCGCGAGCACTGGACGCAAAACCTTGTCCGGAATCCGGGACGAAATATAACTGCCG